>NZ_JACRUK010000029.1 GCF_014305155.1 Flavobacterium muglaense
CTTTGCATTTAAACAAGAAAAAGTAACTCTAAATACCTGTGTTTTATTGGATTTGCAATTTTTCAGCAAGCCCTAAAATAAAAGCATTGGGATTTTTAAATACGGATGAAAATGATTTTTTTAGAAATAGCTTTGAAACCTTCACAGCTGCAGCAATTAGTTTCCAGAACACAGAAGATTTTGTGGGTAGAAAAACCAAGATCGCTGGATTTGGAAAACTAGATTTAACCTACGATATTTCTACAACTAAAACACTCGAATATACAGGGAAATTTAATAAGTCCAACGAAAAAAATAGCAGTGATTTAGGATTTAATGCTAATGTACTTAATGAACGCCTCAATACAAACAATCAACTCTTTGATCAAAAAATAGTATTTACGAACAAGTTCAAAGATAAAAAAGTTTTTCTGCTTTCCGGGAGATATATCAATGAAAAAACACCACAAAGCTACTCGGTAAATCAGTTCATCTTTCAAGATTTGTTTGCAGCTAATGCAAATAATACAAGACAATTTACGGAGAACAGCATGGAATTTGCCGGTGTAGAAGGTTATTTATTGGACAAAAAAGAAAATGGAGATTTATTAGAACTAAAGGTAGGCAATAAGTTTCGATTAGACCATATAAACACTCGTTTTGAATTAGTTGATAACCAAAATAATATATCGGCTCCTGATGGCTATCAGAATAGTCTAAAGTACAGTACAAACGATTTGTATGCATCCATCAAGTACCGTTTTAAGTTCAATAACTTTACCATACTTACTCAATCAGATGTTCACCAACTGTTTAATTGGATAGAAAATTTTGACGTTAGCAGAAGCGAAAGTCCTTTTTTTATAATTCCAAAAATAGGAGTAGACTGGATAATAGATGAGAAGAATAAAATCATGACCTCTTACTCCTACAATACGACGAACGCTAGTATTTTGGATTTGTATTCAGGCTATGTGCAAACTGGTTTTCGCTCTTTTTCAAAGGGATTAGAGGTCTTTAATCAATTGAATGCATCTAATGCTGTTTTGAATTATTCTTACGGGAATTGGGGCGACAAGTTTTTTTTGAATACTTTTCTACTGTATGCAAAGAACAATGACTTTTATAGTACTAATTCGTTCGTATCTCAAAATTTTTCCCAGTCTGGAAAAATAATTATTAAGGACAGAGCGTTTTTATCACTTTCGTCTAGTGTAGACCGGTATTTTAAACCTATAAAATCCAACTTAAAAGTCAACTTTGGGGCAACCAAGACCAATTTTAAAAACAGCGTAAATAACTCTAATCTTCGCGAGGTTAAAAACTTTAGTGCTGATTATGGTTTTGAATTACGCTCTGGATTCAAAGGTTTTTTTAATTATCATATTGGTTCAAAATGGAATTACAACCAAGTAAAAACTAGCACGGCTATTGCGTTTACGGATAATATGATCTTTTTTGATTTGTCGTTTATGTTTAGTGATACGTTTAATGTACAACTACAATCAGAACGTTATTTTTTTGGAAACCTGAATAAAGACAGTAACAAATATTATTTTTTAGATCTAGAGGCGCGGTATGTGGTAAAAGAGAATAAGCTCACTTTTTTCCTTTCAGGGAATAATTTATTTAATACCCAAACGTTTAAAAACTATAGTGTTTCGGATATCAGTATTTCAAAGACGGAGTATCGATTACAACCAAGATATGTGATGTTAAAAATGGAGTATCGTTTTTAGCAAGGACATTCAAAAGAAAAGATAATAGATTGGGCTGGAGGGTCTAAATAGTGCTAAAAGTAAAATCCCATTTCAAAGCAATTTGAAATGGGATTTTTATATTTTAAAAGTGTGCAAGGATTAACCTAAAGCAGCTCTTTTAAATCCTGTAACTACAAGGTTTTTATCTAAAGAAGCAACATAAGCAGCAACGCTTAATTTGTTATCTTTAATATAATCTTGGTTTACTAATGTATTGTCTTTAAAGAAACGAGCTAATTTACCTTTAGCGATGTTATCTAACATAGCTTCTGGTTTTCCTTCTTGACGAAGTAAGTCTTTAGCGATTTCAATTTCTTTTTCGATAGTTGCAGCATCAACTCCATCTTCGTTTAACGCGATAGGAGACATTGCAGCAGCTTGCATAGCTACGTTTCTAGAAACTTCTTCAGCACCAGCAGGAGTCGCAGATAAAGCTACTAAAGTAGCGATTTTGTTTCCAGAGTGGATATAAGATCCTACGAAAGCACCTTCTAATTTCTCAAAAGTTCTGATTTCAAGTTTCTCACCGATAACACCAGTTTGCTCGATTAATTTCTCAGCAACAGTGATTCCTTTGTACTCAGCAGCTAAGAAAGCTTCAAGAGTGTCAAAGTTCAATGCTAAGTTTGCTAATTCTGTAGCCATAGTTACAAAACTTTCGTTCATTCCTACGAAGTCAGTCTCACAGTTTAGAGTGATTACTACACCAGCAGTTTTGTCAGCGTTAACAACAGCAATTGCAGCTCCTTCAGTAGATTCTCTATCTGAACGATTTGCAGCAACTTTTTGTCCTTTTTTACGAAGGTTTTCGATCGCTAAATCAAAATCTCCTTCTGCTTCAACTAGTGCTTTTTTGCAGTCCATCATTCCTGCACCAGTAGCTGTTCTTAATTTATTTACGTCTGCAGCAGTTATTGTTGCCATGTTGTATTTGTTTAAAAGATTAAAAGATTGAAGAATTTAAAGATTAAAAATAGTGTTAATTTGACATTGGCACTTTAAGTAATCTTTAAATCTTTCAATCTTCAAATTTATTTATGTTTTTATTTTTCTTCAGTTGCAGGAGCAGCTGGAGCTACTACTTCTTCAGTAGCTGTTGCTACTGCTGGAGCAGTTTTTTCAGATGCATCAGCATCTTTATCAGATCCTCTATCAGAAAGACCTTCAGTGATAGCAGCTGTAACTAAAGTTAAAATTTTATCAATTGATTTAGAAGCATCATCATTTGATGGAATTACGAACTCTACTTCACGAGGATCAGAGTTAGTATCAACCATTGCAAAAACTGGAATGTTTAATTTTTGAGCTTCTTTTATTGCGATGTGTTCAGCTTTGATGTCTACTACAAATAATGCAGCTGGTAATCTAGACATGTCAGAGATTGAACCTAAATTTTTCTCTAATTTAGCACGAAGACGATCCACTTGTAAACGCTCTTTCTTAGAAAGTGTCATGAAAGTACCATCTTTCTTCATTTTATCAATAGTAGCCATTTTTTTAACAGCTTTACGGATAGTTACGAAGTTAGTTAGCATTCCACCAGGCCATCTTTCAGTGATGTAAGGCATGTTTGCAGCTTTTGCTTTTTCAGCAACGATGTCTTTTGCTTGCTTTTTGGTAGCAACAAATAATATTTTTCTACCTGATGCAGCGATTTTTTTCAAAGCTTCGTTAGCTTCTTCAATTTTTGCTGCAGTTTTATATAGATTGATAATGTGTATACCATTACGCTCCATATAAATGTAAGGAGCCATATTTGGATCCCATTTTCTAGTCATGTGTCCGAAGTGAACACCTGCTTCTAGTAATTCTTTTACTTCTACTTTGTTTGACATTTTTTGTACTAGTTTACGTTCTGTTGATTAGCAATGTTCCTTTTGCTTCTAGCAATATGCTATGGGCTATTGGCTTCATTTAGATGCTAAACTAATTCCTACCTCGGTAGGCAACAACAACATTGTTTTAAATTCAATAATAAATTCAATAAGTCTCGTCCAGATTTGAACAAGACAGGCAATATTAACGTTTCGAGAATTGAAATTTCTTACGAGCTTTCTTCTGACCGAATTTCTTACGTTCAACCATTCTTGGATCTCTTGTCAATAAACCTTCTGGCTTCAAAACTAATCTGTTTTCAGCGTTAACTTCGCACATTGCACGTGCTAATGCCATTCTTACAGCTTCTGCTTGACCAGTTGAACCACCTCCATAAACATTTACTTTTACGTCAAAGTTTGTAGCGTTTTCTGTCATAGACATAGGTTGCATAACTTTGTACTGTAAAGTAGCTGTTGGGAAGTAAGTTGCGAATTCTTTTTTGTTTACAGTGATTACTCCTGTTCCTTCCGAAACATAAACACGTGCAACAGCGGTTTTTCTTCTACCGATTTTGTGAATAACTCCCATTACTTAAGATCGTTTAGGTTAACTGTTCTAGGTTTTTGTGCACCTTGTTTGTGCTCTGAACCAACAACAACATTTAAATTTCTGAAAAGTTCAGCACCAATTTTGTTTTTTGGTAACATACCTTTTACTGCTTTTTCTACTAATAATGCAGGGTTTTTCGATTGCAATACTTTAGCAGTTAAAGTTCTTTGTCCTCCTGGGTAACCTGTGTGACGCATGTAAATTTTGTCATCCATTTTTTTACCTGTAAGGTTGATTTTTTCTGAGTTGATAACGATTACGTTATCTCCACAGTCAACGTGTGGTGTGTAACTTGGCTTGTACTTACCTCTTAAAATCATAGCGACTTTTGAAGCAAGACGTCCTAAGTTATGACCTTCAGCATCTACAACGATCCACTCTTTTGTAACAGTGGCTTTGCTTGCTGATTGTGTCTTGTAGCTTAATGCGTCCATAATAATTTTTTAATTAAACATTCCATCCCCATTAAAGGGGATGCAAAAGTACAATTAATTATTTTAAATACAAATACCTTAAAAGAATAATTTTATCTTGTTTTTACACTGATTATCAATTGGATATTTGGGAGCCTGTTCTATTTTTATCTTTTGGATTGGTAGATAATAGTTCTATCCTATTTTTGTATTACTTTTGTTATGAATAATAAAATTTTTATATTGCATCCTCAGCTTCTATTTTAGGTAGCATAATAAGGTCTTTTATTTAAGGAGTGTTACTTTGTTTTTGTTCGAAGTTAATAACGCTTTTACTTATTATTCTATTTATTACTAAACTTGACAATAAACAACCAATTATGAAAGTTAAAGCAACTCTTAAACAAATTGCAAAAGAGCTTAATGTTTCTGTTTCAACAGTTTCTAAAGCGCTTAATGATAGTCCGGAAATTAGTGATCAAACGAAAGTTAAAATTAAAGAATACGCTAAACTTAAAAATTACAAACCAAATGTTATTGGTCTGAATTTAAAGAATAGAAAGACTAAAACGATAGGTGTAATTATTCCAAATATCTTAAACTCGTTCTTTGCTAAAGTATTTAGCGGAATTGAAAAAGTGGCCGATGAGAAAGGCTACAATGTAATTACGTGTATATCTAATGAGTCTATCGTAAAAGAAATAAGTACGCTAGAGATGTTGAGTAATGGTACTATTGATGGTTTTATTTTGTCAGTTTCAGAGGAAGCTCAAAAGCTTCAAGAATATTCTCATTTTACCGAAATTATTAATGATGGAACTCCTATAGTTATGTTTGACCGTATTGCCGAGGGAGTCGAATGCGATAAAGTGGTGGTTGATGATTTCAACTCGGCACTTAATTCTACACAACGGTTAATTGATTTGGGTTGTAAAAACATCGCCTTGTTTTCATCAGTAGATGAACTTAGTGTTGGTAAATTACGCACAGATGGTTATTTGCAAGCGTTAAAAAATAACGGTGTAGCAGTAAACGAAACGATAATTTTAAGAACTAATTCTGAAGAAGACTTAAATGCTGCTATTTTGAATATCCCTGCAAAAGAGCCTATAGATGCTATTTTTGCTTTGGAAGAGACTGATACCGTTGCTGCATTAAAGTACGGACTAAAACATGGCTTTAAAATTCCTGAAGAATTATCAATTATTGGTTTTGCAGATGGAATATTAGCTTCAAGAAGGTTGACTCCAAGTGTTACCACTGTAAGTCAACATGCACCAGAAATTGGCGAAAAGGCCGCGCAATTGCTTATTGATCGTCTGGAAACGAAAGAAGAAAATGTACCTTTTAAAACTATCGTTATTAAAACCATTCTAAAAGAAAGAGAGTCTACCAGAAATAGTTAATTAGAATTTCTAAATAGTAAAAAAACCACTCCTTTTATTGAAGAGTGGTTTTTTTATGTTTTGAATGGATTTGAAATTAATGCGCTTCCAACCAGTTTTTCCCCATTCCTAAGTCAACCACTAATGGTACGTCTAAAACAAAAGCAGTTTCCATTTCGTGTTTAATCATCGGTTGAATTTTTTCTAACTCATCATTATGTACGTCAAACACAAGTTCATCATGTACTTGTAGTAGCATTTTTGATTTCCAGTTTTCGGATTTCAGTTTGTTGTGAATGTTAATCATCGCAATTTTGATAATGTCGGCAGCTGAACCTTGAATAGGAGCATTGACTGCATTACGTTCCGCACCACCACGTACGATGGCATTTTGTGAGTTGATGTCTTTCAAGTAACGACGTCTTCCTAAAACAGTTTGCACATACCCATTATCACGAGCAAAGTCCACTTGTTCGCTGATATAAGACTTCAATTGTGGGTAAGATTTGTAATAAGCTTCAATCAAATCGGCACTTTCAGAACGGGAAAGATTCGTTTGGTTCGAAAGCCCAAAAGCCGACACCCCATATATAATCCCAAAGTTGACTGTTTTAGCATGACTACGTTGCTCACGAGTTACTTCTTCCAGAGGTACATTAAATACTTTTGAAGCAGTCGATTTGTGAATGTCTTCGTTGTTTTTAAAAGCGGCAATCATATTTTCTTCTCCACTAAGTGCTGCAATCACACGCAATTCTATTTGAGAGTAATCGGCAGAAACTAAGGTGTAGTTTTCATCACGAGCAATAAAGGCTTTTCTGATCAAGCGCCCTCTTTCGGTACGAACCGGGATGTTCTGCAAGTTGGGATTGTTTGAACTCAAACGTCCTGTAGCAGCAACAGTTTGCATGTAGTCCGTATGTACACGACCCGTTTTTGCATCCACTTGGTTGGGCAAAGCATCAATATAGGTGCTTTGTAGTTTTACCATTTGGCGCCATTCTAGAATGTCACGTACAATTTCGTTATCGTTAGCAAGGTAACTCAAGACTTCCTCTCCAGTAGCGTATTGCCCTGTTTTGGTTTTCTTTTGTTTTGGTCCACCTATTTTTAATTTGTCAAATAAAACATCGCCGAGTTGTTTTGGCGAAGCCAAATTAAATTTCTCTCCAGCAGTTTCATATATTTTTTGTTCCAACGCATCGCTCTCAGCACCCATTTCGGTTGACATAGCGTTCAAGAAAGGAACATCAAGATTAATTCCTTCGGTTTCCATTGCGGCCAATACAGGCACTAGCGGAATCTCAATCTCATCAAATAATTTTTGAGTAGCTGTTTTCTCCAGTTCCACTGCAAAAAGTTCTTTCAGTTGGAACGTTACATCAGCATCTTCGGCAGCGTATTCTTTCACTTCTTCAAGAGCTACATCACGCATTGATTTTTGATTCTTTCCTTTTTTACCAATCAAATCTTCAATTGATTTTGGCGTATATTTTAAATAGGTTTCACTTAAAACATCCATATTGTGACGCATATCTGGATTAATCAAATAATGCGCAATCATGGTATCAAACAATTTTCCAGCTACGGTAATCCCGTAATTAGCCAGAATTTTCAAATCATATTTAATGTTTTGACCTATTTTTTCAATTTCAGTATTTTCAAAAAACGGACTAAATTTTTCCGCCAGGGCTTTCGCCTCTTCTTGATTCTCTGGAAACGGAACGTAAAATCCTTTTCCTTTTTCGTACGAGAAAGAGATACCTACTAATTCAGCATGCAAAGCATCCAGTCCAGTAGTTTCGGTATCAAAACAAACCGTACTTTGTTTTTGTAAATTTTGTAAAAGTAATTTAATCCCTAAATCGCCTTGAACAATTTGGTACGAATGCGGAGTGGTTTCCAGTGTTCCGTAAAACTGTTGGTGCACCACTTCGCTATCGTGGGTAGGCAAAGTAGCCGAGAACAAGTCAAATTGATCTTCGTTCTTTGGTTGTGGTTTTTTATATAATTTAGCGTCAGGTTCTGGAGCCATTTTGGCTCCCCCTCCTTCGGAGGGGGCTGGGGGGAGGAAAATAGCATCAAACTGCTCCGCCATTCTTCTAAATTCCAATTCGTTGAATAATTCATCCGTTTTCTCGACATCAGGTGTCGAAAGTTCGTAATCTGCCTCGTTGAAAGTAACAGGACAATCCAATAAAATTGTGGCTAAGGTTTTTGACAACAATCCTTTTTCCTTGTTTTCCTCGATTTTCTCCTTCATTTTTCCTTTCAGCTTGTCAGTATTTGCCAAAAGGTTTTCCATGGTTCCAAATTCCTTCAACAATTTCTTAGCCGTTACTTCACCCACACCAGGAAGTCCAGGGATGTTATCTGCAGCATCACCCATCATTCCAAGAAAATCAATCACTTGCTCCGGTCTTTCAATTTCAAACTTCGCCAAAACCTCAGGAACTCCCCAGATTTCAATTCCGTTACCCATACGAGCGGGTTTGTACATAAAGATGTTTTCGGATACCAGTTGGGCAAAATCCTTATCTGGCGTCATCATAAAAACTTTGTAATTTTCCTTTTCTGCTTGTTTTGCAATCGTTCCAATCAAATCATCTGCTTCATAACCTGCTACTTCAATAATCGGAATATGCATCGCATTCAAAAGTGCCTGTATATAAGGTACCGCAATTTTTATCGCCTCGGGTGTGGCATCACGATTGGCTTTATATTCAGGGAACAATTCGTTACGCAACGCACTACCGCCTTTGTCAAACGCCACCGCAAGATGGTCTGGTTTCTCACGCTTTATCACATCCATCAAGGAATTCATAAACCCCATAATGGCCGAAGTGTCCATCCCCTTAGAGTTAATTCTCGGGTTTTTGATAAAAGCATAATAGCCTCTAAATATTAAAGCGTAGGCATCGAGTAAAAAAAGACGTTTTTGAGCAGACATAGTAAAAAATTTTGTCGTAAAAATAAACAAACCTTTTTGAAAACCTCGCTTTTTTTAAGGGAAGTCTAATTATTTGGGCGTGCCACCAGCAAGATAAAGGGGCAACTCCTCTTTGTGCGTATTCGCCCCTTTACCTTGCTGCTGTCGTGCCTATCCGCGCTACTTCGGTAGCTAGCTCCTATCACTCACGCGGGTGTAGTGGAATTATTAGGGTTTAGTGAATTGATTTTGATGCGGTTAATCCATTAAGTTTGTCATTCCGAAGGAATCTCTAGTATTGTAAGCGGTTTGCGTGGGACGTTTTCAGCGAGACAAACGGTGAGGGTAAGAGGGATAGTGTGTTTGGCGTTTTTTTTTATAGAAGTGGTAACGTTGTGTTGGATTGTAGATCCTGCTAATCCATAAAGTTTGTCATTCCGAAGGAATCTCTAGTTTTGTAAGCGGTTTGTGTGGGACGCTTTCAGCGAGACAAACTGTGAGGGTAAGAGGGATAGTGTGTTTGGCGTTTTTTTTTATAGAAGTGGTAACGTTGTGTTGAATTGTAGATACTGCTAATCCGTAAAGTTTGTCATTCCGAAGGAATCTCTAGTATTGTAAGCGGTTTGCGTGGGACGCTTTCAGCGAGACAAACTGGGTGTGTTGAGTTTTACTGTAGTTTTTTTTGGTTATACTTTTAAAACTAACTATGAAAATCATTCGTAATTCCTAGCCCTGATCGCAGCGGTATCCTCTTGTTTTGCGATAGCGAAAACAAGAGATATAGCGAAGAGCAGGAGGGAAGGTTGTTTTGAAAACGGGATGTTCTGCTCCTAAAAACAATATACCGAAGTTAAAGTTCATTACTTTCTTCTTATTTGCTTCAGGTATGTCATTATTTTTTGTAAAAATTGATCCAAATGGGTGTTGGAATGCACTTTTTTATTGCTATTTTTTTTTAGTAGGGTTGTATGCTTTTCAAGTTTTTAAACCGATTTTGAAATCAAAGTCGGTTTTGATAGGGTATTGCGTTCAGCACTTTCAGCAGAGGAAAGATTCGTTTGGTTTGATAAGCCAAAAGCCGAAACCCCATAAATAATTCCAAAGTTGGCTGTTTGAACACGACAAGGATGTTCCCGAGTTACATATTATAAAGGACATTAAATACCCTTTAAGCAGTCGATTGGTGAATGTCTTCATTATTTTTAAAAGTGGCAATTGTGTTTTCTTCGCCACTAAGGGCTGCAAATGGTTTTTTGTTCAAATGCCTTCTTTCTGTACGAACAGGAATATAAAAGTGCAATATTAAAAAGATAATAATGTTTGCTTTGGCGGTATTTATGCTTGGGTGGTAATAGAGGTGCAATGAGAGTTCTGTAACCTGATGATTTTGAAATAGGTAGCTCATTTTTACGCAAGAAAAAAGAAATGCTATTTTCATTGTAGTACATAACTTATAAAACAATAAAAAACAGGTCTTAATCAAGTAAATTATGTATTTAATCGATTAAATATGTTTTTAATCGATTTTATTTGTAGGTTTGTATAACTAAATTATTGAAACGATAGAAATATTTGTTGAATACTAAATTTTAACATCATGAAAAAAACTACTTTTTTTAAATTCGAATTGTCTTTTTTCCTTTTGACATTCATGTTGTTTGCGCTTAGCACTGTAGCTCAGGTAGGTATAGGTACAGTGACTCCGGCTGCTAGTTCCGTTTTGGATGTGTCTTCAACCACTCAAGGGATGTTAACGCCAAGGATGACTACTACGCAGCGTATGGCTATTGCTTCTCCTGCAAATGGTTTGATGCTGTACGATACTGACTTGAAGTCTTTTTATTATTATGATAGTTCAATATCGTCCTGGACAAAAATGGGTGCATCTGCAACAAGTGATAGATTAAATTTCAAACGTATTAAATCAACCGATGTTTTGGCAACGGTATTGGCTGCAGAGAAAGCAGCGGGTGGAGGAACTAAGTATTTGTTAGATTCTCAAACATTGTATGAAATTAACGGTACAATTGTATTAGACTTACCAATCGAATTAAATAATGCCTACATCGCAGGTTTAGATTCTGGTGAGGATAAATTAGTAAAAATGACTGGTGATTTATTCGTAGGTAGTACAGGTGGGTCTGTTAGAGTAGTGACTTTAGTAGCCGCTGCAGGAAATGTATTTAATATTACAGCTGTTGGGACTCAAAACCTTATCCTTAGGGATGCCATCATAGCTAATTCAGCAACAGTAGGTAAGATTGAGGGGTTTCAATTAGTCTTTATAAGTATTGTACAATTGGCAGGTAATAATGCGGGGATTGTATACAAAGATATTAGTAAATTATTGATCACAAATATGGGGTGGTTTGGTACAAACTCAGGTACGTATGAAACTTTTCAAGGTACATTTGGTTTAGTCGAAAAAACGGGTGGTTTTAGTGAAGTAATTGGAACAAAGATCGGTATTGATGTTTCGTCTAATCCTGTTATTTCGGGTGATGGTGTAATTAAAGATGTTGTGTTTACAGGGACGTTGACTACTGGTCTATATATCAAGGGGTATACAGTTGGCAGTTATTCAGGATATAACTTTAATAATAAATGGACGGTTAGTTGTCCGGGTGTGCCTAGAGAGGATGACAGTGAAGCGGCCGGAGATATGAACTTCGATTACTCTGTAGGATCTGGAGCTGCTACCACTTTTAATACTTCAAATCCAAGTAATACAGTGAAATTGTTAGGAACTTCAGTTACGAACAATGTGTTTCGTTTCTCAACTGATGGATTAAATAATAGGTTAAGATACCTAGGGCTTAAGAAACGCTTTTTTCAAGTTACCGGTTCAGTTTCTTTTCAGGTAAACAATCCGGGTACTTACATTATTTACATTGCTAAAAACGGTAGTCCAATTTTACAGTATAAAATTTACGGTAGAGGTTTGGTTTCTAGCGACATAGTTGTTTTACCATTAATTGCTGCTACAGAGCTTGCAACTAATGATTACATAGAAGTTTATGTACAGCGTTATACAGGTACAAGTTCAAGTGATTATATCATCACGCCAAACTTGAATATAGTTGTGAATTAGTTAGTTTTGATTAAATGTAATATCGATCTAATGTTTGTATTTTATAAATGATGGATACATGATCAAGCCAGCAGCAGTGCTGGTTTTTTTATAGGTATTATAATTAGTTGTTGTTTTTAGTTAAATATTGATTAATATCAATGCGTAGTCTTTTCTTAATTTGTTATTTTGTCAAAAAAATATAATAATGATTTTTCGCATCTTGTTTCTTTTGGTTTTTTTGCTAATTATAGAGGTTTACGCATTTCAAGCATTCAAAACTTTAGTGAAGTTAAAATGGATTTTGGTTACTTATCAAGTAATAAGTGCGGTTATCTTGTTGTTTATTTTGTATTCCTTTACCAGATTTGATAGTTCAGTGGGCCAAACAAAGCAAACTATGTTTACCATGGGCTTGTTATTGGTGGTTTATGTTCCTAAGCTTATTTTGACATTGCTACTTCTAGGGGAAGATATTTTTCGAATGGGAGCTGGAGCGGTGAATTATTTTATAGCCAGTAATGATCAAGATTTTTTGGGATCAAGACGACGTTTTATCAGTCAGATTGGGTTAGGACTTGCTGCAATTCCTTTTGCGTCACTTATTTATGGTATTACGGTTGGTAGGTATAATTATAAGGTAATAAAGCAGCGCATTTTTTTTCCAGATCTACCCGATGCTTTCGATGGATTTACGATTACACAGATATCAGATGTGCATAGCGGAAGTTTTGATAACGCCGAAAAAATAAACTATGCAATTGATCTTGTTAACGAACAAAACTCTGATTTGATCCTTTTTACAGGAGATATCGTTAATACGCATGCCAAAGAAATGAATCCATGGATTGATGCTTTTAATCGAATAAAAAAACATCAGTACGGAAAATATTCGGTACTTGGGAATCATGATTATGGAGAATACGTTACTTGGCCAACCAAGGAAGCTAAAGAGGAGAATTTTGAAGCTATAAAAAGTTTATACGGACAAATAGGGTTTAAATTACTTTTAAATGAACATACTTATATCGAGAAAGGAAATGATAAAATAGCTTTGATAGGAGTAGAAAACTGGGGTCATAATTTTAAAAAAGCAGGAGATATTGAAAAAGCGTCTCAAGCTGTAGCACAAGATGATTTTAAAGTTTTAATGAGTCATGATCCAAGCCATTGGGATTATGAAATTAAAAATCATCATAAAAATTTCCATCTTACGTTAGCGGGTCATACCCATGGTATGCAGTTTGGAATTGAGATTCCGGGTTATTTTAAATGGAGTTTAGCACAGTATGTTTACGCACAATGGGCTGGTTTGTATGAGAATTTGGGTAGATATGTTTATGTCAACAGAGGTTTTGGGTATCATGCTTATCCTGGAAGGGTAGGAATTATGCCTGAAATTACCGTGATCGAACTAAAAAAAGGTAAGAATGTGGCATAATTCGTTAAAAATGCTACATTTGTAAATTACTATCTATCTTTTAATAGATTTAAAAATTAAATTTTTGGTTTTATGTCAAAATTTGGAGAACTTATAAGCGCACATGTACCTGTGTTAATCGATTTTTACACAGATTGGAATGAATCATCTGTTTCGATGCATCCAGTTATTAGGGATGTAGCGGCAGCTCTTGGTGATAAAGCAAAAGTCATTAAGATTGATGTTGATAAAAATCAAGAATTAGCCGAAGCATTAAGGATTAAAGGACTTCCTACCTTAATGATTTACAAAGACGGACAAATGATCTGGAGACAATCTGGTGAGCTTGATGCAAATACAATCATTGGTATTGTACAAGAACAGCTTTAAGTCTTTTTTATTCTAATACATCACAATACAACTGATGCTTTTCGATGTAGTCTAAAACTTTAGGTAAAGTATGTTTTAGATTTTTTGATGCTTTGATGCTATCGTGAAATACAATTATACTTCCTGATCTGGTGTTTTTGATAACATTGTCTAAGCATTTTTCTTTCGAAATTGTTTGGTCAAAATCCGCACTAAGAACATCCCACATTATTATCTTATATCCCTGTGCTAGTAAAAGGCGTGCTTGATTATTTTTTATTTTGCCGTAAGGCGGGCGAAATAATAAGGTTTTCTGGTTGGTATGGTTGTATATCGACTCATTACAAAGCATGGTGTTTTCAATATATTTTTCGGTGCTGGTGCTCCATCCATTCAAATGATTCATGGTATGGTTGCCTATTGCGTGGCCTTCGATTAGTATTCTTTTAAATAAAGCCGGATTCTCTTCGATGTTTTTTCCAATACAGAAAAAAGTGGCTTTTGCAGATCGCTTTTTAAGTTCGTCTAGTACCCATTCTGTAACTTCGGGAGTTGGTCCGTCATCAAACGTAAGATAGACTTTGTTGGCACTGTTTGGAATGTCCCAAGTATACTTTGAAAATATTTTTTTTATAAAAGAGTTGGTTTTTATCCAATACAATTTCATCTGTTGTTTTTGATTAAAATTAAAAAAAAATGTAGCAATATCATCAGACATTGCTACATTTTTTTCATGTTATTGTATGTTTTAATTTATTCTTTTTTACGACCAAAACGTTCAAACATCGAGATGTAAGTATTAAACACCGTTTTGTTTTTGTTGTAATAAGCAGTATCGCCATTTTCATTCATGACTTGCAGTAGTCCTCTGTAGCGCTCAAGATCAGTAATAATGTCAATAGCTATGCTTGATTGCTCTGATGGAGCTAGTTTAGCATAGTAATTTAAATTCTCTTTGTATTTATTGATAAGGGTTTCAAGAAGTTGATGTGCTTTTGCTTTTTCGCCTACTTGATAATATCCTCTTGTGAATGGTTCTAATAGAGAATAGTAACCAAATTTCTCTAATGGCATTTTTGTCATGGCTAATTCAATAACTTGTTTAGCCTTGTCTTTTTTGCCTTCTTCGATTAATTTATCCATCAATCGAGCAAGATTAGTTCGGTAAGTAATGCTTTCTCTTCTAGTTTCAGGATCATGGTATATTTTATCACTTTCGCTATTTCCCCAATCCCATTTCATGACATTAGTAAACATTTTGTCTGAGTCAATTTGCCCCATGTCTAGTGGGCTTCCGTCTTTTGGTACAGCGGTTTTGATAGGTACAAGTTTGTAAATCATTCCGTCAAGCTGAAGGTAATTTTTCATCCACAAGTAATCTTCATCGTCAAATGCTCCTGGGCTAAAGAAAACAGGTCTTTTCCAGTCGTTATTAGCAATGATATCTAGCATCATAAGACGGTTTTTGTACAAGGCATTTCCTTTAATGTCAATATCAATATAGGGAACAATAGAGTCGTAGTATTTAGGAGCAACAACTTTATTTTTTATGATATTATTTTTGTCAATTGTAATTCGAATTTTATTTGTTGGATAAAAATGAATCGTTTGACCGTTTTGCATGTCAACAGTTGATTTTGGGTTTTTTATAAAGTTGATAAAATCTTTTATTTCCCATCTGCTTTCTGTTTTTGGAATATGTGCTACGTAATCTAATTTGTCTCCTACGTATTCATCATGTGTGAATGAGATAGGTAGCGGGTTAGATTCGTATGTTTTTGTTTTCATTTGATCAATATACCAATCCGTCATAAAAAGGCTGGTGTTGACAATTTTAACGTCTGTTCTAATGTTTTCAATCTCTTGGGCGTACCAAAGAGGGAAGGTATCGTTGTCCCCGATTGTGAATAGTATGGCGTTAGGATCACATGAGTTAAGGTACGCTTTTGCCATTGCTGTAGCAGTGTATTTACCAGAACGATCGTGGTCATCCCAGTTTTGTGAAGCCATAAGAACTGGCGCAGCAAGAAGTGAACCCGCAATGATAATAGGTCCTGCTATTCTTGGAGCTAGGTATTTTTGTAGACTTTCGTAAAGAGAATAAACTCCAAAACCAATCCATATAGCAAAAACATAGAATGAGCCTACAAGTGCATAATCACGTTCTCTAGGTTCAAATGGGCGTTCGTTTAAGTATATTTTTAGTGCTAAACCGGTAAATAGAAATAGAGCTAGTAACACATAGAAGCTTTTTAGGTCCTTGCTAGCATGGTACATTAAGCCAATTAGGCCTAAGATAAAAGGAAGGAAGAAATAGACATTACGACCTTTATTGTTTAGAACATCCGAAGGAAGGTTTTCTTGTGATCCTATATGTAGATTATCGATAAAATTAATACCACTAATCCAGTTTCCGTCTTGGTTGTTGTATCGACCTTGTTCGTCACTTTGACGTCCTACAAAATTCCACATCAAATACCTCCAGTACATATAGCCAAATTGGTATTCGACCATAAAACTTAAGTTGTCTACCGTTGTAGGTTTTTCAATGATTAGGTAGTCGCCGTAGCTTTTTAAGAATTTAATGTAACCATCGTTGTCAATTTGTTTTTGCGCGTAAGCGTGTCTAAATTCGGTGACTGTTTTTTCAACCTCATTTTTCAACTGAGCGATTGCCTTGTTGTAATCTTCCTCAGATAATTTACTAGCGTCAATTCCGTACTGCGCTAAGTCTTTTTCGTATTGATAGTTTGGATTTATTTTGAATTCTGGCGCATTGGTGAAATTCATGTAGTTTTCAGCATGCTCTGTACTCCACATTCTAGGTAAAAACGTTTTTTGCTTGTCGTCACGATTTTGCTCAGCGTTTTTGAAGTTGTTTACAATAACGTATTTTCCTGTTTTGTAATCTCTCTCATAGTTTGGTGCTTTGTCAAAGTAAGGATTATCTTCATCGATGTCCGAAAAAGCTTCTGTGTATTGAGGTCCGTAAAATAAGGGGTTAACGCCATATTGTTCTCTGTTGTAGTAGGCAAGAACTTCGGCAGCATCAGAAGGTTTGTTTTCGTTGATTACCGTATTGGCATTAGCTCTAATAGGAAGCATCATCCAGGTTGAGAATCCAATTAGAATGAATAAGACGCATAAAATCAATGTATTGAATTGTACTAGTCCTTTAGCGCGAGTGTATTTTAAGCCAAAGTAAAAGAAAGCAATTAGTGCTAGAGTCACAAATATACTTCCAGAGTTAAAAGGCATTCCTAAGCTGTTCACCATGAATATTTCGGTTTTACCAAAGAAAGCCATGGTTAGAGGAAGAAGTAATTTGAAAATAAATAATAATATAGAAATCACTACCACATTGGCAATAATGAAATTTTTAATAGTAACTGTTTTGTAATTTTTGAAAAAATATAAAAAACCAATTGCTGGAATAGTAAGTAAAGCCATGAAGTGTACCCCAAAGGATAACCCTACAACTAGAGCGATAATTAGTAACCATCGATCTCCCCTTACGGTATTCATTTCTTGTTCCCATCTTAATCCTAACCATAATAGCAAGGCAATCAAGACAGAAGCCATAGCATAAACCTCGGCTTCAACAGCATTAAACCAAAAACTATCTGAATAAGTGTAAGCAAGTGCGCCTACAAAAGAACTTCCTAAAACTACAATAGCGTTGCTTTTACTAAGGGTAGCTGTCTCGTTCTCATTTGTACTGTCGTCTGAAACTCGGAGTACTAGTTTTTTTAAAATCATTGACGATGACCAAAACAAAAACAAAATAGTAAATGCGCTTGAAAACACAGAGGTCATATTAACCATTAATGCAATATGTTGGTCGTCTGAGGCAAACATGGCGAAAAACGCTCCTATCATTTGAAACAATGGAGCTCCCGGAGGGTGTCCAACTTCAAGTTTAGCTGCTGTAGCGATGTACTCACCACAATCCCAGAAACTCATTGTGGGTTCTACAGTAAGTGTATAAGTTATCAGTGCGATTCCAAATGTAATCCATCCTAGTATTGTATTCCATTTATTGAAATTGAATGTCGCCTTATTCATGTAATAAATTTTAGTTAAAAATTAAGTTACAAAGAAAATGTTTTTTTATTTAAGGTTAGAGGCATTAACAAAATTTTCTGTGAAAGTATTTGTATTTTGTAAAGTATTGGTTTTTAGTAATTTTCGAATGATAGTCGTTGCGGTTGAAAAAAAAGCGCATTTTTTTTTAATAAAAACGCTAAAAAAGTTTGCGCAAACTAAATATTATTATAAATTTGCACTCGCTAAGCAACAATGCTGCTACAGCAATTAAGCTGGTCCATGGTGTAATGGTAACACTACTGTTTTTGGTGCAGTCATTCAAGGTTCGAGTCCTTGTGGACCAACGAAAGCCTCTCAATTTATTTTGAGAGGCTTTTTTTTATGGATTATATTAAAAATTTTTTTTATTCGAAATCGAAGTTGTTTTTATTATATTTTGAAGGTGATTACTGGTTTTATAGCGTGGTTTACTAAGTCTTCGCTGATACTTCCGGAGAAAAAGTGGGATAATCCGGTTCTCCCGTGTGTACAAAGTCCAATTAAATCAGCATTTATTTTTTTTGCAAAATTTAAAATTCCTTTTTCGATATTGGTATCATTGTAGATTGTGGTAGTGTAATTTTTAAGATTAAAATCGGCTAGAAAGTTGCTTATTATATTTTCTGAAACAGCTGTTGTTTTAAAACTGTTTGGAGTACAAATCATAACAAGATGCAAATTAGCGTCAAAAAAACGAGTAAATTCAATCATCTTTTCAAATGGTTTTTTGATCTCATTTGAAAAATCTGAGGCAAAAACAAAGTTTACAGGATGGAGTTGAGTAGTGTCTTTTTTGATAACTAAGACTGGAGCGTTTGATAGGCGTACTACTTTCTCTGTGTTTGAACCAATGAGTATTTCTTCAATACCTGAAATCCCGTGAGATCCCATTACGATTAGATCTATTGCATTTTTATTGGAATAAGAAAGGATGCCTTCGTGTGGTCTTTCAAATCGTACAAATTCATTAATTTCGATATTTTCGTCCTTAAATGTTTCTTTTATTTTTGCCAGACTGTCGTTTGCATTCTTAATATGGAGCATTACTTCAGGAATTCCTGTGGCGCTATTTATGGCGTCATTTGTTTGATGCGGAATTTCCAACAGATGAAGTAGGCGAATCGTGCTATTATTTTTTTTTGCGATTTGGATGGCAACTTTTAAAGCGTTTTCTGCATGTGCAGAAAAATCGGTTGGGACTAAAATTTGTTTCATAATTCCGAGATTAAAGTATACGAAAATCCTTTATTTTAAGGCTTGAATAAAGATAAGAAATTATTTAACAGCAATCAATTATTTTGGTTTATAAAAAAAACACTATATTTGCACCGTTATTTATTAAAATCTAGATAATGAGGGGACTAAATGTCCCCTCTTTTTATAAAAAATATGACATTTAAAGAAAAAGTAAATACGTTGTTGTTAAAAGGCCTTGAAGAGAAGCCTTCTATTTTCTTGATAGATCTTGTGGTTACAGATGCTTTTAAAGTAATTGTAGGCCTGGATGGAGATAATGGAGTGGCACTTCAGGATTGTATTGATGTAAGTCGTTTTATTGATGCAAATTTAGACAGAGAGGAACAAGACTACGCGCTGGAAGTAGCGTCAGTAGGAGTTGGTTCTCCTTTAAAATTGATCAGACAATACAAGAAAAATGTAGGTAGAACACTGATTGTAAAAACAGCAACAGAAAATATAGAGGCAGAATTGGTGGAAGCTAACGATGATTTTGTAATTTTGTCATGGAATGCAAGAGAGCCTAAGAAAATTGGAAAAGGTAAAGAGACAGTTCAAAAAAGACTTGAGATACCTTATGGAGACATAAAAGAAGCAATTGTTACAGTAACATTTTAATTAAAGAATTCGCATGGAAAATTTAGCATTAATCGATTCATTCTCAGAGTTTAAAGATGATAAACTTATTGATCGTGTAACGCTTATGGCAATTTTGGAAGATGTATTTAGAAATGCATTGAAGAAAAAATACGGTTCAGACGATAATTTCGATATTATTATAAATCCTGATAAAGGAGATATGGAAATTTGGAGAAGAAGAGTAATTGTTGCGGACGAAGATTTAGATTTTGAAAACGAAGAAATTACTTTGACTGAAGCAAGAAGAATCGAAGCGGATTTTGAAATTGGCGAAGAAGTTTCTGAAGAAGTAAAATTAATAGATTTAGGTAGAAGAGCTATTTTAGCTTTACGCCAAAATCTTATTTCGAAAATACACGAACACGACAATACAAATCTGTACAAGCAATTTAAAGATTTAATTGGAGAGATATATACTGCCGAAGTGCATCACGTGAGACCAAGAGTTGTAATTTTGGTTGATGATGAAGGAAATGAAATTGTTTTACCAAAAGAAAAACAAATTCAGTCTGACTTTTTCCGTAAAGGAGATAATGTTCGCGGAATAATTGAAAGCGTTGAATTGAAAGGAAATAAACCTCAAATCATTATGTCTAGAACTTCTGAGAAGTTTTTAGAGAAATTATTTGAACAAGAAATTCCAGAAGTTTTTGACGGTTTGATTATGGTGAAAAACGTTGTGAGAATCCCAGGTGAAAAAGCAAAAGTAGCTGTAGAAACTTACGATGATAGAATTGATCCAGTTGGTGCTTGTGTAGGTATGAAAGGATCACGTATTCACGGTATTGTTCGTGAATTAGGAAATGAAAATATCGACGTTATTAATTTTACAAGTAACGTACAATTATATATTACAAGAGCATTAAGCCCTGCTAAAATTTCTTCCATTAAGATTAATGAAGAAACGAAAAGAGCTGAAGTGTTTTTGAAATTAGAAGAAGTTTCTAAAGCAATTGGTAGAGGTGGACACAATATTAGATTGGCTGGTTTGTTAACTGGTTATGAATTGGATGTAATCCGTGAAGGCGATGTAGCTGGAGCAACTGCTGATGAAGATGATGTTGAATTAACAGAGTTTTCAGATGAAATAGAAGAATGGGTAATCGAAGAATTTGCGAAAATTGGATTGGATACTGCAAAAAGTATCTTGAAACAAGACGTAGAGGATTTGGTAAGAAGAACTGACCTAGAAGAGGAAACGATTCTAGATGTAATGAGAATATTGAAAGAAGAATTTGATAGTTAGTCAATAAATCTTCAACGATAAACATGCCGGTTTGCAATTAATCCTTACTCGATAAATATCGATTTGGAAGTAAATCGAGGAATAACAAAAAAGGTAATAATAAAAAGGTTTTATGTCTGAAGAGAGAATTATTAGAATAAACAAAGTTTTAAGGGAATTGAACATTTCTTTGGAAAGAGCTGTGGATTATCTAAAAGATAAAGGGATTGCTATTGAGTCAAATCCAAACACAAAAATTTCTGATGATGTGTACAATGTCTTGTGCGGTCAATTTGCAGGTGACAGAGGGAAAAAGGAAGCTTCAAAAGAAGTAGGAGAAGAGAAGAGAAAAGAGAAAGAAGCGTTGCGCGTGGAACGAGAAAAAGAAATCGAAGACAAACGCAAACATGAGGATGAAGTTTTAAAACAACAACAAGAAGTAATTAAGGCGAGAGCTGTAGTTACAGGTCCTGTTCAAGTTGGAAAAATTGACCTTAATCCTAAAAAAGTGGTTGCTCCAAAAGCAGAAGTTGTAAAGACAGAAGCACCAAAAGCAGCAGTTCCTGAAGAAAAACCAGTTCAAAAAGAGCCAGTTCAAAAAGAACCAGTACAGGAAAATCTTGTTTCAGACAAAAAAGAAGTAAAACCTACTGTTGAAGTTAAAGAAACTGTTAAAGAAGAGAAGAAAGAAGCTGTGAAAAAGGTTGCGAAGGCAGTCGTTCCAGAGGTTAAAGCTGCTCCAAAAACAGATGAAGCTCCGGTGGAAGAAGCGATCACGACGCAGTACCAAAAATTATCTGGTACTAAGTTAACAGGTCAAACTATTGACTTGTCTCAATTCAACAAACCGAAAAAGAAAAAAGAAGAGCCAAAAATTACACCTAACAAACCAGGCGCGCCCGGTGCTGCAGGTGCTAATAAAAATAAGCGTAAAAGAATAGCTCCAAAACCTGGAACACCTAGACCTCCTGGAGTTCCTGGTGCGCCAAATCCGAATAAGATTACTCCTAATACTGGAGGTGGTGGATACAATGCCAACAGAAGTTCTAGACCTGGTTTCGTAAAAGGGAACAGGCCTGCTATTGTCGCAAAAGTGGAGCCTACGGAAGAAGAAGTTAAAAACCAAATTCGTGAGACTTTAGAGAAGCTACAAGGTAAAAAAGGTGGTAAATCTAAAGCGGCTAAGTATAGAAGAGACAAAAGAGATACACACCGTCAAAAATCGGATGAAGAGCAAAGAGCAATAGACGAAGGAAGTAAAACTATTAAGGTTACGGAATTTGTTACTGTTGGTGAAATTGCCATCATGATGGATGTGCCTATTACTAAAGTAATTGGTACGTGTATGTCACTTGGTATCATGGTTACCATGAATCAACGTTTAGATGCAGAAACATTAACAATTGTTGCGGATGAGTTTGGTTATGAAGTTGAATTCATTACTGTAGACATTGAAGAAGCAATTGAAGTAATAGAAGATAAAGAAGAAGATTTAGTATTTAGAGCGCCAATCGTTACCGTAATGGGTCACGTCGATCACGGTAAAACCTCTTTACTAGATTACATTCGTAAAGAAAACGTTATTGCAGGAGAGTCTGGAGGAATTACACAGCATATTGGTGCCTACGGAGTAACATTAGATAACGGACAAAAAATTGCATTCCTTGATACACCAGGTCACGAGGCGTTTACCGCGATGCGTGCACGTGGAGCTCAAGTAACAGATATCGCTATTATTGTAATTGCTGCGGATGATGATATCATGCCGCAAACCAAAGAGGCAATTAGCCATGCTCAAGCAGCAGGTGTGCCAATTATCTTTGCAATCAATAAGGTAGATAAGCAAAATGCAAACCCTGAGAAAATTAAAGAGAAGTTAGCTGGTATGAATTTACTTGTAGAAGACTGGGGTGGAAAATTCCAATCTCATGATATCTCTGCTAAAATTGGAACAGGTGTAAAAGAATTATTAGAAAAGGTATTACTTGAAGCGGAAGTTTTAGATTTAAAATCTAATCCTGATAAAGCAGCTCAAGGAACAGTAGTGGAAGCTTTCCTTGATAAAGGAAAAGGATATGTATCTACAATCTTAGTACAACATGGTACTTTGAAAATTGGAGATTATATGCTTGCGGGTAAACACCACGGTAAGATTAAAGCAATGCATGATGAAAGAGGGAATTCTGTTTTAGTAGCAGGTCCATCTACACCAGTATCTGTTTTAGGACTTGACGGAGCAGCTACTGCGGGAGATAAATTTAACATCTTCCAAGATGAGAAAGAAGCAAAACAAATTGCTGCAAAACGTTCTCAATTAATGCGTGAGCAATCAGTACGTACACAACGTCATATTACACTTGATGAAATTGGACGTCGTATCGCTCTTGGTCAATTTAAAGAATTGAACGTGATCCTTAAAGGAGATGTTGATGGTTCGGTTGAAGCATTATCTGATTCGTTCTCTAAATTATCTACTGAAGAAATTCAAATTAACATTATCCATAAAGGTGTTGGAGCAATTACGGAGACTGACGTTATGTTGGCTTCTGCTTCTGATGCGATCATTATCGGATTTAACGTTCGTCCTGCTGGAAACGCAAGACAATTAGCTGATAAAGAAGAAATCGATATCCGTTACTACTCTATTATCTACGCTGCTATCGACGACTTGAAAGATGCGATGGAAGGAATGTTAGCGCCAGAGATGAAAGAAGAAGTATTAGGTACTGCTGAGATTAGAGAATTGTTTAAAATCTCTAAAGTAGGAACTATTGCGGGTTGTATGGTTATGGATGGTAAAATTGCTCGTAATGCTAAAATCAGAATTATCCGTGAGGGTGTTGTGGTTCATGAAGGGGAATTAATTGCCTTGAAACGTTTCAAAGACGATGTGAAAGAAGTAGCCAAAGGTTACGACTGTGGTATCCAAGTGAAAGGTTACAATGATGTTGAAGAAAGAGACGTTATTGAAGCTTACCATGAAGTAGCAATCAAAAAGAAGTTGAAATAAAATTTCGATATAGTTTATTTAAAAATCCCGAGCAATCGGGATTTTTTTTGTTTTATACTTTTTTTAAATCGAGCGCAGTCTAGATATAGTAATGTTTCTATCGTTTTGCCTGAACTAATATTTAGGTCGGTGTGATCTTTTGGAGCGTATGAGTCGATTCTTTTTTGGAGCTATTTCCTGCTATCCGTTGCAATCTTTTGGGTTCGCTAAGGCGAACCCAAAAGGATTTCCACTTCTATCAGGGCTATGGGATATATATTCTATAGCCGTTCTAGTGCTTTTTGAAACACTGTACTGCTGTAAGAAATGTAGTGCTTAGCGTTTTCTTAATAGCGTTGATGTACAAAAAAATATTTAGTTTGTAATGCATAACATTGCTGTTGTTAATGTATGAATTTCGATTTTAAAAATAGTGTTAGAAAATGAAAATGTATGAGTTGGATTTATGTTTTGTTGTACTATTCATTGCGGACAAGCTCAAAAGATAATGGGGTGTGTTTATGAGTTCTTGAAAAAAAGGGAACTTCAGGTCATAGGATTTTGAAAAGAGATGCTACACTTGCCATAAAAAATAGTTAACTAGTAGTTTTTTTTTTGTTGTGGTAGACTTTGTAAACATTGTATAAAGCAGTATGTAGCCATTTTTTGGTTTTATATTACATTGTAGCGCACGTTAGAAAAAGTTCTTAGAAGTTAATTTAGAATCAAGTTTCGTAAGATTTATAAGGTTTTTTTATAAAGGGTAATGAGGTGTATTGGAGTTTGAATAATGATGTAGCCTTAAATTCAAACGATAATGATTTGCTTATTGCTATAGAGTAGGTAATAAGTGAAGAATATTTTTAAGGCTGAGATAGCATTCTTTTGAGTCTTCAACTTAGTGTAAATGTGAAATTGCTCTATTATCCGATTTAGATTGTATGAGGAAGTCGCTCATGTGGAGAATCTGTCTTGAATTGATTTTCTGATTAGATGTTGGGGTTTCGGGCTTTTCTTAAGTGTTACATTATTAAAATAGTGGAGTGATTAAGAATGCTGTATTGGATGATTTTGTAGTTTTTAGACGCTGAGTTTTAGGAGTAAAATATCAAAGTCTTGAGAGTTTTTTAAGTAAGTGTTGTAAGATGGTTGATCAATTGAAGTTTTTGTGCTAAGAAGTGCAGGACTAAATATGAAATATAATTTTGGTACAATGGTCGGTGGTGTTATGTTTGAGTAGCATCGGGCGTTATTGAATGATGCAAATAAATTATACTTGAGTTATGTTTGATGAATTTTGTAAATGAGTTATAAAAATAGTGTTAGTAAAATGCAGGTATTCTGGTAAATATTGTCTAAAGAGTATAATGAACTAGATATAAAGAGTGCTTTACTTGTTATTTGTTAGTTCTGATTAAAGTGGGGTTAAAAGTCTCTGTAGTGTAAAGACCCTGTTGGTGAATTAACCTCTGATGAAAAGCAAAGGTCAGTTTGGCTGGCGTTTTTTATTTGCTAGCTAGATCTTGCGTGTTTTAAGGCTTTTTAGTGGATTGGTAATGGAATTAATGGTAGGTATTAGTCTTTCGAAGAGCAGTCTATTATTATTTTATTTCGTTTGAAAAAGAAGTCATGAATGACGTGCGTATGCTTTGTTTTGTTATCAAATAATATTTCAAAGTTAAGTATTTCATATATCTGTATTCAAAGCAAAGATATGAGCGCGACCGAAGTTTTTACGAGGGCACCCCCAAATAAAAAAGCAACTCGGTTGAGAGTTGCTTTTTTGTAAAGTGATTTCTGATTTATTTTTGCGGTTTTATTAAAAAAGCATTCGAGTATTTTTTCTTAATTTCCACCAGATTCTTTTCGGCCTCTATTCGAGTTCTAAAATTACCAATCCATACTTTGTAGTTGGGTGTGTTGAAAACGATGGTTCCGTCAAGAGTACTGAATTCTTGTTTGCAATCATACAAAGATTTCTTGGCTTTATCACTTTCGCCACTAAACACTTGTATTTTATATCGCTCATTTACAGTTAGTGGGGTGTTTATTTTGCGTTTTTCGTTTAGTAATGCTTCAAATTTAGGATCCTGTTTAATGTTAAGATTAGTGTCTTGAGCTTTTGTTTTTTGTGTTAAAAAACAAACTATTAAAGCAAGGAAAGTGATTTTTGAAGGTGTTAAAATTCTCATAATGTGATGGTTTTTAGGCAAAAATAGTATTTATTGAACAAATGTAAAAGACAAATATTATTTAGAATTAATATAAATTGGAATTAAGACTATTTTAAGGTTTTGAGAATAGTTCATAAGTCGTATTTTTGTCGAAGTTTAAAATAAAAGGGACATTTTTCTGTAAAGACATTATAGAAAAAATTGTGCCAATTTTTAGTAGATAATCATTATACTTTATGAAAAAGGTGGGTAACCATAATTCGACTTCAAGGAAATTATTTTACAGCTTAGCGTTAATGCTAGCTTTTTCCTTAACTTCATTTGCGCAAGACGCTGCACCTGCGGCGGCGGCGACCGATGCTCCAGTAGCTACTCAAGGTGGTGATCCGGCAAAGGGTAAAGAGCTTTTCAATTCAAATTGTGCGGCTTGTCATAAGCTAGATGCTAAATCAACAGGCCCTGCTTTAAGGGGTATTGCTCAGAAGCATGACATGGCTTGGATTTACAAATGGGTTCATAATAGTTCTGATCTTATTAAATCTGGAGACGCTGCGGCTGTGAAGGTATTTAATGAGAACAACAAAGCGGTAATGACTGCTTTTCCTCAATTGTCTGAAGGAGATATAGATAATATCATCGCCTACACATCTGAGGTTAAGGCTGAAGCGCCTGCTGCGGTTCCTGGAACTGCTGTAGCTGGAGCTGCTAGTGATAGTGGTGTTTCTAACAACATTATTTTGGGAGCTTTAGCGTTAGTAATGTTCATGCTAATTGTTATGTTATTCCTTGTGAATAGTGTTTTAACTAAAGTTGCTAAATCTAATGGTATTGAGGTTGCGGCTAAAACGGCTTCAACTCCAATTTGGAAAGCTTTTGTTAAAAATCAATTCTTAGTGCTTGTTACTGCTATCTTCTTATTGTTAGCTAGTGCTTACTTCGTGTATGGGTTTTTGATGCAAGTAGGGGTAGATCAAAACTACGAGCCAATACAACCAATTCATTATTCTCATAGAATCCATGCTGGAGACAATGAGATCAATTGTAAGTATTGTCACTCTGCTGCTAGAGTTAGTAAAAATGCAGGTATTCCTTCTTTAAATGTTTGTATGAACTGTCATAAGAATATTGCTGAAGTTGCTGAAACAACTGCTACACCTGAGTACAGCAAAGCGTTCTACGATGAGCAAATTCAAAAATTATATACTGCCGTAGGTTGGGATAAAACAACACAATCATACACAGGTAAAACGCAGCCAGTTAAATGGGTTCGTATTCATAATTTACCGGATTTTGTTTACTTTAATCACTCTCAACACGTAACTGTTGCTGGTGTTGAATGTCAAACTTGTCACGGTCCAGTTGAAACTTACGAGATTCAAAAACAGTTTGCTCCATTGACAATGGGATGGTGTATTAATTGCCATAGAAAAACCGATGTAAAAATGGAAGGAAACGACTATTATACTAAAATTCACGAAGAACTTTCTAAAAAATACGGTGTAGACAAATTGACTGCGGCGCAAATGGGAGGTTTAGAATGCGGTAAATGTCACTATTAATCAAATTATTAAGATTTTAATATTTATATACAATGTCATCAAACAAAAAATACTGGAAAAGTGTTGAGGAACTAGGAGGTAGTTCTATTGTTGAGACGCTTAGAAATAACGAATTTGTTGAAGAAATTCCTACTGAAGACTTTTTAGGAAATAGTGATGCAATGGCATCTTCTTCAACATCACGTCGTGACTTTTTAAAGTACGTTGGATTTAGTACTGCAGCGGCAACGCTTGCGGCTTGCGAAGGTCCTGTGAACAAGTCGATCCCTTATGTACTACAACCAGAACAAATCATTCCTGGAGTTGCTGATTATTATGCGACATCTGTTTTTGATGGTTTTGATTTTGCAAATCTACTTGTTAAAACACGTGAAGGGCGTCCTATTAAAATAGATAATAATACTATTGCAGGAGCTAAATTTGCTGCTAATGCTAGGATTCATGCGTCTATATTGTCATTATATGATAATATGCGTTTGAAAGCACCTTTGTCTAATGGGAAATCAGCTGCGTGGTCAGCGGTAAACTCTGAGATTAAAGCGAGTTTGGTAGAAGCAAAAGCTAAAGGCGGTCAGGTAGTATTGTTAACTAATACTTTAGCAAGTCCATCTACTGAAAAATTAATTGCTGATTTTATCGGATTAAATCCTACTGCTAAGCATGTAGTTTATGATGCGGTTTCTTCATCTGAAGCTTTAGATGCTTTTGAAGCAGTTTATGGTGAAAGAGCGTTAGTTGATTATGATTTTTCAAAGGCATCACTTATTGTATCTGTTGGAGCTGATTTCCTTGGAGATTGGCAAGGTGGTGGATATGATTCTGGATATGCTCAAGGAAGAATTCCTAAGGCTGGAAAAATGTCTCGTCACTTTCAATTAGAAGCAAATATGACTTTGTCTGGTGCTGCTGCTGATAAGCGTTTGGCTATGTCAACTGCTAGTCAAAAACAAGCATTAGTTCATATATATAATGTAATTACAGGTGCTGCTGTAGCTGTTAATTTAGATGCTAAGTTCAAAGCGGAAGTAACTAAAGCGGCTCAACAGCTTAAGGCTGCTGGTGCAAATGGTGTTTTAGTATCTGGAATTCAAGATAAAAATGCTCAGTTATTAGTTTTAGCAATTAATCAAGCTTTGTCAAGTTTGGCATTTGTTACTTCTGGTACAAGACAAATAAGAAAAGGATCTAACGAAAAAGTAGCTCAATTAATTGCAGATATGAAAGCGGGTAGTGTTCATGCTTTGATTATGAGCGGGGTTAATCCGGTATATACATTAGCTGATTCAGCTGCCTTTGTTGAAGGTCTTAAGAAAGTAAAAATGTCGGTTGCTTTATCTTTGAAAGAAGATGAAACTGCTGCTTTAGCTACTATTGCTGCACCAGTACCGCACTATTTAGAATCTTGGGGAGATTTAAGTTTGACTAAAGGAACTTATAGTTTAACACAACCTACAATTCGTCCTTTATTTGATACTAAGCAATTTCAAGATGTTTTAATGTCTTTGAATGGTATGTCTGGTACATATTACGATTATCTAAAAGGATATTCTGCTTCCTTTACTTCAGGGTCATCTTGGAATAAGGTTTTACACGATGGTGTTTATGTAGGGGTTTCTCAAGCATTGTCTGGAAGCTCAGTAGATTATACTGGTGCTGCTAGTGCATTAGCTGCTGCTAAAGCGCCTGCTGGTCTCGAATTAGTTTTGTATACTAAAACAGGGATGGGTGATGGACAACAAGCAAATAACCCATGGTTACAAGAGTTTCCAGATCCAATAACGAGAGTATCTTGGGATAACTATGTTACTGTTTCTAATGCTGATGCAAAACAGTTAGAATTGTCTAATGAGATTGTTGCTAACGGTGGATTGAATGGTAGTTATGCTACTATAACAACTGCTGATGGTTTGAAACTTGAAAATGTTCCGGTAATTGTTCAACCAGGTCAAGCTGTTGGAACTATTGGTTTAGCTTTAGGTTATGGTCGCAAAGCGGCTTTGAAAGAAGAAATGCAAGTAGGTTTAAATGCTTATGCTTTGTATAAAGGTTTTAATGATGTACAATCGGTTAGTTTAGTAAAAGCTAATGGAGATCATGAGTTCGCTTGTGTTCAAGGTCAAAAAACTTTAATGGGTAGAGGAGATATCATCAAAGAAACTACTTTGGAGATCTTTAATACTAAAGATGCTAAGTTTTGGAATGAAGTTCCTATGGTGTCTTTAAACCATGAAGAAGTAGCTGCAACAACAGTAGATTTGTGGGATGAATTTGATCGTTCAGTTGGTCAACATTTCAATTTATCTATTGATTTGAATGCGTGTACTGGATGTGGAGCTTGTGTTATAGCTTGTCATGCAGAAAATAATGTACCCGTAGTTGGTAAAGCTGAAGTTAGAAGAAGTCGTGATATGCACTGGTTGCGTATCGATAGATATTATTCTTCTGAAAGTACTTTTGCAGGTGATAATGAAAGAAAAGAAAATATTGCAGGATTGTCTAGCTCATTATCTACTTTCAATGAAATGGAAAAAGCGGGTGATAACCCACAAGTATCCTTTCAGCCTGTAATGTGTCAGCATTGTAATCATGCTCCTTGTGAAACTGTATGTCCAGTTGCTGCAACTTCACACGGTCGCCAAGGTCAAAATCAAATGGCTTATAACAGATGTGTTGGTACACGTTACTGTGCAAACAACTGTCCTTATAAAGTACGTCGTTTTAACTGGTTCTTGTATAACAAAAACAATGAATTTGATTATCATATGAATGATGATTTAGGACGTATGGTTTTAAATCCTGATGTAAATGTTCGTTCTCGTGGTGTAATGGAGAAATGTTCAATGTGTATTCAAATGACGCAGGCGACAATTCTTAATGCAAAAAGAGAAGGTAGAGCTATTGTGGACGGAGAATTTCAAACTGCGTGTTCAAATGCTTGTTCTACTGGAGCAATGGCTTTTGGAGATGTTAATGATAAAGAAAGTCAAATTGCTAAATTAGCAGCTGATGATAGAATGTATCATTTATTAGAGCATGTGGGAACTAAACCAAATGTTATCTATCACGTTAAAGTTAGAAATACCTAGTACAAAAAATTATTAATTAAGAAACAATATAAAGTATTATGTCGTCTCACTACGAAGCAACCATTAGAAAACCCTTAGTTATAGGTGATAAAACTTATCACGACGTAACAGTAGACATAGCTGCACCTGTTGAAGGAAAAGCTAACAAGCATTGGTGGATTGTGTTTACAATCGCATTAACAGCCTTCCTTTGGGGATTGGGTTGTATAATTTACACCGTATCTACAGGTATCGGGACATGGGGATTAAATAAAACTGTTGGATGGGCATGGGATATCACAAACTTCGTTTGGTGGGTAGGTATTGGTCACGCAGGAACATTGATCTCTGCAGTTCTTTTACTATTCCGTCAAAGATGGAGAATGGCGATTAACCGTTCTGCAGAAGCAATGACAATTTTCTCCGTTATTCAAGCGGGTTTATTTCCTATTATTCACATGGGTCGACCTTGGTTGGCTTACTGGGTACTACCAATACCAAATCAATTTGGTTCGTTATGGGTAAACTTTAACTCGCCATTATTATGGGATGTATTCGCGATTTCAACTTACCTATCTGTATCATTAGTTTTCTGGTGGACTGGTTTGTTACCTGATTTTGCTATGCTAAGAGATAGAGCTGTTACACCTTTCAATAAAAGAGTTTATTCTATTCTAAGTTTTGGATGGAGTGGAAGAGCTAAAGATTGGCAACGTTTTGAAGAAGTATCTTTGGTACTTGCAGGTTTAGCTACACCACTTGTACTTTCGGTACATACTATTGTATCAATGGACTTTGCTACTTCTGTAATTCCAGGATGGCATACAACAATTTTCCCGCCATATTTCGTAGCTGGAGCTGTATTCTCAGGTTTTGCAATGGTAAACACTTTGCTTATCATTATGAGAAAAGTATCCAACCTTGAAGCGTATATTACTTTACAACACATCGAATTGATGAATATTGTAATTATGATTACAGGATCTATTGTAGGTGTTGCCTATATTACAGAGTTATTTATCGCATGGTATTCAGGAGTAGAGTATGAGCAATATGCTTTCTTGAATAGAGCTACTGGACCTTACTGGTGGGCTTATTGGTCAATGATGACTTGTAATGTGTTTTCGCCTCAGTTCATGTGGTTCAAGAAATTAAGAACAAGTATTATGTTTTCGTTTATCATATCTATTGTAGTAAACATTGGTATGTGGTTTGAAAGATTCGTAATTATTGTTACATCATTACATAGAGATTATTTACCATCTTCATGGACTATGTTCTCTCCTACATTTGTTGATATTGGTATTTTTATTGGAACAATTGGTTTCTTCTTCGTATTATTTTTATTATATTCTAGAACATTCCCAGTGATTGCTCAAGCAGAGGTGAAAACAATATTAAAAGGAACAGGAGATAATTACAAAAGAGAAAGAGAAGCAAATAAAGATTCACATCATGAGTAATAAAGTAATATACGCCATTTATAATGACGATGATATATTGATGGATGCGGTTAAACAAACCAGAGCAGCTCATCATCATATAGAAGAAGTTTTTACTCCATTCCCAGTTCACGGTTTGGATAAAGCGATGGGGCTAGCTCCAACAAGATTAGCTATTTGTGCTTTTCTGTACGGTTGTGTTGGTATAACAGTGGCAACTACAATGATGAATTATATAATGATTCAAGATTGGCCTCAGGATATAGGAGGTAAACCAAGTTTTAGTTTTATACAAAATATGCCTGCTTTCGTGCCAATTATGTTTGAAATGACTGTGTTTTTTGCAGCTCACTTAATGGTTGTTACTTTTTATATGAGAAGTAAATTATGGCCATTTAAGGAAGCAGAGAATCCGGACGTAAGAACTACAGATGATCATTTCTTGATGGAAGTTGCAGTGAATAACAATGAAGAAGAATTGGTTTCTTTTTTCAAGAATACAGGAGCAGTTGAAGTTAAAGTAATAGAAAAGCATTAATTTAGATATGAAAACGATATATAAAATAACACTATTATTTGGCATCACTTTACTAGTAACGTCTTGTCATAATAATTCCGCACCAAACTACCAGTATTTTCCAAATATGTATGAATCTGTAGGATATGAAACATATTCAGAGTCTGCAGCATTTAAAAATGGAAAAGAAGGTCAGCTTCCAGTAGATGGAAGTATTAATAGAGGTTTTGAACCTTATGAATATGAGAATTCGACAGCTGGTTATGAGTTAGCAAAAGCTAATTTAAAATCACCTTTGGATTCACTTGATAGAAACTCTGATAAAGGTAAAGAGCTTTTTGAAATTTATTGTATTAGTTGTCATGGTGCATCTGGTAATGGTAAAGGGAAATTAGTGGAGAGAGAGAAATTTCTTGGGGTACCTAGTTATGCTGACAGAGTTATCACAGAAGGAAGTATTTTTCATGTTGTAACTTATGGTTTAAATTCAATGGGTTCGCATGCTAATCAATTAAGTGCTCATGAGCGTTGGTTAGTTGCAGACTATGTTTTAAAACTAAAAAGCCAATTATAATTGTTGAACAAACTGATCGTAATAGATATGTATACATTTTCAAGTAAATTAAAAACTTTTTCTATCGTTCTTATGGCTATTGGCCTTTTAGGAATTGGATATGGTTTTTTAAATGCACCTAAAGATATTCAGGAAGTAGAGCAAATTCTCGCTGCTGAAGGACATGGAGGTCATGGTGAAGTTAAGCATGAAGCAGCTGATGAGGCTCATGCGGCAAGTGCTTCTCATGCTGAAGTTAAAGAAACAAACGAAGTTAAAGAACATGAAGAACACTTGACTCATGTTTTGCATCAGTTGCAAAACAAGCCTTGGGCAGCTTTATACGTTGCATGTATTTTCTTCATGTTACTTTCAATGGGAGTTTTAGCTTTCTATGCAATTCAACAAGTTGCATTAGCGGGTTGGTCACCAGTATTATTTAGAGTAATGCAGGGGATTACAGCTTATTTACCTGTTGGTTCTGTTATTTTCTTCATTATCCTAGTTCTATGTGGATTGCATTTTAATCATCTTTTTGCTTGGTTAGTTGAAGGTGTTACAGATCCTAATAGTCCTAATTTTGATAAAATAATAGCTGGTAAAGCAGGATACTTAAATTTTCCTTTTTGGATTGTTAGAGCTGCTATATTTTTAGGAGGATGGAATGTTTATAGATTCTATTCTAGAAAGAATTGTTTGGCTCAAGATGAGTCAACAGATGATTCATTTTACAAAAAGAATTTCAATATTACTGCTGGATTTTTAGTATTCTTTATAGTTACTGAGTCAATCATGTCATGGGATTGGATTATGTCTATTGATCCGCACTGGTCAAGTACTTTATTTGGCTGGTATGTGTTTGCTAGTTTCTTTGTAAGTGGTATTACTATGATTGCAATGGTTACGTTATACTTAAAATCAAGAGGATACTTGGAATATGTAAATACAAGTCATATTCATGATTTAGCTAAATTTATGTTTGGTATCAGTGTTTTCTGGACCTACCTTTGGTTCTCTCAGTTTATGTTGATTTGGTACGCAAATATTCCGGAAGAGATTACTTATTTCATTACAAGAATCCAATTGTATAACCTACCTTTCTTTGGTGCGGTTGTTATGAATTTTGTTTTCCCTTTATTGATTTTAATAAATACGGATTTCAAAAGAATTACATGGGTACTTGTTATGGCAGGTGTAGTGATTTTAACTGGACATTATATTGACTTTTTTAATATGATTATGCCAGGTACAGTAGGAGATAAATGGTTTATTGGAATTTCAGAAATTGCTTCTGTTCTTTTCTTCTTAGGGTTGTTTATTTATGTTGTCTTTACAGCATTAACAAAAGCCCCTTTATTACCAAAAAGAAATCCTTACATCGAAGAGAGTAAACATTTTCATTATTAATATTTAAATAAAGAAACAGATGACAAGTTTGTTGGTAATTATAGTTTTAGTTTTATTAGCTGTTGCTTTATGGCAATTGACTAAAATATTCGATCTTACTCAAGTAGGTTCTAATTCAGATAGCTCGCAAGTAGCTACTGATGATGATAATAATGTTCAGGGTTATTTAATGTTCGGTTTTTTAGCATTCATTTATATTTTTTCTATTTATGGATTGTTTAAATGGGGTTCTTTAGTGCTTCATACACCAGCTTCTGCACATGGAGCTCAAGTGGATAACTTAATGAATATTACATGGGTTTTGATCTTTATTGTTCAAGCCGTAACACAGGTTTTATTACACTATTTTGCTTTTAAATATAGAGGTAAAAAAGACCAAAAAGCATTGTATTTTGCGGATAACAATAAATTAGAAGCTATTTGGAGTGTTATTCCTGCAATTGTTTTAGCTGGATTGATCCTTTATGGATTGTATGCTTGGACAAATATTATGTTTATTGATGACGAGGAGGATACTGTAGTTGTGGAGTTGTATGCTCAACAATTTAAGTGGACTGCTAGAGTAGCAGGTGAGGATAATGTATTGGGTAAAGCTAATGTTAGATATATTGAAGGTATCAATACTTTAGGTGTGGATCTTGCTGATCCTTATGCTCAAGATGATATTGTTGTATCTGAATTGCATATTCCAAAAGGAAAAAAGATTCACTTCAAGATGAGATCTCAAGATGTGTTGCACTCTGCTTACATGCCTTATTTTAGAGCGCAAATGAACTGTGTTCCTGGAATGGTTACTGAATTTGCTTTCGAGCCAATTTATACTACTGCGGAATATCGAGAGTTGCCTTATATGATCGAAAAAGTAGCGAATATCAATGCTTTAAGATCTAAGAAAAGTGTAGAGTTAGTGGCAAAAGGAGAAACTGCTCTTGATCCTTACTCATTCGATTACTTACTTCTTTGTAATAAGATTTGTGGTTCATCACATTATAATATGCAAATGAAGATTGTTGTTGATACACCAGAAGATTATAAAAAATGGTTATCAGAACAAGCCTTGTTAGTACAACAAGTTAAAGAAGCGAACGCTCCAGCACCAGTTGAAGGTGGAACGAACAAAGATTCTTTAAAATCGAAAGATACAGCAGCTGTTGTTAAAATAGCGATGAAATAATTATTAAGAAAATTTAAAGTAAACTTATATGTCAGCAGAAGGTCACGATCACGGACACGATCACGAACACGAACATCATCATAAAGACACTTTCATTACTAAATATATTTTTAGTATTGATCACAAAATGATTGCTAAACAATACCTTCTTACTGGTATTGTAATGGGAATTATTGGTGTAGGGATGTCTATGCTTTTTAGAATGCAATTGGCTTGGCCAGAGGAATCTTTTAAGATCTTTAATATTCTTTTAGGAGACAAATGGGCACCAAACGGAGTTATGACAAATGATATTTATTTGTCTTTGGTTACAATACATGGTACTATCATGGTTTTCTTTGTATTAACCGCAGCTTTAAGTGGAACTTTTAGTAACTTATTAATTCCACTCCAAATTGGAGCTCGAGATATGGCATCTGGTTTTATGAATATGATTTCATACTGGTTGTTCTTTCTTTCTAGTGTAATCATGATTTGTTCTTTATTTGTAGAGTCAGGTCCTGCTAACTCTGGATGGACAATTTATCCGCCATTAAGTGCATTGCCACAAGCAATTTCAGGTTCAGGATTAGGAATGACATTATGGTTGTCATCGATGGCTATATTTATTGCTTCTTCTTTAATGGGGTCGTTAAATTATATTGTAACTGTAATTAACCTTAGAACAAAAGGGATGTCTATGACTAGACTTCCTCTTACAATTTGGGCTTTCTTTGTGACTGCTATTATTGGAGTAGTTTCTTTCCCTGTTTTGTTATCTGCAGCTTTGTTATTGATTTTCGATAGAAGTTTTGGTACTTCTTTCTTCTTGTCAGATATTTATATCGCTGGAGAAGTTTTACATTATCAAGGTGGTTCACCAGTATTGTTTGAGCACTTATTCTGGTTCTTAGGACATCCTGAAGTATATATTGTAATTTTACCTGCGTTAGGTATTACATCTGAGATTATTGCTACGAACTCTCGTAAACCAATTTTTGGTTACAGAGCGATGATTATGTCCATAATTGCAATTGCATTTTTATCAACGATTGTATGGGGTCACCACATGTTTATCTCGGGAATGAATCCATTCTTAGGTTCTGTGTTTACATTTACAACTTTGTTGATTGCAATTCCATCTGCCGTAAAAGCATTTAATTATATTACAACATTATGGAAAGGTAACTTACAGTTGAATCCAGCTATGTTGTTCTCAATTGGTTTAGTTTCTACTTTTATTACTGGTGGTTTGACTGGTATTATTTTAGGAGATAGTACATTAGATATTAATGTTCACGATACGTACTTTGTTGTAGCTCACTTTCACTTAGTAATGGGTATTTCTGCACTTTACGGAATGTTTGCTGGTATCTATCACTGGTTCCCTAAAATGTTCGGTAGAATGTTAAATAAAAATTTAGGATATGTTCACTTTTGGGTAACTGCAGTTTGTGCTTACGGTGTTTTCTTTCCAATGCACTTTATTGGATTAGCTGGTTTGCCAAGACGTTATTATACAAATACGAATTTCCCATTGTTTGACGATTTACAAAATGTAAATGTACTTATAACTACATTTGCATTAATTGGTGGAGCTTTTCAATTGGTTTTCCTTTACAACTTCTTTAGTAGTATTTTCTACGGTAAGAAAGCAGTTCAAAACCCATGGAAATCTAATACTTTAGAATGGACTACTCCTGTAGAGCACATTCATGGTAACTGGCCTGGAGAGATTCCAGAAGTTCATAGATGGCCTTACGATTATAGCAATCCAGGTCATGAGGAAGATTTTGTTCCACAAACGGTTCCAATGAAACCAGGTGAAGAAGTATTACATCACTAGAATATATTATATAAAAAATGCCTTTCTAAATTGAAAGGCATTTTTTTTTACTTCATACTTTGTCTTATCTTTGTTTTATGAATGAAAATCTAGATCCAACAACAAACGGATACAATTCGGAAGAATTTGATCTTGAGAAAAAACTAAGGCCGCTGTCTTTTGATGATTTTGCTGGACAAGATCAGGTGCTTGAAAATCTTAAGGTTTTTGTACAAGCTGCTAACCAAAGAAATGAAGCTTTAGATCATACACTTTTCCACGGTCCTCCGGGATTAGGTAAGACTACTTTGGCTAATATTTTGGCCAATGAGCTAGAAGTGGGTATTAAAATCACATCGGGTCCGGTTTTGGACAAACCAGGTGATTTAGCCGGTTTATTGACTAATCTAGAGGAGAGAGATGTATTATTTATTGATGAGATCCATAGACTGAGTCCCATTGTAGAAGAGTATTTATACTCTGCTATGGAGGATTTTAAGATTGATATCATGATTGAATCCGGTCCAAATGCGCGTACAGTTCAGATTAATTTGAATCCATTTACCTTAATTGGTGCAACAACGCGTTCTGGTTTACTAACTGCACCCATGAGAGCTCGATTTGGAATATCGTCTCGCTTACAATATTATACTAAAGAACTTTTGACAACTATTGTTGAACGTAGTTCGTCTATTTTAAAAATGCCTATTTCACTCGATGCTGCAATTGAAATTGCAGGAAGGAGCAGGGGAACACCTCGTATTGCTAACGCTTTGTTGCGTAGAGTTCGTGATTTTGCTCAAATAAAAGGAAACGGTACAATCGATGTGGAAATCGCTCGTTATGCGCTAAAAGCCCTAAATGTAGACGCTCACGGTTTAGATGAAATGGATAATAAAATCTTGAATACGATCATTGATAAATTCAAAGGTGGTCCGGTAGGATTATCTACTTTGGCTACAGCTGTATCCGAGAGTAGTGAAACTGTCGAGGAAGTATATGAGCCCTTTTTAATTCAAGAAGGTTTCATCATGCGTACCCCTCGTGGTCGTGAGGTTACTGATAAAGCTTACAAACATTTGGGTAAAATCAAAACCAATATTCAAGGGGGATTGTTTTAATTGATGAAGCTATTCCTGCTGTACGCTATATCTTTCCTTGCTTAAAGAAAGCAAGGAAAGGATGTCGCTGCCATCAGGGCTAGACGATTTGTTGTTATAAGAAACTATCAGTACTAAAAGCCAACATACCAATTTTATCAAGTCCGAAGCCAAGCGCTTGGGTTTCCTATCATGCGGTATATCCAAGGCCGGATTTCTTGAGCATGAAGCTCCTAGATTAGAGTCTTGGCTCAATAAAAACCATAATGGACAAATGTCCTACATGGAAAACAATTATGATAAACGTTTAAATCCTACTTTGCTTGTTGATGATGCTAAAAGCGTTGTTTCTTTATTGCTCAATTATTATCCGCAAGAGTTGCAAAATCAAGAGTCATATAAGGTTTCTAAGTATGCTTATGGAACCGACTATCATTTTGTAATTAAAGAAAAACTAAAGGAGTTACTTTATTCGATACAAGCTAGTATTGGCGAAGTGTCTGGTAGGGCATTTGTGGATTCGGCTCCTGTTCTTGATAAAGCTTGGGCGGCCAAAAGTGGCTTGGGATGGATCGGAAAAAACAGTAATCTACTCACTCAAAAAGTAGGTTCGTTTTACTTTATAGCCGAATTAATTATTGATTTAGATTTAGAGTATGACAATGCCACAACGGATCATTGTGGGAGTTGCACTGCATGTTTAGACGCTTGTCCTACTGAAGCAATAGTTGCGCCTTATATTGTTGATGGTAGCAAGTGTATCTCTTATTTTACAATCGAACTAAAAGAAAATATTCCTGAAGAAATGAAAGGTAGTTTTAGTGATTGGGCTTTTGGTTGTGATATATGTCAAGACGTATGCCCGTGGAATAAATTTTCAAAGCCCCATAAAGAACCTTTATTTCAAGCTAATCCTGAACTGCTCTCTTTTTCTAAAAAAGATTGGGAGGAGATCACCGAGGAAACTTTTAGGAAAGTGTTTAAAGATTCGCCTCTTAAAAGAAGTAAGTTGGCTGGTATAAAGCGCAATATTGATTTTTTAAAGCAATAATTATTTTATTCTTTTTTAATCGATGATTCTCTTATGATGACCTTAGTTTGTAATTCTACTGTTCTAGGCGTAAATTCCGTTTCATTTTTATGGCAATTCATTTCTTCCAACAATAAGTTAAATGAGGTAATTCCCATTTCATTACTAGGTTGATCTACAGTGCTTAGTTTTGGAGTAAGCACTTGTGACATAAACCAGTTGCTAAAACCTATTATTTTAACCTGTTCTGGCACTTTGATTTGATGATCGTTGAAATAAGATAAAACCCCTACGGCTACTAGATCTGTAATGGCAAATATTCCATCAACATCTGGATGCTCCTCCATGACTTGCTTCGCATAATCAATTCCTTCTTGAAAGGTTACGTTTTCACAAGTATAGACAAGTTTTGAGTCATAGGGAATGTTGTTTTTTTCTAATGCTTTTTTGTACCCAATGTAGCGATCAATGGAGTTTTGCGGGTTCAAAGGTCCACGAAGATGTGCAATTTTTCGACATCCATTATCGATCAAATGTTGTACCGCATTAAATGCTGCTTTTTGATCGTCAATAACAACTTTGGAACATTTTGATAATTTAGAAATTTTATCAAACATAACAAACGGTATGTTTCTGTTGATTATTTCTTGAATATGTTCATCATTATTGGATTCATTCGAAAGAGAAATTAAGATAACATCTACTCTTTTGTTAATCAGTAGTTCTACTTGTTTTTTCTCTAAAGACAATGATTCATTAGATTGTAATATGATAACAAGGTAACCATTTTTTTCGGCTTCGTCTATGATAGCATTAATCACATTCGAAAAAAAATGGTGCATCACTTCAGGAATAATTAGTCCTATCGTTTTGGACTCTTTAGTTCTTAGGTTTACAGCAAAGCTATTTGGTGTGTAATGTAGCTCCTGAGCGAGCGCTGTAACCGCTTTTTTGGTTTTTTCACTCACATCGGGGTAATCCTTCAAGGCTTTAGACACCGTGGTAATCGATATTCCTAATTTTGTAGCGATTTCTTTTAGTGTTATGTCTTTCATGAACTTCTGATCTAATGGTTTTGGGGTGTAATAACAATGTAATTTGTCAAGATTAACGTTGAGTAATCTAATCGTTGGCTTGCTTTGAGTTAATAAAACTAAAAATTTTATTTACCAAGATATTGATTTTTATTTTAATAGCGTCCTGTTTTTGATGTTTAACTAATTATTTAATAACGGTAATAAAGGTCTTTTTTCATTAAAAACATGGCAGAAATCATGCCTTTTTTTTTGATAGATATTCTAGTTTAGCTAGTTTTTTACTCAAAGAATTAGTGTTTTTGTATTCGCTTATAACCGTGCAATCGGAATTTATTAATGGGATTGGGACAGGAAGGAATATACTCTTTTAAGTAGATTCTCTTACAAGTAATTCTGTGGGTAAAACTACAGTTCTTGGTGTGAAAGGAAGATTATCTCTATGGCAATTCATCTCTTCTAGTAAAAGGGCAAATGCTGCGAGTCCCATCTCCGTGCTAGGTTGTTCTACTGTGCTGAGTTTTGGGGTTACAACCTGAGACATAAACCAATTACTAAAACCTATTATTTTTATTTGTTCGGGGACTTTAATCTTTACCTCATTAAAATAAGACATTGCACCTACGGCAACAAGATCAGTAATGGCAAATATTCCGTCTACATCTGGATGTTCTTCGATCATTAGTCTCGCATAATCGATGCCTTCTTGAAAGGTAATGTCTTCGCAGGTATAAATTAATTTTGAGTCAAAAGTGATGTTGTTTTTTTCTAATGCTTTTTTATAGCCAATGTAGCGATCAATAGAAATTTGGGGGTTTAGAGGACCTCTAAAATGAGCTATTTTTTTGCAGCCTTTGTCTATTAGATGTTGAACAGCATCAAATGCTGCTTTTTGATCATCAATAATCACTTTAGAACAATTAGAAAGTTTGGCTATTCGATCAAACATTACTAAGGGAATTTTTCGGTTGATCACTTCCTGAATGTGTGCATCATTGTTTGATTCTTTTGAAAGCGATAATAGTATGCCGTCAACTCTTTTATTGATCAGTAATTCAATTTGATTTTTTTCTAACTCTAAAGATTCATTTGATTGTAAAATGATAACGAGGTACCCTTTTTTTTCGGCTTCATCTATAATGGCATTAATAATATTCGAAAAAAAGTGATGCATAACTTCGGGAATGATCAAACCGATGGTTTTTGATTCCTTGGTTCTTAAGTTGACAGCAAAACTATTGGGAGTGTAGTGTAGCTTTTGGCAAAGTTCATTGACGGCTGCCTTTGTTTTTTCACTAACATCAGGATAGTTTTTCAAAGCTTTAGATACTGTAGTTATTGATATCCCCAGTTTTTTCGCAATTTCTTTAAGAGTGACGTCTTTCATGGACATGGTTTCTGGTAGTATGTTGGTTTTTTTGCTGGTTTGTAGCAGTGAATCTATGTGTTAGATTAAGCCAAGGTATTCATTTTTTTGCTGAAACGTATCGCCGTAGCCTACAGTCTTTTTATTTATTGGATAAGTGGAATTATTCTTGTCCTTTTCTATAAAAACAGAAGAGATTGGCTTTTTTTATTAACTATTATGCAGAATCTCTTTCTATTATGGTAGTTTCTAATTCAATGGATTGAAAGGTTACTGGTTTGTTTTTCTTTTTTAGATCGATTTCATCAAATAAAATAGCAGCAGCGCGATTTCCGATTCCAAATCCTGGTTGATCTATTGTTGTCAGTTTTGGCGTTGTGATCTCAGACATAAACGAATTACAAAATCCAAAAACAGCAATCGTATCGGGCATTTTTATATTTTGGTCATTGAGGTACTTAATAACACCTACTGCAACAAGATCAGTCACTGCAAAGATTGCATCAAGGTCTGGGTGGTCTAGAACTGCTTTTTTGGCATTTGAGTATCCGTCTTCAAAGTCGGTGTTGTTGTCACACAAATAAACTAAGGCAGGATCGTAAATAATATGATGGTCTTCAAGTGCTTTTTTGTATCCTAAAAAACGATCGATGGCATTTTGTGGCATATAGGATCCTCTAAAATGCGCAATTTTTTTATGTCCTTTCTTGATTAAGAAGGTCACAGCATCATAAGCTGCTTTTCGATCATTAATAGCTACTTTTGAGCAATCAACCAGTTTGGCAATTTTATCAAATAAAACTAAAGGTGTATTGTTTGAAATGATGTTTTTTATGTGATTGAAATCTCCTGTTTCATTTGAAAGAGACATTATTATTCCGTCAACTCGTTTGTTTAATAATAGTTCGATTTGCTTTTTTTCTATCTCTAATTTTTCATTAGAACGCAAAATAATAACTTGGTATTTTCTTTTTTCCGCTTCCGCTAAAACACCTTTGAAAACCTTAGAAAAAAAGTTGTAATCAACTGTAGGGACAATAACACCAATGATTCTGGACTCTTTTGTTCGTAAGTTTACTGCAAAACTATTTGGAGTATAGTTTAGTTTAATTGCAAGGTCTACAATTGCTTTTTTAGTTTTTTCACTTACATCTGGGTAATCCTTCAATGCTTTAGAAACAGTCGTTATAGACACGCCTAATTGTGTAGCAATTTGTTTGAGAGTAGCTTCTTTCATGAATGGATTTCAGGATTATTTAGGATAAAAAAAACTGTCTGTTTGAAAACAAATCTACAATTTATTTATCGTAAATGAGTTTTCAAACAAACAGTTAGTTGAAAATTAACAGTTGCTCAGTTTTAGTGTTTAGGGATGTTTTTTTGTTGAAATTAATTTAGTTACATGATAATGGGGCGAAATGGGAGTGATAATTTGAAGTTGTTTTATGTTTTGCAGGATATAAAACCAGATTTAGATAACATATTTTGTGTGTCAAAAAAAAGAGGGAGTTATCCGTTGCTCCTAGATTCAAAGGAGTAGCTCCTAAAACATTTTTGTATTCTTAGTCAGACCAAAACCAAGTATATGTTTGCTATTACTGGTATTTTCAAAATATCAGGCAATATCTCTTTCTTTTCGATAAGAATTCATAAATATTGGTGTAATAACTAGTGAGGTTTTGAGACCTTTTCCCATTTAAACTGGATTCATAAACTTATTTACTTGTGCATTTGAAATTTTTGGGTTCGCCCCTTCTTTTTCGGCAATAAAAAGGGTGTTTTTTAACCATTGATTAAGGAATTAGTAAATTTACTTGTTTTAAGGTGCATTCCAAATTCCATTTATATATTGAATGGAGATGTTTTTTAATTCTTGATCTTCAGTAGATAAAATGGTTAGTTTGGTATAGGGTTTATTAGGGAATATTTGCTCTGTAAAGCTGTATACACCGCCGTTTAGGAAGATTTCAATGGATGACCAATCTAGGATGATTTGGAAGTCAACTGTATTTGAAACGATATTTGGGACTGCGGTTTTATGAATTTCTTTTCCAAAGCTTTGTTCGAAGTTTACAAGTCCAGAATGACGGCGGTCTATTGCAAATACTTTTTGTTTGGCATTGTACTCAATGATTAATGAGTCTTTTGCATCATTTGAAAAAACCATTTTTAAATCTTTATTTTCTGATGCTAATTGTACTTGAGATTGATTAAAATTATCATAATTAATAACTGCTTTTTTATTTGCGGTCAAAGTCATTGATTCATTCGAATATTCATTCTTTAATTGTTTTTCTAGCTGTAGTACAGGTTTGTTTTTTAGTACATAATCGTTGTTTACTTTGTCAAGAGAGAGTTCTCTTGGTAAAGTCATGGCGCTTCTCCAATTTTTAGTTGGCGTATCTCTTGCGTAACTCCAGTTGCTCATCCAGCCTATAAAAACTCGTTTGTCATCAGGAGTATTGTTGTAGGTCACTCCAGCATAGTTATCAGAGCCGTTATCAATCCATTTAATGTCTTTTTGATCGGTTGTAAAACGTTTGCCATCATAATCGCCTACAAAATATTGTGTTCCTGAACCACCGTTTGGCGCACCAGGATTGATGCTAATTAGTAATACCCATTTTTCTTCATTAGAATTACCAACTTTTAATTTGAAGATATCAGGGCATTCCCATACGCCTCCGTGAGCTCCTACGTTTTTACCAAATTCACTTTGATATTCCCAGTTTATTAAATTTTTAGAGGTGTAAAATTGTGCATGATCCCCAGCTACTAAAACAAGGTTCCAAAGATTAGTTTCTGAGTTCCAAAATGCTTTCGGGTCTCTAAAATCTTTTTGAGTACTGTTTTTTATAATTGGATTCCCTGTGTACTTCAGCCAAGTATCACCTTCATCTAGACTATAAGCTAGACCTTGTGTTTGATAATCTTTTCGACCTGCTTTTTCGCCGTCCATATTATGGTAAGTAAAAATGGCAATCATAGGAGGATTTTCGGCTGTGCCTAAACCGGAAGTGTTTTTTATATCGACTACTGCACTTCCTGAGAAAATGAGTCCCAATTTATCAGGGAATAGAGCAATTTTTTGATGTTCCCAATGAATTAAATCTTTACTCGTAGCATGTCCCCAATGCATCGGTCCCCAAACAATATCATCTGGATAGTATTGATAAAATAAATGGTAAAGTCCCTTGTAATAAACCAATCCATTAGGGTCGTTCATCCATTTTTTTTCTGGAGTAAAATGAAATTGTGGACGGTACGGTTCTTTGTTGGTTTTTGTAGAGTCTACTGCTATTTTAACATTAGAATCTACAGTTATAGTGTTATTTTCTGTTTTTTTGCTGCAAGAATAGAATGTTAATACTATTAATAATATGCTAAAAAATAATATTTTATATATTTTTGTATTCATTTTTTTGTTGATTTTACTTTATTTAGGATAAAATTAAGATTTTTACTGAATTAAATACTTTGTTATAAATCGATAACGTTTTCGAAATCCCGAAAACGTTATCGGTAAGCTCTTTTGAGATTATATCTAATTAATTATCTAAGTTTGAGAGAATATTAAAATGAAATATCATGATTTTATATAAGAAGGTTTTTTTAATACTGCTTTTAGTAAGTCCAATTGTTTTTGGACAAACCAAGTCGGATGAATGGCATTTGTATGCCAATTCAAGAGCAAACTATTATGGCGTGGCTATGGCCAATGGTCAAATAGGGATTGTTACTGATGACACTCCCTTGAAAACAAAAGAAATTATTTTAAATGGAGTTTATGAAGGTAGTCCTGAAAATGGTATCAGTAGGATAGTTAGGGGAATCGAATTTTTAAATCTTCATTTGTCGGTTAATAACCAAGAAATAAAATCAGATAATATCGATAATTGGAGTCAGGTTGTTTCAATGAAAGAAGGGACGAGCACTACTTCGTTTGCATTTAAAGATTTGGTTTCTGTTGATTATACCATTTTGGCCAATAGAGCAATTCCATATTCAGCGATGGCTATTGTAGAAATTACTCCTAAAAAGGATGTAGAAATAATAGCGAATAATTATATGGTTGTGCCTGATGAATTAAAAGAAGCCAAGAGTCAGTTTCGAGTGTTAAAAGACAATCAATATTTGATGCCAGTTTTTGGTACAACTGCGAAAACCTTATTTGGTAAATATATTGTATCCGCATCAACTACATTTTTGTTCGACGGACAAAATGAAACGTTAAAGCAAACGGGGAATGAAGTAGGTTTTTCGAAAAAACTTTTAAAAGGAAAAAAATATCGTTTTGCAATTGCAGGTGGAATTTGTACTTCAAAGGATTTTACCGATCCTTTAAATGAATCCGAAAGACAACCAATATATGCTTTGCAAGAAGGAATTGATAAATTAGTAGACAAACATAAGAACGCTTGGGCCGAATTGTGGAAAACAGGAGATATACAAATTGAAGGAGATCTCGATGCACAACAAAGAGTGCGTTTTGCTTTGTACAACTTGTATTCATTTATTCGTCCAGAAACCAGGCAAAGCGTTGCTCCGATGGGATTGACTTCTCAGGGTTATAATGGGCATATTTTTTGGGATGCTGAACTTTGGATGTATCCAACACTTTTAGCTTTACAGCCAGATATGGCCAAATCATGCTTGGATTATCGATCTGATCGTTTGCAGAAAGCAAAACAAAAAGCAACTGTTTATGGATATAAAGGAGCGATGTTTCCTTGGGAGTCAGATGACACGGGAGAAGAAGCAACCACAACATGGGCATTGACAGGTATTTTCGAACAACATATTACAGCTGATGTGTCGATAGCATTTTGGAATTACTATACCTATACGCAAGATAAAACTTGGTTAAAGAAAGAATGGAATGTATTGAAAGAGACAGCAGATTTCTGGGTTAGCAGAGTGATTAAAAATCAAGACGGTAGTTATTCGATTCTAAATGTTGTTGGGGCGGATGAATATGCGCAACATATAGACGATAATGCTTTTACCAATGCATCTGCAATTGAGTCTTTAAAGAATACAGTTAAAGCCGCTACAATTCTTGGAGAACCTGTTGATGCAAGATGGATTGATGTTTCAGAACATTTAGTAATTCATTCTAAAAATGGAATAACTCAAAATTATAGGGGATATAACGGGCAAATGATCAAACAAGCTGATGTGAATTTATTAGCTTACCCATTGCACGTAATTACAAATAAAAAACAAATTGAAAAAGATTTGGAATATTATGCCGCTAAGATTGATCCAAAAGATGGTCCAGCGATGGCATCTGGTGTTTTATCTGTTTTGTATGCTCGATTGGGCGATAGGGAAAAAGCGTATAGTTATTTTGTGAAATCATATATGCCGAATAGTCGTCCTCCTTTTGGCGTATTCTCTGAGTCGGCTAATAGTAACAATCCTTATTTTGCAACTGGGGCAGGAGCAATGTTACAAGCGGTAATTTATGGATTTGGTGGTGTAGAACAAACAGATCAGGGTTTGAAGTACAATAAAGGATTATTGCCAAGACAGTGGAAATCATTAAAGATAATAGGCTTGGGAGTTGATAATAAAACGATAGTGATCGAGTAATAAAACATTGTTTGTTAAGAATTAAAACCGCAATTGCAGTACTGGTCTTGAAGGGATCAGTTGTAGTTGCGGTTTTTTTTTAGTTAAGGAGGGTTAAATAGGGCTTGCTGAAAAATTGCAAATCCAATAAAACAGAGGTATTTAGAGCTACTTTTTCTTGTTTAAATGCAAAGAA
>NZ_JACRUK010000003.1 GCF_014305155.1 Flavobacterium muglaense
TATATGAATCGTGAAAACAGGAAGTTCTTAAAAGACAGAAACATACGGCACACTGGAAAACCATTGGGCAGAAAGCCCAAAGAAGATTTAAGTCGATATGAAAAAACCAAATTGAAAAATGAACGAGGGGAACGAAATCATATAGAAGGCAAATTCGGGCAAGGGAAATCAAAATACAAACTCAATAAGATTATGGCAAGATTGGCACAAACCAGCGAATCTTGGATAGGTGCCATATTCTTTGTGATGAATATTCTAAAGCTAAGCAAGGAATATTTTTGGCTCTTTTTGAATGGCCTGATTTTATCTCTTTTCTTAAGAAATCCCAATTATGAAAGTGATTATTTGGTGAAATTAAATCCAGTTATATGAAAATTGAGAATACTTTTTCAGCAAGCCCTAAATTATTATAAATTAAAATCTAACAATGTAAAACATAAATTTTATGGTGTTTCTCAGAGTATAAATGTAGTAGATGGTATTAAAGAAAATTTAGAAATAAGAGGTGCTAATTTATTAATTATCACAGGTGGTGCAGGAACAAAAGTCGGAAAGAATGCTCAAAATATTTTAGAAAAAGTACGGCGTACACCAGTTTTAATAATTCGGCCTCCTGCTTTTGCTTTTGAGAAACTTTATCTCACCATCGTTTCAGATTTTAGACAAAAATTAAACACCATTGATTTAGATAATTTTTGTAAAGTTTTGGAAAATACAAATTTTGAAGTTAAAATTTTAGTTTTGGAAATTCAGAATGAAATAACAATTCAAGCTACAAATAATTTAGAGGCATTAATAATTTATTTAAAACCATTTTTAAAACAAGTGTTAACTATTGAATACACAAAACTATCTTATGATTTTAAAGACTATATTGCATCTCATCTTGATGGTATTATATGTGTTGTAGATGAGAAACCAGATTTATTTAGAAAAATAGGTTTGTCTAAATCTAATCTAATATCAAAATTAGAAAATTCATATTCCAATCCCGTTTTAGTGGTACATCAATAAATTTTATTTCTTGATCTTATTGTTATTTATGGTTGTTTTCTATCCAATTATAAAGCAAAAGCCTTGCAAACCGCAATGAAATTAAAACAACTAGACCCTAATAATCCTAGTTATCATGGATTATATAGTAATATGGGGCTATAGTAAACTAATTATATAACTCACAGAAGTAAGGGCTTGACTTGCCGACTTTGCCCGTATAAAAAGTTAAGAATAAAAACCTTAATTTTTTATCTAGTTTCGAAATAAAACATAATGATTATCAAGCACTCAAAATCCTTTTCAAAGTATCCTGCATGGCAATTCTGAAAGCATCATCTTGAGTTACTTTTTTGTATAAGTCAAGTTCTATTTTACGTTGTTGCGCCATTACATCATCAAATATTTTTTTGAATGCAATTTCCCGGTTTTGTGTATCTGCGTTTGCTGAATATTTTTCTTTATAATCGGGATGAGTTTGCATGTTTTTAGCCAAATTCACAAACTTTGCTCGTTGTTCTTCGGGTGTGGCTTCCCATCCTTGGAACCATCTTTCGTTAAAGCTGTTTATGATTAAATCCAAAGGGTCTTCCTCTTTGTCAGTACCGTGAGCACCTCTAGGATTTGGGTTTTGTGGGTCTAATGCGGTTTCTGCTTCGTCTAAAACAATACTGGCGTTGAGTTTTACTCTTTCCAGTCCATAAGTAGATAAATCGACTGAATTTAGTAATTCGTCTAAGGCATCAATATCGGGATCAACAATAATAAGTTTTGGTATTAAGAATTTTAAAAACCAAAATAGCTTTTCCCAACCTATTACTTCATAGGGCAATAAGGAAGCCATTTGGCCGTAAATTTTAACAAACTGCTTGGCTTTAATTTTGAAATCGGCTTTGTCGCTGTCTTCGAGTTCTAATTGAAAGTTGAAACGGTCGGCAGCCACATCAATAATTGGACTCAGAAGTTGCGCGTCTACTTTTTTGAAATATTTGTCTATGAAATCCTCCACTTCAGCCCATTCGTAAACACCTACTTCGTCTAAGATGGCTTTGATTTCGTGCAATACGTTTACATCAGTGGCTTTATTTAGTGATGTTGCCGTGTAGAAAGGGTCAAAGGATAGTTTCATTTCCTCGGTCGAGTTAAAGAAATCGAGGACAAATAAATCTTCCGTTTTCTTGCCTAATTTATCTGCTGATCGATTTAATCTTGATAAAGCCTGAACTGCCATAACTCCTTGTAGTTTTTTGTCGACATACATCGCCGTCAATTTAGGCTGGTCAAAACCAGTGAGGTATTTGTTGGCCACCACTAAAATGCGATAGCCATCCATATTAAAATATCTTGCAATTTTATCACTTATATACCCTGAATCTGTCGGTTTTGTAGTGTCTAAATGTGCCGGAAAATCATTCAAACTATCTTCGGTATACTCAATGCCATCCACAGTTTTCTTCCCAGAAAAAGCAATTGCGGCTTTGAATGGCACTCCTTTGTCTTTGAGTATTTGTCGAATGGCAAAATAATACCGAATGGCCGATTCGATGCTTTGTGTGGCCACCATAGCTTTGGCTTTTCCTTTTAGTTTTTTGGTATTGACCAAACTACTGATAAAATGATCGAGCATTAAATCCGCTTTTAAGGCAATGGTTTGTTGGTCTCGTTCTACATACGCCCTTAATTTTTTTTGGGCTTTTGCAGTGTCGAATAGCGGATTTTCTTCTATTGATTTTTCAATTTCGTAATAACTTTTGTAAGTCGTGTAATTGGCCAAAACATCCAAGATAAAACCTTCTTCAATGGCTTGTTTCATGGAGTACAAATGGAAGGGTTTGAAAGAACCATCTTCTTGTGGCACCCCAAATTTTTCTAAAGTATTGGATTTTGGTGTAGCTGTAAAAGCTAAATAAGAGGCGTTTTTACTCATTTTTCGAGAACGCATGATTTCCAAAATTTTGTCTTGCGGATCTTCACTTTCTTCCTCGTTGTTATTACTTCCCATAGCCTGATTCATATTATCGGCAGCAGAACCACTTTGACTGCTGTGCGCTTCGTCTATAATTACCGCAAAGCGTTTGTCGCTTAAATCGGCTATTCCATCCACTATGAAAGGGAATTTTTGAATCGTGGTAATAATAATCCTTTTACCACTTTCTAAACTTTCTTTTAATTCTTTGGAAGAGTAGGCGGGAGCCACTATATTTTTTACCTCCGAGAATTCTTTGATGTTTTCTCGCAGTTGCTTGTCTAATAATCGTCTGTCGGTTACTACAATGACCGAATCAAAAAGGGGATTGCTTATCCCTTTACTTCCGGCTGTGGTTTCACTTTCAGGATAAGTTTCTATCAATTGATAAGCTGCCCAAGTGATGGAGTTTGATTTTCCAGAACCAGCTGAATGTTGAATTAAATAGTTTTGACCCACACCTTTTTTACTTGCATCGGCTAAAATAGCTCGAACCACTTTCAATTGATGATAGCGAGGAAAAAACAAAGTTTTCTTTGTTAAGGCATCTTTTTCTTTCCCATCAAAACGCACAAAATGTTGGATGATGTTGGCCACACTTTCACGTGTTAAGATTTCATCCCACAAATAGGCTGTTTTATGTCCAAAAGGATTGGGTGGATTGCCTTTTCCGTAATTATGTCCTAGATTGAAAGGGAGGAAGAAAGTGCCCGCTCCGTCTAATTTGGTGGTCATATAGACTTCATCCGTATCGACGGCAAAATGCACGATGCAGCGACCGAAATTTAACAGCGGTTGGCTAATGTCTCTTTTGTATTTGTATTGGTTTTGTCCGTGAACTTTGGCGTTTTGTCCCGTCCAATGGTTTTTGAGTTCCATTGTGGCGATAGGCACCCCATTCACAAAAACGACCATATCAATTTCTTCTCTTGGATTGATTAAAGAATACCTGATTTGGCGGCTTACGCTGAATTCATTGTTCTCAAAATTGGCTTTTGCAGTTGCACCACTACTCGCTAAGGGTGCTACATACAACAAGGTAAAATGCGCATCGTCTACATCCAATCCTTTGCGAAGCAAACGCAAGATGCCGTATTTTTTTGCCATACGATCCAAACGTTCCAATATCTTTAACTTCCAATCTTTTTGTTTTTGGATTTTTGCCAGTTCTTCTTTTTGAGTTTCTTCCAGAAAATGCCAAAACCGAACCTCATCAATTGCATATTTTGGATTGAAATCAGAAGCATAACCAATGTAATAGCCATTACCACCACGGTACAATTCGGTTCGTTCTTGGAGTTGACCTTCTTTTTTTAAATCTTCCAGACAAGTTCCTGTTAGATTTTTTTCTATGGCGGCTTCTAGTGCGGCTTCGTTGGTTTGGCTAGGCATGTTATGAATATTTTTTTCTAAGAATTTCAGAAATGGCTCGTGTTTCTCTTAAATTTTTTCCAGTTGTTTGAACCCATAGCGCATATTCTCTCTGTGAATTTACTAGAACTATTTCTATTACACCATTAGAGTAGGTCTCTCTAATAAAATTTTTACCTCCCCAATTTGTAGAACGCATTTCAATAACGTAATCACTTAGTTTTAATTTATCACACAAAGATTGTAATTCTGATTGTCCATGATGAGAAGCTAAATGTATTTTTTTTTCTTTAGGGAGTAAATCAGTTTTTATGAGAATAACATCTCCAGAATTTTCGATGAATGTTTTTATTTCCTCTACATCAAGAACTTCTTTTGATGATATATTCAAAACACTATCAATTGTTCTTGAGTTTTCTGTTTCTATTACTATTGGTATTAAATGTTTGTCCCAAATTTTTGATGAGGAAAGACTAATACTTAACGTTTCATACAAATATGCAGAAGCTAATCCGACACATTCTTGTTTTTTAATACCATTCTCTTCATCTTCAAAATAATAATTTGCATTTATATATCTTTCTTCAACTAATTCATCATCTTCATTAATAAAAGGTTGTATTATCATTCCAAAAAGGATATCTCTATAGTTTTTAGAAATATTTTTGTTATGAATCCAATTATGTACTGAATATTTTTCTGACAAATCAATTTGATTTATGTTATGATAGGAACGGATATTTCTAAAACCTTTTTTTCTTGCCACCGCTACAGCATTAGAAAATTTTTCCATTTTATTGTTAGCCTCATATTCATTATTAGACAAAGGAAAGATGCTTAATTCATTAAATATCATTTCCATATGTTAAAATAATTTTGATAATTGATTACTCCATTCATCAAGTAAGTTTTCTGGATATTCACTAAGATTTCCTTTTTTATCTAATTGGATATCTGTAATTTTAGAATATTGTTCACTAGCTTCTACAATTTTGTCATAATAAAAAATAGCCACTTTATCTTTATCTATATCTCCTTCTTTTACAGCTACTCTGATGCCATTCAATATGTGATCACTATGGGTTTCAATAATTATTTGTACATCATTCATTGCAGTCTTAGCTATAAGTTTTCCTAATTCTGCTTGACCTCGAGGATGAATATGAGATTCTGGATTTTCTATTATTATTAATTGTCCTGGTTTGGAAGTCAAAAGTGCAGTGACAATAGGAAGTCCATAAGTAATTCCAAAACCTACGTTTTCAGGTTTAAAACGATTCGTGTTTCCAAAATTTGGTTGTTTAAAAACATATTCTAGCAATACAAATTCAGACGAAATTGATGTTGTTCTAACATTTACACCAGGAGATATTTCTCCCATCCATAAATTAATTTGATTAATTAAAGTTCTATTCACAATATCTATATTTGTTGTTGTATCTTTTACTACAGTGTCTTTATGCAATAAATTATCAAATAGAACTTCATCATTTCCATGACTCTCTATATAATGCGCTGTGAACTCCCCATTGTTTCCGATATTATTATCATTTACAACATTAGAATAGCTTTTATTATAAATTGATTTTGGTTCAATTCTATTTGCATTTAAATATTGAAAGTTTCTATTGAAAATAGATTTTTCTGCTTTTTCTATAGCTTCATTACTTTCACCATACATGTTTAATTTGGGGTTAAAACTAAAATAATCAGCATCAATTTTATAATCAAATTCCATTGAAAAAACATCTGAATTATCAAATTGAATTTCAAAACACAAATTTTCTCCTTTTTTTGCATATTGATACAAAGCGTCTTTTGTTGTCCCAATATTTACATATTCGCCTTGCAAATTTAATTGACCACCACTAAGGCTCTTTGACTGCTTAAGTAATAATATAGATTGAATAAATGTTGATTTCCCCATTCCATTTAATCCTAGATTTAAGTTTAAGTTCTTTAAATTAAATCTTTTATTCTTTATTGTTTTGAAATTTTTTATTTCTAATGTTTGTATCATATTAAGCGGAAATTATTTGATTTATAAGCAGTTCAATAGTATTATGTCTTTTGAAAACTCGGTTTTTATCACCAGTTGAACTTGTAACAGAAATGAAAAATAGTGAATCCTGTGTCAAACTGTTTTTTAATGCTTTTTTAAAAAGTGTTCTTCTTGATTTTAATATTTCTCTTTCTTCATTTGATAATAAAGCAAATTGTGTTGAAATTGCATCAAATAATGCTTTATTTATAGGGGGAAGTCGTTTATAATTATTGGAAACCTTTCTAAATGCTTCATCACCAAAAATAGTCTTGGATAATTTCATTGCTTCGCTAAAATCTGATTTTATTTTTTCTAATTCTAAATCAGTTTTCTCATTAATATTTGCCATGGCTTTACTCATAAAAGTGTCTAAGTCTGGCGTATAGTTTGCGTAACCAAAAAGATAAAAGCACAAAAATCTATTTGCAAAATCACGATCCAACATGCGATGTGTTTTTATTTTATTTGCAGTAGCTTTTAAAAAATCAGCATTCTTTCCTAATTCTGCAATAAAAACAGCTGGTTTTCCTTGAAACAAAGCGTGTCTTATTTCTTGCGGTTCAAGTACCAACCCGCCGGTATTGATTCGTTTAAAAATATTAAATTTCACATCAGTAGGTGTGCCGGGCATAATTTTATAAATTACCACTTGCGATTCTTCAATTATACGCTGTAAATCTCCACTCAATTCGTCAAAAGTCATTCCATTAAGATGCGATAAAAACTCTAAATTGGTTAATTTCAATCTCTTTTTAGGGTCTTTTACAACACAAAAATTTCTAATGCTACTGAGGCGTTGCAATCCGTCAACTACTAACCATTCGTTATCATCTGTTGCATCAAAAAAGAAAGCTGGTAAAGGAAATCGAATTAAAATAGATTCAATTAAACGACTTTGTTTAACTGGATCCCATAAATCGTCTTGACGCTGAAAATAACTTTCGGTATTCATTTGAATACTTTTGTGTAATACTCTTTTTATAAGGGTATCAAGTGAAGGTGTTTTGGTTTCAATATTAATTTTGGTTGGATCAAATGGTTTGTCCATTAGCAATAACGATTCGTCATTTTGCTCTATCTCAACATTATCTTCTTCAAAATTTGCGTTTTCAGAAGTGTTGATTGGGTTCATCTCTGTTATATCAATTGATTGCTCTTCCATTTCTAAATTATTTAATGCAAATTTACAATTATTATTTATTCTATTTTTCATTCATTAAAAAACCCTAACCTTCCCAGTTACAACCCCATCTATCAAACTCATTTTATATTCCTTCAACTTCTCAATCTCTTGCTCTTTTAAGGAAATGGCAGTGGCGATTTTGATGGTGGCTGTTTCTATGTATTCAACAATTTGTTTTTGTTCTGAAAGAGATGGGATTGAAAGATAAATCGTTTTTAAGTTATTTACATTAAACCTAAATACTTTTATTCCAGTAGCATACTTTCTTAATTCCTTTGAAAATAGTTTAGAGTAAAAATATAAATAATGACCATTTATTTTTTTATTGTTTGGGTTCAATAATATCTGTTCCCCACCAATCAATCCTATATCATTCCTATTATAATAAGCCGAATGACCTAAATCTTCAATTGTTTCAGATGTTGAAATAAGAATTGTATCGTCATATTTCACGAGTTGAGTTTCTTTGTAAAATTCATCATTAACATAAAAGCTATAGCTATCATTAATTTCATCTACTTTGTATGTCTTCCCATATTGTAAGGCAACGTAATCTCCATTACATAATAATTCATCTTTGCTGAAAGTTGAATTTCCTCGAATGAAATTACATAGACCAAAAAGTTTATTCACCTCCCAATGCTCCGGAATTTCCCCAATCCATTCTACACCGCTATCTTTCAACTTTACATCCTCATCTAAACCTCTAGTGACGGCTTTATGAATTAGTATTTGTCTGCGTTCTTTGAGCAGTTCGATTTGTTTTTGCTTGATACCAATGGCTTGGTCTATTTTGGTGGTTTTGTCATAAAGGAAATTGGCTATTGCGGTTTGTTCTTCTATTTTTGGAAAAACAAGTTCGGAATTTGCAATATGTGTAAAACTCAGTGTTTGTCTAACACCAGAACCTAAAGTTTTCATGTAGACTACATCAAAAATATGTAACAACCATTTGTAATAATTCTTATCTAGTTTTAAGTTTTCATTTAAAATAATATAACCAGAACTTACCACAACATCCTTATCAGAAAGCGCTATTCTTAAACTGATAAGGTCATAGTTTAAATTTAATGGATTTATTAGGAAATCACCCTTAGATAAAACTTGATAAGATCTTTTTGTTGACTCTGGTACTTTTTCATCATCTTTATAAACAACTTTACCAAAACTAATAGATCCACAATTTAGTTCTACGTTAGTTTCTTTTTTCTTTTCAGAGAAAATGTGTTTAAAACGTTTCACTTCCCAATGCTCAGGAATCTCCCCCAACCATTCTACACCGCTGTTTTTGTATTGGTCGTATTTTTTTAGTGCTTTTTGCATGGCTTATAAGCTGTTGTTTTTGGCAATTTCAATGGCTCTGTGCAGTTTGTCTGCAAACCATTCTTTACTGGGTAGTTCGGTTAAATATTGGGCCACTTTAATGTCTTTTTCGTCTAACATTAGGAGTTCTATGTGTTCGGTGTTGCCTTCGCTACAAAGTAAAAGGCCAATGGGTTTTTGTTCTCCTTCTTGCATTTCGTTTTTTTGTAACCAGCGCAAGTACAATTCCATTTGTGCTTTGTGTTCGGGTTTAAATTTACCTAGTTTCAAATCTATGGCTACGAGTCTTTTTAGTTTACGGTGGTAAAACAATAGGTCTAAATGATAGTCGATCGCATCAATTGAAATTCGTTTTTGCCTTTCGATAAAAGCAAAACCAACGCCAAGTTCTAAAATAAAAGCTTCGATGTTGTTTACGAGTGCGTTTTCTAAATCTTTTTCGGAATGGTAATTTTTTAGACCTAAAAAGTCGAGTACATAAGTGTTTTTAAAAAACAAATCAGGATTGATTGTGTTTTTTATATTCAAGTCTTGAACGGCTTGTTCTATTTGTAATTGCGGCTCTTTTGCAATAACGGTACGTTCATAAAGCATTTTGTCTATTTGCTTGGCTAAGGTTCGGGTGTTCCACTGCTGGTTGATGGTCATTTCTAAATAAAACTGTCGTTTTAGAGCGTCTTTTTCGTACGAAATAGTTTTTAGATGTGTCCAACTCAATTGTCTCTGCACTGCGGAGAGAATTTGTTTTTCTGAGAAAGTCTCTGCACTGCGGAGACAATGCAGCAAGTGTTTTGATGACCAACCAGAACCTATATTTTGGGTAAGCAATAACGAAAGGTTGGCTATTATTTGTTTGCCATATTCAGCACGATTTTGTTGTAATACAAAGTCATTGATATAAACCCCTACTTTCCAGTTGAGTACCGTGGTTTCTGCATTTGCTGTTATAGCAACTCTGGTTTTGGCTTCGTTAATTAATTGGTTTATAGCGTTGAATAACTCATTTACCTCTATGTTTGGGTTTATTTGATTCATTTTTAATGGACTTACAAATTTAAAATTTCGGCAATCAAACCATCACTTTCTTTTTCTAAAGCTATAATGTCAGCCGTTACCGCTTCAATAGCACGCAAGGGTTTGTGTTGGTAGAAATATTTGTTAAAGCTAATTTCGTAGCCAATTTTGGTTGCATCCAAGTTGATCCAAGCTTCTGCTACATGAGGTTTCACTTCTCTTAGAAAATAAGTATGTATGTCTTCTTTTAGTGGTATGTTTTCGGTATCGCGAAGGTCGCTTTCGGTTTCATAAGTAAGGTATTCCCCTTTTTTTGCTGTTGGGTAATAACCGTAATCGGCCAACTCTTTTTCAGTGCAATCCAAATGCGCTAAAAGCTTGCTTAGTTTATCTGCAGAAAGTTTCACCGTACTTTTTATCACTTTTTCGGCTTCGACATCATACCAACTTACGGCATTGAGAATCGCATTCTTTTCGGAAGCGCCTAATTTTAGTTTTTTATCCTTGATTACCGCATCTACTTTTTGTGTAAACAGGTTAAAATCGGTGTATAGCACATCGCCAAAACTATCCAATAAAATAGAGGCTTGTTCCAATAAAAAAGCTTGTTTGTCCCAAGTAGTTTTAGCGACTAATTTCTTTTGGTTGGCAGCGGTGAGGTTCAATTCGTTCTTCTCACACCAGTCCAAGATTTCTTTTTTATGCTTTTCAATTTCCTCATAAATGCCTTCGCCAAAGGTTTCATAAGCAAAAACCATGGCTTCTTTTAGCGATTTGTCAAAGCGTAGTTCTTTAATACGTTCGGCAGTGAATTGGGCTTTGAGGCGTTTGGGTCTTTCGATCGTTACTTTATGATAACCAAAATCACTGTTGTCAAATACCTTAGAAGCGATTCCGTCATCGGCCGTTCTTTCGACAGCAGCCAAATCGGTATAGGTTTTTACGATTTCGCTAATGTGTTCGGGAGCAAACTCACAGTTTTTATTTCCTAAATTCTTACGTAGTTTGCGAAACAATTGTCCGGCATCAATGAGTTGTACTTTGCCTATGCGGTTGGCGGTTTTGTTGTTGCTCAAGATCCAAACATAAGTAGTTATACCCGTGTTGTAAAATAAATTGTTCGGCATTTGTACAATGGCTTCCAACCAATCGTTTTCGATAATATAACGACGAATGTTGCTTTCGCCACCACCAGCATCACCCGTAAACAGGCTACTTCCGTTATGTACGGAGGCAATTCGTGTTCCCGAAGGACTTTGCGAAAGCGGTTTCATTTTACTAACCATTTCCATCAAAAACAACAACTGCCCATCCGAAGAACGCGGAATAGCATCGGCATCTTCTTCGATTCCCCAATAGTTTTTCAATCGGATTTGGAAACGGCTGTCGATTACGTCTTTTCCGTCTTTGATGTATTTTTGTTCCGATGCCCAGGATTTCCCGTAAGGCGGATTCGACAACATAAAATCGAAAGTAGTTCCTGCAAATTCATCGGTAGATAGGGTAGAACCCACACGGATATTTTCGGGATTATTGCCCTTAATCATCATGTCGCTTTTGCAAATAGCATAAGTTTCATCATTGATTTCCTTACCGTACAAATACACATCGGAATTTATGGCTCGGATTTCGCCTTCTTCGTCTTTGATGAAATTTTGTGCTTCGGTCAACATACCACCACTACCGCAAGCGGGATCGTAAATGGTCATTACCGGAGGCAAATTGTTTTTTATTGGATCGAAAATAATGTGTGTCATTAGGTCGATTACTTCACGAGGGGTGAAGTGCTCTCCCGCTTCTTCGTTATTTTCTTCGTTGAACTTTCGGATCAATTCTTCGAACACATAGCCCATTCCCAGATTGGATAAGGCAGGTAGTTTGCGACCGTTGGTATCTAATTTTTCAAATGGGGTCAGGTTGATATCTGGAGAAGTAAATTTTTCCAATACATCCAATAACACATCTTTGGAAGCCATATGCCGAACCTGGCTTCTTAATTTGAATTTTTCAATGATTTCTTTTACGTTGGCACTGAAACCGTTCAAATAATCTTCGAAATTGGTTTGTAACAATTGTTGGCTATTGGTTGCTGTATCATGTAGGCGTTGCAAAGTCCATTGGCTGGTATTGTAAAACACATAACCAGAAGCAGCTCGTAATCCGTTTTCATCCCATTCGGTAAAACCCGCTTCGTCCCGTTGGAATGTTAGTTCTTCCATCACGGCTTCTTTGGTTGGCACCAATAAGGCATCCAATCGGCGTAAAACGACCATAGGGAGAATTACATCGCGGTATTTACCACGAACATATACGTCGCGAAGGCAATCATCGGCAATTGACCATATAAAGGAAACTAATTTATTGTGTACGGATTGGTTCATTGTATTGAAATGTTGTTCTGTTTTAAAAAAAGAAATTGTAGTATTTGCATTTTTAGCTTAAAAAAAGAAAGATGTAAATCTATGATTTTTATAAGTTATAACCTATTCAAATTATGAACAGCTTATTCACTTTTTATACATTGAAAATTTGCCCTTAGAAAACATTTTTTATGGTTGGTTTTCAAAAATACACTTTATAAAGAGAAGAGTTTTACGGTTTTCCACATTGTATCGATTTATATTATTCTTATGAGAATTGAATACCTGATTTTTCTTTATTACTCTCGTTTTCTTTCTTGAGTTAATTTTGTAGAATAAGTTGATGAAATAGTGGAGTTCAATGAGACTTAACCGGTCTTATATATCCAAGAGGTGCTGGTTTAACTCGATTTGTTTGATGTTTATCCAAAAGGCATCTTAATCTAAATTATTCAAATCCTTACTTTTTCTTAATAACCAAATAAGCCAGTCCCGGATCATTCAGCAAGCGTTCCATTTCCGAGTGAATAATGTCTTGGATATCTTGTTTTATCTGGAGATAATTGCGTTGTACCATCGCATTATCCAGTTTGCGAATGACTTCAATGTCAATATAATTTTCTTGCTCTTTTTTAAGGGCTTCATGGTCGTTTAAAATCTCACAATGGAATGTTTTCAATTCAATTTTACAATCAGGATCATCGGCAACCATACCCACAAATTCACCTGAACTTAGCGACGAAATTTTGGAAGGAGGAACAGCCGATTCCAATTGTTTGGAGCGGCTTATAGAAGTATCGCCGCTATTGATGGATAGGCTTTCCCTGTCCTGCATGATCTTTCCAAACCGCTCTGAAAGCTGTTTTGCTGTATCTCCAGTAACCTGCCCGCTGACGATATTTCCAGTGATGTTCATAATCACGTCAGCCTGTTCGCGACCATAGTCTTTTCGAAGTTGACTAAAGTCTTGGATTCCGAGGCAAGTGGCTACTTTATTGGAGCGTGCTGTGGCTATTAAACTATCTATATTATTGAGATAGATTGTTGGAAACTCATCAAAAATCAGACTGCTTTTCTGCTTGCCTTTTTGATTCACTTGTTTGACCAAACGGTTTACATATAACGACAAGACAGCTCCGTAGATTTGTATTTTTTGCGGATTGTTTCCCATGCAAACAATCTTAGGTGCTGAAGGGTTATTGATGTCTAATGTGAAATCATTGCCAGATAGAACATAATAGAGTTGAGGAGATGAAAGTCTGGCCATAGCAATTTTGGCGGAGGCAATCTGACCTTCCAATTGCTCCATTACATCGTTAAGATAGGCATTGACAAAAGGATTAATCAAGACCTCTATTTCTTTTTCGGTTCGCAGTAATGTAAACAGGCTGTCATAGTCCGTCTGCATCAGTTCTATAACGTGGGGTAATGTGCAAAATTCTCCATCCTTGTATTTCCTTAAATACCAGATGATGGCTGATAAAAAGTTAATAGGAGATTCTACAAAGAAATCCCCCTGTCGCTTGATCCATTCCCTATTTAATCCCAGCAAAATAGTACGAGCTGATTCGGTTGCATCAGTTATATCTGTCATTGATTTTGGATCCAAGGCATTGCACCTGTGGGAACGATTGAGATCATCAAAATTGATGACATAAAACTTTGGAACAACAGGATACAGATGCTTATACTTAATCCAAGTATTGTAGGCAATTTTGGAAAGGTCATCAAACTTGAAATCATAGATAAACATCGTAAACCCTTTGCGAATATGCTGGGTAATCACATGCCGAATAACGAAGTAGGATTTACCCGAACCTGGCGTTCTTAACACCATTAAAGCACGAAAAGGATTGATGATATTGATCCAACTGTTTCTAAGCTTATCCTTCAAATGGTATCGAGCAGGAAGATTAATGGAATATTCGTTTTCCAAAAGTCGTTCTTCCTGTGGAAAAGTTTCATTTTCTTTATTGAAAATGTCTTTGTGGTTGAGCCTGTTTTTTATGATTCGGGATAGGAGTGTACCGCCTGATAACATCAGAAGATAACCACCAATAGTGGTAATCATATACGATATTGAAACCTGAACGATTTCCATTTTGAGATAGAATAGAAAGCCACCCAAAAAATAAAACAGAATCCCCGGCAGAATATATGCAAAGGCCTTTTTGTACTTTAGTTTTTCATCTTTGCGTCCTTTTGCTCCTAGGAGTGAAATCACTAAAAAACCAAGCGCAAAGAATTTGGATGTATAAAAGGATTTAAATAAACCTGTTTTGTAAATATTCCCTAAAATACTATCGCTGAATTCGCTCACGAATTGCCACTGTTCAAAAGCGGTATAACAATAGTAGTAGAAATGAAGACTCAAAACCAAGATGCTGATGAGTCTGGTCATGTCTAAAATTTTTCTCAAAGCCTGTTCGTTTTCTCCAGTTTGCATTGCCATGATTTTCTTTTTTATGGATTATCAGATTGCCCTTTTCTCTTTCTTTTTTTATGCCTTTTCTTTAATGGATTGGGAAGATAATTGCTAACATACTCAGGTTCGATTAATATTTCTAATAATTCACCGACTAGAGTATTCCCCAATATTGTTTCTTTAGAAGTTCCTTCATTTGCAGTTGCCACTTTAGCAGTGCTAGGCAACATTTTCGTTGTTTTTACAAATGGAACTTCCAAAGTTTTCGGTATAGCTGATCCGCAACGTTCTTGTATGGCTTTAGCTGAATATTCCTTTCCTAACGAACTACCATTAAAAACACATTTTGTGGTATGATCCACATAAGTAATTCCGTAGATCAATCCCTCAGAATTGGTTCTTGAAACGATGGCAATTCCTTGCTTTTCCAATATTTTTGTGAGTTCTGTAAGCGTTAGTTTTTGGTTTAAAAATGCTAAATCGATAAGGTTCTTTATTCGTTTGGCATGTGTTATTGGTTTGTTTTTGTTGGTGATGAATTTGTCTTCCAAAAATTTCAAGGTTGGCTTAGTATGAAAGTCACTGGCTTTTATAGGCACTCCAATGGGTTTTCCATTTTGATCCAGAATGCGATACACGAGACCATTTAATTTAAAGATCCTTGAATTTTCACTGCCTCGGTCCGCATAAACATTGTATTGTTGTAATACGGCATTGAGTTCGGGAAGACTGGCATATTTATAGGAAGGGAGCACAGCGTTCAATACATTGGCAATTGCTTTTTTAGATTGGATTTTCCCATAATGAATCTTTCCCGAATGAATAGGCAAAAGTTCGAAAGGTTGCTTTTTTGAACCGCTTTGAGCCACGACCAAACCAAAGGATTTTTCAATTTCTTTTCTAGCCGTTTCCGATTGATTGCGACCTATATTCTGCATGTCAATCCGACTTCCGTCCGCCCTTACTTTTATGGAAACAATGTGGATATGGGGATGTCCAGCGTCGTGATGTTGGTATACCAAATACGGCTGTTGTCCAAAGCCAATTTTTTCCATATAAGTGTCGGCAATATCCATTAATTTCTCTTTAGAAATGTTGTTTTCGATACTGTCAAAATTCAAAGAAATATGAACGCTATTTCGCTTTACATTGTCGTTTAAGTCAAGCTGTTTCAGGAACCGATTGAGTTTCATTGTGGCATTCATTTTAGTTGCATCCACAGGATAATTTCCTTCTCCAATACAGACTGCCACGCCCTGTTTAACCTTATTCTCATTGTAGTTGAAAATGTTGTGTATCGAATGTCCAGTCTTTATGATTGCAACCATTTTTCGGAGATTTTTCGGATGTGTATTTTTATTTCTTCCATGGTATTGAAAAGCTTTTTTTTCTCCAGTTCATAGCTCAGAATCCAAGCCTTAAATTCCGCAATTTGTTGTAGCGTATGCAACTTTTTGACGGCTTGGTTAAAGTTGTTTCCCAAAGCATTGAGTTCCCTTCGCAAATGAATCATCTCTGTCATAAATTCATCGAGAGATTGGTTGCGGTAATTCATTGTCAAGGGTTTTTCCAAAAGATTTTTGCGGGCATATTCACTTAGTTTTCGACAAGTAGATTTGCTGAATTTCCGATGTATTTTTTGATATTCCTCTGGTTTTAAACGCAAGTGAAGCCATTTGTTTCGATTGTTGTTTTGCTCTTTCATCATTTCTCTTTTTCATATTCTACAAAACTTTTCCATTTTCAGTGTCACTGCCCACGAGTTCCGAGTGAAAGGGCAGCAAGATTCGGTTGTGATACAAACGGACATCTTGCCGATTGCAGGAACGTGGCAATCTTTCTGCTATTTCTAACGTATTTTTACTTTTACGATTCATAAAAAAACAGAAGATTTATCGATAATGCACCTATTGTCTTTAAAACGCTATCTTAATTTTCTTCCCCAATGTAATTCTTAATATTAGCCGTTTCAATACATTAAGCATTGAATTCTCCAAAGGAGCTTTAGATTAATAGTTACGGAATACAATACTCAAAGAAAAGGTACGCCAATACTATTTGTTTTATTTTTGCTTCCAATTGAAATACATTTTCCTTTGTAATTAAAAGAAGGAAAGCGTGCTTTTTCTAATGGATACAAACTTTTAAAAACAACAAAGTCCTGACTTTTTTAAGGAAGGTTTTTGTTGTTGTCAAAAAAAAATAGAGGTGTCTTTATAAAATTTATGGAGCCCTATTTGACTTGTCTAATGCTAAGTTAAGCAAGCCTTTTGAATCCCAACTATCATAGACAAATTTCACCTAGGATAAGTTCGAAAGAGCTTTATACCTTTGTATCATATACTATTAATTTAAAAGTGATAATTATGATTACAACAAATGATGTAGCCAAGGTTTTTGATACTGTTTTAAGTAGCCCTGGGATGAGTGAGTTAGTGAAGATTGATTTGAAAATTTCACGAAAAAATGTACTGTTGTTAAACCACGTTATTATGCGAGGATTAACTTTAGAAAATGATGATTCTGGTTTGTTGGGGAGCTTGTCAAAAGACGACTTGTCCGAACTTAGAAATCTATCCGAGGAATGTCTTCAAAAGGCAGGTCTTGTAGAATTAAATCAAAAACTGGCGACCTTGAGTGAGGCTTAAAATTAACAAGAGTTTCACAAAGATTAAAGGAGTGCATACCTGATATATAGTATCGAGTATGCACTTTTTTATTTTTCTCTCCTAAAAAGAGTAAATGGCTTATTCTTGAACACTATTGGCTTGGTTTTGATGCTAATTTTTGAAACAATGCTTGCTAAATTTGTTTTTGATTTATCGATTGCAACAATTTTATTTTCAAATAATCAGTTGCCGAAAAACTTATAGATTATGAAACTAAATGCCAAGACACAAAGGGTAATTATCGAGATTGTTTCCTTACTATACATTTTGTTGTTTGTGTATGCAGCAGTAAGCAAATTATTGGATTTCGAGAACTTTCAGGTGCAATTGGGGCAGTCTCCTTTGTTGAGTGCTTACGCTAAAATTCTTTTTTGGTTTGTTCCTGTCATCGAATTAATCATAGCCTTAGCTTTATCAATTAATTCTTTTCGGTTTTGGGGATTATATGGTGCATTAGTAATAATGACTTTATTCACATCTTACATCTATATTATTCTAAATTTTAGTTCGGATATTCCCTGTTCTTGCGGAGGAGTGTTAGAAAAATTGGGATGGACTGAACATTTAATTTTTAATATTATTTTTATGATCCTAGCCATAATAGCTTTATGGATATCTGTTGAAAAGCATTATGGGAACCAACCCAAAAGGCATAAAATAAATAAATTTTTCTCTGTAATTTCACTATTTCCAGTAACTATAATGATATGCGGAAGTCTTGTCTGGTTCTTATTCCAGTCCTCTGATTATATTATCAATAGGGAGAATCCTTTTATCCGCCGTTTTCCTACCCGTCCGATTCAATATGTAAACCAAATGGATTTAAAATACAATTCCTATTACATTGCGGGCTATGGAAAAGGAAAAATATATCTGGGTAATTATACGGCTCCATTGTATGTATTGGAAATAGATACAACCCTAAGCAGTACCAAAGAGCATAAAATTGTGATTGATTTAAAAAAATATTCGATCCATTCTTTAAAATTAACGATTAACTCGCCTTTTTTCTATTTGATGGACGGTTCGGCTCCATTAATAATCACAGGTACAACAGCAGATTGGAAAGGTACTGTTCAAAAGTTGGATCAACCTTATTTTTCCAAGGCTATTCCAATGGATTCACTAAACTTCGTCTTTCGTGGATTGAGTAGTGCTACCCGAGAAAATGTTTTAGGGGTATTTAATATTCAAAATCCATCTAAATTAAAATTAGCCTATGGACTGCTCCAAAAGCAATCCAAGAACGATGGAATATTTGATACGGATGGTCATTTAACTTATAGTAAAGAACTAGCTAAAATCATCTATGTTTATGCTTATAAAAATCAATATATAGTAGCCGACAACTACGGGAAATTAAACTATCGTGGAAAAACCATTGATACAGTCAATACCCCTCAAATTAAAATTGCACATTTGAATAATGGAACACAAAAGACAATGGCTGTTCCTCCCTTATTGGTAAATGGTTTTGCAGTAGCGTATAAGCATTTACTTTTCGTTGATTCTCATTTACGAGGACAATATGAACCCGAAAAGGTTTCCAAAAGAGTATCCACTTTTGATGTTTATGATCTTACTAAAAAGAGCTGTTTAATGAGTTTTTATTTGCCGGGAATACAACGCCATAAGCTTCATTCTTTTTATATAACAGACCACCATATTTTTATCATAATCAATAGGCAGTTGTTGGTGTATCAAATCAATAAAAATTTAAAAAAAGAATTGGAAAAAACGATTCATTCCATTTCGCAATAGCATACTGGCCAGTATCAGGAGGAAGATCGAAAACCTGTAACAGAGTAGATCATTAACTTTAATTTTTAATATTATGAAGACTTTTTTAAAAAAAATGTTGCCAATGTTCCTATTTGTACTTGGCATTACTGGAGCATTGATGACGATGTCAATGAATGTTCATTCAGCTAGCCCAAATCTCGTAATCGGATGGGCGGCAGATGAAGACGACAGACCATGCCAAATCGAGGTGCAGTGCCAAGAAGATGGCGGTGTTATGTGCAGACAAAACGATACCGGTCCGCAAGCTTATGAAAAGACAGGACCAACTTCCTGTCCAACAGAATTATTCAAAGTTGGCAGTTAACCTAAAAACAAAAACGATGCAGTATAGCAGTGTACTGCATCGTTTATTTATAAGCTCTCTTTAATCCATCCTTGATTCTTTTCTTCTTTTAAAAAATAATCAAACCATTGTTTTATTCGCCTTCCTAAATCGAGCTGATTTTCTTTTTGTTTCAAAGAATGCCCTTCGTTTTCATATAATAACAACACTTGTTTTTTGCCCAATCTTCGTAGGGCAAGATAAAAATCAATACTTTGTAGCCAATTCACCTGCTTATCTTGATTGCCAGCCCATGCCAATAAAGGAGTGTTTATTTTTTCAGCCTGGTTTAGCGGTGAATTCAATTCATATCCCATTTTATTGTTAAAATAAGACATTCCCATGCGCCATTGATGGTGTTCAAAACGCCACATATCAGGAGTACCGCTATTCCAATTGTAGCTAAGATAAAACGAACGCATATCTGTGGCTGCTGACCCTGCTACGGCAGCTTTAAATAAGTGGGTTTGTGTAATAATAAAATCCGTTTCATATCCCCCGAAGGAATGCCCAATTAAACCTATTCTATGTTTATCAATCAAACCTAAATCAATGACAGCTTTGGTTCCAGCTACGGTACAATCAACGGCAGAAAAACCCAAATTTCCAATCTCATATTTTATGTCTGGAAAGAAAACAAAATAACCATCAGCATTGAAATCAATAACATTAAATCCAACATCGGAATGATTGCTTGGATTGATATAATTGTGTCTGTCATTGAATTGTTTCTCATAAATATGCACCACCATTGGATATTTTTTGCTGGAATCATAATCGCTCGGATAACATAAAAAACCTTTTAATTCGTTGCCTTTGGAATCTTTATAGGCTATTTCTTTTAGCATAGGCCATTGATAATTCCAATGCTGCTTATTGGATTGAATTACGGTCTTTAGTTTTTTACCTGATTCTGAAATTAGAATGCGAGGAGGTAAATCAAAACTTTGTTCCTTACAAATAATGACAGTACCGTTTTGTTTCAGCTGGCTTATTTTTTTACTCGAATCAAATAACTTTCGCTCAGCTGCATTTCGCGACCATGAATAGACTCCTAGATTTCCGTCTTTTGAAAGACCATTTAGCATTACATCATCATCGAGATCCACAATTGTTGATAGCCATCCATTGTAATTTTCCTTTCCATAAAAACTCGTGTGTTGCAATTTAAAACGGAATTGGATGTTGTTTTCTTTCCCATGAGTCAATCGAATAGACTTGCCCGTCAAAGGATTAATTTCCCAAATATCATTCCGATCATAAAGTACAATCGTTTCATCATTCCTTGTCCAACCCGGACAACCTACCGCTGTCCGTTCAATAGGTCTATCAATAGCTTCCGATTCAAACTGAGTTGGAAGGTTTCCAGTTATGTTTTTATGCAGTTTATTTTTTATATCATATACCCACCAATCAGCGTCCCGAAAATAAGCGATGTAGTTCCCTTTTGGCGAAGGAATAGTAGCCAAAATATAGGAAGATTGTTTCTCCAAGAAAAGATCTTTCTTTCCCGATCTTAGGTCTAAAAGATAAAAATCCATTGGTCCATTACCAACCTCAAATTGGGGTTCATACATTTTTGGATTGGCAACAATAGCATAATTAAAATCCCCAGTGAACATAATCCAAGGGTGTTCTTCAGAAGTTAGCATTTGAAATCGGTCTTCTTGTGGAAACCAAACAGCCATTCTTGCCGTATTATTCGTTGCCCACACTTGTTCCTGTGGATAGATCCAAGGAGCATTTCCTGCCCAAAGTTGCACCTTCGGATTAGTAGGTTTAGTAGGAAAATCAACCGCGAAGAAAACCTTATCCAAGTCATCAGAAAGTGTCAATTTATACATTCCAAAAGGCACAATAGCACCGTCCTTCGGAAAATTAGGAAAAGAACTACCATCCAATTCATACCTCATTTTGGTTTTTAAATCATAGAGAATCACAGTATTATTTTCTCTATTTTTAAAGGTTTCCATTTTCTTAAAGAAAGCGATACCATCATCATTTGTATTCCATTCAAACCCGTGATAGGTGGCTTTAGTTTCTTTAAGGACGGTCTCACGCTTAAAATTTTTTCCAAAAGAAATGATTTCAACAGTAGATAAATCTTTGGTGACAGAGTTAAAGACTATTTTCTCTTTGCAGTTGTCCATTTTAAATTGCTTTACACCTGCGACAGATACTACTATTTCAGAACCCAATCGCAATACTTCTAGTTTGCTGTCTCCAGATTGTTTAGTGCAGTAAATCAATTCAGTCCCATTTCCTGAAAAGGCGTAGGAAGTCACATTGTCAATTTGTTGCTGTTTCCCTGATTTAAGGTGGATCAAACAAAGCCCTTTCGGATTGCGAACCGCAAACCATCCCGCTTTGCTATAACTACCATTGTAGCCTTTTGGAAAATGAAAATGCTTTTTATTCATCGTATTCTTCACAAATAAAGTATCAAGACCACTTTCATAGTATAACGTATAACTGACCCATTCACCGTTCTCTGATAGGTCTTTAATTTGTAGGTCACTCCATAGATGATAATCATCCACAGTTAATTTCTTTTGTTGAACCTTCTGACTTATAACTGGTAAAGACCATAATAAGACTAAAAAAAAGAAACATTGGGAAAAGTTGTAAAACGGTGTTTTTTTTATTGGAGAGTAGAATGTTTTCATCAGTATCCCGTATTTTGTGGTAATAAATTTGGATTTAAACTAAGCTCGTCTTCTGGAATTGGGAATAGCCTATCTGTGCTGTCCCATCCTAATTTTGACCCTTCCAATTCAGCATCTAATGTTCCCGTTCTTTTGAGGTCAAAAAAGCGATGACCGAACTCAGTGAACAATTCCCAACGACGTTCCTTCATAATGGCTGTTAAAAGCTGTTGTTGATTCAAACCATTTAAAGGAACAAGTCCAGCACCTTGCCTAACATGATTCAAGTCGTCCAAGGCATTAATGGTTTCGCCTTGGTGCGCTCTTGCTTCTGCGCGGATAAGATAGATTTCGGCTAACCGAAAAATGATAGAATACTCAGTCGAAACAGATCCTGGATTATATTGACTATACTTTTTGGCAAAGTAAAATCTAGTGGTATTGTTTGTTATTGATCCTATCCAAGCCGTTTTTCTTAAATCCGTATTGGAAAAGGATTGTACCAAAGATTCAGTCAATGCAACATTGGCCGGTGGTGCAGCCAAGATGGTAAAGGAAGCCGCTTCAAATGTGTTTTTACCTTCAGGGTTGGGAGTCAATTGCCAGATGGTTTCTTTGCACCCTTTCAGAAACACCTTCTTAATATCAGGTTCATCAGTATAGAGTGAAGTTTGATTTAAAACCGCTGAGGCAGCATTAGCCGCTTCGCCCCAAGCTTCAGTATAAAGATAAACTCGTGCCATCAAAGCGAGAACTGTAGCTTTATTGGGTCTTGCTCGACCACTACCATAATAATTTTCGGGCAATAATGTTGAGGCAGCTTCAAGATCGCTAATAATAAGTTGGTAAACCTCTTGGGTAGTTTTTCGACTAACACTTTTGTTTAGCTGATAATCTGTAGTGGTGATATAAGGAACGTCTCCATAGAGATTAACCATATAAAAATGTAAAAAGGCTCGAACAAAAAGGGCTTCTCCCTTGAGCCTGTTGGCATCTTCCTTTGGGATTTTGGTAGAGGCGGTAATCCCTTCTAGCACTGCATTGACAGCATATACCTGATTGTAGGTGGTATTCCAATACGTTTTTATTGCTTGATTCAAGGGCAATAACGAATTGTTGTAAAAATCATAGGTGCTGTTACTGGCACTACCATAAAAATCCAACTCATCGGCATAACATCCCAAACGATAGGAGAGACCAAAGGCTGAGCCTGTCAAAATCCCAGAATCCCTGAGGGAGGCATACACATTGCGCATGGCAGCGTCGGCAGTAGTTGGATCCTGAAACACAACCACTCCAGTCAATTGGTTGTTGGGCAAGTCAACGGCAACAAAAGAGTCGCAAGAACTACTATATAATGCTGTTATCATTCCAAGGACAATAAGCAACCCAATATTTTTTGAATATATATTTTTCATGATAGTATATTTTAAAATTGAAACTGAACACCAGAATTGATCATTTTTAGTGGGGGTAAAAAGCCCGATTTTATGAATTCAGGATCACCATCTTTATAGGGAGTAAAAGTCAAAAGGTTTTGTGCTTCTACATATACCTTACATTTAATTGCTGTTCTGGGGAGTGGAATGGCATAACTAATAGATATGTTTTTCAACCTTATGAAGGAGGCATCTACGATCATAGCATCACTGTTTTCATATAAGGTTTGGGCATTCATTACTTGGGAATTGGTTCCTGTGGTAAACTTCTGGTAATTGGCGCTATCTCCTTGCTGCTGCCAACTGTCCACAAATCGCACGGGTTGATTGTAATTTCTTCTTCCAGCAGCCCCTATACTAATATTGGTGTTTTTTTGCTTCACAAACTGAAAGAGGAAACTCAAATTCCAATTTTTATATTGCAACTGATTTTGCAGTCCTCCAAAAAACTTAGGATTTAGGTCTACCACTTTTTGTTTGTCTTCTGGAAAGGTGATTTGTCCATCTCCATTGCTGTCCACAAACTCATAGATTCCGGTAACTGGGTTAACTCCCTTATAGACATAAACTAAACTAATGTTGAGCGGCTGACCAATCCGATACCGTTGACTAAATGTCGATGCTTCCAAATCGGGGAAGTCAACCAATTTATTTTTAAGAATGGAAATATTAAAGTCAGTACTCCATTTAAAATTAGTTCCTGTTCGATTTTTAGTTTGTAAAGTAAATTCCAAACCTGTATTCTCTACCACAGCATTCAAATTGGCCTGTATGGAGCTAAAACCCGTTGTGCCGGGTAGCGGAATCCCCACCAATTGATTGGAAGACTTATTCATAAAGGTGGCAGCAGTCAGCATAATTCGATCATTAAAGAATCCAAGTTCAAGAGCAGCTTCGAGTTTTTTATTGGTTTCCCAGCTAAATTCGGGGTTAAAAAGCCTTGTGGGTTGTAAGCCTGCAACATTTTGATAAGATTGACCAGAAGAACTGTAGGTATTGAGGAATTGGTAATCACCAATCTGATCGTTTCCTGTAGAACCATAGCTGGCTCGTAGCTTACCAAAACTCAGAATTTCAGAATTTTGCAAAAAGGCTTCCTTGCTAAAAATCCATGCAGTCCCCACAGCACCAAAAAAAGCAAAACGATTTTCAGGACCAAACCGACTCGAACCGTCTCTGCGTCCCGTGAAATTGATGATATACCGCTGCTTCCAGTCGTAATTGATTCTTCCAAATAAAGCAGCATACTTATAAACGACCTCATCACTCAAAAATACCTGTCGTATGGAGGCGGAGGCCAAGTCATAAATTAAACCGTTGGATGTAAAACCGATGCCGTTTTGGCTTAACCGCGTAGTCAGTTGCTGTTGAAAAGTACTTCCCAATAAAGCATCCAAATGGCCATTGCCCCATAGTGTACTAAAGTTTAATTGAGGCTCAATAATCCATGACCTGCGGGCTGTTTTGGTCACAAACAAAGCCGAACTCTCGCTCGTGATACCAAAGGAAGGGTTATTGATGGTGGAAGGAGAGGTTCGGGTTTCGGTATGATTGGTGTCTGTATAGCCAAAACTACTTTTAATTTGCAGTTTCGAGAAAATTTGATAGGATACTAGTGTATTGGCTATCAAATCATTTGTTTTGGAACGGTGTTCAGCATTCAGGAATCGCAACGGATTTCCGAAAGTATTATTTTCCCAATTGAGATTGCCTTCGGCATCATAAAGGGCAGGAGCATTCGGAGCCAATGACCTGCCATCTATAGTAAGATCTGCGGCAGCTTGGTTGTTATTTTGAACAGTATAGTTTGCTGCCACGGTCAATCGAAAACGCTTGTCAGTTGAAGTGTGCCCTAAATTCAAAAGTACACCACCCTTATGATATAAAAAATCGGCTGGATATACTGTTCCCTGTTCCTTATAATTGCCCCCAAACAAAAACTGGGTTTGTTCAGTTCCTCCTGAAACACTGCCTTGCAAGGAGGAAAAAGAGGCCGTACCACCCATTAATTCCTTTTGCCAATCGGTATAGCGGTTCACATCCCAAGTTCCGTTAGTATCATAGGCATTTGCGGGATAAGTAGGAATACCATCATTGGCATAAGCCTGTTTCCGCATGGCTAAATACTGACTGGTATTCATCAATTTGGCAAAAGCTGTTGCTTTTCCAGCACCTGTAGAAGCATTAAAATTAAATTGTGTCTTGCCTGATTTTCCTTTTTTGGTCGTAATCAGTACCACACCATTAGCACCTCTGGAACCGTAAATAGCGGTAGCATCGGCATCCTTTAGCACTTCAATACTTTCAATGGCATCGGGATCAATACTGTTTAAAGGGCTGGTTACATTCGGGAAGACGGAGGAAGTTTGGCTGTATCCTATGGGATCAGAAGCATAAGGGACTCCATCAATCACATACAAGGGAACATTTGCATCCGTCCGTAAACTGTTTAAACCTCTTATTTTGATATTGAATCCCCCACCTGGCGTTCCTGTTTCTTGGGTAATACTAACGCCTGCCATTCTGCCTTGCATTGTTGCCAGTACATTAGTCACAGGTTGCGTTTCGATATCCTTTGCCGTGATTCTGGCAATGCTGCCTGTACTTTCTTTTTCCTTTACAGTATAATAACCTGCATTGATGGTCACTTCCTTGAGGGTGGTCGCATCTTCCCGTAAGTGCACATTAATTATGGAATGATTGGTAACAGCTATTTCGACAGATTTGTAGCCCATAAAGGAAAAAACCAAGATGTCATTGGATCCTGCTATTATGGCATAATTGCCCTTTTCATCGGTGAGGGTTGCAAGGGGTCTACTTTTTAGTATTATGCTAACTCCGGCTAAAGCCCCGTTGTCATCGGTCACGATACCTGTGATCGTTTTGTTTTGGGCATAAACTCCTGATAGGCAACACAGGAAAAAAAGAGAGTAAATTTTGGGCAGTACTTGGACTACCCAAGGCTTGAAGTGTGATGAATTTTTCATACTTTTGGATGGGTTTAATGAAACATTGGTTTTGTTAGCTTTGGTCCTCTATTCAACCGCCAAGAAGAGTTAGAGGGCCTTTTTTTTGATGTGCCGCGAAGGCGCTACGGCACGAAGTTTTTTTGTTTTTTAATTCATAGGCATTTGGTTTTAAAGGATTTATTATTTTATTTTTTTTCTGCAAATGGAACAAAGGGCTAGGGCAAAATTGTTCAAACCAGATAACTTCTGCCTTCTAACCACTGATTACTGACCACTGCCATCTGCTCACTGCTTCATAGGCATTTGGGTTTAAAGGGTTTTTGAAAAGGAAAGTCCACCGCCCTTGCTTGTTGGAGCCAAGCGTAGACGATGTCTTTCCCAACTAATTCAATAAACAAATGATGTATTGCGAAACTTAAAAAAGAAACAGTGCTAAGAATGGAAGTGAGGAACCAATGGAATAAAAAATGGCATGGAACTCAGCTTATCGACCGGGGTACTGGTATACCTTGCAACAATAAGTGAGCCCACGCCATAGGACGTGAGCATCTTACTTATCATCTCGTTGCATAAAATTACCAGTTTTCGGATCGAGATTCAAAGCGAATGCTTCAATATTGTATTTGAAGAATCGCAAATTTAATATTAAAAACAAATTTATGCAAAAAACATTTGTAATCCAAATGGATTACATAAATTTTTAAAAATAGAGCAAAATTGCACTATGGCAGAATTAGAAAAAGATGATATAATTTTAAAAAATAAAATAGCGGATAGGATCCAGTCGCTCCGTATCAAGACTGGCCTTACACAGTCTGAATTTGCACAGAAACACGATATTGATAGACAAATTATAAATAGATGGGAAAGTAATAATAAAAGAGGTGTTACTATATATACTATTAATAAATTCTGCAATATGTTAGGGATAACTTTAAAAGACTTTTTTGATTTTTAAAGGTGTTATGACTAATTAAAAGGATGCTAAAGGCATCTTTAATTATTTTATAGAGAAGAAATACTTGTCAATTTGGGATTAAAAGTTATCAAAAAAGGTGAATTTGATATTGTAAAAAAAGAATAAACTTGAATTGATATTATCTTTCAAAGATAGAATGAAATAGTAATTAATTTCTATTAACAATAAAAAAATAATGCAATCATATAAATATACTTATTGATTTTTACTTAAATTTGGAAACACTTGGAACTAATTGATATTTCAAAATGGCCTTCAGGAAATCAAAGATTCGTTCCTATTGGAAAGAGAATTAAAAAGGTTGTATTGCATCCTGAAAATTATAATTTATTTTATTTTAAAGAACCAAAGGAAAAATACCCTTGGGAATTTTGGAATGAAATTATCGCTTATAATATCGGTCAAGAATTTGGATTTAATGTACTAGAATATCAACCTGCAATATTAGATGGACTCGGAGGTTGTTTATCCCCTTCAATGACTACAGGATTCACAGAAGAATTAATGCATGGACAACAACTTTTAATAAGGATTTTACCTGAATTTGAAACTAAAAAAGGTACAGATCATACTTTTCAATTAGTAGAAGAATATTTTAAATCAGACATCACATACACATTGCTTTTAAATGATTTTATTGAAATGCTTGTTTTTGACAGTATTATTGGAAACCGAGATCGTCATCAGCAAAATTGGGCACTTATAAGAGAAATTAGTTTTAAAAAATCAAAGCAAAAATATCTTGGTTTTAGAAAAAAAATAGATTTATCTTTAGAAGTTACTGGGCGATTTTCGCCTTTATTTGATAATGGAAATTGTTTAGCTTATAATGTAATAGAAGATAAAATTGATAATTTTTTAGAAGATGATAAAATACTTGAAAAATATTTATTTGGAGAAAAAGCAGTGTCTCATGTTAAGTGGTTTGGTGAATCAATGCCTCATATTGAACTATTAAAACGAATATTTCAAAATTATCCAATACCGATTGAGAATGCAATTTTTAGGGTCAGAAAAAAATATAATGAAAACATAATTGAAGACATTGTAAATAACATTGATAATGGTGTTATATTTGCAAATAAAATATACGACTTGACTCCAAAAAGAAAAGAGTTAGTTATTAAGTTAATAAAATTAAGAATTGAGAAGCTTTTGAATGACTTCTAAATTATGATACTAAAAAAAATTTATTTAAGTTGGCGACAAGGAAAAGGGAAAAGTCGTTTTTTAGTTGGAATTTTAACCAGAGAAATTCCAACAGGGGATGCGATTGTGTTTAAATATCAACAAGAAGAGGTTGAAAAAGCTATTTCCGAAGGCTTTTTAAATTACCCTGAATTTCCAGATTTAGACAAAGAATACAGTATTAATTTAAAAACAGCGTTAAGTCTAAGGCTTATGCCTAAAACAAGAGCGGATAGATATGATTATCTTTCTTTTTGGAATGCAAATATAGAGGGACTTGACTGGTTTGATGAATTAGGAATTACGCAGGGTGAATTAGCTACGGATACATTTGAATTTTTAGCAGAATTTCCTAAAAAGCATAACGGAATAGGGATTAATTTTATTTCAAATATTGCAGCATTAACACATCTTAGTTTAAAAAATGATTGTGTCGAAATAGGAGATAAACTTAGATTTGAGCTTGATTCAGAAAATAAATTTGACAAAAATGCGGTGAAAATTTTTAAAGGAATTAATTGTCTAGGTTTTGTTAAAAGAGGACATAATTTATTTTTTCATAAAGTTAAAAATGAAGAAGTTGAAATTAATGTAACAAACGTAGAAAAAAATGGAAAAATGAATCAGATTTATTATTCCATTAAAGTGTTATAATTAATTTAATCAATGTTATAAAACAAAAAGATGCTGTGAAGCATCTTTTTTTGTGCTTTTCTGTTACTTGTTTATTTTGAAAAAAAAATTGTCAAATTGAGAGCATTAGAATTTAATATGTTTTATCACTGAAATTACCATTTTATCTTTGAAGGAAATGGTATGAGATAATAGGGGTAGTTGTAATCTGGATTGCTGGAGTAGGGCATATAGGCAAGATTGATGTCCAGTAATGATTAATTTAATTTAATTGGGTTTGAAAGTGATTTAAATGATAAAAGGAAATAGAAATTTATAGTTATTTTTGTAATCTAAATCATTACAATGATAACAAGTATAGAACAAGCACTATTAAGTTGCAATCCAGATAAATTTGCCAATATTTGTAGATTATACCTTGGTTATAGGTATCCAATTGTAAATCCGACTGGTTTAGTTGTTGGAAAAGAAAAGTCAAAGAAAGGCACTCCCGATAATTTTATTTCGGATAATGATTCTTATATATTTAGCGAGATTACAACCATTGATAAAAATCAATTAGTTCCAAAGCTAAAAAAGGACATTGAACATTGTTTCAATCAAAATGATATTTCTTCAGATAAAATAATTAGAATTATTTTAATCTGTAATCAAGAAATTACAACGAAAATTCAAGAAGAACTGAATGAACACAAAAACTCAATAAATGAATATACTAAACTAGAAGTAATTGGTTTAGATGCTTTTGCGACTATCATTTTTAGAGATTTCCCTTCTTTGTCCAAAGAACTAGGATTGACTATCGATACAGGTCAAATTTTAGAAATGAGTGAATTTGTAATTCAGTATGAAAAATCAAAATTTGCTACACCTTTATCAAATGCCTTTTTTAATAGAGAAACAGAACTAGATAAAGGCATAGAACTGCTACAGCAATATGATTTTGTATTAATTACTGGACAAGCAGGTGTAGGTAAAACCAAATTTTCAATACAGTTAGTTACAAATTATTTGAAAAGTAATCCAGGATATATTGTAAAATATATTAGAAATAATAATCAGCTAATTTGGGATGATTTAAAAATACAAATCACAAAAAACAAGAAATATATAATTGTTGTTGATGATGCTAATAAACTCAAAAGTAATTTAACTTCAATTATACATTTTAAAAACGAATTCAATTCAGGTGACATTAAAATTATAATGACTGTTAGGAATTATTTGAAACAAGAAATTGAATATCAGCTCAAGGAAAACGGTTTAATTGAGTTAGCAAATTTTGAGAAATCTGAATTAGCAAAAATCTTGCAATCGCCTGAATTCAATATTAATGATTATTATACAGATAAAATACATTCAATTTCAAAAGGAAACCCAAGAATTGCCCTAATGGGAGCTATAGCTGGGATAAATAATGAAATTGAAAAACTTACGAAAGCATCGCTAATATTAGAAGAGTATTTTTCTTCTGCTAACAATACTATAAAAGATGACCTAGTTTTATTAAAGACTGCCGGAATACTAACGCTTTTTAGATCTATTGATGTTTCTAATTCAGGTGTGATTGATGAAATTTCAAAGCATTTTGATATTACCAAAAATGAATTAGTAGAGAAATTAAGCTTATTAGTAAAAAATGAAATTGCTGACGAATACAAAAACACCTATAAAATTGCTGACCAGATTCTTGGAGAATATATTTTCTATTTAATTTTCATTAAAGAACAGCACATTCCCTTTAAACAACTATTGAATTTATACTTTGACGAACGTAAAATTTCGTTGATGTCTCTTTTAAATCCAATAATTAGTAATTATGGTTTTCATGAAATAAAAGATTTTATATTGTATGATGTTAATCAAAAATGGAATTCTATTCAAGAAGACCAGCATAAATCAATAAAATTTTTAGAAAGCTTTTGGTTTTATTTAGAAACTGAAACAATAGTATTTATAAACAAAATTATAAGTTCAGAAACTGCTTTTGAGATAGATAATCTTAAGTTTGAAATTTACAAAGACAATTCTTCAGAATTGTATGACGATAAAATAATCAGTCTTTTAGTGAGTTTTCAAAACCTGCCTGACAAGTTTGAAGTTGCTTTGACATTATTATTAAAGTATGGATTATCTAGCGAACTAAGATTTGCCAAAATATTAAAAGTTTTCACACAATCATTTACATATAAAAGATTTAGCTATGAATCTGATTATAAAATTCAAATAAATCTTTTTAATTTTTTATACTCAAAGGTGAATGAAAACAGTCTTTTTTATTCGAAAATCATTCTATTTATAGCCGATAAATACCTAATTGATAGCTACGAATGTTATTATGGTGGAAATGGCAGGCAATTCTATTTTAATCAGGAATATATTGTACTCAATGAAGAGCAAAAGAATTTTAGAACTAAACTTTTTGAATTCATTTTCAATTGTTATAAAAATGCAGAATTAAAAGACAGTGTATATGATTTCTTTGAAAAACATAGATATTCACACCTTCATCAAAATGAGAAAACAGTAATCAATTTTGATAGAAAACTGATAATTCCTTTTTTTGAAGAAAATTTTAATAATGGAGAATTCAGAGAATCTTCAATTATCCACAATTATATAAGGAAACTTGGGTATTTAAAAATCAAGATCAAGAAAGAGGTGAAAGATCTTGTCAGCTCAAAAGAGTTTAGATTATGGTTATTGTTAGACGAAAAATTTGAACGAAAAGAAAAGATAATTAATAATTTTTCAGATTATACTTTTGATGACTATATAGATTTAATGCATTCCTTGAATATAATTTATGAGAACAAGTATGGTAATTATTCTTGTTTTGATACAATAACTAGCCCCGTTTCGGATACATTTGAAAATCTTGCTAATAAAGATTTTAATTTATTTATTAAGGTGTTGAAAAAGGTATTTGAGTATGAATATTCAAAACATCTATATTTTAGGAAAATAATATCAAATATAAATTTTGATATAGATAAAGTCAAAATATTACAATCAGTATTAAAAAACACTGTAAATATTGATATTTATTTATTAGAGTTTTTTACAAGAATCCCAAATGAGTATATAAAAATAGAGGACTATAATTATATTGTCGGGATAATACAAAAAGATGATTTTAAAACCATTAGTTTTATTGACGATATTCTGAAAAAGATTTCTGATTTAGACTTGAATTTTGAATTTGAAATTGAAAAGCTACTTGATATTATAATTCTAAAAACAGAATTAAATGATAATATGTTTATGTACGGTGACTTTTTCATAATTATTAACGATCAATATCAATCCGCTTTCATAAAAAACTTAAAAAAGATTGAAAAGATTTACTTGTATTTAGATAAATCAAGAAGACATTTTGATTATGATCTAAAGGTATTAAAGATAATTTTATTAATAAACCCACATTTTATAATTGACTTATTGAAATATAATTTTGCTGATAGAGACTATTTGTCAAGAAGAGATTTTGATGAAAATGATTTTAAGAAACTCTGGGATTTGAATAACTATGGAATAGTCTTTGAAAATATGATTAATTATTTAGTGAATTTTAAAAGTCTTTCTCTTCATCGAGCTTCAGAATTTTCAAGCGTATTTAAAGGAGATAGCCAAAAAGCAATTGATTTTTTGCATAATCAATTGCTGAAAACTGGAAATAAAAAAATTATTGAATTGATATTCAATATCATTAGTAGCATCTACAAAGATAAAATGTTAGATTTTCTCAAAATAATTTTAGATAAAAATTGTGATTCAGACCTTTTCAAAAAACTTGATTTTTATATTTCCCCTGGAGTTACAATGGGTAGTAGGTTGCCAAATATGCAATTTGAACTATCCCAATTAGAAAAAGTGAGAGATTTTCTTGTAGAACAAAATAATATAAACTATTACGAGTTCATAGAAATTATTAATCGAAATATTATGTATTCGAAAATGAGTATTGAAAGCGAAAGAAAAAGAGAATTCGTGAGTGAGTGGGATTAATTAACAAAAACAACTGAAAATGTGTAAAAAAACAAGAACTCCAATTCCACAACTCAATAAAACCTAGCTGACCGAAGCCTCCCGACCTCGTAGCACAAACGAGGGCAGACAAATTAGGGTCTTTAATTAATGTTTTTTCTACTAAAGGGTTCAATCATTTTTTCGTGCAATTTAGTTAAATGGCAATCAATTGATACGAAGTCACCTAGCTGTCCGAAGTCTTCCATAAAAAATACGTTCATTAAATAATGCTGTGTTCTGCGAGGTTCCAGATGTCTGAAGTCTTCCGCAAAAAGAAACGTTTATCAAAGAATGCTTTGTTCTCAGCTGCCAGCTGTCCGAATTCTTCCATAAAAAATACGTTCATTAAAGAATGCTTTGTTCTGCGAGGTCTCCCGACCTCGTAGCCACAAACGAGGGCAAACATACCCAATATACTTGCTTTACTATTGGTTCGCTATAAACAACTTTAGTTGTTGAAAATTACAAATAGGGTCAACTATTTAGAAAAACCATGCGTATTTTAGTGGAATAAACGATATCACAATAATAAGCAAATCAAGTTTGTTATAAATTAACCTTTGGCAAAAAAAATCTTTTATTGCCAAAGGTTAATTAAGAAAAAAAAGGACTGTAAGTATTGTATTTCTGGGAAACCTCATGAATCCGTACCATTCGAGATAGTACTATTCAGTTTATAGATGCCTAATTTAGACTTTAATAATTCCATACCATCGCTTACTTTTCTATCCAGAATTTTGGTGTAAGCTTAGGTAGTTCTTATAAATAGCAATACGGGCTGTTTTGTGTAGCAACAAAAAAGGAACGCATCTTTAGCCTGATTTATGAATGGGCACAAATTTTTCACCTAAAACAACTAGAAATCCGTTTAATCTAGGAAAAACGGATGCTATTTTTTAATCTAAAAATCAAATTTTTTATCTTTGCTAAATGCACAATCATTTAATAGAGATCATTTCCCAAAAAGTTTTACTTTCTGACACAGATATTAAACTGTGCAACGAATATTTTTGAACCAGTACTTTTGCCTAAAAATAGCGTTATTGAAGAAGAAGGAAAAATTCCGAAATATTTATATTTTGTAGTGTCTGGTTTTATGCGATTATTCCATTACAATGAAAACGGTAATGAAATTACAACGCATATAAATTGTCCTCCTGGATTTATCACTTCCTATTTTGACTTCATCAATCAGACAGAGTCAAATGACAATGTAGCATGTATTACAGAATGTGAATTACTGAGAATTACAAAAAAAGATTTAAACTTTCTTAACGAACAAAGTGGGGCTTTTAAAGACTTTAGTATAGCGGTTTTTCAGCAGTCGATTGCCTACAATGAGAACCGTTCTAAAGAATTGGCAACCTTAACGGCCGAACAACGCTATCATAAATTAATGGACAACTATCCAACTATACTTAATTATGTACCCATTCAATATATCGCTTCTTTTCTCGGCATGAAACCACAAAGTCTTAGCAGAATACGGCGACAGCTAATTAAGTAACAAATGTTAAGTGGCTTCGGTTAACATCTTTGCAATTTTGTACCATCATTAAAAATAAAAATATGGCACAGAAAAATTTAGCATTAGTTACAGGTGCAAATGGACATCTTGGCAATAACTTGGTAAGATTGCTTATCAACAAAGGAATTCCGGTAAGGGCTTCTGTTCGTAACATTAAAAACAAAGAACCATTTACGGGTTTAGATTGTGAAGTGGTCCAATCGGATATTTCAGATAGGCAATCATTGGTAAATGCTTTGCAAGGGGTACATACTTTTTATGCTGTAGGGGCAGTTTTTAAACTTTGGGCAAAAGACCCTAAAAAAGAAATTTACGATGTCAATATGGAAGGCATAAGAAATAGTATAGAAGCCTCGGCAGAAGCAGGCGTAAAACGAATTGTGTATGTGAGTTCTATTGCTGCTTTAAATTATTCAAAACTTCCTACCAAGGAAAGTTTTGGGTATAACCCTGATAGGAGAGATTGGTATTACAACTCAAAAAATGACGGTAAAAAATTGGCATTTGAATTAGCGAAAAAACATAATATTGAATTAGTTGCCGTTTTGCCTTCCGCAATGATTGGTGGTACTGCTTTTGCGCCTTTAAGTGTATCTTACAATATTATAAATTTAATAATTAAAAAAGAAATACCGGTTGAAACAAATATTACCCTGAATTGGATTGATGTAAAAGATGTAGCTGAAGGCTGCTACTTGGCAGCAACAAAGGGCAGAAATGGGGAACGCTACATTTTAGCGAATGAGAAATGTACTTCCATCAAAGAAACAACAAAAATTGCACAAGAATTATTTCCAGACTTGAAAATAAAACTTCCAATAGCAGTTCCAAAACCAATTTTATTTATAATATCTTGGTTTATGGAAGTTGGAAGTAAGATGAATGGCAAAGCACCTTTATTAAGTACTAAAGATATTGCTATGTTTTCAGGGCTTCAACAAGACTTTGAAATTTCAAAGTCAAGGAAAGAATTGGGTTTCAAACCAAAAAAATCAAAACAGGTGATTAAGGATGCAATGCTATATTTAAAAAATAAGGAGACTCATTTGGCGAATTGATAAAGAAGACTTCCCGCTGATACCACACGAAATGAAATTGGACGAAGTCAATCCTTTCGTGTGGTTCCCCAGCTGTCCGAAATCTTCCGCAAAAACAAACGTTCATTAAAGAATGCGGTGTTCTGCGAGGCTACACGACCTCGTAGCCACAAACGTGGGCGAACAACCCAAAGGTCAATTCAAGTGAAAGTCTATTTCTTAATATTCCACTCCATTTTTGCAATTCGATTAGAAAGAAATACTAAAGTTTCAAAAACAGCATTTTCATTAGGGAGCGAACCCGTTACCAATTCTTTAAAAGTTGAAGTATAAATTTTCTTTAATTCATTCCAAACCATAGAAGTTTTCCTAAAAATAATTGCCTCTTTGGGATGCAGGTACAACCAGTTTTTATTGTTAGGAATAGCCTTGTCATTGTCGATGCCAACTTGCAATAACAATACATCAAATTTACTGGAATTTACAAATGTGTTAATTTCTTCAACTTGCAGTAATTGATGTAAATCATAGGTATGACGTACTTTATTAGATAAATCCTGTAATGGATTTTCAGTATAGGAAAACCGAATCAAACTAATTATCTTTTCACAAAATGTGCGCTCAATGGCAAGTGTTTTGACTTCGAAATCTTCTAACCCAAATTGTTTAATTAATGCTAAATTAGATGTGGTTTTAATATAGCCGGCAATAAAAGTACAAATCGGTTTTATGTTGTTGGGGGCAAAATTCCCCAAATGAGAAACTTCCAAAGTTATATTTTCTCTTACTTCTCCAAAATGGCCTTTCATCCCAACTTTTGGATAAGAAAAAACAATTTTTCTTAAACTTCCCAATTTTTTAGTAGTAGGATCATTAGGGACCACTTCAAGAATAGATTTATCGACTACATCAGTAACCGCTTTCAACTTTCTCTTTAAATCATTTCCTGTATCAGTATCATTTTTTACAATAACCATATCGACGTCTTCAGAAAATCGTTCAATAATTTTATAGCATTTGGATAAAGAAGTACCTCCTTTAAATACAATCAAATCCTTTACTTCAGAATGAAACAATTGATGCAAAGCATAAGTAACCCAATAATCTTTCTCTATAAAAATTTCGGGAATTTTAAAATGTGCTGCGGTGGCAACAATGGCACCTTCAAAATTGTCTTTGTCTAAATGTAAATTCATTATCTCTTTTTGCCAAATTTTTCCTTTTAATTCAGTGACAAAATCATTAGGTTTTCCTTGTGCTATGACTTTTCCGCTCTTCATAATTGCCATTTGCGAACAAAGATTCCGAACATCTTCTACTAAATGTGTTGAGAGAATTACAATTCTTTCTGAGCCAATTTCTGAAAGCAATCCGTTAAAACGATTTCTTTCTTCTGGATCTAAACCAGCCGTTGGTTCATCTACAATAATAATTTTTGGATTTCCTAATAATGCTTGTGCTACACCAAACCGTTGACGCATTCCACCAGAAAAAGTATGTACTTCTTTGTTTTTTTGAAATGATAAATTTACTTTTTCCAGTAAGGAATTGATTTGCTGTTTACGTTCAGTCTTGTTGGAAACACCTTTTAAAATGGCAATGTGATTCAATAAATCATAAGCTGATATTTTGGGATATACACCGAAATCTTGAGGTAAAAAGCCTAATTGTTCTTTAATAAACGTAGGGTTTTCTAATATATTAATTCCGTTTAGAAGAATTTCTCCAGAATCGGCTGATTGTAATCCTACAATTGTTCGCATTAATGATGATTTTCCAGCTCCATTTGGACCTAACAAACCAAACATTCCATTGTTAATTTCTAACGAAATATTACTCAACGCTTGTACACCATTTGCATACGTTTTTGTGAGATTTTTAATTGTTAAACTGTTCATTTTTTGATTTTTATTGATAATTATTTATATTAAAATTTGAGCAAAAGAATTCCTGTCAACAGCAATTAAGCGGTTGATATAATTGAAAATATGTGATTGAATTTACTCTTTTACGTACTCGATAATATCTCCAGGATGGCAATTTAATGCTCCGCAAATAGCTTCCAAAGTATCAAACCGAATACCTTTAGCTTTGCCTGTTTTTAGTATCGATAAATTAGCTGGTGTAATATTTAGAATTTCTGCCAATTCTTTGCTTTGCATTTTCCTTTTGGCAAGCATGACGTCTATGTTTATTACTATTGGCATGATTAGATGTATAAATCTTGTTCGTTTTGTAAATGTAAACCCTGCTTGAAAATTGCCGCAAGAAAATAAGCAAATACACCTAAAAAGAAATGTATTACAGCAACCCATTCTAAACCTTCTTCAATTTTACCAGCAAAAATACTGGCTAATAGAATGGTTAAGGGTGGCACAGAAATATTTGCCAAATAAAAATATTTTAATTGTATTACACCATATTGAGTAAATAACTTTTCTTTTCTAAAAACACTGAAAACATTGCTTACCAGCAAAAAAAATAATCCATAAAAAGCGATAGGAATTAAGAAATTGAAGGTTTTGTAACCCCAATTATTCTCACCATTTAAGAACGGGGTTTGGGTAAATGGATAATAGATAGAAAAATAGTTGCCATTATCTTTAGAGGTAAAGCTCCATTCTGTAAGTAAAGTAATTAATGAATAAAAAGTTGTTACTAAATAGAGTATTGCGATAAATCTTGTTATATAAAATAAAATGGTCGATATAATTTTCACATTCTTCATTTGCTATGAAATTTAATTTATTTCTGCAAATATATAATTAATTATTATAAAACAATAATTAATTATTAAAAATTACTTTGCTATTAATTTAGGACTTTGGTTTATTATAAACTTGTTCTTCAAAATCTTCATATCCTCACTTACTTTTCTATCCAATACTTTAGCATAATGCTGAGTAGTTCTCAAGTTTTTATGTCCTAGCATTTTACTAACACTTTCAATTGGAACACCATTAGTAAGCGTTACTGTCGTTGCAAAAGTATGTCGGGCAATATGAAAGGTTAATTCTTTTTCTATCTCACAAACTCCGGCAATTTCTTTTAGATAAGCATTCATCTTTTGGTTGGATAGGATAGGAAGTAGTTTGTCTTGATTGATAGATTGCGGATGATTTTCGTATTTGTCGATTATCATTTGTGTTACTGGTAAGATTGGAATTTTAGAAGCACTTTCTGTTTTCTGTCTGTGTGTAAATATCCATTTCTCACCATCAATTCCAAAGCTTATATGCGACTTTGTTAAGTTTTTGACATCTATGTAAGCCAAACCAGTAAAGCAGCTAAAAAGGAAAATATCACGAACTAAAGAAAGTCTTTCTGTTTTAAATTCTTTTTCAATTATAGCTTGAACTTCTTCCTCGGATAAATACACACGTTCAACTTCCTTAACTTTTGATTTATAGTTTGCGAATGGATTTTTTTCTAGCCAGTCATTGGCCAAACATATCTTGATAATTTTATTGAAATTCTTGATGTATTTTACAGCTGTGTTATTCGCACAATTTCTAACACTTCTTAACCAGAATTCATAATCGGTTATAAAAGCGTGATCAATCTTTGTAATATCAATATCAGAAATATTATATTTCCATTGCATGAACTCAATAGTATGTTTCAAAGAAGTTGTGTAGCGTTCTAAAGTTCCTGGTGCATATTCTTTACCTACCAATTCTTTTATTTTGTTGTTGTGGTCTTGGAAGATAGGAACTAACATTCTTTGTCGTTCTTCATTTCCAAGTAACTTATTTTTGAAGTTTTCAATTGATAAAGGTTCATTACGGTGGAGTAGTTCCATTTGAGCATCTAATACTTTTGATTTCATTAAATCAAGGTAGCTATTGATTGAACGAGCTTCATCCGTTGTACCTTTCATTTTTGATAGTTCGCTAGACCATTTTGATTTTTCTACAAACTTTTTGGTACTAAACTCTAATCGTTTACCATCGACAGTTAATCTTACATAAATTGGAAGTAGTCCGTTTGCATTGGCTTTTGTGCTTTTCGCATAAAAGTGAAGTGTGATTTTTGTTTTCATTGTGGTGACCAATTAATTATTATTCAATTTAAATTTCTTCTTCAAATCAAACAAGATGTTTATTGACTGAACGAGTTATTGAACATGTCATTGAACCTAATGTTTGCAAGTGTTGAGGTAATTTAGCGAGACCCTAATTTTTGAATTTTTTAGGGTCTCGATTTTATCTCGATTTAAATAAGATTGAATGAATAATTTGGTATGTCTGCAAAAGAAAAAACCCCGTAAATCATAAGATTTACAGGGTTTTGCTACCGTTTAGGATTTTTTCAGCGGAGAAAGAGGAACTAGCGCCTACCTTTTCTATACATATCAAAACATACCAAAACAGCTGTTAAGTACCTATAAATAAGGGTTTTTTGATATATTGTAATTAAGTAAAAACAAGCTAATTATGTATAAATCAAGTCAATGTGGGGATTATGTGGGGATAATTTATTATCTTTAAAGTATTGAAAAACCTAATAGTTCCGTACCAATGGCAACAATAAACTACTTGATTAAAGGCGAAAAAAACGTGACTAATATACTTTTGCGTTTCAAAAATGGAAGAAAATTCGATTTAACAGCAACAACAGATTTGAAGGTAGAACCTAAAAGATGGAGTGCTGCAAAACAAAAAGTCAAACTTACAGCTGATGATACTACCAAGGATGAAGTCAATACTAAATTAACCGAATTAGAGAAATTCATTTTTGACGAATTCAATTCCGATAATAGCAAAGGAGAATTTATGGACAAGCATTGGTTAAAAAAGAAGATTGCTAATTTCTTTAATAGACCTATTGATGATGCAGCTGTAGACCAGGTGTTTTTTATTCCTTTCATTGAAACCTTTATAAAAAATGCTCCCACAAGGATAATTAAAGGCAAAAACAAAGTCATAGCTAAAGGAACTATCACAAAATACACAACAACACAACACAAGCTAGAAGAGTTCGAAAATCGCTTTAAAACAAAGCTAAAATTCACAGACTTAGACTTAACATTCTATGACAAATTTGTCAATTATCTTTCCCAAGAACAAAATATAAATTTAGGAACGATAGGAAACTATATCGGAACCTTAAAAACAATTGCTAGAGATGCAAAATTGAAAGGTTTACCGGTGCATCCACATATTGAACATCCAAACTTTTTTGTTCCTAAAGTGACAGCTGATAGCATTTACTTAAATGATACAGAAATCAATAAAATATTCAATCACGATTTTGAAGGAGTAGAACGATTAGAAAACACCAGAGATTTATTTATAATTGGATTACGTACAGGATTGAGAATCTCTGATTTTTTAAGATTAAAAGATGCTAACATCAAAAACGGTTACATTGAAATTGAAACCCAAAAAACAGGTCAAACGGTTACTATTCCGCTACACAATCAAGTCAAAGCAATTTTAGAAAAAAGACAGGGATTTCCTAGAACTATTTCTGACCAAAAGTTTAACGAGCATGTAAAAGATTTGTGTGAAGTTGCAGGATTTACAGACAAAGTTCAAGGTTCCAAAATTAATAAGGATACGAAAAGAAAAGAAGAAGGAATGTATCATAAATGGGAATTAGTAACCTCGCATATTTGCCGCCGTTCCTTTGCTACCAACTTGTATGGCAAATTAGACAATTTGACTATTATGGCTATTACTGGGCATCAAACAGAGACACAATTTTTAAAATACATCAAAATTACAAATACGGAGAAAGCTGATAAACTTAAAGAGTACTGGAACAAACAAAATGAAGAGCAAGATATTGAAGAGAAAAAAATGAAAGTAGTAAAGTAAGATAAAGTTTATTATATTTAAACTTTATAACGACAATTTATGGACGAAACTTACTTCGAAAGCTTTTTAAAACTCATAGACAATAATTTAATTTTAAAGAAATCTACTGCGATTGGCGTAATGGTTGATTTAAAATATTATCTAACAGAAATCAAATCAGAAGTACTGTTAGAATTGCAAACCAAAGGCGAAAGTAAAAATGATTACTTAGATTATTTAATCAACGAAGTTGAAAAACAAGATTATGTAAAAGAAGCTGACATATCTTATATTCAAAAATACTTAGACCAGTACAATATTTCAATTAGTGAAATTAGAGACATGAAATTCATGCAAAATCTAATTGTATCTAAAATTGATAGGCATTACAATGACATGGTTCCTTTCTCACATGAAAAAGACGAAGCATTTTTAATTCAAACCGACTTCTTAAATTACTTCTGTAAATATTATGCCGACGAATTAATTACATTTTTAAAATTAAAAAAAACAAATAACACAACACACAAAGTACCTCATCCACAAATTACCAAACCATTCAAAGGCGATTTTTTAAACGCATTTATAAAGGAAATAAGCAACGAAAGAGAGATCTATCAAAGTACATTTATTCAATGCTATGATTTTGGAATAAAAGCATACACTGATTATCTAAAAAGCGAAATAAAAGAAAACCTCTTAATCTTACCAGCCGAAAAGATAAATCCATATTTAGACTTTATTGAAGATAAAATTTCTTCAACACCATATTTTACTACCAATCCAAATATCATCGACAAATGGATTACTAAATACAATGCAACTACTTTAGAATTCCCATTTCTTGAGAATAAAGAAATAAATTTTTTTATAACTAAATCTATCAATTTTCACCTCTGGAATGATGAAGATAGATCCCTAATGGAAGATATTCAAATAGATTTCTACTGTTATGCTGCAATGGTGGAAGCAAAAAAAATAACCGACTTTTTAAATAGCAAAAAAATAAATCAGGCTACGATGGTAAATAAAGTTGAAATAAGTAACAATACTGAAAACACAAATCAATTAACAGTTAATCAAGCAGTGATACTATTAGACAAATTAGGCTTGTTTAATTCACCTAAAATTGAAAACATGCCAAATACTAAAAAAGCAATATTGGTTAGTCAATTAATAGGTAAAAACGAGAAGAATATAAAAACTGCAATCGAAAAACTTGAATTAAAACAATCTGAATTAGGCGCTGGTTATCAAAGAGATTTAGATAAAGTTCAGCAACTTTTAAACAACTTGGAGTAACCTCTGGAGTACCCTTTGGAGTTACTCCAACAATAAAAAACGAGAAACCTCTCCTTTTCTTTGTACCAACAATAACGATAAATAAGTTAAACATGGAACAAAGTAAAATGACACAAGTATTCGGAGTTTCGCCCGACGAATTAAAAGAAAGCATCTTAACTGATGTAAGAGCAGAAATTAAATCGCTAGCTCTAAATTTCCAACCCATTACACCCACAGAATACCTAACACGTCAAGAGGTATCAGAGATCCTAAAAGTGTCTTTGGTTACGCTATCTGATTGGAACAAAAAGAAAATACTCCACCCCTATCGCCTTGGTAATCTTATCAGATACAAACGTGCCGAAATAGAATTAGCGCTAATAAGTATTAATCCTAAAAAAGCCTAACGATGAGCCATCCATTTCAAGAGAGTTTAAAAAACATCGAACAAAGATTAGTAGAACTAAGTAAAATAGTTACCAGTAGACAGTCACAATATACAGAGGATATGTTTATTGATAATGACGAATTTCAGCGTTTAATGAAAATCAGTCCTGGTACTGCAACCAATTGGAGAGAACAAGGACTAATTGCTTACAGTCAAATCAATAACAAGATTTATTATAAAATGAAAGACGTAAACAAACTGCTAGACGATAATTATCGTCCGTTTAAAAAAAAATAGCAATTGTTACTCACATATCAGTTCCTATCGAAATGTTTATTGATGCTCAAAAGTTTGGATATTCTAAAGAATTACAGTTTTTTCTTTTATTAAAATTACTTTTTAGGCAAGGTAAAGCGAAGCTTAACAACGACGATTTGATATTTATAGAATACATCGAACAAATTAAATTAAGACGAACAACAAACAATTACATTAAGCGATTACTAGAGTTAAATTTCATCAGCCACAATGCAAAGACAGGTTATTACAGTATTAATTCATTCGACAAAATAAGACAATTTCATGATTGGAAAGTGCGACTAGCATTTCCTATTGATCTATCCAACTATAACAAAATACAAGCAGTTACAGGAGCAGTGATTTATGGTTACCTTCATAAGGACTTTTGGAGGTATGTAAAAAGAGAGAAAAGCGTACAAATAAAAGGGAGTACCTATCATTTTCTATCCAATACATTCAACTATAAAAAACAATTAGCTCCTGTTTCTGTTATTGGAGTGAATAAAATATTCAATATTTCTATTGCTACAGCATCACGATTAAAAACAGCTGCATACAACGAAAAATTCATAAAATTAAAAAAGAACTTTGGCGATGCAATTCCAGATAAACAACTGATGAAATTAGTGTTACAATACAATGATAGCCCAAATAATATCGTATTTAACAAGGGAGAATACCGTTTGCAGTTAATTGATACCGTTTGCCCTCTTTTCTATTTCATAAAGCGAACAAACCTGAAAACATAAAATAAAGGGATACTTAAGGGAAATAAATAAAAAATAACAAATAGACTTAAGATAAAGATTACTATTTTTAGACTTTCAAATAATATTATGATTTTGCCCAATGACAAAAATAAATACACGTAAAGCCTTAAATCCAGCATATAGAAAACATAAGCCATTAAGAAATGATGTAACTACTTTTATTCAAAAACTAAACGAATGTATTGCAGCAATAAAACTAAGTGATGAGAACGGTGAAAGCGAAGAACATATAAAATCGCACTTCAAAGATTTCTTTACCAATACTTTTTATAGAGACAACTACATCAATACGAAAGATAGAATTGATTTAGCTATTTATTTAGACAATACAGCAAAGTCAGATATTGGTGTAATTATAGAAGCAAAAAAACCAAGTAATAAAGCCGAGTTTATTTCAGAAAACAACCTAAATAAAAAAGCATTACAAGAATTACTTTTATATTACTTACGCGAACGTTTAGATGGCAAAAACAACAATATAAAACACTTAATAGCTACAAATGGTTACGAATGGTTTTTGTTTAAAGCAGAAGATTTTTACAACTATTTTTATAAGAATAAAGCTTTAATAAAAGAATACGAAGCATTTAGAGACGGTTTAAAAGACACCACAAAAAATGAATTGTTTTATACTGAAATTGCTAAAAAGTATATTGAAGAAGTAAAAAAGGAATTACCTTTTGTACATTTAGATTTCAGTACGGTAAACCTAAACGCATTAGACGATAATAAACTAAACACATACTTTAAAATATTTTCTAATGTTCATTTACTAGGACATAGCTTTGGAAACGACAGTAACCAATTAAACAAAAACTTCTACCACGAATTATTGCATATTATAGGCTTAGAAGAAGTAGCAGATGGTGGTAAAAAAGTAATACAACGTAAAGATAACAAAACAAGAGATTACGCTTCATTGCTAGAAAATACCATTTTCACATTAGAAGATAGAGATTATTTACGCAATGTAAAATCAGTAGAAAACACAATCGATAAAGCCTTTAATGTTGGTTTAGAATTATGTTTAACATGGATCAATAGAATATTATTTTTAAAATTATTGGAGTCGCAATTAGCTACCTACCACAATAACGCCAAGGAATATCGATTTTTAAACTCAGATTTTAATGATGGGTTTGATGCTTTGAACAATTTATTCTTTTCAGCATTAGCAAAAAAAGTTGATGAAAGACATCCCAAATATGCTGATAAATTCAAATACATACCGTATTTAAATAGTTCGTTATTTGAAAGAAATGAATTAGAAAACGAAACCTTTGAAATTTCAGCATTGAATAATGATGAAATGAAAGTATTTCCTAGTACGATATTAAAAGACAGTAATGGTAAACGTTTCAAAGGCAAACTTAAAACTTTAGATTATTTATTTAAATTTTTAGATGCTTATGATTTTGCAACCGATGGAACAGAAGGAATAGTTGAAGGGCAAGAAACAAAAACCTTAATCAATGCTTCAGTTTTAGGATTAATATTCGAAAAAATAAACGGTTATAAAGATGGATCTTTTTATACACCAGCATACATTACCATGTATATGTGTAAAGAAACTATTCGAAGAGCAGTGGCACAAAAATTTAAAGAACAAGAAAACGATACCATTGAAAACTTTGACGATGTAAAAGCCTATTCTTCACGATTCTTTAAAGCCGATGATTCGAAACGATTCAATACTCTTATAAACAGTTTACGTATTTGCGACCCAGCTGTAGGTTCAGGTCACTTTTTAGTATCAGCGCTTAATGAGTTAATTGTTATTAAAAACGAATTAGGTATTTTAATAGACGAAAAAGGAATACCATTACGTGTAGATATACAAATAGATAACGACGAATTATACATATCAGATGCTAACGGAAATTTATTTGAATACAACCCAAACGATGCCGAAAGTACACGCATACAAAAAACCTTATTCGAAGAAAAACAAACCCTTATAGAAAACTGTTTATTTGGTGTAGATATTAACCCCAACTCTGTTAAAATATGTCGTTTACGTTTATGGATAGAGTTATTAAAAAATGCATACTATAACCAAACTGCCATATCGAGTTTGTCACCTCGAGCGGAGTCGAGAGGCGAGCTACTTGCTTTACAAACTTTACCAAATATTGATATTAACATTAAATGTGGTAACTCTTTAATAAGCCGTTTCGATTTGCAAGACGATTTAAAAGATGCCTTTAAAGGTAAAGATGTCAAATACAATTTTACCGACTATAAAAAAGCCGTAAACGATTATAAAAACTCTAACAGTAAAGAAGAAAAATACCAAGTATTAGAAATAATAAACGAAGTAAAAAATAACTTTAAAAGTACACTAGACAATAAATTTATCGACAAAGTATCTAAAGCTGTGGGTACTTATGAAAACGAAAAACAACGGCTGGATAATTTAGCACTTTTTGGCGAAAAAATTAAAAAAGCCGAAAAAGACAAACTTAAAAAGTTAAAAGCCGATGCCGATACCTTTGCACAAGAAAAAGAAGATACCATAAACAATGCTATTTATAACAATGCTTTTGAGTGGCGTTTTGAATTTCCTGAAGTGTTGGATGATAAAGGTAATTATTTAGGTTTTGATGCAATAATTGGAAACCCTCCTTATATCGACGCTAAAAAATTAGCTGCAATAAGTTCATATTTAAAAGAAAATTATAAAGTATATTACAGTAGTTCCGATTTAAGTAGTTACTTTTTTGAATTAGGATTAAATGTTTTAAAAAGTAATGGTTTATTCTCATACATAAATACTAATAAATTCTTTAGAACGGAATATGGTAAACCTTTACGAGAATTTATTTCAGACAATAAAATTTATTCAATAATTAACTTTGAACAGGTTCCAATATTTGATGAAGCTTTAGTTTCTAGTTTAATTATTGTGTTAGAGAAAAATAAAAATAAAGAAGATTTTAGTTTTGTTGAATTTAATAAAGAAAAGTCTCCAACACATGAATTTGAAAATTTAATTAAAGAGAGAAATAAAGTAATTTTAAAAAATGATATTGATTCTGATAGTTGGAATTTTTCAAATCAAAAAGAAAACATATTACTAAAAAAACTATTTTTAAATAGTAGTAAAATTAAGGACATAAATACTATTGATATAAAAAGAGGTGTAACAACAGGGTTTGATCCAGCATTTATTATAGACAATGATATTAAATCAACTTTAAATTTATCAGACGATATCAAACCTTTAATAAAAGGGGCAAATATTAAAAAGTACTTTCTAACTAAAACGAATTTAAATTTAATTTTTACTAAAAGAGGTTATGATATTGAATCTAATCAATCAATTAAAGATTATTTACAAAGATTTTATAAAGATTTAAAGCCTAAAGAAAATAATGATAAAAGAGGAAGAAAGCCTGGTAAATACGAATGGTTTGAAATTCAAGATAATATTGCATATTTCCAAAATTTTGATAAGAATAAAATTGTATGGCCTTTAACAGCAGCTAATTGGGGTTTTGCATTAGATTATGATAAACATTATTTATCAAGTGGAGGTTTTATGTTAGTATCAGAAGATTTACACCTTAATTATATTTTAGCAGTATTAAACTCAAATTTAATGAAGTTCTTATTTTCAAAAATAGGTGTTATGACAGCAGGTGGTGCATATACTTTAAAGAAAGCTACAATTGATGAATTTCCACTTAAAGAAATTGAAGTAATTCAACAACAACCATTCATAGACAAAGTAGACCAAATATTAGCCTTAAAACAAGACAACCCAGAAGCAGATACCACAACCCTAGAAAAAGAAATAGATGCAATGGTGTATACTCTGTATGGCTTAACAGAGGAAGAAATTAATATTGTAGAGAATAGTTAATATATGAGTAGAATTGATGCTTTTGAAAATCCTTTTGAAAATTTATTTAATCTTTCAAAAGATGACATTACCTCGTTAACAATAAAAGAAAATAACGATAAAAACAATTGTTACTTACAAGACACGTCTGGCACTTTGTATGGTGGATTTATTATAAATGAATTAAAAACGACTAAAACTATTTGCAAAGTATCATTTTATAAATCAAGTGATTCTAATAATTACTTACCACGAATTGAATTTAGAAAAGTAAATAATAAAGGGGAAACAAAAAAACCTATAAAAGAAGATATAATAATTAAATTTTCAGAAAGTGAAGAAGTAAAAAACTTTTGGACTCTAATAAACTTTTTAGATGGATTTAAAGAAATTGTAGACACTGGAGATTTTCAAAAAAAGTATAAAGCAGTTAGTTTTGATAATTACATTTTAGAATTTAAAAACAAATCTGAAGAAGAAAAAATAAATGAATTAATACAACTTACTGAAAGCACTAAATTATCAAATGAAGATATTAAAGTTATCTTAAGTAATCATAGAAAAAAGGCAGTATTTGGTTTTTATTGTTTGTTAAAAAATTATAATGTTCAAAGTCAAAATCCTTTTGAATATTTTAGAACTAAACGTAATATTTCACAAAAAGGTGAAGAAGTTATATGGCATCATTTTTTAAAAGAAAATGATTGGATTATTGGATTGAATGTAGATATTAAATTTATTAGAGATTTTCTATCAGAACAAAAAGTAGGAGAAGAGAATTCCATAGGTTCAGGTAGTCCAAAGGTTGATTTACTTGGGATATCCTATTTCACAACATTAATTGAATTAAAAACTTCTAAAACAAAAATATTTAAAGAAAATAAAACAAATAAATCTCGAGCTAATACTTGGGATTTTTCCCCTGAATTTATTGAGGCATATAGTCAAACATTAGCACAAAGAACAGAAATAAGCTCTGGCAAAGATTTTATAGATGAAAGTAGAAATATTTTGGATACAAAAAAATATAGAATTTTAGATCCTAAGTCAGTACTAATAATTGGAAACAGAAATTTAGAATTTCCTCATAGTAGAAACCTAGACAATGAATATAAAACAGATTGTTTTGAAAGACTTAGACGAGATATTAGAAATTTAGATATTATTACGTACGATGAATTGTTTGAAAGAGCATTTCATATAGTTTATAACACAAAACTTCCTGATGATTGGTATACAATTGATGAACATATTTTTATTAAAGATATTTTAAAATTATAAAATAACATTATTAAACACATACATAACAATATGGATCAAAACGAGCAAAATATCATTATTTACAACACACAAGATGGTAAATCAGCCGTAAGTTTATATTCTAAAGATGGTACTATTTGGATGAACCAAAACCAATTAGCAGAACTTTTTGACACCTCTAAACAAAACATAGGGCAACACATAGCTAACATACTAGAAGAAAAAGAGTTACAAGAGATTTCAGTTGTAAAGAATTACTTTACAACTGCCACAGATGGTAAAAATTACGAAGTTACTTTTTATGCCCTAGACATGATCTTAGCAATTGGGTTTAGAGTGCGAAGTAAAAGAGGTACACAATTTAGAATTTGGGCAAATCAAAACCTCAAAGAATATATGATTAAAGGATTTGTCATGGATGACGAACGTTTAAAAAATCCAGACGGCAGACCCGATTATTTTGACGAACTACTCGCACGCATAAGGGATGTTCGTGCTTCTGAAAAACGATTCTATCAAAAAGTAAGAGACTTATTGGCACTAAGTAGCGATTACGACCCCACAGACAAAGCAACGCAAATGTTTTTTGCAGAAACACAAAACAAATTACTGTATGCCGTAACTAATCAAACAGCTGCCGAAATTATAGTATCAAGAGCCAATGCACAGCAACCCAACATGGCACTAACTTCATGGAAAGGTAATGTAGTAAGAAAACAAGATATTATCACTGCAAAAAATTACCTCACCCAAGACGAAATAGATTCTTTAAACCGCTTGGTAGTTATCTTTTTAGAAACAGCAGAACTAAGGGTAAAAGACAAAAAAGATATTCCTATCTCTTTTTGGCAACAAAATATTGACAAGCTATTAGCATTTAACGACAAACCAGTCCTAAAAGGAAAAGGTGCAATATCCAACCTGCAAATGGAGCAACAAGTACACGAAATCTATACACAATTCGACCAAAACAGAAAAGCACAAGATGCCAAAGAAGCAGATAGAATAGATTTAAAAACGCTTGAAAATACAATAAAAAAACAAAAAAATGATTCTCTACAATAACACTTCAGGTCAATTAAACCAAGTAAAAGAAAAGCCATTTAAGCTAGAAAGAGAAATTCAATCTATTTTTGAAAACAATCTTCAAGACGTAATGAGTTTGCAATTAGTAAAGTCAGAATTTGCAATAAAAAACAAACGTATAGATTCTCTAGCTTACGACAAACAAACAAATGCATTTATCATTATTGAGTACAAAAGAGACAAGAACTACAGTGTAGTAGACCAAGGTTTAACGTATCTTAATTTAATGCTTCAAAACAAAGCAGAATTCATACTTACCTACAACGAAACATTAAAAGACACTTTACATAGTAAAGATGTAGATTGGTCACAATCAAGAGTAGCTTTTGTTTCTCCAAGCTTTACAGAAAATCAAATTTCAGCAAGTGATTTTAAAGATTTTGGTATAGAATTATGGGAGGTGAAACAATTTGAAAATAATACTATAAGTATCAATAGCATTAAAAAGAGTAGTGGAGCACCAAGTATAAAACCACTTTTAGAAAATAGTGAGAAACTTAAAGAGGTAAAAGAAAACATAAAAGTATATACAGAGGAAGACCATTATAATAACGGTTCAGATACTTCAATTGAATTATACGAAAAGTTTAAAGCTGCAATAATAAATCTTGCTGATGGGATAGAAATTATTCCTCAAAAATTCTACATAGCTTTCAAAAAAGGCAGTAATATTTCGGATATTGAAATGCAAAAGAAAGGGTTAAAGGTATTTATAAATGCCAAAATAGGAGCATTAGACGACCCTAAAGGATTATCAAAAGATGTTTCAAACATTGGCCATAGAGGAAATGGGGATTATCAAATTCAAATAGAAAATGATAAGGATTTAGAGTATATAATGAGCTTGATAAAACAAGTTATTAAGTAATTCTAAATAGTCTAACTGAAAAAATACTGTGATAATTTAGACTGAATGATAAAGGCTCGTAACAAAAAGTATTATTTTTTTCATTGGTTTTTTATTTATTTTTTTATTTGAAAAATATTAAAACACTAATAATCAATTATTTAATTTTAAAATATGTCTGTTTGTTATTTTTTTTGATGCTTGTCTGTTTTTAAAGTATTAAAAGATAAGGGCAGTGTGACACAATTGTAAAAAATGACTTTAATTAATAACAATCAGTACGATAATTACTTATTACAAATACTTAAAAAGAAAAAATTTCAAGTAAGTAAAGAACTGTGTGATTTGCTTTCTGAAAAATTTAATGTAACAAATGTCTATTCTCGTCAGATTATTAAACGTGTTGTTGCTAAAGGCCTTGTAAAATCATCTTCACCAATGACTTTTGGAAAAGGTCAGTTTGTTTACTTTCTTCCAGGACAAAAACTGACAAAAGATGTTATAAAAGAAATTGCAAAAATATATAGACCGCCATTATATAGATTAATTGAAAGTTTAGATATAAACGATGGAATCATATCCTATTATGAAGCATTAAAAATTACAGCGTCACCTCTAATAAGAACAGGTGCTAAAATTGATTTACTCGATGACTTAATTGAAGTTTTAAAAAACGGCGATTTTGTTTATTTGGCTAAAGACGCAAATGATGTTAAATACATATTATTACAAACGGTAAAAGAAACGGAAGAGAAATTAATTAAAACGCATTTTTCGAAATTGCTTATCGATTCTCTTTTTGTGAAAGATATTATAGATTGGTTAGCAAAATCAAATCTTATTACATCTTTAAATAATAGATTCAGAAATAAAATAACTCCATCCTTGGGAGCAGTTCATAACAATCTTTTGTGGGACGCTTTCGGTTACACAAAAGCAACAGGATTAAACCCTGTAACAGCCAATGGAGCTAAAACTATAGAAAAGCAAACTTTAGTTGTGGTTGATATTTTATTGTCGAGAGATTACAATCAAATAGATTTAGATGGCTTTTTAAGCAGAATACAAATTAATTTAAATTCAGTTACAACCGGTACACGTAAAATTATACCAATAGTTATATATCGAAGTTGCTCTTCATATATTTTAAGCACTTTAAGATCTTTGGGCTTTCTATGTTACGATATAGGTTCAATTTATGGCTCAAATATTTTTTCAATATTAGAAAATGTTTCTAAACTCCAGCTTAATAAAAAATTTCTAGAAAATGAGGACTTTGAGAAAACAATAGAAGACACTTTAAAAACAATAAAGGATTCTGGGCAAGAAGTTCAGTTGGGTGCTTTAAAAGGTACATTGTTTGAAGTAATGATGTATCAAGTTTTGAAACACCAATATCCTAGCGCTGATATAAATCCAAACGTTTATCACTCGAAAACCTTCACTAATAAAGATACTCAAAAGGTAGAAAAGGAAAGGTATGAGTATGATTATGTAATAAGATCTTCTAATCCTAAAGAGATAATAGTTATCGAGTTAAAAGGGTATCATTCGGCACATCAAATACCATTAGGTAAATATGACACTAAATATACTTTAAAATGGTTTTTTAACCGAACATTACCATTTATTAAGGATAAATATCAAGTAGACATTGATAATGGATATGCTTTTAAAGCCGTTTATATAACTTCTAGTATGTTTGAACCTGAAGCAATAGCACATTTAATAGAATTAAATAAAGGTACTTTTAAACCCAAAAGGCTTGATGTTTTTTATGACAGAGAGAAGTTACTTGAATTAATTGAAGAAAATGATTTTAAATCGCTAAAAGATATAATTGATAAATATTATTTATAATGACAGAAAAATCAATTATAGCAATTCTCAATGGATTAAATAGAAATCCCAATTATAGAAACTGCATTAGATGTTGAATTAGTGATAGTTTAAGTTTTAACATTGTATTTGTAACTTTATTGAAAATAATACGTTAAATTGGTATCTACAAAATACCTTTGTTTAGGTGCTTTATATTTATTTTTTTTATCTAAAGTAAATAGTATACTTTTACCAACGTAATAAAACCATAGTTAACATGACAACAAAAGAACATAAAGATTATATTGAAGAACTTAGAAAGTATTCTTCAAACCTTTTAAAGTCTGAAAATGATGTAAAGAAGTTTTTTGTTGATGCTGGTATTCACACTGAAACTGGTAGATTAACTAAGGTTTATTCATCTTCAGAACCAGTTAATATTGGTTATAAACAAGACTCGAAAAACACTTCAAAAAAGTAGTCTATGTATTCTAGGCGTACTGGTTTAATTTTAGGTTTTCATGGTTGTGACAAAGAAATTAGAGACAGAATAGTTTCTGAAAAAGGATTCATATTGAAACCTAGTGAAAATATTTATGACTGGCTTGGGAATGGAGTTTATTTTTGGGAAAACAATCATGAACGTGCTTTGAAATTTGCTCAAGAGTTAATGGAGAATCCTCCTAAGGGAAAAGAAAATTTAATTAAAGAACCTGCTGTATTAGGGGTAATAATTGATTTAGGTTATTGTTTAGATTTAATGGATTCTAAATTTTTAGAAATATTAAAAATCTCCTATAATTTTCTTTGTAAATCACATCAAGATTACGATACTAAATTACCAGTTAATGTAAGAAATGAAAAAGGTGAATTATTAAGGAGAAATTTGGATTGTGCAGTTATACAATCGGTTCATGAATTAAATAAAAAAATGAACAAACCTGATTATGATTCCGTTAGGGGTGTTTTTTTTGAGGGAGATGATTTGTATGCAAATGCAGGTTTTAAAGAGAAAAATCACATTCAAATAGCGATAAGAAATCAAAACTGCATAAAAGGTTTTTTTATACCAAGAGATTTCAAGGATAAATAACGTGCAATCAAGCGGTCTCTCTTCGGTCGTTCCCTTTGTTCCGTTCGGCTGTTACAGTCGGTCAACCTTATATTTCCATAAGAACATTTTCGGTAAATAAGCAATTAAGTTATTCTATTCAATAGTTAGGTTTCCCTCCATTCCACAGACACGGCGCAGTCACAATAAAACAGCAGCTTGAAAATAAGCATCTGTTTTATTGCACTGCTTGTTCCTCATCTTCACACGGTCTCTTCCTGCGTTCGGTCGGGCTTATGCATCCACAATACCGCTTCATTACGTTACACTCCGCAAGCTACGTTTCACTTCATTCCAGCAGTATTATGTCTGCCGCCCTATATTTTTTCAGCGGTTGCTCCTTCGCACAGCCATCGGGGTTGGCTCGCTCTACAATCTGCATTTAAGTACATTTAGTGCAAAGAGATGATTATATTTTCTTTTAAACTTTAATGATAAAAGGTCGCTATGCCCTAAATCATGGAACGCCAAAGGCTATCTTATATTTTTTCCCCGCCGTTACACGCTCATATCCGCTACGTTTCGCTCCGTGCCTACGCTCAACTCTCGCGTTTATGGCGGCTGTTCGATTGCCGCAACCCCGCCACTGCGCTCCTCATACATTCCGCTATAATTCCGCTACCGCTACATTTTAGCTCCATTCCTTGCGGTGCTTGGGGGTGTTTGATTGCCGATTCCAAAAGAAACATCTCAAAAGGAGTATAAACAAGAAACATCCTGCTACAAAAAAAATAAATAAAAAGAAAGTAAAGGTCTGCTACGGTTTCAAATAGTAAAGTTCAAGCCCTACGGGTTTTTGAAAAAATCTCCACCCTTACATTTTCAATTCATAATCCGAATTTACAAACACGATTAAAATAAGCAAGAACAGTTGGGTAGTATTTTTTCAAAAAAACTTGACTTTATTTGAAACCTTCTCAGTAAGGGCGACTTTCTTTTTTTTCTTTTTCTTTTGAAGTAGAATATATAGTAATTAAAGAAATAAATTATTTAAAATAAGTTTATATTTTAGCATAAAATTTTAATAATAAAAATGATACTATTAAAGCCTAATAATGTTTCTGGTGAAATATTAAATTTACTAGATGAAGCTAATGAAAAAGTAATAATTGTTTCTCCATATTGTAAATTCGATAAATGGTATAAGTTGGTTAAAAAACTAAAGGATTTAAAAAATAGAAATATTGAAGTTGAATTTTATATAAGAGATAATGAGCCAGATTCATATAAGCAAGTAGTGAACATAGGTATTACACCTATATGTATTCCAAACTTGCATGCTAAATTATATTTGAATGAAAAATACGGAATTGTAACATCAATGAATTTACTTTTAAGTTCTGAAATAAATTCCTTAGAGTTAGGTTATAAAACAGAGTCAAAAATAGAATTTGGAGAATTATTAAGTTTCTATGAAACCTATTTACTGAAAGAAAAAATAAAAGAATCTATTGATATTGATTGGAAAACTAGCTTATATAATAAGTTAATTGATATATTTTCATTTAATAGTGTAGAAGCGTTTCAAGATGATGAAAGTATCTCTTTTAAAATTGGATCCAACAATTATGATTTTTTTATCTCAAACCAAAGAGGTAAAAACAAGCTAAGAATGTCTGCTATTATTTCAGGTATTGAATATGAATATTCAATGTCAATCCAAAATGAATTGGATAGTGATTTTTTACAATATGAGATTATCAAGGGTAGAGATAGGCATTATGATTCTTTATGGGCAACTCTTGATTATGATTTAAAAGTCAATAATATTAATAATTTACATGAAGTAGAATCCGATAAAGTAATAAATGCAGTAATTGATTTTATAAGTCAGACTCAAGAAATAAAGGATTATTGTTATACAAATCGTAAGCAATTGTCAAATGGAAGAGGGTTTTAAAATGCCAAAAAATAACAAATACTAACAAATAAAGCCTAGTCTCGCGACTAGGCTTTACTATGAAAAGGATAACTAAATTACAATCCACTTACTTGTACCAATGCTAAAGGATTAAAAGAGCCATTTTTCAATGGATACATACTACCATTTACTTCTTGGAAGAATTCTATTCCTAAAGCAAGAAATAATGGTTTTGTGCTTGCAGGGGTAACGTTATTTGTTTGATTAATTGTAGCAGTTCCATTGAAATCCCAAGGTAAAATAAAAGTTTCAGAAGTTGAAGAAACAAAAGTTTCTGCTTCAAAATCTACTTCAGCTCCTGCAGAGGTAATTTTAAAATGCGTTGTTCCACTTGGGGCAGCAATCATATTTGCAGGAACAAATGAATCGATACTAACGGATATAGCTCCAGAAGTTCTGTCAATATTCGCTGTATATGGAGCAAACAGGCTAGTTCCTAATTTACCTCTAATATTAAATTCAAAACCAGTAAGTAATTCGGCTTCTCCATCAATAACATTTCTTAAACCTCTTTCACTTGTTGTGTCGGCTTGTATAACCTTTACCATGGATTGTGTAAGTCGACTTACTACTCTGCCATCTGACGAATTTAATAACAACGTTCTTAAAGCTGTTCTTAAAGTTTTTCCTGCTTTTCCTGCTCTACCAAATTCAGAACCATTTTCACGTGTTCTTTGAAATGCAGGATCGTTTTTAATTCTGTTGGCATCAATTCCGCCTTTTTCACGTGCTAAATGCCCGTCTTTAGTTTTGTAAAAAGTAATATCCCCGATAGTACCTTTCAATTTGATAATCCCATTCTGTCTTGCCATAATTCGAAAAAATTTATGTTGTTAATTATTTAAAATTGTATCAATATTTATTTCTTTTTTAAGATTTAAAATATTGATATTAAAGTAAATATAGGATGGTTTTATCATGTTTATATGGTAGTACGATGCATTACGGCACATTAAGACACAAACGGCAACAAACGACTAAGATGTCTCTAATAGCTCAACATATAATTGTAATTTGGAGCTTTAAAGCAAAGTTCTTTCTAATTAATTTAAAACTTTTTTCAGAATGGATTATAATGTTTTAACTATTACAAAGCCTAATCAAAGCCATAGATAGAGTATGAGAAGCCAGAATAAAAGATTGTGTATTTACCCGAAGGATATACAACGTATTACAGGGAAGAGTTATCGACAAAGTACTAGAATACTACAAAAGATAAGAAAGGAGCTTAGAAAGCTTGAAAACGAATTGGTATCGATTGAGGAATTCTGTCAATTCACAAGTTTAAAATTAGAACAAGTTGAATCTTTAATTATTGGGTAAATTAAAACACAAAAGCACAGCAAAACTTAAAGGGGAGTATCTTAAATTAGCTTTGGTACGGTAATTTATATTTCGATACTTTTTATTGGCCGCTTAGAAATAAGCGGTTTTTTTATCTATTGTATTTAAATCGACCCATTCGTAATCTTTCTTTAATTTGATAATCCGTCATATCATGTATTTCTAGAATACCTATTTCGTTTTCTTCCAAAGCTTGATGTTTTCGGAAATGGAAATAGGAATTAAAATAACCTGATTTTAAATATATTTCAATCCTTTGAGAAGTGCCTGTAAATTCATGTCTGATATCTTCAACATAAAAAACTTCTAATTGAATTTTTGCTTTTAAAAAAGGAATTGTAATGTTTTCTCCAATTCTTGGTAGATGGTTGATGTTTTTGAGTGTAAAAGAGGCATATGTTTTATTAAATTCTAGAAAGAAGAAGTATTCTTTATTATTAAATTCTAATGTTTTATTTGAATCATATTCAAATAATTCTTGATAGATATTTAAAAGCTGATTTCTAAGTTGATTTGTTTTTAATCCAGTTTTAGATTCAATCTCTTTTAAACTTGGTAAAGGGATATCATCATCATTATAATAATCTTTCTCGGTAAGGAAATTTATAAGGGTTGCGTATTCAGTATTGTTATTGAAAAGCATTTTCAATTGATCCTTGATTGAAAGTAAATCGATAAGGATTCTTTTTACGGATAATTTATGTGATTCCATTTTTATTTTAAAGTTAATAAAAAATAAAAAAAGATACTTGTGGGGATAATGTGGGGATATATTGTAAATAAAAAACCCTAACGCCTTTGTTTATAAGGGTTAGGGTAATTTTCCTGCGGAGAAAGAGGGATTCGAACCCCCGGACCTGTTACAGTCAACAGTTTTCAAGACTGCCGCATTCGACCGCTCTGCCATTTCTCCAGTCTGTCGCTATCATTGCTGATTGCGAGTGCAAATATAAGATGCTTTTTTGGTTTTTAAATCCTATTTTGATAAAAAATCAGACAATTTTTTATTTTATTTTTTAATTGTTTCATTCTCTTTTAATTAGCAATTAAAATAAAATTGAAAACAGCATCAATTTGCTCTAGTAGCTTACGTATTCTGTTATTTCAAGGCCGTAACCTATCATTCCTACACGTTTTCCTTGTTCAGTATTCGATACTAATCTAATTTTTGAAATGTCAATATCGTGTAAAATTTGAGCACCTATACCGTAGTCTTTACTGTCAATTATGATTTTTGGGGCTTTCATCTCTCCTTCGTTTTGTAATTCTTTCAACTCAGTCAATCGACTCAATAAATTTACAGATTGCATGTCTTGGTTGATAAAGATAACAGCGCCTTTTCCTTGCTCGTTGATCACCTTAAACATATCATCAAGCTGTTGGTCTGCATTGTTAGTCAAGGTACCTAATAAGTCATTGTTTACTTGGGACGAATTGATTCTGGTCAATATGGCTTCTCCTAAATTCCAAGTTCCTTTGGTTAAAGCAATATGGATTTGTTTGTTGGTTGTTTGCTCATAGGCTCTTAAACGAAATGTTCCAAAACGAGTCTGGATATCAAAATCATCTTTTTTAACAATCAAACTATCGTGTTGCATTCTATACGCCACAAGCGCTTCTATTGAAACCAATTTTAAGTCAAATTTTTTCGCCACCTCGACTAATTGAGGCAAACGTGCCATGCTACCATCTTCATTCATGATCTCGACAATCACTCCGGCCGATTTGAATCCAGCTAGTCTTGCAAAGTCAATTGCAGCTTCAGTATGACCTGTTCTTCTTAAAACACCCCCTTGTTTAGCAATCAAAGGAAATATATGTCCAGGACGTGCTAGATCGTGTGGTTTTGTATTGGGATTTATGAGGGACATAACGGTTTTGGCTCTGTCTCCAGCCGAAATTCCTGTAGTAACACCATTTCCTCTTAAGTCCACAGATACCGTAAAGGCTGTTTCCATTGGATCTGTATTGTTTGAAACCATGACGTGTAGTCCTAATTCTTTACAACGACTTTCTGTCAATGGAGCGCATATTAGTCCGCGTCCGTGAGTGGCCATGAAGTTAATCATTTCTGGAGTAACCATTTCGGCTGCTGCCAAGAAATCACCTTCGTTTTCTCTGTCTTCATCATCAACAACAATGATTATTTTTCCTTGACGAATGTCTTCAATCGCTTCTTCAATTGTGTTGAGTTGTATTTTATTTTCAGCCATTTTTGTATTTTTTTGCGGGAAGTAGTTTTTTAAATAATTTTTGTAGAGGGGTCAAAATAACATCCATATTGATTAAACCAATGTCATTTGTTGCTCTGTACGTAAGTAATAAAGCTAATGGAGTAAGAATAAAGGAGGACATCCAAGCGCCTAAAAAGGGAGATAATCCGTCCTCTTGGGCAATTCTTTTTCCAAAAGTGTTTATAAAGTGAAACGATATAAATATTAATACCGCAAAGATAATTGGAAGTCCAAGTCCTCCTTTTCTAATAATAGCGCCTAGTGGAGCACCTATAAAAAACATCATTAAACAGGCGTATGCAATTACAAATTTATCGTAAAAGGCAAGCAAATGATTGTTGATGTTTTTTTGTTTGTTTTCTAGGTTAACGCGGGTAGTGTCAATCGAGTAATTTGTACTTACTACATTGCTACTTGCAATCTTTAATATTTCTGACTTTTGATCATTGGCGTACAATGACAAGATGTTGTCTGGAAGTTTTTTGCTTTTTGGCTTCGCTTTCTCAGTATAGATATTGTTCTTGATAATTCCTGTTCTCTGATTGATGTTTTCTGAGTACGAAACTATTTCGGCTTTGAAATTTTTATGCAATGAGTCTAGTGTGTAGCTAAGCTCATTTAAAGTAAGCATGGTATTGGTGTTTGCAATATTGTTGTCATCTACGTCAACTTTATTCAATTGTGACAAGTCAATATTTAGCGTGTATCTTTTAAAACTGCTTTTCGCAAAAGGCAATTTGTTGCGGTCTTCGTATTTTTTCGGAATCAAATCTTCGTAATAATTCCCATCGTTTAGCACTAACTGCAATATACTTGATTTTTCGCTACTGATCAATTCTCCATCTTTGGCTTTGATAACAGTTTTACTGCCATCACCTACATTGGATTTTTTATGAATTGTAATTCCGGTTAAGGTGTTTCCATCCTTACCTGATTTTTTATTTACTTTAATATTATAAAACCCAACATCGCTAAACTGTCCTTCTGTAATGGCCATAGCAGGCTTTACTTGAGCAATATTTTTTCTGAAATTGATGAATTTGTATTCGGCAAACGGAATTACATTATTTGCGAAAAAAAACGCTACCACACTAAGTAGTAAAATAAATACAGTTAACCCTCGCATAGCGCGCTGCAGTGAAATCCCAGAAGACTTCATCGCGGCAAATTCGTAGTTTTCGGCTAGATTACCAAACGACATGATAGAAGCTAGTAAAATAGAAAGGGGGAGTACTAATGGAATTATTCGAGGCATCGAAAATAAAAGAAATTTTATAACTAATGCAAAGTCTAAATCCTTACCTGCTAGCTCAGCTATAAATAGCCAAACGGTTTGAAGTATGAATATAAAAAACAAGATTACAAATACCGTAGCAAATGTAATCAAGAATGTTTTTAATAAGTATTTGTCGAGAATTTTCACCTAAATGATCTAATCTAATTTATTGATGTAGTAATTTGGATATTTACTTTGTGCAAATGTAAATTGATTTTTTGACAAAGGTTGGTTGGTTTTAAAAGAATTAACGGTTAATGTTGTTTTTGTTCCTTTTTTACCCACTTCAATCAAATTATAAATGTGTTTTGTTTGCACATCGATTCCCAAAAGAATTTCTTTTCTTTGATCTCTACTGCTAGTTGGAACTAATTTGATGTATTGAATTTTTCTTCCTCTTATATCTTGTACAGCATCCATATAGTATTTGTAACCACTATTAAAAAATGTTAACATTTTTGAAGGTGTAACGGCATTATCATCTTTCTCGTTAACACTTGAAATAGTAACCTCTTCATCTTCGGGAACAATTGTATATGTTTTTTTTCCGTCAAATATTTTGGTAATACCCATAAAATTCAACACGTACTGGTTGCCTTTCATGGTTACATTCCCTTTACTATCTTGATTGATGTTTTCTTTGGCGTTATTTAACGAATATTTAAAATCAATTACAATATTATTATAACTTTTTACTTTTGATGTTACTTGATTTAAAAGGTTTTTTGCCTTTTGGTCTTGTGCTTGAATCGAAAAGCTGAAAAGAATAATAAATGCAATTTGAATAAATTTTTTCATAATTTTAATTGTTTTGTTCATTGTTAAAAAATTGATCAAGAGAACTCATGTCTAGGATGTTTACACTACGTGCTTTACTACCTTCAAAGGAACCTACAATTCCAGCAGCTTCGAGTTGATCAATTAATCGTCCGGCTCTGTTGTAACCCAATTTTAGTTTTCTTTGTAACAATGAAGCGGAGCCTTGTTGCGCATTCACAATAATTTCGGCCGCTTCTCTAAACAAAGTATCTCTTTCGGAAATATCTACATCAAGATTAATGCCACTTTCTTCTCCCACAAACTCTGGAAGTAAATAAGCAGTCGCGTATGCCTTTTGTGAACCTATAAAATCTGTGATTTTTTCTACTTCGGGAGTATCGATAAAGGCACATTGTACACGTACCACATCATTTCCGTTGGTGTACAATAAATCTCCGCGTCCTATCAATTGATCAGCTCCTTGAGTGTCAAGGATAGTTCTTGAGTCAATCTTTGATGTTACTCTAAAAGCGATTCGGGCAGGAAAATTCGCTTTAATCAAACCGGTGATTACATTTACCGATGGTCTTTGTGTTGCAATAATTAAATGGATTCCAATAGCACGGGCTAATTGTGCCAAACGAGCAATAGGAACTTCTACTTCTTTTCCTGCGGTCATGATCAAATCGGCAAACTCATCGACTACTAGAATAATGTAAGGTAGAAAACGGTGTCCATTTTCAGGATTTAATTTTCGAGCCTTAAATTTATCATTGTACTCTTTTATATTACGCACCATAGCATCTTTTAATAAAGAGTAACGGTTGTCCATTTCTACGCAAAGTGAATTCAAGGTATTGACTACCTTGGCATTGTCTGTGATGATAGCGTCTTCGGTATCAGGTAGTTTTGCTAGATAATGTCTTTCAATTTTATTGAATAAAGTAAGCTCTACTTTTTTCGGGTCCACCAAGACAAACTTTACTTCGGCTGGATGTTTTTTGTATAATAATGAAGTAAGAACAGCGTTCAATCCTACTGATTTTCCTTGTCCTGTAGCACCTGCCATCAATAAGTGAGGCATTTTGGCTAGATCGACAACAAATGTTTCGTTAGAGATTGTTTTTCCAAGAGCGATAGGCAATTCCATTTCGGCTTCTTGAAATTTGGCTGAGCCAATAACACTTTTCATTGAAACCATGGTAGGATTCTTGTTTGGAACTTCAATACCTATTGTTCCTTTTCCTGGGATAGGAGCAATGATACGAATTCCTAAGGCCGAAAGTGATAGTGCAATATCGTCCTCAAGATTCTTGATTTTTGATATTCTAATACCTGCTTCGGGTACAATTTCATACAAAGTTACCGATGGTCCTACGGTTGCTTTAATTTGTGCAATCTCAATTTTGTAATTGCGCAGGGTTTCTACAATTCGGTTTTTATTTTCTTCTAATTCTTCCTGATTGATGGTAATTCCGCCAGTTGAATATTCTTTTAATAAATCTATTGTTGGGTATTTGTAATTCGATAAATCTAAAGTTGGGTCAAATAATCCAAAATCAGACACAAGTCGGGAAGCTAGATTTTCAGTAACTAAATCTTCCTCTGGTGCTGTTTCAACAACAAAGGTATCTGTTGGTGCTTCAACAATCGGTTTGATTGGTGGTGGAGTTGTTTTTACAACTGGATCCAAATTAATTTCAGAAGAATGTGAAATCGTAGGTTTCATCGATTCTTTATTGATTTCAAATTGAGAAGGTTTTGGTTTTAATTGAATGTTCTCCAATTCTTTATCTTCGTCAATAGCAAATTCTTCTAGATTGTAAGCTGCATCACCGCTGGTTGCAGTTGCGGTATTCAAGTCGGTTTTGATTTCCTTTTTAGTATTTTCAAAAACCGACATGATTTTTTCAGGAGACAATTTCATTTTGAAAATCACATATATGATCAATCCAAAAAGTAAGGTTAATAAGGTTCCTGTTTTTCCAATGTAATCTTGCAAAAATAAATTCAACTCATATCCTACAGTTCCGCCCAATTCTGGTAAAGAAGTGGCAAAGAATCCTAGTAATACTGATACAATGATTAAGGCAAATAAATCCCAAAACCATATTCCTTTTAATTTTTTTGGCGATATACCTACGATGAAGTAAACACCTGTCAAGAAAAATAAACGGACAAATAGGAAAGAAGCCAACCCAAAACCCCTATAAACGATTAAATCAGCTAGGTAGGCGCCAAATTTCCCTAACCAGTTTTGAACTTCCTCAGAGCGATCTGTAAATTCAGATACTGCACTTTGGTCTTCTTGTCCGTGGAGGTAAAAGGAAATAAAAGCCACTAGCAAAGCAACTGAAAATAAGATCAGTAAACTACCCAAAACAATTTTGTGTTGTTTTGTTAATTCCCATGATTTTTCAACACCTACTTTTGATTTACTCTTTTTGTCTAAAGGTTCTTTTTTTGTTGTTTTTGCCATTATGGGTTGTCTTATGCCTATAAAAATCTAGGCATGTATATGATTAAACCGATTATTATTGCTGTGATTGCTGCAAAGAATACAGCACCGGCAGCGATATCTTTGATAAATCCAATTCTCTCATGATAATTAGGATGTATAAAGTCGGCTATTTTTTCTACAGCGGTATTCAATCCTTCGATACTCATTACTAAACCAATGGCCATGGTTTGAAAAAGCCATTCAGTCGATGTGATATTGAAGTAAAATCCAGTAATACTTAACAAGATTCCAAGGGAAAATTGTACCATTATACTGTGTTCCGTGGTAATTAATTTTACAGCTCCTTTAAAAGCATACGTCACGCTTTTTAATCTTCCGGTAAAGAAAGTATTGTCTTTTTGAAACTCCATTAATTTTTAATTAAAGTACTGCAAGCGCAGCTTCATAATTAGGTTCGTCAGCAATTTCACCTACTTGCTCTGTGTGAAGGATGGTTCCATCAACATCAGTTACAATAAGAACTCTAGAGTGTAATCCAGCCAATGGGCCATCAACAATTTCTAAACCATTTGTTTTACCAAAGTCACCTCCGTTAAAATCAGATAAGTTTACTACATTTTCGATTCCTTCAGCTCCACAAAAACGTTTTTGAGCAAAGGGTAAATCTCTAGAAATACATAACACAGCTGTGTTGTCTAATTTTGCTGCAGATTCATTGAATTTTCTAACTGAGGCAGCACATGTTCCAGTATCAATACTTGGAAAAATATTTAAAACTAATTTTTTCCCTGCAAAACTTCCTAATGAAGCTACTGATAGGTCATTTTGGATTAATTTGAAATTAGCTAATTTAGTTCCTACTTTTGGTAACTCTCCTGATGTATTTATTGGATTTCCTCCTAATGTAATTGAAGCCATTTTTATAGTTTTTTGTTAAGGTTCAAAAGTATGAAATTTATTTAAGATTCGTGTGCGAACTCTTAAGATTTTAGAACTTTTGCAATCTGTTGTATCTGAATGTCTTTTGTATACAAATTGTTTTAAACAAAAAAAAACGCACTCATTTCGAATTGCGTTTCTTGATTATTTGAAGAAAAAATGGATTGTTATTTGTCAATCGATCCTAAAACTCTTTTCATGAAAGTGTTTAAGGCTTCTTTTTTATCGGTACCGTTTTTTACCATTTTATGTACTTCAAGAGCGCCGTACATATTTGAAATTAATTCTCCTATAACATCTAATTCTTCGTCTTTCAATGATGGAATTTCAGTCATTGCTTCCAGAACATCAATGGTTTCTATGATATAATCTTGATCGTTCTCTTCTATAAATTGTGTAAGATGTTTTATTACAGGTAATTTCATGTTTTTCTTTTCGTGTAAGGTTTAAAGTTTTAAAGCTCTAAAGTTTAAAGTGATGTGTTGCTTCAGAAATGATATTTTAGTTTACTATTAAATTTATCTATCAAGCGAAAGAATATTAAACTTTATATAAATTAATTAAACAATTTCGTTTACTAATTCAATTAGTACTTCTTGCTTGTTTGTTTGTGTTTCGTTTACTAGTTTTCCATCTACAAAAGTGGCAAAAGTAGGTAAGTTACTCACATTAGCTAATTTTCTTGATTCAGGTGAATTCTCAGCATCTACAAGTACAAATGTAATGGCTTCGTTTTCTGTAGCTAATTTTTTGAATTTTGGTTTCATGATTCGGCAGTTACCACACCATGAAGCTGAAAATTGCACTACAACTTTGTTGTTTTGGCTTACTAAATCAGCTAATGTATCTTCGGTTAAATCTATTAACATATTTTTTGTTTTTTAAATGTTCTTATCACTAAGTTTCTAAGTTACTAAGGTTTTAAGTGTATACAAAACTTAGGACCTTAGCAACTTTGATATCTTAGCAACTTAAAAGTAAATTAGTTTAAGCTTAAGTATTCAGCTGTACTTTTTCTGTCTGCGCTCATTGCTTCTTTACCAGCTTCCCAGTTAGCAGGACAAACTTCTCCTTTTTCTTGAACGTGTGTGTAAGCATCAACCATACGTAAGTACTCGTTTACGTTACGACCTAGTGGCATATCGTTTACGCTTTCGTGGAAGATTTTTCCAGTTTCGTCAATTAAGTAAGTAGCTCTAAAAGTTACGTTAGATCCTTCAACGATAACTGAATCTGTTTCTTCACTATACTCAGTTGAATCAATGTCAAGAATACCTAAAATGTTAGATAAGTTTCTGTTTGTATCAGCAAGAATTGGGTAAGTTACACCTTCAATTCCACCGTTGTTTTTAGGAGTGTTTAACCAAGCAAAGTGTACTTCGTTCGTATCACAAGAAGCACCTATTACAATAGTATTTCTTTTTTCAAATTCAGGTAAAGCAGCTTGAAAAGCGTGTAGTTCTGTTGGGCAAACAAAAGTAAAATCTTTTGGGTACCAAAACAAAAGTACTTTTTTGTTATTGTTTACTGCTTCGTCAAAAATGTTGATTTTCATGTTATCACCCATTTCTGATATAGCGTCAACTGCAATACTTGGGAATTTTTTTCCTACTAAAGACATAAGTTTATTTTTTTAATGTTAATTATTTTGATACTGCAAAAATACGCATATCATCAATAATCGTACAATCAGTTTCAATTATATATTTTTATGTAGCAATAGGATTTGCTTATTAGTATAAAAACAAAAACCATAACTGTTAGTAAGTCATGGTTTTAGTATTTATCTGTTAAGATGATTTAAAGTCGTTTTCTACCTAAATTTTTTCATCAATAACCAATTGACGTATTTTAATATTGAATGCTGCAAATAGTAATGTCATAAACGGACTTAAAATATTAAAGAAAGCGTAAGGCAAATAATCAAATGTAGGAACTCCTAACGTACCCGCTTGATAAGCACCACAGGTATTCCAAGGGATCAATACGGATGTTACTGTTCCAGAATCTTCAAGGGTTCTACTTAGGTTTTCTGGGGCTAATCCCTTTTCTTTGAATGCTTTCGCAAACATTTTTCCGGGAACTACAATTGCTAAATATTGATCAGAAGCGGTGATGTTTAAGGCTAAACAACTTCCTACTGTAGCAGCAAATAATCCAAAAGTAGTATGTGCTAGTTTCAGTAAAGTTTGGCTAATTCTTGCCAAAGCACCAATAGCGTCCATTATTCCTCCAAAAACCATTGCACAAATAATCAGCCAGATGGTTCCTAACATTTTTTGCATTCCACCCGAAGTGAATAAATCGGCCAAAGTTTTATTGTCTGTTGGGACAACTATTTTGCCTGTTATGGCGTCCATTACTGCTTTGTAAGCCGACTCGAATGTCATCCTTTCAACACCTGCAATTTGGTTTAGAATGTGTGGTTGAAAAAGAACTGCAAAAACAGCTGCTAATAAGGTTCCAGTTAATAATGCAATAAGTGGTTCTGTTTTTTTAACGATAAGTCCAATGACAGTGGCCGGTACTAAAAATAACCAAGCCGAAATGGTAAAGGATGCTTCTATATCACGTAATAAGTCAGCAATATTAACGTCACCTTTAATATCTACAGTCAACCCTAAAATGATAAATAAAATTAAGTTGATGATGTAAGTAGGAATCGTGGTCAATGTCATGTAACGAATGTGTGTAAACAAATCGGTTCCAGCCATTGCAGGAGCAAGGTTTGTGGTATCTGACATAGGGGAAAGTTTGTCTCCAAAATAGGCTCCAGAGATGACCGCACCTGCCACCATTCCTAGATCAAAACCTAATGCGCCACCCACACCTATTAATGCAATACCTACAGTTGCACTGGTAGTCCAAGAACTTCCTGTTGCAATAGAGATAATTGAACATATAATTAAGGTGGCTGGTAAAAAGATAGCCGGACTTAATATTTGTAAACCGTAGTAAATCATCGAAGGGATTATACCACTCACTAGCCAAGTTCCTGCCAATGCACCTACCATCAATAAAATTAAAATGGCTCCCACAGTAGATCGGATGTTTTCGGCAACTTCTTCCATCATCTTTTGGTAAGTGACTTTATTGAAGAAACCTACAATAGCCGCTACAGCTGCTCCTAATAATAAAACAAATTGATTACTACCACTCAAAGCTTCATCTCCATAAACAGAAACATTATAGCCCAAAAGTAATACGAGGGCAATGACCGGAATCATAGCCTCTGTGATTGATAATTCTTTGTTTTTATTGATTTTGATATCCATATTGTATTATTTGAAATTGCAATATAGACAAAAAAACACCCATCTACCTAACGGGGGCTATGTTCTTGTAAAGGCTATGGATAATGGGAATGCTGTTTTTCACATTTGTAAAAACAGCATTTTATTAATTTAAAAACAATTGTTTTGGTGCTGTTTTATTCGAATAAAATAAAAATTGAAGCGATCAAAATAATTGCCTATCGCATTGTGTTATAATCCTTCAATATGCACAGCGAGAGTTCCTTTGCAGGCTGAATTTTCAATTAATTGCTGCGCTGCTACTTGTTGGAATTCGGTAAAATCTTGGTAAGCTTGAACAACACCAACAGCTGATTTTAGATTCGGAATTACTTGTAAAGCATACGGATTTCCAAAGACGTACAAAACGCATTTTTTGGTTAAAAATATTTCTTCTAAAAATGTTAAAACTTCCGTATCAATATCAAAATTATTCATTGGTTTCGCTTTTGGAACAAATAATGAAATCAGTAAACTATCGTAAGGCTCTAACTTTTGTTCTAAAGCAGTAATGGTGTCTAATGTGTCTGTTTCAATTGCAAATTCGTCAGCAGGAAAATCTATTTTTAAATCTTGAAAAAAAGCATTATTCGTAGGTTTGTACAGACTAATTTTGGCTAGTTTTCCTTTTTCGGATGCCTCCAAAAGCAGGCTGGTACTCCCGTTATCCGATATTTTAGTCAAGCTGTTTGCCGCTACTTTTTTATTGAGAATTGATGCTTTTTCAAAATCTAAAACGGCTGATGCAGCAGTTGATGCTAGTATGCCAACTTGTTTCTTGCATTTCATTATTCGTTCATAACTCTCGTTAATGCGCTCAGGACTTGCGTTTTTTAAGATTTCATCAATTCCTTCGGCTACATTTTCGGCAAAGCATAAAACATCGTTTCCTGCATTAAAAGCTTCCCATTCCAGTTGGCCTTTTTTGTCATACAATTTTGAAACACTGTGCATGTTCAACGCATCCGAAATCACTAAACCATCATAGCCTAAACGCTTTCTCAAAAGGTTCTCGATTATGTTTTTGGATAAAGTGGCCGAGGTGTCTTTTCCGTCGTTCAAAGCAGGTACAGCCAGATGACCAATCATAATCGAATCGACTTGGTTTTTAATTCCTTTAATGAACGGATATAATTCGTTTGCTAATAATTCTTCTAAATTTTCTTTTAAAACCGGCAAACCCAAATGCGAATCGACATTCGTATTTCCATGTCCAGGGAAATGTTTTAAGCATCCTAAAACACCCACATCAGTCATTCCGCGCAAGTATTCTAAAGCAAAAAGAGCTACCTTTTCTTTGTTTTCTCCAAAGGAACGGTACCCAATCACCGGATTATTAGGGTTGTTATTGATGTCGGCCAATGGCGCTAGATTGTAATGAATTCCAGCCGACTTTAAATCAAGTCCTATTTGTTTCCCAACTTCGTAAACCAAATGCGATTCACTTTCAGGCAAAGCGCCTAATGTGATTGCATAAGGATATTGCGGTGTTTTCTCGACACGCATGGCCAAACCCCATTCGGCATCGATACTCATTAATAATGGAGTAGGAGCACATTTTTGATAACGAACAATAAGGTCTTTTAGTCGCTGGTAGCTGTCGTCATTAAATACGATTTTTTTCTTGGTTTCATAGTTGGTTGCTGCGCTAGCTCGACTATGAAAAAAAGTCAATCCACCTATGTTGTACGTTTTAATCAATTGCTCCATTTCCTGAATGTTCGCTTCGGTATCATTGATGAAAACTGCTGGAAAAAAGAATTGTCCTATTTTATGTTGTAAAGTCATACGTGTTTATTTAACCACAAAGCACGCAAAGGAGGCGCTAAGTTCACTAAGATTTGTGCTTTTTTTATTCGTTTTTATTTTCATTTGAAAAACGGATAGAACTGATTTGATTAGGAAATTTTTTACTCAGATTTTTTCCCGAAATCTTTAGGGAATATTAAGAAACGAGAAAGAACAAGCCCTGGAATAGTCGCAAGGAACACCCAAATGAAAAAGTTGCCATATCCTAAATATTCTTGAATGAATCCGCTGGCCATTCCTGGGAGCATCATTCCTAATGCCATGAATCCAGTCGCGATGGAGTAGTGGGAGGTTTTTGATTCGCCTTCTGCAACGTAAATCAAGTACATCATAAAAGCGGCAAATCCAAAACCATAGCCAAATTGCTCTGCAATGACCGTAGCATAAATGTAATAAACAGAGGCAGGATGAAAATGGGCTAAAAGTACAAACCCAAGAATAGGCAAGTGCATCGCTAGAATCATCGGTAACATCCATTTAGTCAATCCATCTCTTGATATTACTATTCCGCCTAGTATTCCTCCAATAGTTAAGGAAAACACTCCAAATGTTCCATATATGATTCCCACATCTTGTGTGGTGAGTCCGAGACCTCCTACTGCTTTATCGTCAATTAAAAAAGGCGTTAGCATTTTAAGTAATTGTGACTCTCCTAAACGGAATAATAAAATAAAAGCCAGTACAATTCCTATTTGTTTCTTTTGGAAAAAGCTTGCAAATACCGTCCCGAAACTGGCGTTTTGAGCTTCAACGGAATTTTTGATAATTGCTTTTTCGGTTCTTGGTGTGGCAAAATAATTGTAGATCGTGATCAATGTCATGATTAATCCTACGATGATCATCGTGTAGGACCATGCTTTTTGTTTGTCGCCATATTCTTGTTCTAGGTAACCTCCTATTATCACAATTAATCCATTTCCAGTAAGCATAGAAAGACGGTAAAAAGTACTGCGTATTCCTAGGAAAAAAGATTGTTGGTCTTTTTCTAGTGCTAATAAATAAAATCCGTCACTTGCCACATCGTTTGAAGCAGATGCAAAAGCAGCCACCCAAAAAATAACCAAACTAATGATGAAAAAATGATTCATAGGGATAGAAAATCCTACGATTAAAAACGCAATTGAGATTAGTAACTGCATAGCTAGAAACCATTTTCGCTTGGTTGCGTACAAATCGATAAAGGGACTCCATAGCGGTTTTATAACCCATGGCAGGTATAAAAGACTGGTGTAAACTCCGATATCTTCATTGTTGATACCCAGATTTTTATACATGATTACCGAAACTGAAATTATAATAGCATACGGCAGCCCTGAAGCAAAATTTAATACAGGTATCCAGAACCAAGGTCTATTGTTTGCTTTCATTTTTTATTTCTGTTTGAGTTGGTTTTTTTTCTGGTTTTATCGTAACCGGTGTTGCCATACTTTCATTGCCATAATAGTCAATATAGGTCAAGGCATATCGGTTCTTTTTGTCTTCGGTATTTTTTTTTATAACGATGTTAATCGTGTCTTTTGTTTCTTTGATTGCAATTTTATCTATAATTTGACTCGCATCATTTAGGTTTAAATTTGCGCCGTTTTTGGCTTCATAAACCACTACATAACGTACCTTGCTCACTACTGGATAATGCAAAGTAACAGTTGAGTTATCATTTGTAGTTGTTGTTTTAAAAATAGTAGGGATATCAGTAACAGCTTTTCTAGAGTTAGGCACCACATAAGGCAAAGCGGGGTATTTGTATTGATTTTGCATCAAAATATCCGTTACGGCTTTGTTTTTATTCACAAATGACTTGGCACTGAAATAAGCGTTTCCGTTTACGTTTTTGTACGAACGTGTAATGTCTATTTGGTTGGGAATTTCGTACGGATTATTCCATCTTTTATCTGAGTCGCTGTTGATTTTATAACTGCTGTTACCAATATAGATAGCTGTGTTTTTTGAATTTTCGGACCACCATTTTAATAGTTTACTGTAGGATGCGGTACGATGATCCATGCTCCAGTACAATTGAGGCAATACGTAATCAACCCAACTGTATTCCATCCAAGTCATCACATCGGCAAATAAATCGTCATAATTAGTTTGCCCAGATTGGGTGTCTGATCCTTTTGGGTCAACGGATTTATTGCGCCAAACTCCAAATGGACTGATGCCAAATTGTACCCATGGTTTTCTGGATTTTATGGCAATGGCACATGATTTTACAAATGCATTTACATTGTCCCGTCTCCAGTCGTCTAGAGCGAGTCCGTTGTTGTATTTTTTATACGATAGACTGTCGTTGAATTGCTCTCCAGGTATTTTGTACGGATAAAAATAATCATCAAAGTGTATGGCGTCAATATCATAATTAGTCACCACTTCGTCCACGACTTTTACTAAATGGGTTTGCACTTCGGGTAATGCTGGATTGTAATAATATTTGCCACCATATTTAATCATCCATTCCGGATGTTTGAAAAAGTCGTGTGTTGGGCTCAAAACAGCCGTGTTTAAGTCCATAGTAGCGCGGTAGGGGTTTAGCCATGCATGAAATTCAAAACCACGATTATGGGCTTCGTCGATCATCCAGGCCAGTGGATCAAAATTATTAGCCGGTGCTTTGCCTTCTTTTCCAGTTAGGTATTTTGACCAAGGTGCTAATTGTGAAGGATAAAAGGCGTCTCCTACGCTTCGTATTTGTACAATAACAGCATTGTAATTGAGTTTTTTATAGGTATCTAGAATTTCTAGATAGTCGGCTTTTTGTTTTTCTATCGAATCAATTCCATTTTTTGGCCAGTCGATATTCACAACAGTTGCAATCCAAACGGCTCTGAATTCGCTTTTGGGATGTGCCACTGTTTCTTGAGCGTTTCCAAGGGAGCATATTAATAGTACAGTAGTTAAGAAAAGGAAGAAAGATTTTGTAAGCTTCATTTTAAGGACTTTTTAATAGGTGTCAAAAATAGGTTTTTTGATGAATTATACTGGATTATTTAGTAGAAAATTGCATTGTGGAGGCTGTTGCAAAATTTGAGCCAATATTTTACCAGCAGGTTTTTATGGATACAAATGCCCTAGCCCCAACAGGAGTGTAAAGCCTTTGTAGGTTGAAAACCACTTTTTTCTGGTGCGGGCAGAGCGACTGCAAGAAGCTCCTGACCGCAGCTAGAAAAAGGGTTTGAGACCAAAAAGCTTGAAACGAATGCTGGGAATAGCTCCAGAAAATAAAAAATAGAACTAGTGTGAGAATTTGCAAATCGGTAAACTACTATTATTTATATTTGTCCTTTATCTAAAATACTGCCTTTCCATGTCAATTTTACAACAGTTCGAGTCCTTATCGCAATCGCTAGACGGAACACTTTTATACGACCGACTTCATAAAATTTTGTACGCAACTGATGCGTCGGCCTATCGAATTATGCCTGAGGCAGTTGCTTTGCCAAAGACGAATGCCGATATTGTAAAATTGTTGCAATTTGCACGAAAAAACAACCTTTCGTTGACTCCTAGAACGGCGGGAACCTCGCTAGCGGGACAAACGGTGGGTAGCGGAATCATTGTTGATGTTTCAAAATATTTTACGGAGATAGTGCATTTTGACAAAGAAAAACAAACGGTAACCGTGCAACCTGGGGTGATACGAGATGAGTTAAACTTGTTTTTAAAACCACATGGATTGTTTTTTGGACCCAATACTTCTACTTCTAGTCGCTGCATGATAGGCGGTATGGTAGGGAATAACTCATCAGGAACCACATCGATTCGATACGGCGTTACGAGAGATAAAATTGTGGAAATTAAAGCAGTGCTAAGTGATGGGACTGAGGTTGTTTTTGGCGAATTGAGTTCGGAGGCTTTTATCGAAAAAACAATAGGAGATACACTTGAAAATGCTATTTATCGAAAGTTGCACGAGGAGTTAAGAAATACTGCAACTCAGGAGGAAATTAAAAATGAATTTCCAAAACCAGAAATTCACCGAAGAAATACGGGTTATGCAGTTGATATTTTATTGAAATCGAATCTTTTTGGAGGAAATGAATCTACAATAAATGTAGGTAAATTACTTTGTGGTAGCGAGGGAACACTGGCTTTTACTACCGAGGTGACTTTGAAAGTTGATGTCTTGCCTCCAACGAATAATGTGATGGTGGTCGCTCATTTTTATACCATTCAAGAAAGTCTAGAAGCTGTAGTTACGGCCATGAAACATCATTTGTACACTTGTGAAATGATGGATGATACGATTCTAAATTGTACAAAGACCAACAGAGAGCAAGCTAAAAACCGATTTTTTATACAAGGAGATCCCAAGGCGGTTATTATGATGGAAGTTGGGTCGTACGTTAGTATGGAAGATGCCGAGATACAAGCCAATGCATTGATTGCCGATTTAGAACTGCATGATTTTGGCTATGCGTTGCCTAAAATTTATGGTGCCGATATTGATAAAATCAATGAATTGCGTAAAGCAGGTTTAGGGCTTTTGGGCAGTATAGTAGGGGACGATAAAGCGGCTGATTCTATTGAGGATACTGCAGTAGAATTAAGTGATTTACCCAATTATATCGCCGATTTCTCGGCCATGATGGCGCGTCACGGACAAGAAGCAATTTACTACGCACATGCCGGAGCAGGAGAGATACACTTGCGTCCGGTGCTGAATTTAAAAACCAAAGAAGGCGTTTATCAATTTAGAAACATTGCTACTGAGGTGGCTCATCTAGTTAAAAAATACAGGGGTTCGTTAAGTGGTGAGCATGGTGATGGTATTGTTCGTGGGGAATTTTTGCCGTTTATGATTGGGGATAAAAACTACGAATTATTGAAGCGCATTAAATTAGCTTTTGACCCGTACTCGGTTTTAAATATTGGGAAGATTGTAAATGCCTCAAAAATGGATGAAAAGCTGCGTTTTGAACCCGGAAGAGCCGAGCCAGAAATTCAGACCATTCAAGATTTCTCAGATAGTATGGGGATTTTAAGATTGGCAGAGAAATGCAATGGTTCTGGTGATTGTAGAAAACCGGCATCGGCAGGAGGGACTTTGTGTCCTAGTTACCGAGCTACTAAAAATGAAAAAGATACGACACGCGCAAGAGCAAATGCGTTACGAGAATATTTAACCCAATCAGAAAAAGAGAATAAATTCAACCACAAAGAGCTATATGAGGTCTTTGAATTGTGTGTGAGTTGTAAAGCTTGCGCTAGCGAATGCCCCTCTAATGTAGATGTAGCCGCATTAAAGTCGGAGTTTTTATACCAATACCAAAAAGCAAATGGATTTAGTCTACGAAATAAAATTTTTGCCAATAATGCCAAACTGAATAAGTTAGGAAGCATTTTTCCTGGGTTGACTAATTTTTTAGTGAATCAACCTTTAGTGAAAAAAGGAATGGGTGTGGCTGCAAAGCGTGAAGTGCCTTTACTAGCTCCCAAAACATTTAGAAAATGGCTTGATAGCAATAAAAGTAAAAAGACCGCTGCTGACTTTGTAAACGGACGAGTTTCTTTGTTTTGCGATGAGTTTACTAATTACTATGATGTTCAAGTAGGAATTGATGCCTACGAATTGTTAACGCAATTGGGGTACGAAGTTTTAGTGATCAATCATGAGGAAAGCGCAAGAGCTTATATATCTAAAGGTTTCCTGGAAGAAGCAAAAGTAATTGCTAATAAAAACGTTTCAATTTTTGCACCGATTGTAACTGTAGAAATCCCTTTGATCGGAATCGAACCATCAGCAATATTGACGTTTAGAGATGAATATTTACGACTGGCTGATGATAAGACTGCCGCCGAAAAATTAGCTAAAAACTGCTTAACGGTAGAAGAGTTTTTCAAGCGTGAAATTGAAAGTGGTAGAATTCATGCTGCTCAGTTTTCAAATGAAGAAAAGCAAATTAAAATACACGGGCATTGTCATCAAAAATCATTGAGTACAGTTGAAGCTAGTTTTGCGATGCTAAATGTGCCTACAAATAATAAAGTAACCATTTATAATTCGGGTTGTTGCGGTATGGCGGGTTCTTTTGGGTATGAAAAAGAACATTACGAGATTAGTATGCAAATGGGAGAGGATACTTTGTTTCCTAAAATTAGAGGAACAGAGCAATCCACAGCTATTGCAGCTGCTGGTACGAGTTGTAGGCATCAAATTTTTGACGGTACCAGTAGGAAGGCTCAACATCCAGTTTCTATTTTAAGAAGTTGTTTGAAGTAATAAGCAATGCATTAGGTCTTTAAAAAAAGGGGACAATCGAATACAGAGCAATAGTATCTGTCAATCTTTTATTTTTTTGCTGTAGAGTAAAAGTTGGAAAGGATGGATCTGCGGCAGTTTATAAAGTAAAAGACGTACAGACTTTGCAAGCTGAAAATCCTATGATGTGATTTTATGTTCTTAGGTAGTTGAATTATTATTTTTAAGTGCGAATTAAACAATACTAATTGACTTATTTGTCAGCACGTAAAGTTGTTTTTGACTTATTTTAATTATATAATTAAAAATATTACCTAAAATCATTGATAATTAAAATTGTTTTATACATTTGGATTTTTATTAAAACATGCATTATTTTCAAAATAAAGGCTCAATTATTATACAATATTAATTTATACTAACAATTTCCTGATTATGGCACTTTCGAGTTTGTTTAGAAAAAAAACAGTGCAAGACATCTTAGCACAGGTAGAAAAAAATAATGCTGACGGGCATAATGCATTAGGCAAGCACCTTAAAGCGAGAGATCTCGCTGCTTTTGGTATTGCAGCAATCATTGGTGCAGGAATTTTTAGTACCATAGGAAAAGCCAGTTATGATGGTGGTCCTGCCGTGATTTTTTTATTTTTGTTTACTGCTATAGCATGTAGTTTTGCTGCATTTGCTTATGCTGAGTTTGCTTCAATGGTACCTGTTTCGGGAAGTGCGTATACGTATTCGTATGTTGCTTTTGGAGAATTAATGGCTTGGATTATTGGCTGGGCGCTAATTATGGAATATGCCATCGGGAATATTACCGTAGCGATATCCTGGAGTGATTATTTTACCAGTTTGATGGATAATATCATCAATAACCTCAATCATAACTATCATTTTAATTTACAACTCATTGCTGATTGGGCTCAAATGGATTACCTAACGGCTTCTAATGGGTTTAAAGATGCTACTGCTTTAATGCAAGGTGGAAAATCATTTGAAAATTTAAGTACTGGTTTGCAGTCGGCATACAGAGCTTGGACCACTGCTCCTACGATTGGTTCTTTTCATTTTGTTGCTGATATTCCGGCTTTATTCATCATTGTTTTGATTACAGCCTTAGTTTATCGCGGTATGAAAGAATCTCGTAATGCGAGTAATATGATGGTAATTGTAAAATTGTGTATAATTTTATTAGTCATTGCGGTTGGAGCTTTTTATATAGATGTTGACAATTGGACCCCTTTTGCTCCCAATGGAGTAGGTGGTGTCTTGAAAGGAGTTTCGGCTGTTTTCTTTGCTTATATTGGTTTTGACGCCATATCAACCACTGCAGAAGAATGTGAAAATCCACAACGTGATTTACCAAAAGGAATGATGTGGGCCATTATTATATGTACTGTTTTATATATCATTATCGCCTTGGTCTTAACAGGAATGGTAAGTTATGCGGACTTGAATGTGGGGGATCCTTTATTATTTGTATTTGCCAAGCTAGACTTAAAAGTAATGTCGGCTATTATAGGGGTAAGCGCTGTGATTGCCATGGCGAGTGTATTATTAGTTTTTCAAATGGGACAGCCACGTATCTGGATGAGCATGAGTCGCGACGGTTTGTTGCCAAAACGTTTCTCAAGAGTACACCCTAAATACAAAACCCCCTCTTATGCTACAATTGTGACTGGGTTTGTTGTTGCTATACCAGCGCTGTTCTTGAACTTGACCATGGTAACGGATTTATGTAGTATTGGTACTTTATTTGCCTTTGTATTGGTTTGTGCAGGAGTTTTGGTTTTGCAAAATAAAAAAGACATTCCTAGAGGGAAGTTTAAAACGCCTTATGTAAATTCTAAATATGTTGTTCCGTTTTTATTAGCTGCAGGGTTGTTTTATGCTTTTCAGTTTAATAGTAAAGCGACGATGGGTTTCGTCATGAATGAAACACAAACGAATAAAGCCGAAACAATAATTACTTCTCTAAATAAAGAAGAGTCTCAAAAAGTATATGCTTATTTAGTGCGTATAGATACAGATAAGAATACTGTAGGGAAACCAGATTTAGAAAATTTACTGAGTAAATACCAAGATGATGAAGTGAAATATGCTGCTGTTGTTGCGGGTTTACCAATTGATAATAGCTTAAAGTACGAAAGCGGATTCAGCTTGTTCAAACACAAAATACCAATGTGGATTTTCCTTTTATCATTAATTGGATTGACTATGTGGTCTTTTAAAGAAAACCTGTCATTGATTCCGTTATTAGGATTAGTGAGTTGCTTGTACATGATGGCCGAGTTAAGTGTTTGGAACTGGATTTACTTTACCATCTGGTTGCTTATCGGTCTGTTGATTTACTTTGGCTACAGCCGAAAAAATAGTAAATTAAGTCACTTATAGTAACACACAAAAAGAAATAAGCTTAAAAACCGTTTTGATGGAAGTCAAAACGTTTTTTTTTGTTGTATCACATCGCATGATATTGAAGTTGTATACTATGTCTTTAGCCATTTTATAGCCGCATGTCGTATATGAAATACAGCGATAGGTATTTTGAATTTGTAATTAGCGACAATAAAATTCATGAGTCTATTGCTCTTGTCGGTATTTGCTATAAACGCTATTTTGTGTATGCTATTGAATTTTGTGCCTATTTTTAGGTTTATCAGGTTTAGTTTGCTAAACTTAATTTCTGTTGTGTTACTCAGATCAAAAATGATCGATTTTTTAATTTTGTCATCAAGTTCTATTCGTTTGACATTTTTTATTTCAAATAATAATTCTTCGTTTATTTTAGAATTTTCTTTAAAATCAAACTGAATGAAATGATCCGTTTTTTTATTGTTGAAGACTTTGTAGGTATACATAGATTGATTGGATTGGGAGGTGCAATCTAATAAAACAGCGCTAGACTAACGATTAAAAGCTAATAAAATCGATTAAATGTATGTATTATTTTAAAATGTAGTAAAATACGTTATTTATTGTATGATGTTTGGTTTTGCTAGGATTGTTTTGAGTTTAAAATTTATAAAATTTAAAACGGTTTCATTTTTAATTTAAGGTACTAGTAGCTTGCATTATAAAAAATGAGGTTTTAGGGTACTTTCTTACTACGGCGGTTTTTGTTTTTATCGAATAGTTGAAAAATTAGGATTATGAGGGAAGTTGTTTATATTTGAAGTTATTGTAAAAATGTAATTTTAAAAAATCGATGCTAATTAAAACCTTTTGGACCATAGTAATTAAGATCATTGGATTATGGTTATTATTTAACTGCATTTCGATTCTGCCACAGTTTTATTCAACTTTATCTTTTATAAATGGAAGTTTAGATACCGCAAGTCTAGCAACAGTATGGTTTATATTGTGCGCTGCTATTGTGATTTATTTCATTGTGATCAGGCTTTTTTTATTTAAGTCGCAGTGGATTATTGATAAGTTACAACTTGCACATCATTTTACTGAAGAGCGAATAGAGTTGAATGTCAAAGCCACAACTGTTTTAACGATTGCGAGCATTATTATGGGTGGGTTGATTATTGTGGAAAGCATACCTCACTTTTGTGAAGGTTTGTTTCGATTTTTCCAACAGAAATTATTATTCAAAGAATATGGCGATGCAAATTGGTTAATCTATCATTTCATAAAAATAATTATAGGTTATTTGCTTTTGACTAATGGTGAACAAATTGCCAAATACATTGATAAAAAGTAAGTTAGGGGGGGGTGAATTAGAAAACAGGATGTCTACTTTAGCCAATTTTTATAGATTAACTTCTAACGGATTATAAAACCCTTCATTATTTGCGAAAGAAAAGGGATATTTGGCAATTGGACTATATAATTCGTAAGATCTTGAACACTGTCTAAAGGTTACAAAATAATAGTAAAGAATTAATAAACAAAAAAATGTCAGTATATAAAAAATTAGCCGATTTTGGTGGTAAGTTCATTGGGAAAAGCAAACTCTTTAAGCACGGTTTCAATTATTCACCTATGTATCGCAGAAGCACGGCTAGGATTGTTGCTATATCCGAAGATTTATTGAATGTTACCATCAAGTTGCCTATTAGCTACAAGAACAAGAATTATGTCAATTCTATTTTTGGAGGGAGTATGTTTGCCGCGGTGGACCCTATTCCTATGATTCAATTGATGCATCTTTTGGGTGATGACTTTGTGGTTTGGGACAAGTCGGCCGAAATTTATTTTAAGAAACCAGCCAAAGAGAATTTATATGCCGATTTTATTTATACAACAATAGAGGTCGAAGATATATTGAATAGAGTAGCTACTGAGAATGAAATTGAAGTGACTAAAATCACTCAATTGACTAATCAGGACCGATCTGTTGTGTACTGCGAAGTGAGAAAAACGATCTACATTGCCGAGAAATCGTTCTTTAGAGAAAAAAAGAGATTGAAAAACCGAGAATAAGGAGGTAAAAATAGAAATCCGCTCAAGATCACTCCCAAGCGGATTTAACTACAGTAAACAACTAAAAAAAGTTATAGAATAGAAAGTTCTTGCATGCAAGCTTTCATCATTTGGTACGTTCTTTCAATATCATTGTCAAGACCTATCGAAAAACGAATCAGTCCATCTGTTAAGCCCATTTCTGCTTGCTCTTCTAGCGGAATTTCACTTGATGTAGAAGTTCCAGGAGCGCTAAACAACGTTTTGTAAAATCCTAAACTTACCGCTAGATATCCTAAGTTTTTAGCTTGCATGAGTTCCATTAATTCATTGGCTTTCGCCAAAGAACCTACGTCTAGTGTCATCATTCCTCCAAAACCATATTCTGGATTAATCATCGATGCATATATTTTATGGCTTGGGTGACTTGCTAAGCCGGGGTATACCGTTTTAAGTCCGTCTTTTTCAAAACGCTCTGCTAAGTAAGCCGCATTGTAACTGTGCTGTTTAATTCTCAAGTGCAATGTGCGCATGTTTTTCATCACACTCGCAGAACGCATACTGTCCATTGTAGGACCTAGTAGCATACTCGCACCACTATTTACATCCTTCAAACTGTTGATAAATTCTTGCGATGCACAAGTAACACCACCCACAGTATCGCTACTTCCGTTGATGTATTTGGTCAGAGAATGAATCACAATATCGGCACCTAATTTAATAGGTGTTACAGATAGTGGAGAAAACGTATTATCAACTACTAATGTTAAATTGTGTTTCTTGGCAATTTTAGACAATCCAGCAATATCGGCCACTTCTAGTAAAGGGTTACTCACCGTTTCACAATACAATACTTTAGTATCTGGCGTAATCGCCGCTTCAACCAAATCTAGTTTTGTAATGTCTACAAAAGTGGTTTTGATACCCATTCTTGGAGCAAAATTCTTCAAGAAAGCATAAGTCCCTCCGTAAATTGTTCTACTTGATACAATATGGTCTCCCGCGCCACACAATTGCAATAAAGTAGGCGTAATTGCTCCCATTCCTGAGGCCGATACATTGGCTGTTTCCGTACCTTCCATTGCAGCTAAGGCTTTGTCTAGGTACAAATTACTAGGCGAGGAGTGACGGGAATACAAATAACAACCTTCCATATTACCTTCAAAAGTATCAAACATTGTTTTTGCTGATAAAAAGGTATAGGTCGATGAGTCGGATATTGAGGGGTTTACACCACCAAATTCACCAAAATACTGTAAGTCTTGAATGTTGTCTGCAGGATTAAAATTGTCCATTGTTATATGTTTTTTGAATTGTTTTTAGAAGCTATTTCCAGCTATCCGCTATATCTTTATTTTTTTAAGAAAAAAAATAAAGGATGCCGCTACTATCTGGGCTAGGCGTTTTTGATTACTCAATAAACCCAATTCAAAATAAAGTATTTATAGATTAATAATCAATCATAGTTATTTGATATAGTTTTTTAAACTATAAATAAGTATTTTTACAATTTAATTTTCTGTTTAAAATGAAAAAATGCATTTTTTATAGATTATATTTCAAAATCCAAATTCAAGCAACGCATGACATTAGACCCAATTGATAAAAAACTCCTTTTATTACTACAAACAGATAGTAAGAGAACCAACAAAGAATTATCCTTAAAACTCAATCTTTCAGTTACTGCCGTCTATGAACGCATCAAGAAGCTAGAGCGCGAAGGCATCATAGAGAAGTATGTGGTTGTCCTTAATAAATCCAAAGTAGAGAAGGGATTTGTTGTCTTTTGTCATTTAAAATTGATTCAGCATTCGCATGAATTCCTCACACATTTTGAGAGCGAAGTGGTAAAACTACATGAAGTACTAGAATGCCATCACGTAAGCGGTGATTACGATTATATTTTAAAAATAGTGGTCAAGGATATGGAAGCCTATCGCGAATTTTTGGTAACTAAGTTAACGACGCTTCAGCACATAGGAAGTACGCAAAGCACTTTTATGATAAGTGAGGTAAAAAATACTACTGTAGTGACAATTTAATATGTAAACGAGCTATAAAGATCGTTTAAGAGCGAAATAATCAATGATTAAATAAAATCATAACAAAAAAGCTTCAACTTTAAACTTTAAACAAAACTTAATTCCTTAATTTTGTACTTCGAAAATTTAATTTACATATAAAAAAATATACTATGAGTTCATTTGACGTAATCATTATAGGTTCTGGTCCAGGAGGATATGTGTCGGCAATTCGTTGTGCACAACTAGGTTTCAACACTGCAATTATCGAAAAATATTCAACTTTAGGAGGAACTTGTCTTAATGTAGGATGTATTCCTTCAAAGGCAATGTTGGCATCTTCGCATCATTATGCTGAAATTAAGCACTTTGCTGATCACGGAATCGAACTTACTGGTGAAGTAAAAGTAAACTTGGAAAAAATGGTTGCTCGCAAACAAGCAGTTGTTGACCAAACATCTGGTGGTGTAAAATACCTGATGGATAAAAATAAAATTACTGTTCTTGAAGGTACAGGTTCTTTTGTAGATGCTACTCACGTTGCAGTTGCAAAAGCAGATGGAACTACAGAAACTATTGAAGCAAAAAACATCATTATTGCTACAGGTTCTAAACCATCATCTTTACCTTTTATTACAATTGATAAAGAAAGAATCATCACTTCTACTGAAGCTTTAAAATTGCCTGAGGTTCCTAAACATTTGGTGATCATTGGTGGTGGAGTTATTGGTATTGAGTTAGGACAAGTATATCTACGTTTAGGAGCGCAAGTTTCTGTAGTAGAGTACATGGACCGTATCATTCCTGGAATGGACAGTTCATTGTCTAAAGAATTGACAAAAGTACTAAAGAAACAGGGAATGAAATTCTACGTTTCTCATAAAGTAAAATCAGTAGAAAGAGCTGGTGACGTTGTTACTGTTCAAGCCGAAAATGCTAAAGGGGAAACGATCACTCTTGAAGGAGATTATGCATTGGTTTCTGTAGGGCGTCGTCCTTATACGGATGGATTGAATGCTGACAAAGCTGGAGTTAAAATTTCAGACAGAGGACAAGTGGAAGTAAACGATCATTTACAAACTAATGTTCCTAATATCTACGCTATTGGTGATGTGGTTCGTGGAGCAATGTTAGCACACAAAGCAGAAGAAGAAGGTACAATGGTGGCTGAGTTAATTGCAGGTCAAAAACCACATATTGATTACAACTTGATTCCTGGTGTTGTTTACACTTGGCCAGAAGTGGCTGCTGTAGGACAAACAGAAGAACAGTTGAAAGAAGCTGGAATTGCATATAAATCAGGAAGCTTTCCTTTTAAAGCATTAGGTCGTGCTAGAGCAAGTGCTGACTTGGATGGATTTGTAAAAATCCTTGCTGATGCAAAAACAGATGAAGTTTTAGGAGTTCACATGATTGGAGCAAGAACAGCTGATTTAATTGCCGAAGCAGTTGTAGCAATGGAATTCAAAGCCTCTGCCGAAGATATTTCAAGAATGTCTCACGCACACCCTACTTTTGCGGAAGCAGTAAAAGAAGCAGCATTAGCAGCAACTGATAATAGAGCATTACACGTATAGTAATTCACTGTTTTTATATAACAAAACCCCAGTCAAAATTTAATTTGACTGGGGTTTTTTATGAATAAATATTTGGATAACTGGAGTTATTCTTTTTCCTTTTTAAAGAATTTTTTGTAAACAAAATACGCGATTAGTCCTAAGAATGGAAACCACCAGATCTCGAATATAAATGCAATAATATTCAATAAAACATACCATCCAGAGCTAAGTGAGTCCAAGATACGAATACCAATGTTTGGTTTGTAAAAATTAGCATCTTTTGAGCTTGCATGCATTTGTTGTTTTAATGATTCATGTTGGTAAATTTCAATGGTCAAGGTGCTGAAATTTACTTGATCATTCAAGGATAAATTGTCTAGTTTGCTATTGTCTTTTTGTTCTTTTTGATTTGCTAGCGTATTTTCGGCTTCAATAATATCATTTATCTTTTTTCCTTTGGTATCAATAGCTTTTTCAACTCTTTTTTCTTGATTACTGCTTCTGTTTTGTGCCATTTGATTCGAAAGCATTTTTAACGAAACATCATCGGCTTTGATCACACGATAATCAAGAAAATCAATTTGTTTTGCAATCGATTTTATAACGGTATCTAGTCTTGTGTTAGGAACCCTAATTGTAATGCTATTTTCTACCGTGTACTTGGTCGTTTCAAGTGTGCTGTCTTTACTTATATTTGTCTCAAATTTTTCAGTTATTGTACTTTGTAAATTAGTGTAGGTAACAAAACCGTTAAATTTATTGGTGATGTTTTCAATCGCATAAGTAGATTTGGTCACATCTTTCACTTTAAATTTTAAGTCGGCTGTTCTAATGAACTTGCGCGTGCTCCCTGGTTTTTCAACTGCGGCAGAGGAGGATGCAATGCTGTCTGTTTGTTTTACATCAGCCATTTCTTCTGAAGCTTCGCCTTTTTTACAAGAAATAATAAGCGTAACAATTGCTACTACTGTTAAGCCTAATTTTACAATTTTTGTCATGGTTTTTTTTTGGGGTGTAAATGTGAATGGATTTTTTTTATTGTTATTTTTCTTTCAAATGTATTATTATTTTAAACACGAAAAATTCTTTTATATAATAATTAACAAGCAACTATGTAATTGTTTTTCAATGGTTTAATTCGATATTTTTTTTCCGATGCTCTTTTGTGTATTTTTGGATTAATAGCCACAAAAAAAACCGACCTGTTTTAATAAGTCGGTTTTAATGTTGATCTATAAAAGCGGTTAATCTGCTTTAAAAAGGCCTTTGTAGTTTTCCCAATGGGTAAAGATTAAAAAGATGTTCCCTAGAAATACGAATATAGCGAGCGGTAAGTTTTCGGGAGTCAAGAAGTAATTGATGAGTAGTATATTGAGTGTAACTGGGAAAATCATAAGGTTTGCCATTGTCATGTATTTACCGGTCACAAATGATAATCCACATAATAATTCAATTCCTTTAGCTAAGGGTAATAAATAGGTCGAAGCAACAATACCTACTTGAAAGGCTTTGAATTCACCAGTTGAAGCTGGTTCTGGCATTAAATGAAAGAAATAACTAATGGAGGTAAAAAGAAATAGAAGCCCAAGCAAAGTCCGAATAATAATGTTAGCAATTTTCATAATATTTAGGTTTATTGGTTAAATATTGAGTATTACTTTTTCAGGACACGAGTTAAATATGTTGTCGATATGTTGAGGTCCCGTAAAAAGGATTAAGGCATGCTGTAATTTAAGATGTTGCTGTTTAAGTGGTTTAAAAACAGGATGTTATTGTAAATTTACAAAAATTATGGGTTGTTTTTTAGTAGAATGCCATATTAAAGCTTTTTTTTTATCGTAATTTTGGATTTTAAAGCCGCTATTTTTGAGAACATCCGTTTATAAGTCCATTTCGAATACCAAATTGTTCAAAAAACAACTTTTAGTTTGGTCGCAGCAATTCCGCGAAGTTACTTTCCTGGATAGCAACGATTATCCACAAAAATATTCAAATTACGACTGTATTTTGGCGGTAGATGCGCTTACTTCGATAAAAACAGATACTTATAATGCCTTCGAAGATTTAAAGCAATACCAACAAACCACTCAGGATTGGCTTTTTGGGTATTTGTCTTATGATTTAAAAAACGATGTGGAGCAATTAGTTTCCAGTAAATTTGACGGTCTCGAGTTTCCAGATTTGTTTTTCTTTCAACCTAAAAAGATATTTTTGTTAAAAGGCAATCAACTTGAATTGCACTATCTTAATATGTGTGATGATGAGTTTGAGATGGATTTTATCGAAATCGAACAAGTAGTTGCTTTAGAAACTGAAAACAAGCAGAAGCTAGAAATTCAACAACGGGTTTCAAAGGAAGCGTACTTAACCAAAATTGCTGCAATGTTACGGTATATCCAACAGGGAGATCTGTATGAGGCCAATTTTTGTATGGAGTTTTATGCGACAGATGCGGTTATTGATCCATTGGAAAAATTTTTAAAATTAAACGAAATATCACAACCCCCATTTGCAGTCTTTTTTAAAAATAATAAACAGTATTTACTTTCTGCTTCGCCAGAACGGTATTTAAAAAAGGAAGGTGAACTGTTGATTTCGCAACCGATAAAAGGAACAGCTAAGCGCTATCTTGATCCAGTCGAAGATGAGGCATCTAAGAATAATCTAGCTGTAGACCCGAAAGAAAGAGCCGAGAATATTATGATCACAGATCTCGTTCGGAACGATTTATCACATACTGCACAACGTGGTACTGTCACTGTAAAAGAACTGTGTGGTCTGTATTCATTCCTGCAGGTGCACCAAATGATTTCGACCATCACCTCCAAGTTAGATTTTCAATACACAGCGATAGACGCTCTTAAAACGACTTTTCCTATGGGGAGTATGACGGGCGCTCCTAAGATTGCCGCTATGAAAATTATCGAAGAACTTGAAGAAACCAAACGCGGCTTGTACAGCGGTGCGGTAGGCTATTTTAAGCCAAATGGCGACTTCGATTTTAACGTGGTGATTCGTAGTATTTTGTACAATCAGGACAAGAAATACGTATCCTTCTCGGTAGGAAGCGCGATCACTTCGCTTTCGATACCCGAATCTGAATACGCCGAATGTTTGCTGAAAGCGAAAGCCATGCGCGAGGTGCTAGAATAAGTAGTAAGCAGCAATCGTTTTCAGATTATAATCTTTATTTTTGAAAAATGGTAGATAAACTTAAAATTCAAATCGCAGATCAGTTTCCTTTTTTGGACAATAAAAAACTACTGCTGGCTACTAGTGGCGGACTGGATAGTATGGTAATGGCTCATTTATTCCAGCAATTACATCATGATATTGCACTGGCGCACTGCAATTTTCAGTTGCGTGGTGTGGAGAGTTTTGGCGATCAAAAATTTGTTCAAGATTTTGCTGATACCAATAAAATCCCGGTTTATGTCACTCAATTTGATACGTTGGCTTTCGCCAAAGATTATAAACTTTCTACTCAGGTTGCAGCTAGAGATTTGCGATACAATTGGTTTTACGAGCTATTGGAGTCCGAAAATTTCGATTATATATTAACCGCACATCATGCCGATGATAATATAGAAACCTTTCTAATTAACTTGAGTCGTGGTACCGGTTTAGAAGGATTAACAGGTATTCCTGCCGAAAACGGCAACATCATTCGACCTTTATTAGCGTTTTCAAGGGATGAAATTGCGCAATATGCCCATGATCATGGCATTGAGTGGCGAGAAGACAGCAGCAATGCTTCGGAGAAGTACCTGCGCAATAAAATTCGACACGACTTAGTGCCGTTACTCAAGGAATTAAATCCGCAATTTATAAGTTCGTTCCAAAAAACACAGTCTTATTTACAACAATCAGAAGCCATGGTAGAGGATGCTTCGATTATGGTATATCAACAAGTGGTACGACAAGAAGAAGACGAAATTTATATTGATTTAAAGCAATTGTTGCGTTTGCCCAATTACAAATCGTATTTATACCAATGGTTAAAGGAGTTTCAATTCTCGGCTTGGGATGATGTTTATAACCTAGTAGATAGTTTGTCAGGAAAACAAGTTTACTCGTCTAACTTTAGACTGATTAAAGATCGTGATTTTTTAATTCTGAGTCCGATTAATTTTGAAGAACAACAGCAAGAGTATTTGATCTCACAGGGAGTGCAAGACGTTAAGATTCCCTTAAAACTGTCGTTTTGTAAAGTAAATGACATTTCGGTTAGCGCAAATACGGCTATATTTGTAGATGAAGATAAATTAGATTATCCGCTCATTTTGCGCAAGTGGCAAGAAGGCGATGTTTTTCAGCCTTTTGGTATGGAAGGCAAGTCGAAAAAGCTAAGTAAGTTTTTTAAAGACGAGAAATTTTCTTTGTTAGAAAAAGAAAATTGCTGGATTTTATGTTCAGGAGAAGCAGTAGTTTGGATTGTTGGGTACAGGCAAGACGAACGTTTTAAAATACAAAGTACAACACAAAACATATTAAAAATAGATTTACAATAATGAAGAAAATTATTTTTTTACTGCTGGGTCTTTTGGCTTTCGCCAATGTAAATGCCCAAATTTTAGATCCCGTTAAATGGACTACTAAAATTGAAAAAAAATCCGAAAACACGTATCTGTTAACTTTTGACGGAGTCATTGAAAAAGAATGGCATATGTATTCTCAATATACACCAGATGGAGGACCGTTAGCCTTGGAAGTTGTTTTTAAAAATGCCAAAGGAAACTTTAGCATGATTGGGAAAGCCAAAGAGAGTAAAACGCGAACAGCTTACAACGATATTTTTGAGGTAAACGAAACATTTTTTGAGCGCAAAGCGCAAATTCAACAAGAAATTAAGGTAACGAACCCCAAAATAACAAAAATTGATGCCGAATTAAACTATCAAGTTTGTAAAGAAGTTTGTATCAACCTAGAGAAAAAATTTAGTTTTGTAATTCCGGTAAGTGAAACTACCGCTGTTGTAGCTGCAGATACCAAAACAGAAAAGCTTGCAATTGAAACTCCTGCAGTTGTAGATACAGTTGTAGCCGCGTCTCCTGAGCCAAATTTAGGAAATAGTGACGTACTTGAAGCAAAAACTACAAACGAAACAATTGCAGCTCCCGCAGTAGATTCTAAAAGAGGATTGTGGTCTATCTTTTTCTTCGCATTTTTAGGAGGTTTGGCAGCTTTGATGACGCCTTGTGTGTTTCCTATGATCCCTATGACGGTAAGTTTTTTTACCAAACAGAGTAAAAATAAGGCGGCAGGAATAAGAAATGCTATAATTTACGGAATTGCCATTATTGTTATTTATGTAATGTTAGGTTTTCTGGTGACTTGGGTCTTTGGTGCCGATGCATTAAATGCGCTTTCTACCAATGTGTGGTTTAATATTTTATTTTTTGTATTGCTAGTGGTTTTTGCAGCTTCCTTTTTAGGAGCTTTTGAGATTATGTTGCCTAATTCTTGGGCTAATAAAGTAGACAGTCAAGCCGATAGAGGGGGGATGATTGGGATTTTGTTCATGGCATTAGCCTTAGCAATTGTGTCGTTTTCATGTACTGGGCCTATCGTAGGGACTTTATTGGTTGAGGCGGCTTCAAAAGGAGGAATAGCACCTATTGTAGGTATGTTTGGTTTTTCTTTGGCATTAGCTTTGCCCTTCATGCTGTTTGCAATGTTTCCAGGATGGTTAAACTCATTGCCAAAATCAGGTGGATGGTTGAATACTGTAAAAGTTGTTTTAGGGTTTTTAGAATTGGCTTTGGCTTTTAAATTTTTATCGAATGCCGATTTAGTGTTACAATTGCATTTGCTTGAAAGAGAAGTTTTCTTGGCTATTTGGATTGCTATTTTCGGAACTTTAGCCTTGTACTTATTTGGAAAAATAACCCTACCACACGATAGTCCGTTGACTCATATTTCAGTTGGGCGCTTAATGATGGGATTATTAGTTTTGACTTTTACAGTTTATTTGATTCCAGGTTTATGGGGTGCACCTCTTAAATTAATAAGTGCTTTTCCACCTACAATGGAGTACAGTGAAAGTCCTTTTGGTGTTGGAGGTTCAGGAAATGCAAGTGAAACTGTTGCTTTGCCGGATGGTGCAAAAAGTGGACCTCACGGACTTGTAGTTTTTGATGATTACGAGAAAGGATTGGCTTACGCCCAAAAGGTTAATAAACCCATTATGCTCGACTTTACAGGTTATGCCTGCGTAAATTGCCGTAAAATGGAAAACAATGTTTGGTCTGAAGCAACAGTGTTAAAACTATTGAAAAACGAGATAGTGCTGATTTCTTTATATGTTGATGATAAAAGAGATTTGCCAAAAGACCAGCAATTTATATCAAAAACGACTGGGTCAACTATAGAAACAGTAGGGGATAAGTGGACGGATTTTATGATATCTAAGTATAAAACCAATACACAACCTTTATATGTTTTAACGGATTTAGAAGGAAATAGTTTGAACCTATCGATACCAACAATTAGTTATGTACCTGTGGCAGAATACCAGTCTTGGCTAAGTGCGGGAATAGCTAATTTTAAAAAATAAGCGGTAATTATTAATTAGTTATAAAAAAAAACTTGCTCTAGGGCAAGTTTTTTTTATGTCCAGTTGTAAACGATAAAAGTTTTTTAGGGTTAATTGTAGTCTGTTTAAGTAGTTTTTTTATAGCTCAGGTTAGTTGTTTCACTAATGATAGTATTGAATTGTTTAGTGATGTAACTGTTTGTTTAGTGCGTAATTTAATCCCCAAAAAAAAACTCCCTGAGAATGAATTCCCAAGGAGTTGTATTATTGAAAAGTTTACTTGATTTACAAGAATTCTCCGTGTTGCGAAATGTCTAATCCTAATTCTTCTTTATCTTCAGAAACTCTTAGTGGAGTAATTTTATTTACGATAAAGAATAGAAAGTAAGAAGCAGTAAATGCAAATACTGATACGATTACTAAAGCTGTTAATTGGTGAATGAATAACGTAGTTTCACCAAAGATTAGTCCTTGATCAGTTACTGCTGGATTGATTGCTTTTGAAGCAAAAACTCCTGTTAATAACATTCCAGTCATACCACCTACACCGTGACAAGCAAAGACATCTAAGGCATCATCAATTTTACCTTTTGGGAATTTACTCACTACAATATTACTCACAATACTACTGAAGATCCCAATGAAAATAGCATTAGGAATACTTACAAATCCTGCTGCTGGCGTAATAGCTACTAGACCTACAACGGCACCAATACAAGCACCCATTGCTGATACTTTATGTCCTAATATTTTATCAAAGAATACCCAAGCCATTCCAGCTGCTGCAGCTGCTACAGTTGTTGTTCCTAAAGCTTGAACCGCTAATCCATTGGCAGCTAGTGCTGATCCTGCATTAAACCCGAACCAACCGAACCATAATAATCCAGTTCCTAGTAATACATAAGTAATACGAGCTGGGTTTGATTTTTGTCCTTTTCTTTTTCCTAAAAACATAGCTCCTGCTAGTGCAGCCCATCCAGCACTCATGTGTACTACTGTTCCTCCAGCAAAATCTAAAACTCCCATTTTAAAGAATAGTCCGTCTGAATGCCAAGTCATATGGCATAATGGAGCATACACAACAATGATGAATAGCACCATGAACAACATATAAGCCCAGAAACGAATACGTTCTGCAAATGCACCTGTGATTAAAGCGGGTGTAATAATAGCAAATTTAGCTTGGAATAAAGCAAAAAGCATGAAAGGGATTGTTCCCCATGCAGTTGCGGTACCCACGTTTTGAAACATAAAGTAATCCATTGGGTTTCCAATAATTCCACCTATAGATGTTCCAAATGATAAACTGAAGCCAATAATGACCCATAATATCGTAACAATGATCATAGCCATGAAACTTTGTAACATGGTACTAATAACATTTTTCTTTCCTACCATTCCTCCATAAAAGAATCCTAGTCCAGGTGTCATGATTAATACTAATGCTGTTGCAACAATCATCCAGGCAGTATCACCTGTGTCAAATTTTGCCGCTTCAGCAGGAAGTGGGTTTTCAGTCATTAGAAAGTTGGTACAGATCGTAAGTACCAAAAGTGTTACCAGAATAACGCTTAAAATAATTTTCCTCATAGTTTTTTGGTTTGTTTTTTTTAGTAAAAGTATAAAATGTATCAACGTCCCTATAGAAAACTGTCCTTTGTTCTGTTATTTTTATTAATATAAAAGTTTACCCCCTATAATTTTAAGGGTGCATGCTTAAAAAAGTGTTAAAAATCATAATTTGGTAATCTAGCTGTGTCTTATTTGGTGTTTATTGATTAAAATTGTCCTTGTTTTATGTTTTGAGGTATAAAAAAAGACCAATTTCAAGGAATGAAATTGGTCTTTTTTGTAAAGTTTACTTTAAATAAAAAATACTGTAGTCTTGTATCAGTACTTCTGCCACTTATTTTTGATTGTACTTTTCTTTATAAATAGCGTTCAGCTTTGTTTGGTGTGTTTCGAGATTTAATTTTCTACCTTGTATGAATGCATTATAGATCAAGTTGGTTCTCATATCAAGCGCATCACCTTCAGAGATAAATAAAGTAGCGTCTTTTCCTTCTTCAAGTGTTCCGCATAGGTTGTCAATTCCTAATAGTTTCGCAGTGTTAGATGTGATAAGTTGTAACGCTTGCTCTTTGTCTAAACCATAAGCAGCACAAGTACCAGCAAGGAAAGGTAAATTTCTAGTATTCATTCTTTCCATGGCTCCACTGTTTTCCAGTCCTACTATTATTCCTTTGTCGGTTAATATTTTGGCCATTTTATAAGGTAAATTAACATCTTGGTCGTCGTACTCAGGCATATCGTGAACGCGTCTTAAAAGGACACCTACATTGTTTTCTTTTAAAATATCGGCTACTTTATAGGCTTCAAATCCTCCTACAATAACAATTTTATTAACCCCATTGCTTTTTGCAAGGTTGATCGCGTCAACAATTTGCAATTCATTGTCGGCATGTATGAATAAAGTTTGACTTCCGTCAAAAAGTCCTTTTACCGATTCGAATATTAGATTTCTGTCTTTTGAAGCAGCTCCCAAATACGCTTTTGAATCTGATAAAAAAGTTTTGATTTCGTCTACTTGTTTTGCATAGTCCTTATTTAGTGTAATTCCTCCTGGTTCAGCCCACCATCCTGATTGATTGAAGGTAACTGGAAAGTTCAAGTGGATTCCGTCGTTTTCTTTCATTACCGCATCTTGCCAGTTCCAAGCGTCTAGTTGTACCACAGATGATGTACCAGATATACGGCCACCTCTAGGTGTGATTTGTGCAATTAATATTCCATTTGGACGCACAGTTTCAATTACTTTTGACTCGGCGTTATACGCAATTAAACTTCTAACATGTGGGTTCATGTTTCCAATTTCGCTTTCATCATCAGATGATTTTACCGCATCGATTTCGACTAATCCTAATGTAGAATTAGGCGCTATAAAGCCGGGATAAACCTGTTTTCCTTTGGCATCTATGGTAATATCATAGGCTCCGTTTTGCAAACGAATGGTAGTGGCATCTGCAACTAGGGTTAGTTTTCCGTCTTTAAAACCGATGGCGCTATTTTCTATAACTTTTCCGTTCCCTAGATGTGCCGTTCCGTTCAGGATTAAAATAGATTTACTTTGTTTGCTTGCCGGCGCTTGTTGTGCTGTTATTGATATACTGAATATCAATACTAAAAGATATATTTTTTTATTCATTATTTTCGAATTATGATTAGTGTGATTGTATAAGTGAAGCCGTTTTTTATTGTTCTAATGTATCACAATGGTATTCTTTCTTCGCTTTTTTCTTAGGCTCTTGAGTGCTCATTCCCTTATTTTTTTCGTCTAACATTTGACCTATTAATAGGTTTCTGTCTTTAGCTACCTCAGTTCTTTTTAGTGCATCTTTTTCGCTATCGTAATAAACGACACCTTCAATAATTGTTTTTTCTACTTGGGCATAAATAGATAACGGATTGTTGTTCCAAAGTACGATATCGGCATCTTTTCCTACTTTGATACTTCCTACTTTATCATCTAAGTGAAGTAATTTTGCAGGATTCAAGGTTACAAATTTCCAAGCTTCCTCTTCGGATAAGTTTCCGTACTTAACTGCTTTTGCTGCTTCTTGGTTTAGTCTTCTTGACATTTCGGCATCATCAGAGTTGTAAGCTACTAAAACACCTGCATTATGAAGAATTGGGCCATTAAATGGAATAGCGTCATTTACTTCAAATTTATAAGCCCACCAATCAGCAAATGTAGAAGCGCCTACACCATGCTCTTTCATTTTATCAGCCACTTTGTATCCTTCTAAGATATGTGTGAAAGTGTTTACTCTAAAATTGAATTTTTCGGCTACATTCATCAACATTAAAATTTCCGACTGTACATAAGAGTGACAACTAATGAAACGTTCTTTATTTAGTATCTCAGCTATAGTTTGTAGCTCTAGATCAACTCTAGGTGCTTTTTCTTTGTTTTTCTTCGAACTAGCATTGTATTTTTTCCAGCTTTCATCATAGTCTTTAGCACGTTGAAAATAATCAGTAAAAACTTGTTCTACTCCCATTCTTGTTTGTGGAAAACGTGTTGGATTATTGTTTCCCCAGTTTGATTGTTTTACATTTTCTCCTAAAGCAAATTTGATAAATTTAGGTTGGTCTTTGTATAACATTTCATCTGGTGCTGCTCCCCATTTCCATTTTACAATGGCAGATCTTCCTCCAATAGGGTTCGCTGATCCGTGTAGTAACTGTGAAGTGGTTACACCTCCAGCAAGTTCTCTGTAAATATTAATATCATCCGAGTTTACTACATCTTCAATCGTTACTTCGGCAGTAGAGTTGTGTCCGCTTTCATTGACTCCATTCGAAATAGCAATATGAGAATGCTCATCGATAATTCCGCTAGTTAAATGCTTTCCTTTGGCATCAATTACTGTTGCGTTTGCATCAGATAAATTAGTTCCTATAGCTGCAATTTTTCCGTTTTTAACTAATACGTCTGTTTGTTGCACGATTCCTTCTTTTTCATTCGTCCAAACGGTAGCGTTTTTAAACAATAAAGTTTGCTGTGTTGGTTTTTGTGTGTTTCCAAATGCAATGTTTGGATACATAATAGGAAGTACCAGATTGTTTTTTTCAACCTTATCCTCTTTTTTTTCTGCTACAAATGGACCTGTTTTAGTCGCTGACCAAGTTGATTCTTTTCCATCAAAAGAGATTGCTTTACCACTTAGAGTAGTATTTGCATCTAAGTAAGTTGTAAGTCTATTGAATTTGTTAGCAGTAGAATCTTTATCTTTAAGGATCAAAGAAACCCAGTTGTTTGCAATGGTTAGTTTTGAGTTTACTTTTGTGCTATCAATTGCTTTAATTTCTGATGTTGGAGCACTAATTTCGCCCTTTACAACCCATTTGTAAGAATCATTATTGATTTTTAAATCATAATTTCCACGAATGTCTTTGGCAGTAATATCATTAACAACGTATTTCGTTCCTTGTACCCAGTTTTCGTAAAGGATTGTTTTTTTATCGAATACTTCTCCAGATGTAATAAGGAAGTCAGCGTAAGCTCCTACTTTTAAATTTCCTATTTCATTGCTTTTTCCAAGTAATGCTGCAGGAACAGTAGTTAATGCTTCCAGTGCTTTGGTTTTGTCGAAACCATATTGTATGGCTTTTAAAAGATTTGTTCTAAAATCTTCCATTTTCTTTAACTTATCAGTAGTCAAGGCAAATACGATTCCGTTGTCCGAAAGCACTTTTAAGTTTGTTGGCGCTTGGTTCCACATGCGTAAATCAGAAAAATCCAATTGACTTGCTTGATAAGGGTTTGAAACATCGTATGCTTCCGGGAAATCGATAGGAATAATAAATTTAGCATTGCTGCTTTTGATTTCGGCTATTCTTTCAAACTCATTTCCTCCACCTTTTAAAATGTAGTTTAAGCCAAATTCCTTTCCTAATTTAGCTGCTCGCAAGCTATTTAATTTATCTTCGGTTGTGAAGATTTGTACTAAATTTTCATTTTTAATTAAAGCTTCTAGCGATATATCTTTTGCAATAGCGTTTCCTTTTTTATACCAATCCATATCAAGGTACATTTGACGTACTAATGCAATCATCCCCATTAGCGAACTTGGATACGCTTGATTAGAGGCTACGCTTCTTGAAAACCCAAAATGATTTGTGATTTGGTTTGAAACTACTTTTTTATTAGCAGTATCATCATTGTTTAACGCAATTAGAGCACCAGTACCTTGAGCAACTCCATCAGCAATGTGACTGCCTACCATTCCAAAACCAGCTTTTAAAAACTCTTCGGCCTTTTTATTGTCGTAGCTAAAGCTTTCATAGGAGTTCACTTCTGAGCGGATGTGCTCATTCCAGTAATATCCTTGTCGCTTTGTGTCATAAGTTTGACTTAAACGAGATCTTTCACTTTTTTGAGGTTTTTCTACACCAAAATTGGTGTACATATCTATAAAGGAAGGGTAAATTGATTTTCCGTCTAGATTTACAGTTGTTGCATTTTTAGGTATTGTAACCGTTGCTCCTACACTTACTACTTTTCCGTTTTGAATAAGTAAAGTACCTTTCTCAATGATTTGAGTAGGAGTAATGTAGATTTTAGCATTTGTAAATGCGGTGTAATTGTTGTTTTTACTTTGAACACTTTCGTTATTTGGAAAATATTCTTGTGCTTTAATTTTTGGAACAAAAATCAATAAAAATAGGAAGGGAAAAAATCTTTTCATATGGTTACAGTTAATTTTTATTAAAAGTAAAAAATCAATACCATATATTGTTGTAAATCTATAAAATTAACAGTTGTTTGTTTAATAAAAACAAAAAGTACCAGCGAAATGTTTGTTTTTTGCTAATAAAACAAAAATGGGAATATGTTATTTTCATATTCCCATTTTGGATATTGGTTGGTATTGTTATAAAAACGAGGAGTTACCCAATTCTTTTTTCGATATAATCGGAGTTTAAAAGGTATAGCGCTCCCATATATTTTATTTTGAAAGAGACTAAGTCGCCTATTTTATATTTCTTTGTCGAATGCGAAATATCAATTACTAGCATATCTGAGCTGGCATCGATTATTTTAATACCTGCATCTTCGGCCTCAATGTACTGTGGCTGCATGTCAAGTAAGCCAATGTCTAAGATGGCTCTTAATGAAGTTTCGCCTAGATCATCTGTGTTGTTAGGTACATAGCTGGTTCCTACACCGCTTTCTCCCAATTCACCTATTGGCGCATCGGGCTTTTCGGTGATTTCAATTACTTCGGCATATAATTTAAAGACATCATTATGCATGCCTTCAATAGTGTCGCCTGTGAATAAATCTTTTCCGAAAAACAAGGCTTCACCTATTCTAAAGTGATTTACCGCCATAGGACGAGCATTTTTCAGCATTAATGGTATCGCTACCGAAGTTCCTCCGGAAACCCAAGGAATACTGATGTCAAATTTTGCTTCGATAAGTTGTTTGTACAAACTAAGCTGAATCAATTTGTCTTGTGTAGGCATGATGCCGCTTAAACAATTAAGGTTGGTTCCTATTCCGCGAATTTCAATATTGGGTAATTTTAGAATAGCACCATAAAACTCGACTAGTTCTTCACCCATTACGCCTTCACGTAGGTCTCCCATTTCAATCATGATGATGATCTTGTGGACTTTATTTTGTTTTTGTGCTTCTTGCGAAAGGAGTTGGATTGTGAAAATTTCAGTATTAAAACTTACATCTGCATAGCGTACAATTTTTTCAATACTTCGTTTTGCGGGAGGTTTGATATAAACTGTTTGAATGGTAGGATCTAAAGCTTTAACTTTCCTTAAATTGCTAATACGGGAATCGTGTATTTCTCGTACACCAAGCGCAATTAATTCTTTAAGGTATAATTTATTTCCGCAAAGTAATTTTGAAACAACTCCCCATTGTATGTTTCTCGCTTTGAAAAGGGTATCGAGAAAGCTATAGTTTTCTTCTAATTTCTTTCTGTATAATTTTATAAAAGCCATTATTCTATTATTTTACGCGGAATCGTTTTTGAAATTCGGGTCAGCAATTCATAATTCAATTGATTACTAAAATCACTAAAAGAAGCTACTGAGACAGTAAGATCTTGTTGCGTACCTATTAAAACGACTTCGTCTTCCTTGTTTACAATTTCGACATCCGTAACATCGACGGTCATCATATTCATATTGACAGATCCTACCACAATACAACGTTGTCCGTTGATTAAAACCCGTCCTTGATTACTCAAAGAACGACTATATCCATGAGAATATCCTAAAGGAATCACAGCTATTTTCATTTTTCTTTCGGCCAAGAAGCTTGTTCCGTATCCTATAAAATCGCCTATATTGACTTTTTTTACACTCATGACGTTGCTTTTCCAGCTAATCACGCGATGCAAAGGGTCGGTTTTATTTTTAGTAGTATTCAAATAATTAACAAAAACCTCTGGACTTGGCCATAAGCCATATTGCATAATACCGATACGTACCATGTCCATTCTAGTTTGGGGAAACATCATCGATGCTGCTGAACAAGCCGAATGTTTCATCTGAGGTCTTAGGTCTTGATCACAAAGATATTGATAAATGTCGTTGAATTGTTTGATTTGCTTTTCAACTCGGTAATAATTGGCAATGCTTTCGGCTCCTGCATAATGGGTACAAAGTCCTTTAAAAACAAGGTGTTCTTTTTCTTTTTTTAGAATGGGAATGATACTGCTAAGCTCTTTTTTCTCAAAACCAGTCCTGTTCATTCCAGTTTCAATTTCGATATGGAGGATGGCTTTTTTAGTTTGTTTTTTGGCTATCTTCAGTGCTTTTGAAAGTCGGCTTTTATCGAATACAAAAAATTCAACATCGTTGGCAACAACCCATTCCATATCTTCATCTTGCACAAGTCCCATTACCATAATAGTGGCTTTATCTTCAAGAGTAGCTTTCACAATTTTGGCTTCTTCGACATCAAAAACAGAGAAATGAGTGATTCCTATATCATACGCCATAGCAACAAATTCTTTGATGCCGTGGCCATAGGCATTCCCTTTTACAACAGAAGAAAGTAGTACTTTTTTTCCAAATGTAGTTTTAAGAAAACTGATGTTTTTTTGGTACGCTTGTTTGTTAAGTTCTATAATCGAATTAGTGTGCATTCGTAATTTGTTTGCTTATTTGTAAAAAGGTTTGAAGTCCAGTTGCAATAATTTCATCTGGAAAATCATAATCAGGATTGTGTAGGGCAGGAGTAGTGATACCTGAGCCTAACCCAAACATAGCGCCCGGGAATTGTTGTGTAAAAAGACCAAAGTCTTCTCCCCATGAAAAAGGACTTTCTTTTTCTAAAATTTCAAAATCATGAAATTCAGCTGCTTTTAGGATCTGTTGTACCGCTTCTAGATGGTTTTCATTGGCTTGAAAGCTTTGAGTCCAAGAGGTTTTGCATTTCAAGTCGAATTTAGCCGCAATGGATTGAGCAAGTTGTTCTAACTTACTTTCAATGTGCTTCATTTGAGCATTACTATTGGTACGAACAGTAAAATGAATTTGAGCAGCATCCGCCGAAACACCATACGCTTTTTTACCCATTTTGGAATAAATAGGAGTAATCAAGCAATAATCTTTGTTTGAAATATCGTCTTGTATGAATTGATCAAATGCGGTGGTGATTTTGGCTAAAGCCAATGCAGGATTAGTTCCTTTATGTGGTTCCCCTGCATGAGCTGTAATTCCTTTTAGTTTTATGATTAAGCTATTTACAGCACAACTAAAAGTATTGTTTTTTACCACGATTTGATGCTTTTTATAACCTGGAATATTATGTAAGGCGAAAGCAAAATCAGGTTTGCAGCTAAACTGCGGATCATTATAAACTGCAGCAGCACCACTTCCGTCCTCTTCGGCGGGTTGAAAAAGCAAAATAACAGTTCCTGTTTCGGGTCTGTTGTAATGCAATTCCATAGCTAAACCACATAAAATTGCCATGTGCCCGTCATGTCCACATTTATGAGAAACGCCATTAGTCAAAGAACGATGTTCAAATGTGTTGATTTCTTGAATGGGCAATGCGTCTAGTTCACAACGAAATAATACTGTTTTACCAGCAGTTTTTCCGTTATAAATGGCTAGAATACCTGTAGTCCCCAGTTGCGTTATGAGTTCATCTGGAGGATAATTTTCAAGAAAAGAAGTAATCCTTTTAGCGGTTTGAACTTCTTTTCCTGAAACTTCTGGATTTTTATGTAATTCCTTTCGCAATAGCGTAAGTGCAGCTAAGCGTTGGTTTAAATTTTCCATTTTGGATTATTTGATGAGACGCATTTCTAGGTATTTGTTTGTAAATCCCAGTTTTTCGTATAATTTTTTGGCAGGATTATCCGGCTCTACGTGAAGTGCAATGTTTCCTTCGGCAATCGAAATGGCTTTTTGCATCAATTGTTTTCCGTAACCTTTTCCGCGTTGACTATTGTCTACGGCTATGTAAACCAAAATGTTTTCAGGAATAAAATCTTTCATTCCGGTATTGTTTAAAATCGTAACACCTACAATTTTGTCATCGTCAAGACCTACTACAATATTTCCACCTTTATCCGGATTCATCACATAAGCGATACATTTTAAAATGTCTTCGACCTTATCTCCGTATTCTTCTAAATGTGTGAAAAGAAATTGAGCTATTATTTGATTTGTGTGCGTTTTGTCTTCTCCTGAAGCAGCATTAATTATTTTGAATTCCATTTTGTTTTTCTTTTTTATATTGATAAATTGATATAGTATAAAATAAAATTAGCGAAATACTGATGCCATAAATATTCGCATCTAGATGTTCGGGTAATTGTAATCCTAAAGGTAATTTATTTTCGGTGATTATTAATAAAATTGTGGTGGCTCCGCCAAAAAGCATGCTCCAAAAAGCGGCGATTGGATGGCTTTTTTTCCAAAAGAGTGCGCCTAGAACCGGAATGAATAAACCCGAAACCATAAAGGCATAGGAGTACAGCATGAGTTCTAATACGTTTTGCATTTGCGAAGCCAATAAAATAGCAAAAACACCAATTAACAAAGTAACTAGTTGTGAGAGTTGCAATTCTTTTTTATGAGTAAGTTCTTTTTTAGAAAATTTAGCAATAATATCAGTAACTATATTTCCCGAAGCCGCCATTAAACAACTATCAGCCGTAGACAAGATAGCCGAGAAGTAAGAAGAAAGCATCAACCCCATCAATCCTACCGGAAGAATAGTTGCTAGTAAAACAGGTAATCCCATTTCGCTATCCATTGAAGCGGCGTCTGTAATTCCTTCAAACATGCCGTTTGTAGCGGCTACTTTGGCTAGCATCCCAAGAATGACTCCCATAAATGCCATAATAGGCCACTCAAATACTCCGGCAATCAACCACGCTTTTTTAGCTTCTTTTTCGCCTTTACTGGCATATATTCGTTGGTACAAAGTCATTCCCACAAACCAAATTGGGATGATGGTGATCGACCAATTTAGAATTTGGTACCAGCTCACATTAGTTAGTGATAAATATTCGGGTGCTAGTGTTGCTTTGATCACATCATATCCGCCTACTGCGTGGTAAGCTATAGGAATACCAATGAAAACTAAGCCCCCTATTAGAATTAGCCACTGAATGGTATCGGTATAAATGACTGCTTTTAAGCCACCAATTGCTGTGTAAACTACCGCTATGGCCCCCATGACAATCAATGCCATCTGGATGTCAAGACCTTCTATAGTTGCCGAAGCTAATTTGGCTCCAGCCAAAACCTGTGAACTTGTAAAACCGATGTATCCAATAGCGGAGATAATTCCAGCCAGTAGCGCAACTTTACTATTATAAAAATGACCAAATATTTGAGGGAAAGTGAAAAATTTGTACTGATGTCCCAATTGACTTACTTTCGGAATCAGGAATACGGCACTTAGCCAAGCGCCTAGTAGTCCAGTAAACAACATCCAAGATCCGGATATTCCCATAGTAAAACCTAAACCTCCAAGCCCTATGGAAAAACCACCACCTACATCAGTGGCTACAACAGATAAACCAATGTGCCAGCTGCTCATATTGCGACCGCTTACATAAAAGTCTTCGGCAGTTTTGTTTTTGTTAAAAAAATACACTCCAACACCAAGCATAGCGAGCATATAAACGACAAAGATTAGATAATCTATCCAGTGCATTTGGTTTCATTTATGATTATTTATTAGCCTGATTATGGAATTTTTCCAAAAGGCAACAGATGCAGCGAACTACAAATAAAGGATGATTTATATCGCGATTCTATGAAAAAGAAATCAGATCAGGTTTGTTGCGAAAAATGTAATAAAAAACGTTTTTTGGCGGTAAAAACCATATAAATCTCGGCAAATATAAGAATTTATATCTGATTTTCTAATATTTATAAGCTATGGTTTTTGACCAAGGTTTGCGATCTGATGTTTCTAGTATTAATTTTAACGTTAAAATAGTCCTATACGTACCATAAATTATTCTCCAGGGTGGTACGTACGTTCAGCATTTTTTTCGACTTCTTCTTTGTAGAATAAAATATCTTTGAACTTTCCTTTTTGGTACATTTCAGATTGGTCATTAAAGTGCTTTGAATTTGGGTCGCTACTGTTTCCTCCAGCCAGCAGTGATTTTGCTTTGATTTTTGGACCAAATTCCACAGCGCAAACAAAACTATTTCCATTAAATCCATATCTTTTTTGTGTACCCTCTTTATAAGTACTCCTAAAAGCAGGTAAAGATCCCCAAAGTGCTGGGCCAAAACCAATAGGTAGGCTTGTTAAGGTATCGTCGTATTTTAAATCAATTGCTCCAGATAACCTTTGGAAACGATTTATATCTCCATAGGGAACTTGCCAGGTACCAAATTTTGTTTTTAATTCATTTACAACCTGCAATAATTGTGGGAGTAGTTGTTCATCAGTTGCGTCTTGGGCAAATTTAGTTGTGTTTTCAATTTGGTCTGATTCGCCTTGATCGATGTATACTTTTTGTAATATGGGATCCAGTTTTGTGGCCCATTCTATAGCTAGAGTTGTAGCAATCGAGGTCTCGCTAGAGTGATAATCCCAGTTTTTAAGCATAGCAATAGGTTCTGTTAATTGACTGTATTGCGCGTTTTCTGTGTTTTTTTGCTTTTCAAAGCTAGATATTAATGCTGGAATTAAGATTTCAAAAGCGCTGAGTTTAGTATCATAGCCATCGGCAATAATTTTATCTAAAGTATATTTTTCGCCCTTAGTTAAAAGGCGGACAGCATTTATGGCTCTAAAGTTTTCTCCATCTGGTGCCATATAAGGCGGGTAGTTTTCCTTTTTAGGACTGTTATCTCCCGCAACTGAAAAAGGGGTAGAATTGCAGTTTTGTAACCAACCATTTATCGGGTTGTAAGAATGAACGGTTTCAGTGACTTCATGTAATCCTTTCCATTGGGTTGCAGCTGTTGTTCCATCCACAACTTTGGACCAATTTATGGTTTTATCCCTAATAGGTACAAAATTACCGTGCCAATATGCAATGTTACCTTGGGAATCGGCATAAACAGTATTGTTGGAGGTATTTGCTTTTAAGTCCATTGCAGTTTTGTAATCTTCAAAACTTTTAGATTTGGTTCTTAACCAACTTTGTTCAAGACTCTTCATGGAACGATTATACGATTTTAAGCTAATCCATTTTCCATCTCTTTGCGCCATTATGGGACCATGATTGGTTGCATAAGTGTTGAATTCTTTACTTTCAATTTTGCCATTTTGCAAATATTTAATGGTTATTATTTTTTCTTTCAGCGGAATTAATTGATTGTCATATTCATAAAATTTCTTGTCGTTTTTCACCACAATTTTTTCGGCATACATATCAGCAACATCCGCATTTGACGAGGTGTGCATCCAGCCACAGTTTTCGTTAAACCCTTGGTATATAAAAAACTGTCCCCAAGTAACAGCTCCATAAGCATTTAATCCTTCTTCACTACTGATTTGTACTTCGGGTCTAAAATAAAAGCTCGTGTGGGGATTGATGTATAAGATCGCATTTCCTGAGGCCGTTTTTGAAGGAGCTAATGCAAATCCGTTTGAGCCCGTTTGTACATCTCTTACTCTTTCTATGTATGATACTTTATTATTGTTACCAGAGTAAAAGGATTTTAATTCTCCAGTGGTAAGATCTCCTGTGCTAATAGCTCCAATACTTCCATCAGTCCAAAGTAGAGGATACCATGGCTCAAAATGTTGTAACAAAGCTGGTTTTACCTTCGGATTTTTGTATAAAAAATAATTGATTCCATCTGCATAAGCGTTTAATAGTTTTTTTAACCAAGGCTTAGCTTGTTCATAATCGTTTTTTGCTTCTTGTTCATCTATTATTAATTTTATTTCTAAATCGTTATATAAAACAGAAGGTCCTTTTATTTCGGATAATCGCCCCAATTTTTCTATATAATTCATTTCTATTCGATTAAAATCATCCTCACATTGTGCGTATAATAGACCAAATACGGCGTTCGCATCTGTTTTTCCATATACATGAGCAATACCCCAGTTGTCTCTAATTATCGTAACTTGTGTAGCTTCTTTTTGCAGTCTATTAATCTCTTTTAGTGTTACTTTTTGAGAAAAAACAGGGCCGCATGCTATTAAAAAAAGGAAGCTAAATTGGAGGTGTTTTATATAATTTTGCATCACTATTTAATTTTAAATTTTTGTTCACTTTTATAAATACTCATTTCTAGATTTTCTATAGATATGAGATTGTTTTTTTTATATTTTTTAATTCCCTTAGGGTTTTTAACTACTATTACTTCGCTTTCACCGGTGACTTCGATCTCGTTGTTTCGAACAATAATGGCTGTACTTTCGTCAATACCAATACCAATGTGTGTGGGGAATTCGACTAGGGCAGAAAGTAATCGGTTGTAGCGGCTTCTTTTTAAAAAGTGTTGATCAATTATTACATTTTTTACTAAACCTAAACCCTCAGAAGTTTCAAGATTATCATATTTGATATTGTCAAAAGTTCCCGAGTACTCTTTATTTAATTTCTGATTTCCAGTTATCATATGTTCGCACATTACTGCTGCACCTGCGCTGGTTCCGCCTATAGTGCTCCCGTTTTGATAAGCATCATGTATGGCAGTTTTTATAGGTGTATTGTTTACTATATTCATAAATCGAGTTTGATCTCCTCCAGTGATGAAAATAAGTTTTGCTTTCTGAAGCGAGTCTGTCCATTTTTGATTTAATGCTGTCGTTTTGTCAAAATTGAGCATCACTACAGGATTTGAGGTCAATTTCTTTAATTGATTGTTGATATAGATATATGAACTGTCAGGCTCTTCGCTAGACATTGGTAATATAACAATGTAATCTTTGGTATTCAATTCTGAAATTGAGAGTAAATGCGTCAATAAACTATCCGATCGGTCTCCACCACCAATAATAAAAAGTTTTCCTTTTGATGATTGGGCTTGCAGGATTCCAATGCTGAAAAGAATGGCAATACTCAGATAAAATTTTGTAAGCAAGTTGTGTCTGTACATGATTTATAATTTTAAATTGTTAAATTTATGCGTTTTTTCAATATTTATGTTAAAAGTATGTATATTTATCTTATGATTTGATTTTTTTAAGTTTAAATCACAGCTTTTTTGAAATAACAACTTATTATATATTTTGTTTTTGTTTTTTTAGCAAAAGCTGTGCATTTATTCATAAATTTTCAATTTTAAACATTCTTACTAATAATTTATTTTGTCTAAATGAAAAAAACATTATTTTTCTTGCTACTCTTTTTTCTAGTAATAATCACTGCAAAAGCTCAGTTAAAAACACCGTCCGAATTTATTCCTGATTATGGAAAACAAATTAGTTACTACTATCAAGTGGAGTCCTATTTTAAATTTTTAACTGAAGAATCAAATTCTATCAAAAAACAAAACTATGGAAAAACCTCAGAGGGGCGAGACTTAATGGTATATTATATATCGACTCCTGAGAATTTGGCCAACTTAGATTTAATCCGAAATAATAATTTGGCTGCTATTGGCTTATCTGACAAAGTTTCTAAAACTATTGGAGATAAACTTATTGTATGGTTGAGTTTTAGTGTTCATGGAAATGAATATGCAGGAACCGAAAGTGCAATGACGGTTGCCTATCAATTATTAAATCCAAATAATCCTGAATCCAAAAAATGGTTAGAAAACACGATCGTAATTTTAGACCCATGTATTAATCCAGATGGATACTCAAGATATGGGAATTGGTTAAGGGAAATTTCTGGAAAAAAAACACATCCTGAATTATCCGATAGAGAGCATATGGAAATATGGCCTGGTGGGAGATTCAATCATTATTTATTTGATTTAAATAGAGATTGGGCTTGGCAAACTCAAATAGAGTCAGAGCAACGTTTAGCTTTATACAATGAATGGTTACCTCAAGTACATGTTGATGTACATGAAATGGGGTATAACTCCCCTTATTTCTTCCCGCCGTCTGCTGAACCATGGCATGAATTTATAGACAAATATCAAAAAGATTTTCAAAATGTTGTTGGTGAAAAAATTTCGAATAAATTTGATCAAGAAAATTGGCTATACAATACCAGAGAAACCTATGATATGTTTTACCCTAGTTATGGTGACACTTATCCCACATATAATGGAGCTGTAGGAATGACTTTTGAGCAAGGTGGTATTGGAGCTGGAAGAGCTGTTTTATTAGAAAATGGATCTGTATTGACGATGCAAGATCGAATCAATCATCATGTAAAGTCTGTTTTAACCACAGTTGGTGCAGCAGCCTCTGAATTAGATCATTTAATTCAGGGTTTTAGAAAGTATATGACCAATTCCAGAAAAAACATAAAAGGAAAATACAATACCTATGTTCTAAAAAATAACGCAAAACTTGAGCAATTAACTGTTTTATTGAAAAAAAATAAAATTGAATTTGCTTACGCTGATGCAAATCAAAAAGCGATAGGCTTTAATTATCAAACTCAAAATGATAAAAGTTTTGCTATTGACATAAACGATTTAATTATAAAAGTGGATCAACCCAAAGCTGTTTTGACTCAAATGTTATTTGAACCCTATAATAAATTAAATGATAGTTTATCTTATGATATTACAGCTTGGAATCTTCCGCTTGCTTATGGGGTGGAAGGATATGCATTAAAAAATAATTTAAACATAAAAACGAAAGCTATTATTGAACCTATAGAACATAATACACCTCAAAATGTGTATGCTTTTTACGTTCCTTGGAATAATCGAATTTCGGCACAAGTTTTATCATCGTTGCATCAAAATAATATTAAAGTGAGAGCAGCACGTGAAAAAGCAATTTTTGGCAAGCTAACTGTCGAAGCTGGTGGATTAATTGTGAGTAAGGCGGATAATCCCAAAATAGTTGATTTTGAAAAAACAGTAATTGACATTATAAAAATTAAAAATGATTATAACTTTATCAATACAGCATATACCGTAAATGGAAAAGATTTAGGAGGAGAAAATTTTTTCCTATTGAAAGCACCTAAAATTGCATTATTATCAGGTAAAGGAGTTAGTTCGACTGAATTTGGTGCTGTGTGGTATTATCTCGATTCAGTTATAGGTTATCCGGTAAGTGTTATCGAGACAACTAATTTTGACTTATTGAATTTGAACGGATATAATACCTTAATCTTGGCCGATGGTAGCTATGATTTTTCGAAAGAGCAGCAAAGACGAATTGATGATTGGATTAATAATGGAGGTAAAGTAATTGCTATGAATAATGCTTTGAATCTTTTTGCCGATAAGGAAGGATATAGCCTTAGTCTTTATGATTCGGATGAAGATAAAAAGGCTTCTGAAAAGGAAGTGAAAGATAAAGAATCAAAAGATCGTTTCTTGGATTATAAAGGTTCCGAGCGAAGAGCTATTTCCGCTACAGTTACTGGCGCTATAATTGAAAATGTTTTGGATACTACTTATCCTATGTCTTTCGGGTTAGGAGATAAATATTTTAGCTTGAAAACAGATTACAAACAGTATCCGTTAGTTAAAAATGGTGTAAACGTAGCTTATATTCCGGTGGACTACAAGAGTTATGGTTTTATTGGAAATAATTTAAAAAAGAAATTAAACAAAACCGTAAGTTTTGCTGTTGAAAGCAAAGAAAATGGAAAATTGATTTATATGATAGACAATCCATTATTTAGGGGTTTTTGGGAAAACGGAAATTTATTATTTAGTAATGCCTTATTTTTAGTGAACTAAATTTAGTTGGTATAATTTTAAAATTCAAATTAATAAAGAGGTTGTCTTGTATAAAGGCAACCTCTTTTTATAAATTTATATCAAACATAAGGTATCAAAAGGGAAATTAAAATTTTTAAACCTTCAAAATTGGATAAAAAGTACACTTTTTGAAGTAATTCGTAAATTTTTTATTAACAAAAAATTATGATTTTAACATTATTATCTTTTAAATTCTATAATTTAATAGTAGAGTAGTGAGTTTTTTGTTAATGTGTTATTTTTTAACTAATTATAGATTAATATTTATTATTTTGTTAAGAAATGAAATTGAAATATGTTTAAGGATTTAAGTTTTTCTTAACATTATTAGTTATATTTGTTAGTAATAAAACAAATTATAAAACAAGTATTAACTAATTTACTTATGATTTATGAAAAATACCTTACTTAAAGTCTTTTTGTCGTTTCTAACGATTCTTTGTACTAGTTTAACCTATTCGCAAGATGTTTCGGGTAGTGTATCAGATTCAAATGGTCCACTTCCGGGAGCTACTATTTTAGTGAAAGGAACAACAAATAGCACGCAGACAAATATGGATGGTAATTATACCATTAGAAATGTGGGTTTAAATGCTACACTAATTTTTAGTTATATTGGACTAAAAACTCAGGAAATTAACGTTAAAGGAAAGAGTGTTGTTAATACCCTTTTAAAAGTGGATTCAGCAGAGTTAAATGAAGTTTTAATTATCGGTTTTGGAAAACAGTCCAAACGTAAATTAACAGATAATATAGCCTCGATATCTGCGGAACAAATCAATCAAATTCCTATTTCAAATTTACAAGGTGCACTTACGGCTAAAGCCGCAGGAGTTCAAATCACGCAAATTAATGGTAAAGTTGAAGGAGGCGTAAAAATAAGAGTGAGGGGTATATCTAGTATATCTTCGTCTCAAGAACCTTTATATGTTTTAGATGGAATGCCAATAATTAATGATAACGAAAGTGTATCTGCAGCACCTATAAATCCTTTAATTTCCTTAAATCCCAATGATGTAGCATCTATAGAGATTTTAAAAGATGCATCTTCTGCTGCAATTTATGGCGCTAGAGGGACAAATGGTGTTGTTTTAATAACAACTAAACAAGGGAAATCTGGAAAAACGAAAATATCTTTAAATAGCTCAGCAGGTTGGAGCGAAGCTACTCATAAAATGAGCTGGTTAAATGCAGCACAATATGTAGAGCTTTTTACTGAAGCTTCGGCAAATACTTGGGGAGCAAGTGATTTGTGGTTAACTGAGCCAGGCGGATCATTTGATAAACTATCTAATGGACTAGATTGGCGAAACGGACAAATTGATACCGATTGGCAGGATTTAGCCTTGGTAAAAGGTTCGGTTCAAGATCATACGTTTTCTATATCTGGGGGAGATAGTAAAACAGTTTTCTTTCTTTCTGGAGGATATAATAATACCCAAGGTATCGTTCGCGGTAATAGCATGGATCGCTATTCTTATAGAGGAAATTTAGATCATAAGGTTTCGGATAAGTTAAGAGTAGGTCTTAATACGAGTTTGAGTAAGTCACATATTACAAGGATAGGTACAGATAATTCGTTTGCAACGCCCTTGCAAGCAGTAGCACAATCACCATTGTCTCCTGCTTATTTGGCAGATGGTATTACACCTAACAATGAAAGTACGTTGTATTACAATTTTTTGATGCAAGAATTTAATGGAAGCTGGGATGTTAACATTTTTAGAACCATAATGAATTCTTATTTAGAATATAAAATTTTACCAGAATTAAGCTTTAAAACAGAATTGGGATATGATAACAACAATCAAACGGAAGAGTATTTTTCGGGAAGTTTAACACAATCAGCCTCAACCAACGGATATGCTGACGCAAATGCTATTCAATCCGATAAATATAGTATCAATAATTATTTCACCTATAATAAAACATTTAAGGAAGATTATGATTTAGAATTTGTTGGTGGAATGAGTTTTGAAGAGAGTGCGCGTAAAAGACAATATGTTGCAGGTACAGGTTTTCCATCGGATGATTTGCAAACCGTTGAAAGTGCTTCCGAAATTACCTCAGGACTTTCAAGCAGAACTAAATATAACTTTCTTTCTTACTTTGGTAGAGCTACATTCTCAATCAAAGACAAATACCTTTTAAAAGGGAGTTTGCGTTATGACGGATCTTCAAGATTTGGCGCTTCAAACCGTTATGGAGTATTTCCAGCAGCTTCGGCTGGTTGGATTATCTCACAAGAAGATTTTTTGAAAGACAATAACACAATTAGTTTATTGAAATTAAGAGGAAGTTTTGGGATTACAGGTAATGCAGGAATTGGTAATTTTGCAAGTTTAGGTCTTTTTAACGGATCTGCTTACAATAAAACCTCTGCAATTAACCCATCGCAATTAAGTAATCAGGATTTGAAATGGGAGAAAACAAATCAGGTTGATGCAGGTATTGATTTTGGCTTTTTAAATAATAGAGTTTCGGGTGAAATTGATTACTATGTTAAAAAAACGAATGACCTTTTGTTAAATGAACCCTTGCCTGGTACCTCTGGTTGGAGCACATTAACCCGTAACGTGGGGTCTTTAACAAATAAAGGGTTTGAATTTGTATTAAATACAACCAATGTTAAAACAGATAATTTGAGTTGGAAAACCTCTTTAAATTTGGCTACTTTAAACAATAAAGTAACTAATTTACCAGGAGGAGATATTGTGGATGAACGCAATATAGTAAGAGTAGGTGAAACTATTTCCTCTTTTTATTTAGTGCAATATGCAGGTGTTGATCCTGCCAACGGAGATGCTTTGTTTTATAAAAACACACCTAATTCCGATGGTAGTTTGGATAAAACAAAAACGAATGATTACAATGAAGCAAATAGAGTGATTTCAGGAAGTCCATATCCTACGTTTATGACAGGAATGACAAATACGATCTTATTTAAAAATTTGGATTTTTCTTTTACTTTTCAAGGAGAGTGGGGAGCTTCACTATATAATGAAGCAGGTAAATTTCAATCGGGTAACGCTCGATATGAAGATAATCAAACAACAGATCAATTGAACAGATGGCAAAACTCAGGTGATATTACTAATGTTCCTCAAGCGAGGATGCATCGTACCAACGGACAACAAGCATCAACTCGTTATCTAGAAAAATCAGATTTTATACGTTTAAGAAATTTATCATTAGGATATACCTTGCCGAAAAAAATAAGTCAAAAGATTTCAGTGGATAGACTTCGACTTTACATGACTGGGGTAAACCTTTTAACTTTTACAAATTATACAGGATACGACCCAGAATCTTCTTACGATAATAATGGAGATTCAAATATTAGAAAAGGGATTGCATTTTATTCTGCACCTCCAGCAAAAACAATAATTATTGGATTAAATATTGACCTTTAATGAAATTAGATATGAAAAAGTATAAATATAAAATAATTTTAATATCATTTATTGCACTTTCTTTTTTAGCATGTAATGATAATCTAGATATTACGCCTGAGCAGGATATAACAACTGATGTTGCCATAAGCACTTCATCAAATCTTCGTAAAATTTTAAATAATGCTTATGCAGATGCAAGATCAAGTGTTAGTTATGGTGGAGATATTGCATTGGCATCAGAGTTAATAGCGAATGACGGTGATATTTATTGGAATGGAACCTATAGTCAGCCAGGTGAATATAACGAGAAAGCTATCTTAAAAGATAATAGTTATGTGAGAGAGATCTGGCTTAATGGTTATAAAATAAGCAATCAATCCAATATAATATTGGCTAATTTAGCTGTTTTTACAAACGCATCCGAAAAAGATGTTGCCGAAGGCGAAGCAAAATTTCTTAGAGGATTAGTTTATTTTGACTTAGGAAGATTATTTTCAAAACCCTATATAAAGGGTTCTGTAAACAATCAACTTGGAGTTCCTATAGTATTGGATCCAGTTTTAGATCCTTCTAAAATTACTTTTCCATCTAGGAATACTCTTGAGGAAGTGTATACCCAAGTAATACTTGATTTAACGGCTGCATATACTTTACTACCAGAAACAAATGGGGTATATGCTACAAAATATAGTGCAGCAGCACTTTTGGCTCGTGTCTATTTGCAAAAAGGAGATTATATAAATGCACGAAATATGGCTAATATTGTAATCAAAGATAGTGGCTCAGCATTAACTACCACTTTTGCTAAAGCGTTTAATAATTCGGAAAATTCAACCGAAGATTTGTTTGCATGGCAGGTAAATAGTCAAGATGATAGTATAAATGATTTTAATCTTTTTTGGGCAGGATCTGATTTTGGAGGTCGTTCTGGAAATCCAGATGTTGATATTGAAGATCAGCATTGGGATATTTATGATGATGCAAATGATGAAAGATCGAAATTCTTTTATGAGGCTGGTTATTGGTGTACCACAAAATGGAAAAGCCAATATGCAAACATCCCGTTTTTGCGCTTAGGCGAAATGTATTTGATACGTGCAGAGGCTAATTTTAGAGAAGGAACAGTTTTGGGACTATCGCCTTTAGATGATATTAATATGTTGAGGTTCCGTTCAAGTGCTACTTTATTCACCACGGTAGATTTGGCGACTATACTGATGGAAAGAAAAAGAGAATTATCCTTCGAAGGATTTGCGTTATTTGATGCAAAAAGGTTAAAACAAAACATAGGATCTTTGCCTTACAATGCTAATAATCTCGTTTTACCGATCCCTTTAAGAGAAATGGATGTCAACAAGAATTTAATTCAGAATGATGGGTATTAACTAATAAATTGTTTAAAGTAAGTGAAAGAGTTGTGGTCAAACACAACTCTTTTTTATTTTCAATATTTAAATAAAAAACTTGCTAAATCGCTATTATTTAGTCAGATAATTCTACTGTTGGTGTTTTAAAATTCATTATTTTTAAAAAAAAATACGCGATATGTTAGTAAAAGTTTTTGGAAGTGCCGTTTTTGGTGTAGAAGCTACTACAATTACTGTGGAAGTAAATATTGACAAAGGGGTAGGGTACCATTTGGTGGGTTTGCCCGACAACGCGATTAAAGAAAGCAGTTATCGTATTGCGGCCGCTCTTAAAAACAACGGCTATCAAATGCCTGGTAAAAAGATAACGATCAACATGGCGCCTGCTGATTTACGCAAAGAAGGATCGGCATACGATTTAACTTTGACGATAGGCATTTTAGTCGCTTCACAGCAAATTGAGGCCAAGGATATTGATAAGTATATTATTATGGGTGAACTTTCTCTTGATGGAAGTTTACAGCCTATTCGGGGAGCCTTGCCCATTGCCATAAAAGCCAAAGAAGAAGGTTTTAAAGGCTTTTTTCTGCCAATACAAAACGTAAAAGAAGCTGCTATCGTTGCAGGACTTGATGTTTATGGTATTTCTAATGTTCAGGAAGTGATTGATTTTTTGGAAGGTAAAGGCACCTTAGAGCCCACAACAATTGATACGAGAGCCGAGTTCTACAAAGACTTAGATTTCCCCGAATTTGATTTTAGCGACGTGAAAGGGCAAGAGTCCATTAAGCGTTGTATGGAGATCGCTGCAGCGGGAGGTCATAATATTATGATAATGACGTACACAAACGAACGTTTTACATATCTTTGTAAAAAAAGAGAATATGAAAAACCATCACGCAATATTACTAGTAAGAGTGTCTACGGAAATTCAGGACTACCAAGCCCAAATTTATGACCTTGAACAATATGGTAAAAGTTTAGGTTATACACATTTCAAAGTAATTGAAACCAAAGAAACAGCATTTGCTGATTTAAGTCAAAAGGTTGGTACAAATCAAATGTTTCAGTTCCAAGAACAAAATCCAGAATATAATACAATTTTAATAACAGAATTGAGCCGTTTAGCCAGACGGCAAAGTATCCTACACCAAATCAAAGAACATTGTGAAAATAATCAAATCCAAATATACATAAAAGATTTGAATTTTAAATTGTTGGATGATGATGGTAAAATCAATCAACAAAGTGAAATGATATTCACTTTGTACGGTATGTTCAGTGAATCGGAAGTGAAACAAAAACTTGAAAGATTCCAAAGAAAACGAAAAGAACTAATGGCACAAGGGCTATCAATCGGTGGTAAAATCCTATTTGGATATGATAGGTTCTTAATCCCAGAAATCAATAAGAATACACTAATACTTAATGATGAACAAGCAACAATTGTTAGACAAATATTTAACTGGTATTTAAACGGTTTAACAAGTACTAACAATCCAACAATAGTAAACCCATCAATTAAATCAATATCAATTGAATGTGTGAAACGTGGTTGTCATAAATACACACATAGTAAACGGAACGTAAACAAACTACTGAAAGAACAAGCTTATACTGGTGAAAAAGTAACCAACAATAAACGGAAAAATCCAAAGTTTGGTATTGTGTCCAATGCACCAGAATATCTAGTTTCATCAACCAAGATTAAGTATGTACCAATTATTGATGTTGATACATTTGAAAAGGTACAAGCAAAACTTAAATCAAATATCATTAATTCAGATAAAGAAACTAAACATATTACACTACTATCAAAAATATTAAATTGTCCAGCTTGTGGACGTAAATTAGGTGGTAATTATAGAATAAGAAAAGATGGAGCAAAAAACAGTTATAGATGCACATCAAGAACAGATACGCAATCTTGTTCAAGTGTTGGAAAATCATTAAGTATGAATTTAATTGATAGTGCAGTTTGGCAACTCATTAAATTGGATTTACCAGCATTATCAAAAAAGATAAATGAAATCAATCCTGATGAATACTTACTTGAAATGGATAACCATTTATCAAATCTTATCCAACGTGAAAAAGAAATTCAAAACAATATTGATGAAAACGTTGCAATCTTAAAATCAGTTGGAAAATTATCAAGTGCTGGTGTTTTAACTCTTATTGAAACTACTGGTAAAAAGATTGAAAAACTTGAAAATGATTATAATAAAATCCAACAAGAAAAATCAAAGATTGAATCTAATAAACTTTTAATCTTTGATAAACAAGGTGATGTTGAATCAATCATTAATGATAATCTATCAACGATTGAAAGCGATAAAGAACTACTAAAAAAGTATATTAATATTTTCATTGATGATATTAATATCATTCAACATAATGTACAATATACTGTATTGGAATTGATAATTAAAGATGGTACAACCTATGGTTTATTGACAAATCCAGAAATTTATTCACAAAGAAATTGTAAAAATATTGAAGTGAATTATTTAATAATAGATAAGAAAATAACACAACAACCTAAAATATCATTTATGAAAGTTAGCGGTAATGTTGATATAAATTTTCATAGAGAAACAGTAATTCCAAATCATATACCTAATATTAAAAAGTGGAATGTGTTAAATAAATTAAATCTATAATTAGGTTATATAAAATTAAATTATTAATCTTTGGATATCAATATAAATATTAACAACAAATTAAATAATAAATACTATGGCAACACCACTATCAAAAAAACCAGTCTTAACGATTGATGAACAAATTGCTGAACTAAAAGCAAAAAGAGCTGCTGAATTAGAAAAGGAAATAAAACAACTTGAATTATCAGCACAAGTTGATGATGCAAGATTTGAATTAAGTCAAAAAATTAAAAGTGAGTGGAATATCCTTAAAAAGAAAATCGATGATGAAGAAAAAGAATTAAGTAAAAAACACAAACAAGAAGAAAATCTATTAATTCAAAATATAGGTGAATACAAAGATGAATTTAAAGAAAAATACGGTGTTGATTTTGAAATTAAAAGACCTGAAATAAAAGTAGTATTAGCATTACGAGCAAAAGCAAGGTTAATATCTGAATTAAAAGTTGGTGATGCTCCTAAGTATAAATTGAATGATGATAAAACAGCTTTGATTGGTGCTAAGGGTCAACCAATCACCAGTACAATAAATGAAAAGATTGACGGTAAAAAAGAAACACTATCAGCAAGAAACTTATTCAAGTATTTGAAACCAGAAGCAACAAAAGAAGAACTTGATAAACTATTTCCACCAAAGAATAATTTACCAAAAGAATATTCATCACAATCAATTATTAAAACAGATTTAGGTGGTGATTTAGGTAAACTATAATATTACAAAAACAAATACCACCTAAGAACATTAAAGGATAACCGTTACAGTTATCCTTTATTTATTCACTACGCTTCAATACAGACCAAATAAGACGATATAAATAACAAATGATATAGGTGCTATATAAAATTATATAGTTGCTTAAATTGCTTTAAAATAAATAATGTTAAAAAAAACAAAGTTAATATATAATTATCCTTATCAACCTTATTATCCAGATTCACATTCTTTAACTGAACACATACAATCAAAAAGGTTTGCTGAATGTGTTGAACCAATTAAATCTTTGTTGATTCTGGTTAACCAATACCAACAAAACGTAAAGATTAATAACGGTGTAAATTTGATTGGTAGTTACATAAATGAAGATAAAGATGATGTTGATAACCACTACAAGTACACATTGTATGTTGTTAAAACAGACAAACAATATCAAGTTAAGATTGGTATTGATGCTGCTGAACCAAGTGATTTAAAAGCTGTTATTTCATATACTACATTAAACAAAGAAACCATTCAGTAATTGAATGGTTTTTTTTGTTTAATATAATGACGCATTTTAAAGCGATATAAGCAACGATAATTTTAACAACCGTACAACACATCAAACAGCATAGATAATTAAAACAAGGTATCAAAGATTAAGATATATATCATTTAATTCATCTTGTCGAATACCTAAATATTTTCTAGTAACAGCAATTGATGAATGATTAAACAAATCACTTAGATACACCAAAGCTTTTTCTGATTCACCATTATTAAAAAATACTCTACGACCAAATGACTTTCTTAATGAATGTGATGATATGTTAAGTGTTTTACTTTCTTTTGCGAACGCATCCTTTAACAATCGGTTCAGATGTTGAATAGATATTATACCACCTTTTTGTGTAATGAATAAACCACCAGTTGCATCAGCTGGAACAATGGCACGGATTGCATCATTAACTGCAAAGGTTTTTTTCTTTTCTGTTTTACCCTCGGTTATTGTTACAGATGGTTGTTTTAATTGTTCACAAGTTAATGCAAGTATATCACTACATCTTAAACCAGTATTCATTGCAATAATAATATATTTACCTATCAATACTGTTTTAGGTTCTTTTAGTAGTTTAGATGCAACGTTTGATGCTCTATCAAAGTCTATATAATCAGCTGTTGTTGTTGAGTTCTTTAGTGACATAATATTTTAGTTTAAAGATTTAATTGATTTACGATATTGTTTAATCAAGTCATTCAATGTTTCATTACATTCTATTTGTTGATATGGATTTGATTTGTTGAATCTGAATGAATCATATACTTTAGTTTCATTAACATACACATCATAAGAATCAATTCTAATGCTATTTAAGTTAATAACTATTGAATATACTGTTGGTGCTTGCCAAGTACCATTTGTATCAATTACACCTATTGCACCACCATCTGAATCAATATGTGATGCAATCATTTCATTTAACTTTGTTACTTTGTTTAGGATTGCTTTAGGTATCATAATATGTTTGTGTTTTGATTATCTTGGTACAAATGTAATAAAAAAATGTTCACCCGCAAATATAAGTGAACATTTTTATTTAAAAAAAAGGTTTTGGTATTATGCAACAACTTGAAATGGTTTATCCCAAGCACCAATTGTTAGTGTTACATAATGACCACAATCAAAATAATCTGTTTGTGCATCTGAATTATCATAATTGTTTAGATTAAGAATATCATTGATTGATTTAAGTATTGCAGTTGCTGCATCATTATTACCATCATAACGTGATTCAATCCAAAAATTATTAACTGATTCATTTGTTCTTGTTGTATCTAATCTTAATTCAACTGGTGCTGTTAATATTTCACAACGTACATTTGAATAATGTTGTCTAGTTACACTAAATTTCCAACCTTGTTTTGCTGGAAATAGTACTTTCAAATTGTTTCTAATTTCTTTTACTGATTCTGATGTGATATAAGCCATTGTGTTATTAATTTATGTTATTGCTTTATTGCCCCACAAAGATATAAATTAAATGTTCACTTCCAAACATATTTTATCAAAAGTGAACATTATTTTTATTTATGATTTTCAAAAACCTTGTGAAGTATTGATTTTACTAGTGTTAACAAAATAATGTTAACTTAGTACATTAGTGAACATTTTATTTTTAACAGATTTTGATGTGATTTATCAAGATTTTTCAAATTTCATCTTTTATGTACGCTTTGGCAGTATTTTAGTGATGTATTTCAAGATAGTTTGATGATGTATTTCAAGATAGTTTTGATGAAGTTGGTGATGTGATTCTTTTAATATGACATAATAATTTTTTGTTTGATTTATAACAAATTGTTTATTAATTGATTACAAACAAATAACCAGCTAATTATTAGCTGGTTATGATGTTATGTTATTAATGATTGCATATTATATATTATTTGTTTTACTCTATCGGGTGATAGTTCAAATTGTTCAGCTAACATAATATATTTTAGTTCTTTTGGAATATCTTTTTGTAGTTGTTGAAGTGCTTCATATATTTCAATATCTCTTATTACCATATAAGAAAGTATTCCATTTTTAACGAATCTATGTATTGTGTTTTTATTTTTCTTTAGTAGTTGGTATCTATTCATTTTTAATTGTTGATATTGTTTTATTGTTATTGGTTTTTGTGTTAAAATCTTTTTATGTTGTTTTTTGTTTTGAAAAACCTTGTGAAGCTGGAAAAGCTGGCGCATTGCATAGCCTAGTAAACTGGTTTAAATTTTAATTTAAGTTTATTTAGTGATTCATCTTTAATTTGTGAAACTCTCATTTTTGTAATGTTAAGAATTTCACCGATTTCTTTTAATTTTTTTGGATTGGTATCAATTCCGAAATAAGTTTTAATAATAAATCTTTCACGTGTATTCAGAAATTTTAGATTTTGATTAATTTGGTTTTTTAGTCTTTCATTTTCAATTTCAGAATCATCATTTTCATTATCACAAAATATATCAAGATTATCAACTTTAATTATTTCTTTGGTATTAAAGTAGTGATGAATTTCAGCGGTTGTAAATAGGTTTAATGTTTCAATATGTTCTGGATATATTTCAGATTCATTATTTTGAAATAGTTTTGCTATTTCAATTTTAATTTTATCATTAGATATTTTTGTTGAATAAGGTGATTTGATTACATCAGAATAATTAATTATAAAATCTGTAATATATTTATTAATCCAGAAACTAGCATAGAATGAAAACTTTGATGATTTATTTATATTATAGTTTTCGATTGCTTTAATTAATCCAATTGTACCCTCACTTATTAAATCATCAAATTCAATTAAGTTTGATTTAATTTTATATCGTTTTACAAAATGAATAACCAATTTAATATTGTGTTGAATCAGTTTTTCTTTTGCGTTATTATTTCCATTATTCAATTCAATGAATAGATTTTTTGTTTGTTCAGTTGTTAGTGTTTCAAACTGTTTAATTTGGTTATACATTTGTTTAGTTATCATATATTTCTTTTAATAATAAATATCACAACTTTGTCAAAAGGACATACTTATTAATAAAAAACCACAAATATTTTTTTAATTATACTTGTGGTTTAATTATGTTATTCTTTGTTATTGTAAATTAGCATAAGAATCAACCATTCTTACTCTATTTTGTTGATGATTAATATCAACAACACTTACAACTGGTGCTGGTGCATTTGCATAAGCTTGTGCAACACTTGCAGCTAGTCTATCATAATCTATTGACATTCTAGCCGTGTTTGATATTGATTGATTACCAACATAACCACCAGTTGCATAAGTAGGCACACCAATTGATTTAAAGAACTGAAAACCACCAGCACGTGCTTGTTGTTCCTTATTTAATATTAATTCACCTTGTCCAACGTATGCAAGCGTATCATCACCATTTGATAATGGTACAATGTTTGAACCGTTATTGATAACACCAGATGATAAAGTAGGTATTAAACCACCATCAGCACGTTTCGGCACATCTTTAGTTGATATGATGTTTTTAACGGCTGCAAAACCAGTTGCAGCTGCCATTGCCACCGCTGGAATTGCCATAGGATAACCTAAAGCAACACCAGCAGTTATACCTTGATAGGTATTTATTAATGCTTGTGCTAATGCAACCGCTTTACCAGCTTTAGATGATTTACCTAATAAATCAGATACAACACCCAATGTTGCTCCCAATGCTGCAATCTTTGTTTTTTGTAGTTCACCATCGATTGCTTTTTGGTTTGCAGCGTGTTTTTGTTCTATTAAATCTCTATCTGCTCCATTCTTATCGGCTGCCAATAGTTCAGCATCATAACGCATTTGTTCACGTGCTGTATCGGCTTCAAATTTGGTTTGAAACTCTAATTCATCTATTTCTTGTTTGTTGGTTGCATCAATTATTTTCTTTTCATTATCAGCTACAATTTTAGCATCATCAACTGCTTTTTTGTTTGTTGCTGTTGTTAAATCAATTTGTGCAATTGCTGCATCATATTCTGTTTTATTAGTAATACCAGCATCAAATGATGCTTTAGCTGCTGTTGCTTCGGCTTCGCTAATTAATCTAATTCTTTCAAGTTCTTGTTGATATAGTGTATCATTTAAGAATTGATTTGCATCTATTTTTGATTGATGTGTATCTTTAAAGTTTTGTAATTCAATGTTAGCATTTGCAACTGTTACATCAGCTTGTTTTTTTGCGAAGTCATTTTTTAACTTTAATGATTCAAGTTCAAAAGCTGTTTGAGTTATTTTCTTATTATCTAATTCTGTTTTAAGTAATGCTAATTTTTTATTCATTACTGTTTCAGCAGTTGATAACTCATCAACCATTGATTGTTTTTTTATTCCTTGTTGTTGAATATATAAATCAATTTCATCTTTGTTTTTTTGTATTCCAGCATCAACTTTTTTGTTATGTGCTTCAATTGCTTTTTGTTGTGCAGCTTGTGCATCTGCTTGTGCTTTTTCTCTTTTGGCTGTTGCATCATCTTCAAGTTTATCTTGTGCATTTTGATTCTTTTCTAAACGTTTAGTTGATTCATCTTTAATTGCAATTTTACCTAGTTCAGATTTTTTTAAATCTTGTAATTCTTTATCAGTTATTTTACCTTGGTTCAATAAATATGTACCATAGGCTAGTGTATTTCTTTGTAAGTTTGCAAGTTCTTGATTACTTAAACTGCCTTTGATTCTAGCAGCTTCAATTGATTGTTTTAAATCAGCATCAGCAAGTGCTGAACGTTGTTTAAAGTTTGCTGTTTCAATTGCTTCTGCTTGTTTTAAAAATGCTAGTCTATCCTTTTCTGTTAGTGTACGATTTTTTGATTTAAGTATAAGTTCAGCATATTGTTGTATTGCTTTAGCGTTGGCAACTTCTTGTGAGTTATTCAAGTCGGCAAGGTCTTGTTGAGCAGCTTTTAACTTTGCTGCATCTTTTGCAGCTTTAGCCATATTATCCCCTAATTCACTAAATGATTTTGATGAATCTTGTGTACTATCAAATAATGATGCAAGTGCTTGTTGAACCACACGAACAGCTGCACCCATTGCAGCAAAACCTTGTTCTAGTTTGTCCACGAGTGGGTCAAACGTTTTGAAGTAACCAATAAGTAAACCAACTGCAATAATGATTAAACCAATACCAGTTGCTGCAAGTGCGGCTGTAAAGATTTTCATAGCACCAGTACCAACACCAGTTGCAATTGTCATTGCTTTTTGTGCTGTTGTCATTCCCTCGGTTGCTGATGCTGAATTTTTTATTTGTTCTGCACCATCTTTCATTTGACCTTTAAAGAAATTCCAAGTACCACTTGATTTTTCAAGTATAACATTTACATTTCTTAATTCAACACCTTGCAATCCTAATGCTTGTACAGATTCGGTTATTGCTCTACCGTAATCACCAATACCAATTTTTTGTTTTTCCAAACCTGATACATTATCTTTAATGTATTTGTTGTTTTCATCTAGTTTTGAATTGATTGCAGTTACTGCGGTTTGACCCTCAGTTGTTTTGGTGTTGATTTGGTTTCTTATTGCTAAAAGTTGTTTATTGTTTTCTCTAGCTTCGGCAATTGAAGTATTTTCTTTTGCAATAGCTTGTGTTGCAGCATCAGTTGCTTTTGCAAAAGCTTGGTTTGCTGTTGATAATTGTGCAACAACATTTTTTTGTGCATTGTAAGATGTTTGCAGTCTAGCAATTTCAACTACATTTTTTGTAAATGAATCTGAATTTGTTTGATTGGAATCAGTAAGTGTTTTTTGTGCTGCTTTCAGTTTATCAATTTCAGCACGTGTTTCAGTCATTTTACTAATTAGTGCATTAGTGTTAATATCAAGTGATAACACTTCTATAATTTGAGCCATTTATTCCATAGTATATATTTTTTCGTTATTGTTGTTGTTTTTAATAATTAGCTTTAATCAATTCTACTTTACAAGTTTTACCAAGTTGATAATCTTGTATTTTATTTACTATATAATAACCACCAAGTTGTTTAAAATAATATAGTTTTGAAAAGTCAAAATTGTTTATTTGAGAAATATCAAAATACATTTCAGCAGTTATTAATTTGAAATCATTTAATATACCTTCAAATTTCACATAAGGTTGTAAGTACACATCTTTACTTAGATAAAATGGATTAATTAATATTTTATCACCAGTTAATTCAGAACCTATAAATGTGTTTAAATCTAAACGACTTAACGATATGAAATGAAAATGATTTGTTAAACTTCTATATGTAGTTACACCATCACTTAAATCTTTTGTCCACAATAAATATTGATTTGAATAGTATCCAAGTTCTTTTGATTGAAATTCTTCTTTTGCATACATTTTTGAAGTTAATACAATCTTTGTTTCTTCAAGATTAACATTGTTTATTGTTATTGTTTTATCTTCATAACTTGAACCATCAACATTATATTTATATTTGATAATGTTGTTTTGCGCATAAGAACCATATTTGTATTTCTCATTTATTTTTTTTACAAATGAATTTGATAAATCAATTAAATTATTACTATCATAATTTATTATTTCATCAAATGTTTTGAATGTATAATGATTGGTATATTTATCTTTATAAATGGTTAAACCATAACGATATATAATTTCATTAAGAAAATCTTTTACTTGAAATTCCTTTAATGAGTTTTTAAAATTTACTTCGTTACCACCAATCAAATAATATTTAAGATTCAATTTAAAAGTGATGTTATTTAATTTATAACCACCAGATGTTCTTGCAATTATTTTAATTGTATCATTTGAATTAAGTGTTAATATTGGTTTAGTTTTAATATCATACGCTGTACCGTTGTTAACTATAACTTCAACAACCATTGCATTTCTTATACCAAAAGCAGTTTGACCATATATACCTTTATCCCATTTACCAGTTCCAACACCATCATCAACGAATTGATACACACCAGTAGTTGGAATCAGATAAACTTCATCAGTTGAAAATGAACCTGAATATGGTGCTGCTGAATTATGTTTAACAACAAATGCTGAATAACTAGAATTACCTAAGTTTGTACCTTGTTGAAAAGATGTGTTAGAATAAAATATAATTGGTTCAGCATCAACTGGATAACCATTTGAATAACTAATATATAACTCTTCATATTCAGTTGTTAAAAAAGTACTTCCTGAGTAGGTTGCATCAGCATAATCAAATATCTTATCAACTAAATAACTTACTTTAACTGATGGTACTAAATAATCCATATTAACACTAGTACCACTAGTACCACCAGTTACAAATGTAAATCTTGCTTTACCACCGTAATCAGCAACTATATAAGTATATGGACTTGTTGCAATATTTGTAATTGAATTAATAACATTTGTTAATGTTTTTGGGTGTTCCAAAGCATCAACATCAAGTTCAGATAATGTAACATTTTCAATTGATTTATATAAATCAATTAAACCATCATACACATTAATTGAAATATATTCATCAGTTGTTTCTTCAATTACACCCCAACCTTTATAAATCATATAATCATTACCAACGATATATGTAACTTCTAATTTTCTACTTGGTAATGCATAACCAGTACTATTAAATTCACCAATAAAACCCAAGGCTTGTAAATTATTTGGTGTTTTTGGAATATGAATATTTTTTGTATATGATGTTTGTCTTGATTGCAAACTAATTAAATCATTTACTTGAAGTGTTCGAGCAAAATCAGTCGAATTATTTGTTAATTCAAATTCAACATCATTTATAAAAATTCTTTCATTTGCCATTATAATGTTTGTGTGTTAATCTGTGGTAATGTTATTGTAACATTCATTTTATATTGGTTATTCTTTTTGTTAAATACTGTATTGCTTTCATTAACAGCAACCCCAATAAATGAATATTGATTCATTTGTCTAAATGGTTCGTTATAGATATACATTTCAACAAATGGTGAACTTAAAATACTTTGGATGTAACTTCTTTCAAATTCATTGAACTTGGTTGTTAACACCTTTGCATTGTCTGCTTTCTTACCTGTAATTTGTGATGTTGATGTTAAGTGTTGGAGATTGTTAAATCCTGTACTTAATTCACTAATGGTATCTGTTTTGATTGATTCACTTATTTCATCAAATAACCAATATGAATAGCTTCCAGCATCATTAAACCATTTAAGATATACACCACATTTTGATTCATTCCTTTTGATTAATAGGTTTGATTTGAATGTTTCATTAACCCATAATTCACATTTATTAACTGTTGTTGATAAACCAATTAAATTGGTTAAGAATTCGTTATTTGCTCCATCTGAAAGAAATAATCTTTTTACTTTATCATTTGATGATGTTGCAGGTGCTGATATATTATAAGTTGATGTGTTTTTCAAATAATAAGTATCACCAGTTGTTAAACCAAAAATGGCAAAATCGATTGGATAACCCTCAAAATATGGTAAATAGTAATCAACATTGTTTTGTGTCGGTAATAGAATGTTAATAGTATTACTAGAATTGATTTTGTCATTATATCCTATCAGTTGTTCAACATTTTTTTTGAATTTATAAGTCTTTGAAATAAAAGCACCACTAATATAAATAGTTATTGGTAATATTAAAGAAAGTGATTCATCATCATAAATACTAGATGAGTATAATTGTGGTATAATTGAATCCTTAAAGTTATTTTTGTTGATTAATGATGTGACAATACTTTTGAAATTAAAAAAGTATTTATTATTTATTCCATATATAGCAAAAATATCATCCGTTGAATCAATTACTATATATGCGCTTGGATATGTACCAACTTCATCAATTTCAAATTCAATTATTGAATCATTATAAGCTGGATTAATTGGTAATAAATCATTTGTTATTGTAATCATTATTTATTCTCTATTTTTTGTATCATTATTGTAATCTCATTAATAAAAAGATTAACATTTATTTTATTTATCTTTTCAAGAATTGTATCAATTCTTTCTGGTGTTATAACTTGTTCATATATCTTTAAATGATTTTCTTTATTTGTTCCTTGTTTACCAATTTTTCTAGCAATCAAATATGCTAGACTTGATATTTTCATATTTTTTTCAATTGGTGTTATTCCTTTAGCTATTAACCATTGTTCAATTGGTGCTGTTGGTGGTTGCTTTCCTGCAACCCTACCAGCCAAATACACATAACCACTTAATGTTGCTTTGTTAGGCGAATAGGACGTATTTAAACCATTTAAAAACTCACCTGATACCTTTTTACCACTTGATTCATATACATCAATTATATCAGCTTTTATTGCTTCCATTTCTTGTTTAAGAATCTCATCATAATTAAAGAAATCCATTATTCAATAAGTGTTATTGAATATGTTATTAATAATCCATCAAGATTAAAATCAAAAAGGTTAATCACTTCAACTTGTGTAAATTTGTTTATTGTTGCATCAGCACATACCAACGCATTTTTTAATATTGTTGAAGCTTCATTCATAAGAGGTTTAATGTTGTTGATATATTTATCTTTGTAATCTTCATCAACATCACTAGATACCAATAACATCAATTTACCGCTGTATGTATGTGTTTCAACACCAGCATCACTAAATGATGTATCAATAGTTATTGGGTCAATGAATAAATGAACTTTATCCGTTGTCATATCATCATATAAATTTTGATAATCTGATTTTGAATACTCAAAAACCCATTCGTTATTAATTGCTAATGTTTGTAATAGTTCATACATATTATTTTTTTATTTGTTTCTTTTGTAATTCAGAAATTTCTTTTTGAATTTTAGCTTTAGTATTATCAAGACTTAATTTTGTGAATACAGTTAAATATTGCATCTTTTCAATTTTATTCCATTTGGTTATATCACCATTTGAAAGATTATCAAAGACATTTAAAATACCATACTTTGACATTCTTTCGTTTGCGTTGGTTAATTCAACATTTATATCATCTTCATCATTGCTTAATTCGTTAAATTCCATATTTTGAATTTGAATTAAATCAGCTTTGATACTTGATATAATACCATAGAATTGTATGATTGTAAAATTTAATACTTCATTACGTTTTAATTTAGTTAACATCATTACCGAATCAATAATAGATTCAATATCGGTACTACCAAATGAATTTCTTATTTCAGTTACTTCACCAAATGTTAATTCAAGTATTGATGGTATTTGAATTGTTTTTGATTCTTTAATCTTATACCATTTATATTTTGGATTTTGTATTTGTCTTAATGGATTCAGATTATCAAGTATTGATAAATAATCAACTATTAATTTATAATCTTGAATTATAAAAAAGTTTTTAATTTTATAGTTAACTATCTTTTCCATTTTAAATTAAAGTGTGTTGATTTTTTACTAAATTTCATTAAAAAGAAATAACGTAATCCATCTAAAATATGATTGTATGTGTCAATTGGAATTGATAATTGATTACCATCTTTATCTTTTGCCCATACATAATTTTGTAACTCTTTAATTAAATTAATGCTTCTACTGGTTACTTTAAATGGTTGTTCTTGGATTAATTGAATACCATAATTGATACTATCTTTACCTTTAATAACTGGTAATACTGTTAATCCATAATGTTTAAGTTCAGCAATACTTTTTGGTTCAGCTGAATCAGCATATATTATTGCATTTTTTGCATCACTAGATTTAATTAATGATGCTAATTGTGAATTCAACAAACCTTTTTGATATATCTTTTCATCTATTATTATTTCACCGTTGTAACGATATACACTTACAAGTGCTGATGGGTCGTTACTGAAACCAAAATCTAAACCACTACCTAATAATTCTGCGTTTTCTGGTAATGAATCAATTTCTGACCAATCATTGTATATCGCCCCAGATTGAATACCAAGTTGACCCAATCCCATTACTTTCCATCTGTTTTTGTAATAGTCCGATGTTTCAGATTTGACTAACCAAGATTCAATTTCATCAATTATTTTTTCATTTAAGAATTCATTATCTTTATATGTAACAATAAGAAAATCAACATTATCATTTCCTATCAATTCAGTATGTGCATAAAATGGTGATGTTGGGTTATAGTCTAAAAATGTGAACAATTTTGTTCTAACATTTAATTCAGAAAATGCTTCAAATGTTATGTTGTTTGCTTCATTTAAAAATAAAATATCACGTCTTGAACCTCTTAATTTTGTTGAATCATCAGCACCAAAAAATTCAAATGTTGATTTACCAACCTTAATTGTTCTATCAGTTTTATTATGATTTGTTTCATCATATAAATCCAATAAGATTAATATATCTTGAAAATCTTTATATGCACCTCTTTTAAGTACTGGTACACTTTCAGCTACAATTGAAATAAGTAAATCTTTCTTTAATCCATAATATATTAAATACAGTAAGATTGAAAATGTTTTACCAGCACTTGTACCACCTTGAATTACTCTTATTGGTTGTTTAAGTGTTGCAATTTTATTAAATGTTGTTGTTGGTATTATCATTAAAACGGTAAATCATTTTCATCTTCGTTATTGTTAGTTGAATCTATTTGTTTTGGTTTAATTTCAACAAAATCAGTATTAATTAATGAATCAATTAGTTTGCGTTGTTCTTCACTTCCAGCTGTTATTTGAATGATTGTTTCTTGTTCATTTTTATTAATATTTTCTGAAATATGTTTAAGATTCCATTCAGCAAATTTTCGTTCTAATAACCAAGCGTATCTTGTCCATTGACCAGTTGTATCATTCATTAGTTTATTTACTAGTATTGCTTTTTGTCTTATTAATGCTAAATGAATCATTCCAATAAATTCTTTTCCAATTTCTTCGGTTGGGTGAAATTTTCCAGCTTTCCATTTTTCGAATGTTGATTTTGATATTTGGCTATCAATTGGTAAACCTCGATTTACTAAAAAAACAAGGTCTTCATCTGTATAACTAATTATATCATCAGCTTCAAGTACTGTATTTAATTGTTGTACCCAAACTTGCATTTTAAATGGTCTTCCAACCTTATTTTTTTCAAATTCATTATTCATTATATAATATGTTTATAACCATAATAATACTATCATTTTGTGATAAGTAAAACCCATAAAAAAACCCACTCGTTAAAGTGGGTTTAGTTTATTAAGTTGTTATGTTATTTTGTATCTTCCTTTTTATCATCAATTAATTCGTTTAAATCTGTTTTCATTCCTTTTAGTTTATTAATCATTTCTTTGAAGATTACCCAAAATGATTTATTTCCTAATTTCATTGAAGATTCATCAAGGCTTTTTAATTCGATATAACTCCAAGTTGCTGTAACTATTTTTGGTATTAAATATTCAATTCCAAATAACATTTTTCCAGCTATATATTTATTTACTAAAAAAGCTAAAATGATTGTTGTTAAGTAGAAAAATAATTTAATCACAATATTAAATAATTTATGTGATTTGAATGATTTAATTGATTCTATTTTAATTGATACGTATATTCCAAATGCTGTATCTAGCATTACCATCATAAACATAATAATTAATAACCCCTGAATAGGTGTTAAAAATGTTGTTATTATTGCCAAAAGCACTAGTGTTATTTTCAATTTATTTCATATTTTTATTTTTAATGTTATTTTTTGTTGTAACCACCAAATGGATAAGTTTCACCCTCATTTCTTTGTTCACTAACATATTCATTAAATGGAGTGAAACTAAAACTTTTGACCCTCATTTCAATAGATTCAAAATCAGCTTTCATACCACCATCAGTATCAACAACACCACCAGCCCAAGCATTATTTGGGTTAACTAACCAAGGTGATGATGGTAATGGTGATGATGGAAACCAAACACCAAATGTGAAAAAACCACTTATATCTGGAACAGTATCACCACTTAATGTGTTGATGTTTGTTCTTTTTAATAAATCATCAACATAGAATTCAACTCTATCTGGATACCAATCAAATCTTAATTTGTGGTAATCACCATCAGCAATATTAAAACCAACTGATGTTAAATTATCTCTATACTCTTCCCAATATGATGGGTCGGTTGTTGCTACATCCCAATTCTTTAGCTCACCTCTCCAAGTATTACATTTCATATTGCTTAATGATGGATTTGATAATGTACCACCGTCTAAATGTGATGGAAATTCTATATCAATTTCGTGGTTTCTTGTTATATAAAAACCATCATCAACTGTTCCTTGTTCGTGTAATCCCTCGTTATTAGTTGGGGATTGTTCAGTAGTTATTACAATTTTACTAAATGTATTACCAACCGTTAAAAAAGTTGTTGGGTTATAATAAACTACACTTGGTTCATTTCCCACACAAGTATAAATTGTTTGTGATACATCTTGGTCAATTATAAATTTATCTCCAATATTAAAATTAGTTCCATAACTAATTATACCATAATCATCAATTGTATTATTGATGGTATAACCTGATTCTATTATATTAATAACATCAACAGTTTCATAAGCTTCACCAATAAATTGTGGATAACGTGGGTCAGTTGGATAAATTTCATTATAAAAAAAAGTCCACATAGCATAAGCCACACCCAATTGATTTGGTATTAAAGCTTCAATTTCATAAGAACCAAAACCAGTTCTTTTATTATAAACAATACACCCACCAACTCTATTAGTCCAAGGTTCACCAAATTGTGGGTCTGATACGTTTGTATGTATTTTTTTTATTCCATCCCTATCAACACCTTGTGTTGTACCAGTATAATTATCACCATTTGCTTTTAGAATAAGTTCATCATTTCTTAAAAAAACATTATCTGGAACAACACCACCATTTGCACCACCCCAAGCACGATTTAAAACATAATAGTTATTTCTTAATGTATCAGGATTTTTAAAATCATCAAAAAAAGATTCAGTTTCAACTACAACATCTTGAATATTAACTAATAATAGTGCTGATGTGTGTAATTCAGATTCCAATTTCAAATAGTATTCACCATTTGGTAGTTCTGATGTTGGTGGTATTGTAAAAGTCGTAATTTCATTAGTGTATCTACCAATCCAACTTTCATCAACTGTATATTCAACTAATGGATTATTTTTAGCTTGAAAAACAACTACTGGTGTTGGTTTAGTTGCTAAAATATTAATTTGATTTTCACTTATATAACCACGGTATCTTATATATATATTTGCAAATGAATATCCACTTGAACTAGTTGTAACACCCGAAATCAATCCTGCACCAATATTTATTGGGTATGCAGTTGTTGATGTTGGAACTGTTAAACCACTAAAATTAACTGTTGCTTTTGCATTATTTAGATAAATAAAAGTATAATCATTACTATTACCTTTTCTATTTAAACAAATTTGATTCCAACCTATAACAATTGATTCAGCTGTTGTGTATTTTTGTAAAGTTGATGCTTTGTAAAATTCAATATTAACCTTACCATTTGAATCAATATACATACTACCATAATCTGATGTAATACCATAATGATAAATATATTTAGTTGTTCCAGTCGATGGTAAAGCTGGTATATGAACCCATACTGCAAATACAGTATCATTTAACCCATCAGCACCAAAAAATGCTGTTGAATCAAAACCTGAATCAGGGTCAGATGGTAATTGAAAATAAGTATTGGTTGTATTTAGTTTCAATGATTGTACATCATCAACAACTGTAAAAGTTGCACCAGTACCAATTAATGAACCATTTGAAAGATTATCAAAAATATCAGAATAATTTTGTTTTAATTCAAAATGTGAACCAGCTTTTGGTGATACAAATTGACTATCTAATAGTTTTTTTCCATATACTTCTAAACTGTTACCAGCATTCAATGTATAACCCTGTAAGCTTGTAATGTAAAATGGTGCATCGGTATCAATTTCATTATCATTATAAACCAATTTCCAATAACCATTTTTACCTACATATTTAAACTTTGTTTCCTTCCAAGTATCAACAACACCAATATATCTTTTTTCTATTTCATTCCATTCATTTGATTTACCAACATAACCTTTTTGATTTGGTATGTTAGGTGTTAATGATGGTGGTGTTCCAGCTGTACCGTCCATTGGTCTATTGTATGCAAATTCTCTAATTGTAACCCATTCTAAACCATCAAAACCTTTAAGAATTAATCTAATTTGAATCCAATTTTCACCTTCATCAGTTACTTCAACCACTCCATAAGATTGTTCATAACTTGGATACATACCACCTGAATTTTCAGTTGAATTTATTTGCCAAGGACCACCTTCAATATCATTATATTGGTCAATTGGTGAAGCTGCTAAATTTGGTATTAAATACTTTTCATCTAGTGTTGACCAGTTTAATGTATTACCACTTATATCAGTTGCATATACTGTATTTCTTCCATCATCAATTGCTTGTAAATGTGCATCAGCTGTAACAATTGTTATGTTATTTATTTGATTGGAATAAATATAATTAGCTATTTCTTTTCGTTCAGTTGCAAAACTTCCCCAAGTCATACCACCATTTAAAAAACTTTGTCCTAATGGATTATTAATATCAGCATTGTATGTAATTGGACTAAACCAAATAATGTTTTCACCACCATTTTTAGCTGCTAATAATTCACTTTTTAACCACTCTTTTTGAACTGTACCCAATGTTGTTTTTGTTGAATCATCAACATCTTGTATTGGGTTACGATGTGTTCTCATACCAGTTATTATACATCTAGTCCTTCCCATTTTCCAACTGAAATAAGTTCCATCAGTTAATGGTGTATTTGAACCATACGGGTAATTTGGAAAGACCGTATCATAAAATGGTAAATAAGTACTCCAATCATTATCTTTATTAGGATTTGCACCTAATGAATCGTGGTTATCATATAAATATACTGTTGGTTGATTTTTGAAAAAATTAGTCATTTGTGAACTACTTAAAGCCAAATCAGTTACAGTTGCATAATCTTGTGGATTTGATGATGAAATGTTTTCATAATGTAAATCACCCTGATGTACAAACATATCAGCATTTTCAGTTAACATTTCGTTCCAAGTTGAAGCTGATGATGCTGTTCTGTTACAACTTCCAGTAATTATTTTAAAACTTTTTCTTGTGTTTGAAAGTGTTTTAAAAGTAAAAGTATTACCAGTTTCAACAACATCATCTACAATGAATTTACCATAGTATGTTGTATCAGCAGTTAAACCCGATAAAGTATGTTTAGTTGTACCATAGTTTGTTGTTGGATTTGCAATTAATACAGTTGAATCAAATGAAGATGTGAAACCAGTATTAGTTGATAATATAACTTTAACATTACTTGGTGTTGAAGCTATTGATGATGTTAATACTTTTGATTTTGGTATTTCTAAATTTGAGTAACCACTAGTATTTGTACCAAATCTTACACTCAAATAATTATCAGAATCATATTTCTTAATTCTAATAGCTGCATTATTAGCTGCACCAAGTAATGTTTGTGCTGTTTGACCACCATAAGATGTTGCATCAAAATCATCAAATTGTGCAACAAAAATTACTGTAATTGGGTCTGGTGAATTGGCAGCAGTATCTAAAATTGGAATTTTAAAATATGTTGCATTATCCAGATATAAAGCATTCTTTGATTTAACAGTTCTTACACCAGCTGTTGTACCAGCTTTAGGTGTTGCAACTCTTATTGTACCTACTGATGTTGAATCTGTCCATCCAGTTACTCTAGTACCACCACTTAAATTTAATCCTTCACTATCAAAATCCATAAAAGGTTGTCCAATTGTAGTAGTCCAAGTTGGTTTTGTTCCTGCTGATGTAGTAACTGTGTGACCGCTAGCCATAACAGTTCCTGTTGGTAGCCATCTATCAGCTAACCAATTTTCAAGTAATATTCTTTGTGTATCTGGTAAGGCTTTATCGTAAAATGCTAATGTTGGAATAATACCCTTAAAAAATTCTGTATCATCATAATCAGCACCAATAAAAATATCACCTAAATATTTACAGTTTCCAGCATTTGCAGCTGAACTAATAAGTTCACCATTCACATATATTCTTACTGTTGATTGGTCAAAAGTCATTGTATATACTTTTGGTTCATTAATTTCTGATGGTAGTGCATACGGAACTTTACCAACAATTGTTGCTTCTTGGTGGGTTAAACCACCTATCATTATATTTTTTACCATTATATAGCTGAATAAGTAATCCATTCATCACCATTTGCTGGTATTCCCGATGGTGTTGATGTTGATACCGTTGTTGATGGTATATGTATTTTTTTTGTGAATAAGATTGATGTTAAATTATCTATCAAATCGATTTGATTGTTATAAATATTACCACCAACAGATATTTGGCTAAAGTGAGTTGATGAAAGAATATTTTGCTTAGTATCATATATATTGTGAACACTTATGTTTTCTAAGCCTTGTTTAATAATTATAAAATTTTTGGTATATTTTATCCCATTAAGTCTGAAATAATCCTCATCTTCATTGTTAATTAAAATCATTATATTTTTCTAAATTTTAGTGTTCTATATGGTTCAGAATTTACTTCGCCATTTATGTTAAATTTCCAATTAGGAAATTTAGTTAAATGTACATCCAAGTACATTTTGATTATTTCCCATCTTGCACCAGCTAATTGTAGTTGTTGTGTACTTATATCTTTTAGTGTATTTCTTTCTGTTGGTTCACTATCATTTCCAGTCTTTTGTGTTGCTCCAAATGGTGTTAAATTCGTATTTACTTGTAAAATGTACTTTGACATAAAATAATCACTTAAAAGTGCATTTAAACCATCTTGATAATAGTTTACATCGTAATAAGTGAAAGTTGACCCAGTAAATAAATCTGAATATTCAACATTATCTTTATTAGCAATAACATCAAAATAGAATCTATCACCTAATACTTCTTTTAATTCAACAATTTGTGCTTGTTCAATGATTGGAATGATTTTTTTATCATCAATTTTATTACCTATATCCTTAAATGATTTTATTTGTTCTGGTGTTAATAAGTTATTCATTTGTTTGTGTTTTAAATATTGGTGTTATTGACCAATCATTGGTTGGATTGATTGGTTTTGCAAAATTTGAAAATAACATTTCAAAAGCTTCAACAATAATTTGTCTTTCTTCTTCTTTATTATCCCAGTGCATTTGTTTAGCTTGTAATAACAATTCACCACTATTACCAAAGATTGAATTATCTGAATCTTCAATTAAAATTGATGGTATTCCAAATGCTTTTCTAATATTTTTAGCACTTGAAGCTTCACTAGATTCAAATTGTTTATCATTGATATTTGAATTAATATCTTGTATTAAAAATTGTTCACTTAATACATCACTTTCAGCATTAGATTCAAGTAATAACACACCACTTGAATTTTCTGAACCTTTTAAATCATTTATTGTATTTTCAAAATCTTTTCTTTCAGAATCACTTGAAAATGGTTTAACAACAAATAATTTTGCACCAAAAAACCCTTTACGTAATCCACTATTTTTAAATAATGCAGCTTGAAATTCTGAATCAGCATCATATACAACACTATCAATATCACTTAATGAATACAATTCATTATAATCACTTGTTATGTGTAATATTTGCCCTTTATATTTGTTCCAACCACCTGCACTTTTTACTTGCGCATCAATTACTGCTGGATTTGGATTGTATTTATCAATAATGTTGTAGTCTTTTTTTTCAATCTTTTTACCTTTTGATTTATCCCAGTTATCATAAACAATATATTTTCCTGAATAACCAGTTGAATCATTTTTACCAATTCTACCATCTTCACAACTTAACATATCAACACTTGTAACTTGATAAAGTGCGTTGTAATTGATGTGTAAAAAAAGATTATTTTGACCCGAAAATTCACGTGTAACGATTCTTAATAATTGATTGATGTTTACACCTCTTTTATTAACAATAAGACTTGATTTGTCTTTAATTCCACTTGCAAATTCAAATCCTTTACCATATAAGTACTTACTGTTTAAATCAACACATTGTTTTGCGGTTACTGATGAATTAATAAGTGAATTAACTAATGATGGATAAGCATTATCAACACCCCAAGAAAAAACATCATCTTGTTTATTGTATTTAATCGATAATCTATTATCAATATCAACTAATTTTATCCTCATTATTCCATTTTATTATTCATTTTTGTTATTAATTCTTTCCAGTTTTCTGGATATTTTTCAAACATTGATATTCTGTTTTGATTGGCTTCAAGGAATCCTAATGCAACATCATTATCACATTCATCAAATGATATATATTGACCATTATCAAATAAAATTTTAGTTACCCCTAGATTTGTTCTTAATTTAAAACTACCCTCATTTAATTCAATATTATCAATACTTATTTTGAGCGTTTTTAAGCTATCATTTTTAAGTTTATTGTAATACATTTCACTTTTATCTTTACAACTCTTACAACCTTTAATTTTATGTAAATCAACATAAAATTTTGTTATTTCACTTTTTTCATTTGTTGATAAAGTTGAATATTCTTTTGTAAGTAATTCATTTAATCTTTCGTTGTTCATATTCATTTGTTTTATAAAAAAAAAGGTAGATAGCTATACACCATCTACCCTTAATTATACTATATTATTTTAGTTAGTAAAACTTATTATGTTTAAACAAAAAGTGTATTAAATTTAGCTGTTGATGCTGAATAACTACCTTCAAGATAAACTTGGTATGGATATGTTTCACCAAAGTTTTCAACACTTGATAATGTGAAAACAAATGAACCATCATTTTCAAGACTAGTAAATGAACCCTCTGACATTCTTAATCCGTTTTCGATACCGAAAACTTTATAAGAATCTACATTACCAGTTCCTTTATATTTTGTTTCTACAACAACTACTACTTCCGATGTGCTTAATTCTTTAATTCTTTCCGCATCAGCAGCACTTTGACCAAACACTCTACAAGCAAAACCGTGTGTGAATGTATCTAAACCATCATTAACACTAAATTCAGATGTTGTGTTTCCAAGTTGTTTTATCCATTCAATTGAATAACCAGTTTTTCCAGCATTCAATGATAAATTCGTAATAGTTGCACCACTAGATGTAAGTGCTGTTTTGTCAATATCTTCAACATTTATAATAACCGCTGAAGTTTCTAAACCACCTTTTGCTCTATTGGCTGGTGTACAGTCATAAGCGATATTAGCAGTTAATTTATTTATACAAGACATATATATATTATATTTTTTTTTATGTTATTTTAATAATGGGGTGTGAATAACACCCCATATATTTTTATTGTTATGCTGATACTCTACCAACTACAATTTCAGCTGGGAATGCTACTTGCGCACCGTATTTGTAAGCAATTTTTAATTTTACTCTTTCTGTTTGGTCAATGTAAACTGCACTTGCATTGTCTTCTTCACCATCCAAATCACAACCAACATAGAAATTTGATTTTCTACCAGCTACAACACGTTTAGTTGAGTTTAAACCGTTTAAAGCATAGATTTTAATTTGAGTTCCAGGAATTACAATTTCACCATCAGTTGAATCTGCTCCATAGTGGAATAAGTTTGCATTTTTCAAAGCAGTTGTGTATGTTCTGAAATATTCACGACCCATATAGATTGCCATATCATCAGCATCCAATACTTCAACTGGAATAGCTGTATAAACAGCATCAACAAAAGCGATTGCGTTTGAACTTGTGAAAGTTGCAGCTGTTACATTAGTTGTACTAGCTGATGCAGTATCAAGTAATTTTAAATAACCGTCATAGTGCATTAAATCAGTTGAACCAGTTAAACTTGTATCACCTTGCCATAAAGCAACTTCATTTTTTTTGTTAACAACCTTAACAACTTCTTCCATCAATTCAGCCTCAAATACTAATTCATTATCAGCAGAACCAGATTTAATTTGAGATTGTAGATATTTTGCATTAAGCAATTTTGGGTCAAAGAATTCACGAACTGCAATAGGTGCAACTGTAATTAATCTTTGTGAAAATGTTACGTTTGAACCTCCATCAGTTGATGCTCCAACGCTATCATCTTGCAATTTGGCATCAACTGCCATAATGTTTAAAGCTGCACTAGATTTGATACCAGTTTGAAGTGTGAAAATAGATGCAGTTTTTGCACCTAAAACAGATGCTTTTAAAATTGGGAAATTTTGTTCATTAACATAATCTGTTAATGATGATACGCTATAAGCCATATTAATAATTTTTTAATTTTTTTGAAGTTTATTTCAACTTCTTTATGTTATTTTTTTATTATTTTGAGTTTAATATTTGCATAGCACGTGACATATTTTCAGTACTACCTTTTACACTCGTTTTAATTTCTTTTTTGTTTGTTGATGTAAAATCTGAACTAACACTTTTTGCAAGTGCTAAATATTTATTTTCCATTTCAACTTGTTTAATTGCCATTGCTTCAATTAATTCAACCATCTTGTTAACTTCTTCAACATCTACCGTTTCTTCAACAACTTCTTCAACTTCATATTCAGCTAGTTTTGCTTTCAATTCTATTACTTGTTCTTGCAAGTCAGCAATCATTGCATCTTTTTCTTCTGGTGTTGCATCAGTTGGTAAATCTTCATTTGAAATTTCTTCAACTTCAATTGCAACTGGTGCATCTTCTGCTGGTACATCTTCTGTTGAAACAACATCAGCTGGTTTAATTTCACTTACTTTACCTTTTACTGTTACGATTGTTGAACCATCAGGTAATAAAAATTCACCATCAGCATCTTTACCATCAAGTGTTACTTTTGCATCAACTTCAACTGTATCTGTTGATTCAAGTTCAGGAAATTTCAATTCCAATCCAGTTGCATCTTGTACCACTTTTTCAGCTTTAATTTTTCCAGTTAAAAGATTCATAATTGAATCTATTTTTCTTTCTAGTTTATTCATTAAACTTTCTTTTATTTCTTTGTTATTATTATTTAAGGTTAACATTGCAACCGCTTTTTGTTGAATTGATAATTCAGTTGCAAAACCAAAATCTTTTGCTTGTTCAGCTGATAAATATGTTTCACTTTTCAATAATGAATGAATTGTATCTTTATCAATTCCAGTTGCTTCACTATAAAATTTAACTAGTTTATCCTCGGTTGCTTTTAATTCGTTTAAATGGTCTGAAAGTGTTGAATAATCACCAACCGCTTCCATCCAAGGCAAATGAATCATTAAAGCATCTTGTGCATCAGCTGGTATTATTCTAGTTGAACCAGCCATAAAGATTACACTAGCAATTGAATATGCTTTTGTTGTATAAGTTGTAACTGGAATTGATAGATTTTTCAAATAATTGTATATATCATTACCAGCATCAACATAACCACCAACTGAATCAATTTTTACTAAAAATTCAGTTGAATCAGATTGATTTTTTACTTGTTTTATAACATCAAGTAATGTTGTATCTTGACCTATAACACCATTCACATACAATACACCTATTTTTGAATCCATATTTAACTTTTATATTCTTTTAAAGCTTTAAAAGCTTTATCACTTATCTTGTTTTTATATTCATCAGCTATATTGTGAATATATATTTCTTTTGCTTTTTTAAAAGCTTCAAATGCTTCTTGATATGTATTAAAAACCCCTAAATGTTTTGTTATACCAAATCTTAATCTTGCAGCATATTTATTTTTTCCACTTGGTCGAATTGATGAACCTTTACTATCATTTGTAAACAAAGAATTAATTCTTTGTGGAACAAAAAGACAAGTTTCAGGTGAGTAACATTTATTATCTTTTTTTAAAATATCTTTATCTAATTGATATTCTTCAATATTATTTTCATAATACCATTTTGCGAAATTTTGATAATTATGCCATTCATCACACACATAACAATCTTTGTAACTAGGATGTTTAATTAATGTTTTTTCACAATTACATCTTCTTAACATATCACGCCACTTTTCATAAGATTTAATGTTTTTTCCATCTACACTTGTTATAAATTCTCCCTCACCAATAAACCCTATACCAAATATTGATTTATGGTAAACATTTTTAATAATTCCACTTGATATACTTGTGAATTGTACATTTTTCCTTGTGTAATTATTATCAACAAATCGTATTACATATTTATTACTACCACTATATTCAATAATTTCAATTTTGTAACCTTCATTTGTTACATATACTTCACCAAGTCTTTTTTCCTGTTTATTCATAATTTATATTCTTTTTTATTTAGAATATATATTCATTTTGGAAAAAGTAAATAGGAAAACACCGTTTATGTAGATTGTTCCTATATTCATACTTATAATAGTACTGGTGTATAGGACAAAGTAAAGTGGTGTGTAACTTTTGTTAGTTTTTGAGTATAAAAAAACCAGCTATTGAAGCTGGTTTGTTATAGTTTATTTTAATTGTTGATATATTTCGAAAGTTTTATCAATTCTTTCACTTAATCCATTTGGTGTTGCTTTACTATTTGCATTACCAAGATTAATTGCTTTGCTTATTTTGGTAATTGAATCATCATCAACTGTTGTTGTATATTTCCAAAGGTGATTTGTATCAAAATAAAATTTAGCTGATTCAAAAAAGTATTTACCAGCAACCAGTTCTGGATTTTTCACACAATCTTCACCAATCCAATTTGAAAACAGTTGATAATTATCTTTTCCTGTCAATTGTAATGCACCTCTGCCTTTATATTTCCAACCATCACCAGTTGATTCAGTACCATTACCCATTCGGTTTGCATAAACTCTATTTGCAATTTTAATTGGTTGTTTTGCGTATTTTTTAGCTTCAACAATCGTTTTAAAGTACTTTTTAAAGATTGAAAGTAATCCAGCAACCGAATACATCAAATTTTCAGTATCTACACTAAAATCGCCTGATTCGTGAGCAGTTTGACCCAAAAAATGTGCAATTTGTTCATCAGTTTCAATTGATAGCACTTCTTTTAGCTTGTTGATGGTGATTTTGCCTAAAATACCATCAGAAACAAGTCCATATTGAACTTGAAATTGTTTGATTTTGGTACTCATAAGTTAAGGTAGTACCATTATTTCTTGCAAGATTATCAATGTGATTATCTTGATTAAAGCTAATTGTGCTGTATTGTTACCATTTTCAATTGATTCAACAAAAAATGTTGCTGATAGTTGGATAATTTCAGCGTTTAGTGTTCTATCTAGTTTGTTTTGTGGTGTAATATTGAATGTATAACCAAGTGTTGATGGGTCAACTGGTATATCTTCAAAGTATTTGGTTAATTGATTATCAATATTTGTACGTATTTCAACAAGTAATTCTGGTGATATTGGTTCTAAAAAGTTAAGTACACCAATACCATCAATATCAACTTGATGTGTTGTACCACATTCATCAACATTAATAACAAATGGTTGATATTTTTTAAGATTTTGTTGTGTAACTGTTATTGTCATTATTTAAGTATTTATAACTTAAATAATACTATGTTGAATGATGAATGTAAAGGTTTTATTTTCCAGTATAAATATTTGACAATACTTTTTTTTCCACAATAACACACGAAAAGTGTGTTATTTTCCATTATAAAAAAGTGTGAAATGGTAGGTACTTTACTGCGAAGCGTTGGAATGTTATCAACTTTGCGTTGAAGTGTAACTTAAAAATCTTTTAGTTGATATTGTTTCAATCACTTTACGTTGATGTAAATGAATAAACTTTGAGTTGAAGTATTACTTTATTATTTGTGTGTTATCATTGCTTAAATCTTCTTATTTTACGTTGAAGTGTATCTTATATACTTTGTGTTACAACTGGTGAAAATTCGTTTACGTTGATATTGTTTGATATTGTAACTGGTAAATATTATTAAGTTAAAATAAATAAAGAAATTAAAAAATATAAATAAAAATTAATATCAACTTTGAAATCTTTGCGAAGCTGCATTTTACATTATGGCTACGCCAGTAGGCATAATCATTATTATTAATATTTCTTTTTTATTTAATATTATTTTTTTTATTTTCTCTTTTTATTATACTCAAAGTATATCCACAAAGATTGGTTAGTTAAATAAGACATTTTTGTCGCACGACATTTTTGTCCTATGAAATAAATATAATATTCATAAGACATTTTTGTCGCACGACATTTTTGTCCTATGAGATAAAACCACTTCAACATTAATTAAAATATTTCTTACTTTTTCATAACACAATTAACTTATAAACGTCAGGTAAACCCAAAATAAAATCACTTAAACACCTGAAAACACTACAAATATTTTTATAACTAAATTAAGTTATAACATAATATTTTACAATACCAAATTATTTTGCATTTATTTTACAAAAAACATTGACATTTTGAAATGTTAATAGTACCTTTGTATCATAATAACATAAAGGATAAACAACAGTTGATGAAAAAAAGATATATATTATTTAAAAATGGAAGTGAAATAGGTGAAGCGGATAATGATGTTGAGATATATCAACTAATAACAGTAAGTAAACAATATTATTACAGTCAATTCAAAGATTTATTATTTGAAGATGGTGCAAATTTCAAGCGTAACAGATATACAATTATTGATAGAGTTAATCCAAAATAAATAAAAAAAAATAATTTGTCTTTTTACAAAAACTGATATATTTATAATAAACAGTAAAGTTTTCAAATCTAGGTTTCCAGCAGATAAATTGGATTGCAACCAACTGCTGGTTCTACTACCTATAAGGTAGAAAAATATAATAACAAAAGTAGAATATTAACCAAAATGAAAAACAACAACACAAAAAATGTAATTAGAAATAACAACAAACCCAAAGGAACATACTTCAACGGTTCATTACACATCTTACACAATAACAAACTAAGTGATTTTGAAGTAAGATTATTTTTCAGTATTCTTTCAGATTCTGATGATTTTAAATTCAACGTATTAACATACGCTAACCGATTTGGCAAAACAACTAAAACAATTGGTAGAGCAATTAACAATCTTGAAAATGAAGGTTACATAATTCAAACTCAAAAAACAAATAGAAAAAATGTTTGGGATTATGTAATTAGTGAATACGGTGATTTAAAACAAACAAATTCAAAAGTTGAAGTACAAACCGAGCTAATTACAATTGATATAAACAACGAAAGTAAAGAAGTGATAGTTGATATAACAAAAGACGAAATAATTGAATCTGAACAAGCAAATGAAAGTGATAGTTTGTTTGATTGGATGAATTACCAACCAAAACCAATAATTTCAAAACAAGAACAATTTAAAATAGATGAACAAGAACGTTTATCAAAACAGAATAATAGAATACTGAATTAATATATTGGTTCGCAATTGCGAACCATTTTAAAAGAAAATAACGCAAAAAAAATACTATTATGAAAATTGAAAATAGAAAAGAAACAAATACAAAAATTAGATACATTCGAACTTACACTAAAAAATGCTGAAAGATATATTCAAGTTGTTGCACAACGATTCAATATAGATGAACACTATCAAGACCTTTTGCAAATTGGACGTTTAGCATTATATGAAAGCTTTACCAAACATCAAGAAGATAAAGGAACGTTTCACGGTTACACAATCAACTTGTTAAGAGGTCGTATGTTAAACTATATCAACGATAATGTTAAAGTAATAAGAATACCACAATCACAACTAAATGTTAATCACACCAATCACAATCCAAATAATCCAACAAGTGTACCAACAATAAACACATCAACACCAATAAGTGAAGAGGGTTCAACAACAATTGGTGATATGTTGGCTGGTGATGAAGTTGAAGATGATAATGATGATGAAAAACAACGCATTTTAACACGTTTAAAGCAAAGTTTAAGTAAGTTGAAACAATCACATCAACAAATAATAATGATGCGTTACGTTGATGAATTAAACGTTGAACAAATTGCAGAAAAACTTGGAATAAGCAAACAAGCAGTTAGCCAACAATTGCAAGTGATAATGAAAAAATTAAAAAATGATTTTGGTGTTAATGATGATAATTATAAAAGTGAAATAAGAATTACAAAAGAATATCAAAATAATGAATACAAAAATTATAAGAAATATGACCAATCAAATAAATAAATAAAAATAATTTGTTTTTTTTCAAAAAGTTAGATATTTATTAATATAACAAACAATAAAAAACAAATTATGAATATAGAAATTAATGAATATAGAAAAGCTGATAACAATGGTAGAGAATTATTTAAAACATTTTGCAGCACGCAAAGCTGGTGCAAAGTAATTGCAGAATCAAAAGATGATTTTGCGCATTGGGATATTAGTTATTATTCTGGTGGTACAAAAATAATTGGTGAAATAAAAGTTAGAAATTATGATTCAAAAGCTTTTCTTGATTGGGATTATGAAGAAAAAAAGCATAATAATTTATTAACCGTTTATCATCAAGTTAAAGCAAAACCAACAAACAAAAATAAAAATATTGAAATTCAATATATAAACTTTTTCAATGATGATGCAATCAAAATTTGGACAACAACCAATACACACAACGAACAACAACCCATCATCAAAAATCTACAAGTAAGTGATGTTGAAGATAAAGGAAATATGAACAAAGGAATCTACAAGTGTAATCTATCAAATGAAGCATTCAGGGGTTCAATTACACCAATACAATTTAATGAACCAGTTGAAGATGATAATGAAGATGATGGATTACCATTTTAAATAATAATAACATAACTAAACCAAATTAACCAAAATGAACACACAACCAACTAATGAAGAAGAAATAATGAAACAAATACTTGATGAAATAAACAAGTATAAACAAAACCAAAAAGAATTTATTGAAGCGATTGACGAATTCTTTTTGAAAAGTAATGAAATATTAGATAATGAATAATTATAAAAAGGCTACTAATTGGTAGCTTTTTTTTATAATGAAAATTCAATAAAAATAACATAAATAATTAATGAAATAAATGCCAATGATAAACACACATAACTTATTTTTTTTGTTCTTACAAATACTTTTGTTGGTGGTTTATATTTATCATTATTATCCATTGAGATTAATTCCCAAGATTCTTTTTTATAATTTTTTTTTCTAAACGAAAACATTTTATTTTCCAAATCTTTATTTTTATAATATACTTCTTCGTACTGTGTAATCATCGAAAATAAAATACCAAAAGCAAGTAACATAATAGTTAAAATAAATAAGTATTTACTATTTATTGATATGGCTTCATCTGATTTTAATGAAACTAACAACCCTAATAAACCAGTAGCTAATGTAGTAAGATTTCGTAAATACTTAAAATTTGATTCATCACAATCATCAAACGCTTTATTAAGTTCATCAACTGATTTTTTTTGTAATTCTTTTTCTCTTTCTTCAGTCATAATTGTATTTTTTTTTAATTTAGATAAAGATATTTAAACTATGTTAACAGATAATGAAATATCTATTATAAATGGTATCTATAAACGGATTGTACCATCAATTGTATTATCGATTCAAATATACACAAAAGATATTGAAGATAGAGATGGTTATTTGATTGGGAAAAAGAAATTCAATCAATATGAATGGTTATACATCAACATCAAAAACATTAAACCTTTCCAGCTGAAAACATTTCAAAGTATGGCAAATAAGAAAATGCCAAATAGATATATCATTAAAATAAGTGGTGAAATAACAAGATTAATTTTTAAGTGATTCATCAAATAAAGTTTCAAATTTCATAATGCATATTTTTTCGCTGGTATGTTTTAAAACTTTTCCTTTTTTATCCATTTTTATTTTATCGATGATTTTAATAAAAATGTATTTATCATTAAAGTATAAGAATTCTTGTTTTGTATTTGGGTACTTATTAGCAACATCTTTTTTTACTTGTTCAATATTAATTATATTGGTAGGTGCTATTAATAGATTATGAATTCGTTTACTAAAATATAATGCAAAAACAAAATACAAGACAAATAATAAAATATTACAAGCTTTAAAAATTTCTTTATGTTTTTCTTTTGCATAAAAATAACAATTATCTAAACATCTATTAAGTATGAAAACACAAAAAAAAGTTGAAACAACTAAACCTTTAAAATCAGATAATGTTGTTTTTTCATCAAATAACCGATAAATAAAAACAACTGAAAACACGTAGAAAATTATAAAAAAAATTAACCAATATCTTAATTTCTTTCTTTTATAAATTTCATAATCTTCAGCACTCAACACTTCAGCTGGTTCTGGTTTACCTTTTTCAAAAAACAATATATCAGCAAACCACCCAATAAAATTATATGAAAATGCAATAATTATAAACATTAAAATCAATATTCCATCAGATACAATTTGAGATATTGAAAAAAATCTAATATATGGTATTGAAATTGACATTAATTCAAATCCTTGCCAAATACCACCAATAAATGCTGGTATAACAATAAGAACACTTAAATATTCTTTTAGAAAATCAACAATATTTTTTAATTTAATACCCGTTTGAATCATAATTAAGCTATTTTTTTGTAAATATAATACAGTTGAACCATTAAAATAATAGTTCCAATGGTCATAATTATACGATACATCAACCTAGATTGTTTATTCATACTTCAACTATGTTTAATTACAAAGTTAATTTATTACTTTTAACGTTCCTAGACGTTTTTTTACAGTATTTTAATTGATGATTTTAAACTTTTTTAAACAACAATTTATAACTAATTGATAAACAATGTTTTGAAACGTTCGTTTGTGTGACACATTTTTATTCTCATTGGTCCTCCAGGGGCAGGAAAAACTATGCTCGCCAAACGATTGCCTAGTATTTTACCGCCTATGACTTTACGAGAGGCCTTAGAAACGACTAAAATTCATAGCGTGGCCGGTAAGCTAAAAGAAGTAGGTTTGATGAATCAGCGGCCTTTTAGGAGTCCACATCATACTATTTCTAATGTAGCACTAGTTGGCGGAGGGAGTTATCCGCAACCCGGTGAAATTTCCATGGCTCACAACGGGGTTTTATTTCTTGATGAACTACCAGAATTCAAGCGCGATGTACTAGAAGTCATGCGGCAACCGCTGGAGGATCGAGAGGTAACGATCTCTCGAGCTAAGTTTACGGTGACCTATCCGTCTTCTTTTATGTTGGTGGCTAGTATGAATCCGAGTCCGAGTGGTTTTTTTAATGATCCTGATGCACCACAAACATCTTCTCCTCACGAAATGCAACGGTATTTAAGTAAAATTTCAGGTCCTTTGTTGGATCGAATTGACATTCATATCGAAGTAACGCCTGTGCCTTTTGAGAAACTATCCGATGACCGTAAAGCAGAAGCTAGTGTGGATATACGTAAAAGGGTTACTGCAGCTCGAGAGCTACAATCCACTCGTTTTGAGAACATGGAAAATATACATTACAACGCCCAAATGAATACCAAACACATCAGAGAGTATTGTGCTCTTGATGATACTTCTAAGCAATTATTAAAGACGGCTATGGAACGATTAAATCTTTCGGCTAGGGCATACGATCGTATTTTGAAAGTTGCACGTACGATAGCTGACTTAGACGCGGCTCCAACAGTTGTATCGTCTCATATAGCCGAGGCGATTCAGTATAGAAGCTTGGATCGCGATGGATGGTTGGGATAGCTTTTTCTTTGCGAAAGCGAACTTTTATAGTTTTTTTATTGTTACGGAGCCACGGACTAAAAGTGCTAATAGGTAAAGCTATTTTTTCTCGTAGAGTTGAGGTTAATAGTTTCAACAACTAGTCCAGATCTATATTTCGTCTAGGTTGGTTGGCTTCGTGCAATACCATTTTAGTATGTAAAAATTGGGCAGCAGCAGCCGAATCTTTTACTTTTACCGCGGTACGCTCTAGCATATCAGCTTCAAATTGCTTTAATATTGTTTCTCGAATTCCCTTTTCTCTCCATGGGGAATCAGGTTTGGTCATTTTTGTGATTTCTCGTGCTAGCTTAACTGCATCTAGTAAGGCTTGGTTTGCACCTTGGCCCTTGAACGGACTCATAGGATGGGCGGCATCTCCTATTAAGGTTATTGGTCCTATGTTTTCTAGTAAGTTTGGTTTTAATAATTCTCGGTCATATACGGGGTATCCGGAGATTTGGGTCGCTTGTGTCGCTGCTATGATTTGTGGAATGGGATCATGCCAAAGGGTCCTGCGACTTGCTTCGTCTTTTAACGCTTGTGGACCTAATGCACTCAAGGCTTTAGCTTCGTCTTCTAACATAGGGAAGCTGAGTTGCCACATGACCGAATTACTGTCGTAAGGCATGATGTAAATGCGCTCGTTACCGTTAGCGGTTTGAAAAACGGTTGCTGAATCCAGTAAAGTACGATCAACGTTCTTTATGGATTGCAACGTACAAATTCCTAAAATAACAATACAATCAAGGTATCGCAATGGTGTTTTGTAGTCCCCAATAACTAGTTTACGTACTGTTGATCGAATACCATCGGCACCAACTATGAGATCCGCTTTCGCAAATTGGTCTTGACCGTTAACTTCAAATTGTAGATTAAGTTCTTTGTTATTGCTCGGTTTGATGGCAATTAGTTGATGCCCCCATTTTACGGCTTCTTGTCCGCCCAGCTGTTCTAGTAGCGCTAAACGCAACGACTGCCGAGCAATGTGAATGTTCGTTCGTTTTGCCTCTTTTTTTTGATCTCGCTGCATCCATTTTCGATTACCCCATTCTCCAATAACTTGTCCGTCAGTAGTATGTACAAGGTGCTTTGTTGATATAACTCCTTCTTTTAAATCGAATATTCCTAATGCTTGAATCGCCTTAGTTGCTTGCTGTAACGTAAGTCCGTAACCTTGTGAGCGTGCTTCAAAGTTGTTGTCTCTTTCATACAATGTAAAGGGAATTGCTCGTTGCATACAGGCAATAGCAAGCGCTATACCACCTATGCCGCCGCCAATGATGGCTATAGTAGGGTAGTTTTTGGTATCTGGAGTTGGTATGTTTAGTGTGGGTATCAGGCCGGTTCCATTACAATTTGAGCAGGAGTAAAGATTCCCTTTAGGAGCAATTGGTACAGGTCCTTTTTTATTGCTTTTCTCGAATGTATCGATTGCTACTTGATATGTTTCTCGCGCTTTCTTGCTGATTCCTTTACTTTTCTTTGCTCGACCTTGACATTCGGGACAACTGGTCCAGTGTGTACTTTTAGTTTCCAATTATTTTGTTTTTAGAGCATAATAAAAGCTGCCTTTATTTTATAATTTTTCTTTCTATCGAAATCGATCAACCATTTAATGCCAAATTTATCGCGAAACATACCAAAATAAGATCCTTAAGCTTTTGTTTAGTGGTACTTCAATAGTGCCTGAAGCTGATAGTTTGTTAAAAATGGTGGCTGGCGGCACTTATTGCTATTTGAGTGCGGTTTTCATTTTTATATATTTTTCCCATAGTTTCGGGCAGATCATTTTATCAATATTTTGGTGCAATAGGTAAGGCAATATGCATTATTTTGTTGGCTTTATGATTAGCTATTTTAAATTGATCATTAACTAAGTCTTTGAATTGTATAATGTTCCCGAAATCTCCACCAAGTACAGGTTAGTAAAACAATAAAAGCTTCCTTGGCATTGCCGTTAAAGTTGATGCGGGGGTTGAATATTGCCATGCAGTTTTTTTGTAATAGTTTTGTTTGGTAAAAATAGCAATTTTTTTAACCAAGAGTTTCTAATGATTGTCATATAAGATTTGTAATCATTATAAAAGAGATTTAATTTAGGAATTCTAAGCATTGGATTGCGGCTAAAATAAATATTAAAATTATTTTTTGAAGTTTAATTCCATGTTGTGATTAGGCTGATGTTTAATTTAAATTAATAAATGGATGTCTGTTATAAATTTGAAGCAATGTTCGATTTAGGTGTTTTGGAAATTAACACCTTGTCATATAGCCCCGATAGAAATGAAAAACCTTGTGAGGGCTAGCGTTTAGCCCTCACAAGGTTTGTAATGGATAGCGGGACTAGTCGTTGTTGAAAGACGAAGTAGTACTGCTCCTGTATATACGATGACCTGCTATTATTTAGAAGAGCGGCGGTCATTATTGTTCGATGGGCGTCTTGGACCAAAGCTGTTGTTGCTCGTACGACCTCCAGCCTCTGGTTTTGGTTTTCGTGGCGCTGATTGGCGTTGTGGTCTTCCTTGTCCTTGTTTTATAGGTTCGGTTGAAGCGTTTGGATCTGGTTCAAAGCCTTTAATTTGCTCTTTTGGTAATTTTATACCAATTAGTTTTTCAATATCGCGCAAAAAGACAGTCTCATCTGGACTAAAAAGTGAAATTGCTTCTCCATTAGCTCCAGCACGACCAGTACGACCGATACGGTGCACATAGTCTTCGGGGATGTTAGGCAATTCAAAATTGATCACGTGGGGCAATAATGGAATATCTAGTCCACGAGCAGCGATATCAGTGGCTACAAGTGCGGTGATGCTACCGTTTTTAAAACCAGCGAGTGCCTTAGTTCTAGCTCCTTGGCCTTTGTTTCCATGTATGGCAGCGGCTTTGATACCGGCGCTTATCATACTTTCGGTAAGCTTATTAGCACCTTGTTTTGTACGGGTAAAAACAAGTATTTGTTTCCAATCTCCTTCGGTAATTAGTTTAATTACTAGTTCGGTTTTTTTCTCTTTGGCTGAAGGGAAAACTTTTTGGATGATGGCGTCAACAGTTGTATTTTCTGGAGTTGCTTCAACTTGTACTGGGTGGTTTAATATTCCCATGGCCAATTTCTTGATGTCTCTAGAAAAGGTAGCCGAGAACATTAAATTTTGCCTTTTTGGAGGCAAGACCTTCATGACACGTTCTATGTCACGCAAGAATCCCATGTCTAGCATACGATCGGCCTCATCGAGTACAAGGATTTCAACCTTGGATAATGTTATTAATCCTTGGTTTTGCAAATCAATTAATCGGCCTGGTGTCGCAACAAGGATATCTACTCCTTGACGCAGTTGTGCAACTTGAGGCTTTTGATTGACTCCACCAAATATTACTGCGCTATTCAAATCTAAAAACTCACTATACTCCTTGATGTTAGCTAATATTTGTGCAGCTAGTTCACGAGTAGGAGTTAAGATTAAAGCACGAATAGGCCTGTGACTTAATTGTTTTCCTTGTGATAATATTTGTAAAATAGGTAAGGTAAAACCTGCTGTTTTTCCTGTTCCTGTTTGCGCAGATGCTAATACATCTTTGCCTTCTAAAATGGGTGGTATTGCTTTTTGTTGTATTGGTGAAGGCGTTGTGTATCCTTTTTGTGTGATGGCTTTAAGTAAAGCATCAGATAATCCTAATGAGTTGAATGACATAAATGGTGTTTATGAAGTAGACAACTATTATGGTTGTTTACTTCTTTAATTTGGCGCGAAGGTACTGCTATTTTTTTCTATCTGCTTTTTAATGCGAGATTTTGTTTTGTAAATAGTATTTTAATAGCCTAGTCTCTTGCTCATTTTTCTTGAAATTAAGATAAGAATTTTAGAGAATTGCCTGTTTTGGTCCAGACTTTCGCGCTTTTTATGGGAATTATTTATTGAATGAAATATTCGTGTATAAAAGCATGTTGTTCATTTACATTCATATTGTCGGTTTCCTTGATTTCGACTTTCATTTTTAAAAAGCGGTGGTCTTCACTTAAAAGGTCAAAAAAATCAACTTTAGTATGTGAAGGACCAAAAAGGATAAGCTGATCGTAAGTAACGATGGCTTCGGCAATTTGATTGTAATAGGTATTGATACTCGTAAATAATGAGTTTCTTTCTTTTTGAACAGCCAGTGTGTCGTTGCGGTGAAATTCCTTGACAATTGTTTGAATTTCAAAAGGTTTTGTAGTGAATTCCATTACATAGGCTACAGAATGATCCATCCATATCCCTAATTGTTTTGTTTTTTTCATGATGCTTACTGTTTTAATTATACTAAAAGTAGATCAAATTTGTAAGCTATTTAGGTTATTAAGGTAGACGCCTTTTAGTCATTGGATGAATGGCAATTTAGTGTCGATAAATTGCATTTGGGAGCAGTCAAAAAGTAGGCGTAAAAAAAAATCGGACGCGAAGTCCGATTTTAATCTATTGTATTGTAGTGTTTTATCTTATTTCAGCAAAAGTGTTACCTTGATTGATGTCTCCTGTTTTATATCCTTTCATAAACCAGTATTTCCTTTGTTCAGATGTTCCGTGCGTAAAAGATTCGGGAACTATATGACCTTGCATTTTTGCTTGTATTGCATCATCGCCTACTGCATGCGCAGCACTTAAGGCCTCGTCAAGATCTCCGTCTTCAAGAATTCCTTTCATTTTTTGGTTGTAATGCGTCCATAATCCAGCATAAAAATCAGCTTGTAACTCTAAAGCTACAGATAGTTTGTTGGCTTCGGCTTTACTTTTTCCTTGTTGCATTTCACGCATTTTAGCCGATGTTCCTAACAAAGTTTGCACGTGATGACCTATCTCGTGAGCAATTACGTAAGCCGTGGCAAAATCGCCTCCTTTGGCACCAAAACGCGTTTTTAATTCTTCAAAGAAAGTTAAGTCCATATAAACTTTTTGATCTCCAGGACAATAGAACGGACCAGAATCAGATGTCGCATTACCACAAGCAGTTTCTACAGCACCCGAAAATAAGATTAATTTAGGTTGCTTGTAGGTCATATTGTTTTCTTGGAAAATTTTAGTCCATACATCTTCATTGTCTACAAGAACTGCATTTACAAATGCTTGTTCTTCTAGTTCTGCTGCTGTAAGTTCTCTTGCTTCTGTTTGTGCAGGTTGCTTGCCTTGTGTTTGTTGTAAAATATTACCAACCATTTGTCCATTTTCTCCGCCAAAAACGTTTAAAAGTAAAATCACAATTCCGATGATTCCTCCACCAACAACTGTTTTACCGCCCGAGGACATTCCTCGTCTGTCTTCTAGATTGTCACTTTTTCTTCTACCTTGCCATTTCATAAATTATTGTTCTTCTTGTTAGTATTTATTTTTAGTTTTTTTTAATGACTACAAATTTAGAGTATCCATTTTACTATTGTGTCCTCTATTACACGTTTTATTATTGGTTTAGAGATGTAATCGTTCATACCAGCTTCTGTACATTTTTCCTGAATTTCCATTTCTGTACCTGCTGTAATTGCAATTACGGGTACTGTTTTTCCAGTAGCTAATTGCCTTATTTCTTTTGTAGCTTCATATCCATTCATAATAGGCATTTGTATGTCCATAAATACAATGTCAGGATTAATTGCTTCAAATTGTTGTACAGCTTCTAAACCATTTTCAATTTCGAAAAATTGCGGAGCAGTCATCACGTTTTTAATAATTGTTTTGAGCAACAACATATTGATCTTATTGTCTTCTACGAGCATGATTTTAAGGTTGTGCAGCTTCGTATTTTCTTTAAATATTTGATTTTTTGCGATAGTATGATCTAACTCATTTGGTGCGTCTACTTTTGCAACAACTTCATTACTGGTTTGCAAGTCTAAATCAAAGAAAAAAGTACTACCAACTCCCAATTGGCTATCTAGATTAAGCTTACTGTTCATCAATCCTAGGAGCTTGTTTGATATGGTAAGTCCTAAGCCTGTGCCTCCAAATTTTTTAGTCGTAGAGCCATCTTCTTGCGAAAAGGCTTTGAAAATCTTGTCTTTGTTTTTATCCAATATTCCAATACCAGAATCAATAACTGCAAATCGAATTTTTGTGCTCGAATCAGTCGTTTGTTCCTGAATCGAAATGTTCAGTTTAATAGTTCCTTTTTCGGTAAACTTCACAGCATTGGCTAGCAAGTTGATCAAGATTTGTTTGAGTCTTACAATGTCAATCCAAAAATAGTTGGGAATATCAGCTGCAATGTTGAGCTCTAAGTTCAATTTCTTTTGGTTGGCTTCATATAAAATCAAATCAATAATTTGTGACATGATTGCTTTAATCTCATATTTTTCAATATGTAGTTCAAGTTTGCCTGCTTCAATTTTAGAAAAGTCAAGAATATCATTCACAATTCCTAGTAATGAATGTGCAGATTGATTGACCGTTATCATGTGTTTTTGCTGGGCTTCGCCAAGTTCTGTTTTCATCAACAAATCAGTAAAGCCAATAATTCCGTTTAGTGGTGTTCTTATTTCGTGACTCATATTCGCCAAGAATTCAGATTTGGCTTTATTAGCTGCTTCTGCGTATTCGCGACCTTTAACGGCGTCTTCGGCTTCTTTTCTTTTGGTAATATCGAGCATGATTCCTTCGATATAAACAATTAGTCCGTTTTTTAATACAGCGTCACCAAATTCTTCTACCCATACAATTTCGTTGTTTTTATTGATAATGCGATAGGTAAAATGAAAGGGCTGGGCTTTCGCCAATTGGTCAGCAGATTCTTGAATTATGGCCTCCTTGTCGTCAGGATGAATCAAATCAGTATAAACTAGTCGATGCTCTAAGAAATCTGATTTTGGATAGCCGGTCAGCTTTTCTATTTCGTCGTTTAGGTATAGTTTTTTAAACGTTTGATCATTTTGAGATAAGTAAACAGTTCCAGGAATGTTATTGGCTAGTAGTCTAAATTTTTCTTCACTTTCGTATATAGCTATTTCTGAAGCAATACGTTCAATAGACGAAGCTATGTTTTTACCTAAAGTTTGAAGGATATTTACTTCATCTTCAGACCAAACACGCTCTTCACTAGTATCATCAAATCCTAAGAATCCATGAAATTTATCTTTGATGAAAATAGGAAATAGTATTAATGAGATCACCTCTACATGAAGTAATTTGTTTCTTAAAGACTCATTTTCAATTTTAGAAACTACTGCTTCATAAATCTTATTATGGAGTAAAGGATCTATTAATTCTTCAAAGAACTCATAAGGCATGTTTTGCAACTGCGGATTATTTTCGGTTAACGTTTTATTTCCTGCAATCCATCTGTATTTTTGACTTATTAAATTAGTATTATAATTCTTTTCATAGTAGTAAGCACGATGCGATTTTGTTGTTGTTCCCATAATAATGAGTACGTCTGCAAAGATAGCGTCAATATTTTTACTACTCAAGAACTTTTCTGTACACAAGGTCATTGCTGCTAGCATTTCACTTTTATAGGTCAGTCTATTTTCAATTTCTAGCCTCATTTTTGATTCATGGGCAATCGCTATAATGTCTGACACGGATCGTGCGAAGTTAATATCTTCACTATCCCAATATTTAATTGCATCAGTACATTCAAAACTAATAATACCTTTTAGTTCTCCATCAATATAAACAGATGTGTCTAGTATGGCTAGTATGTTATTTCTATCGGCATAATTATTTTCTTGTACAGGGGCGATATCGTTTTTAGCAACATCTGACACTACTACTTGAGCGGCGCTTTCTATTTGATCAAAATAGGCTGGAGATTCTTTTTTTGTTATTATTTTACCTGTTGAAAATTCTTTTGTATTTGCTTTATAGAGCAGTAAACATGCTATAGCATCGGGCTGGTAATCCCAATAACTAGCTCTACTTACGCCAATTTGTTTAGCGGTTGTTTTTAGAATAGTGCGTAGTTTAGACTCTAATGTTTCTTTTTTGGAGTAACTTTTTTGTGTGAATTTTTTTAAGGCGTTACGGTATTTTTGGTTTTTAGCTTCGCGGTTGTTTTTTTCTTCTTCAATTTGCTTAAAAAAAGTAATGTCTCGGGCAATTATAGAGAAACTTTTTATGTTTTGCTTGTTGTCTTTGTTGATTGATACTTTTTGAGAAAGCCAGATTGTTTCGCCATTTTTCTTCTGAATTGGAAATTCATAAATAGGAAAATTGGTCATTTCATAATTCGAATAAAAATAAAAGTCTAACACTTTTTTTCGATAGTCGGGTCTAATAAGTTCACTAAATTTAAAGCTATATAACTCTTCTAGGGTATAACCTGTAATGAATTCGGTGTTTTTATTGATAAAAAGGTAATTGCCTTGTTGGTCTAGTTCATAAATGATATCATAAGCTGACTCGACTAGATTTTCGTAGCTCTTGCGTGTTTTAATTTCATTTGTTACATCTTGACCAATACCAATAATCAGGTCGCCAGTAAACTGCTTATCGTGCCACTGGATGTGTTTGTATTCTCCGTTTTTACATTTTAATCTTCTTGTAAAGGTTCGGTTTGGATTAGCATTAAGATGAAATGCTTCTCCTGTAAATTCTGGATCTTCGGTAACTTCCCAAAATTTCATTCCCATTACTTCGTCTACTTTATAACCTAGTATTGAAGTGATAGTTTCACTGCAAAACTGTACTTCTCCTTTTTTAGTCGTTGCCATGATCAACGAGTTTCCGTTGTTGACAATTTCATTCGAAAATCTAAATTTATCTTGTACATTCAACGCCGTTACATGGTTAATGTAGTTGATCATGAACACAAGAATAGCATAGTTGAACAGTATAATAGTTGTTTGTTGGGGCGCTAATTCAAAGAAAAATAAGGTGCCAATAAATGCAAATACATAGGCTGTAAAAAACCAATAATATTTGATAGGTTTAAAGATGGTATAGGAAAAGAAGAAGGTAACTATAAATGAGATAATTGGAATAAGCTGTAGCGGTAAAGCAATAATGCTTTTACAGATTAACAGAAAATAAATAAGATAGACAACAGTGAATATTTCTTTAATATATCTAAAAACAATAGCTTTTTTTGTACTTAGGAAATAGATAAGTAGCAATACAGCCCCAATACTTAAATTGATATAAAAAATATGTTTTGGTCTATCATAAAAATAATGAAGGTTAATCTCAGTAATGGGTTGTAATATTCCAAAAAACAGTAAATAGGTCTGATATTCTTTATTGCGAATAAATTCACTATCGTTTATTTCGATATTCTTGTTGGTTAGCCTTGATTTTATTTTGAAAAAGTAAATCAAAAGTAATGCAAAGCATACTACCGAAATTCCAATTAGAACCGCATCCAATTCGAGAATATTTTGTACAAAAAGCATTATGCTTTTTACTTTTATATCCAATAAAATAGGAGCAAGAGGACTTGTTTTACTCCCAGTAACTGTATATAAAAGATTGTGGTACAAAATCATGTATTTAATTGTTTTCTCGTTAAATATACAACAATTTAATATTTTTTTTTAATATGTAAGCATTCACGGCTTTTTTATTTGCGTTTAATTTTGAGATTTTAATTTTCAGCAATTTCTTGTTCTTTTTCTAAATCAAATCCTACAACTTCACTGTATAAAGCAAAATGCATGGCGTACAAGAACGGAATGGTGAAGAAAATTCCAATATAAAACACAAAAAAACCAACTACCGATAATACATAAGCTAGTAAAATTAAAGCGAATAGTGCCAAAGGTTGTTTGGCAAATAACTGTATACTCGTTTTAATTGCAGGAATGGCTTTTAAATTACTAAAAATGATTAACGGTATAGTGAGAAAAGTCATGAACAGAATTAAATATGAAACGATACTTATCACAACTTGAAATTGTGGTTGCTCGTTAAGCAGCGGTAACCCTGTGTTTACGGTCGAGATTATAAAAGTAGCCAAAAGCAAATCGAATAGATGCTTACTGGTATAATATTCAAATATGGTGGAAACATGAAATTCTTGATCGCGATCAGCGCAGTAAGCCATTTTAATAAACCCAGCCATAAACGGACTCAATACTACTGATACCAAAACGCTAGCGCCAAGAAATATATTCTTTGTGTCTCCTTTTAAATTGTCAGGATTAATATTCTCTGGTTTTAGAATTTGTTCTAACTGGTCTGCGCCAAATTGATTGATCAAAACAATTGACACTAGTATTGCCATTACTACGGCAAATACAAAAAAGAGCAGTCCAGCATACAAAACAATCTTTTTATAATTTTTGAAAGCAAGATTCAGCACGCTGTCAAACGATAAGGAGTACCCATTGCTTTTTAAGTTTTCAATTCTGTTTTTATGTGATGGCATGTTGCTGGTATTAGGATAATTTTTAATGGGATTCTTTTGTTTTGACGTACTAAATTAGGTGTTTTAAATCCATTTTAATAGTTTCTTGATGGTTTCAAGTTTGTCTTTATAAGGTGCGTATCGCATGGGTAAATCCAGCCAATATGCTTTCTTGACAATCGGTTTACTATGTGAAAAAGCGTCAAAACTCAATCTCCCATGATAAGCCCCGATGCCGCTATGACCAACACCTCCAAAAGGCAGCCTTTTATTCGAAAAATGAACCACTGTATCGTTAATACAACCACCACCAAAGGAATAATTTTTAATTATCTTTTGCGCAAAAGCATTATTTTTTGTAAAAACATAAAGAGACAATGGTTTCTCATACCTAGAAATGATGGTATACAAATCGGCTTCACTTTGATACGAAAGGATGGGCAATAAAGGGCCGAAAATTTCGTCTTTCATGATCGTGCTATCAAGATCTGTTTCGTCAATTAAAGTAGGAGCGATGTATAGTGTTGTTTCATTCGTTTGCCCTCCAAAAATCACTTTTTCGGGCGCTATCATGTTAACAAGACGCGACCAGTTTTTAGTATTGATGATGCGTGCAAAATCTGGTGAGGCTTCAAGATCTTTGCCGTAAGCTAGGGTGATTTCTTTTTTTAGAAAATCAATAAATTCATTTTTCACTGCATTGTGCACCAGTAAATAATCGGGAGCTATACATGTTTGTCCGGCATTGATGAATTTTCCCCAAACAATTCTTTTGGCTGCCACTTTCAAATTGGCTGTTTCGTCAATAATGCATGGGTTTTTTCCACCAAGTTCAAGAGTTACTGGTGTAAGATGTACTGCGGCCGCTTTGGCAACAATTTTACCTACGGGTACACTACCTGTAAAAAATATGTAATCCCAGCGTTGCGCTAGTAATTCTTGAGCAACTTCAACGCCCCCTTCTATCAGTTCAACATGATCATTGTCAAAGGTTTGTTGAATGATTTTGGCTAATATGGCCGATGTATGCGGTGTTAGTTCAGATGGTTTTAACACTACTTGATTACCAGCCGCAACGGCAGATACTAAAGGGCATATTGCCAGTTGAAATGGGTAATTCCAGGGCGCGATAATTAGCACCTTGCCGTAGGGCTCTTTGTATAAATAATCGGTTGATGGAAAATTCAATAGAGATGGTAGCACCATTCTTGGCTTTGCCCATTTTTTGATGTTTTTTATCGTGTCTTTTAATTCGCTAATGACATAACTAGTTTCTGTAATTACCGACTCAAATGCAGGTTTCTTAAAATCATCATACAAGGCTTGAATGATGTCGTTTTCATGCAGTATAATGGTTTCAAGTAGTTTTTTTAAAACTGCTTTCCGAACTTCTATATTTATTTTGTAATTCATCTTAATGTTTAAGGTATGGAATAGGGATGAAAATTTTTAATTTTCGCAGCTGATTTTTATCGAATGAAACGAAGGTAAAACCAACACAAAGCCCTCGTTTCCATTGTTTGGTTCCAATTAAAAAAAGCAGTAATTAGGTTTTAGGCTAACTACAAATGTTGCACTTAAAAACGAATTGTTACGCATTTAATTGTGGTTCAATCAAAGTGCATTCCAGATTACCTCTGTAGGCACAGGTGCAGTTATCTTGACTTCTTCTTTAGAAACAGGATGTATAAAAATTAATTTTCGAGCATGCAAATGAATGCCTCCATCTGGATTTGAACGATCAAAACCATATTTTAAATCCCCTTTTATTGGTGAACCTATGGCTGCGAGTTGCGCTCGTATTTGATGGTGTCTTCCGGTATGTAAATTGATTTCTAAGGCAAAATAATTGTTTAATTCCTTGAATATAGTGTAGTCTAAGCTAGCCATTTTACTATCAGGAACTTCTTTAATATGTGCTTTTGAAGTATTGTTTTTTTCATTTCTTTTGATAAAATGAATCAAGCGATCTTCTGTTTTTGGTGGTTTGTTTTTTACAATAGCCCAATATGTTTTTTGAGTCTCTCTGTTTTTGAACAATTCGTTTAATCGAGTTAACGCTTTACTTGTTCGAGCAAAAACAACGATACCTGTAGTAGGCCTATCAAGACGGTGAACAACGCCCAGATAAACTTCTCCGGGCTTGTTGTACTTGTCTTTGATGTATTCTTTTACTACTTCACTAAGCGGTTTATCGCCAGTTTTATCGCCTTGCACTATATCGCCTACACGCTTGTTAACCACGATGATGTGGTTGTCTTCATGCAATACTTGGAGGTTGTTTTTATCTGAAACTATTTTCATGGCAACTGCCTTTTTTGGGAATGTTTCGATTAGTATTGTTCTTTTTCATTCGGGAAGTCACTTGATTTTACATCAGCCACATACTGACTGATTGCGGTGGTCATGCCTTCGTATAAATCCATGTAACGACGCAAAAATCGTGGACTAAATTCATTGTTCATTCCTAACATATCATGGATAACAAGTACTTGACCATCAACACCACCACCAGCACCTATTCCAATAACAGGAATCGAAATACTTTTGGCTACTTTTTCGGCAAGATGCGCTGGGATTTTTTCTAAAACAAGTGCAAAGCAGCCCAATCTTTCTAGTAATTGTGCATCTGCGACTAATTTATCTGCTTCTTCCTCTTCTTTAGCTCTTACCGTATACGTTCCAAATTTATAAATAGATTGTGGAGTTAATCCCAAATGTCCCATAACTGGAATTCCAGCATTCAATATTTTTTTAATCGATTCTTTTATCTCTTTACCACCTTCAAGTTTTACAGCATGTCCACCGCTTTCTTTCATAATTCGAATGGCAGAACGTAATGCTTCCTTTGGATCTGATTGGTAGCTTCCAAAAGGCAAATCAACCACAACCAATGCCCTTTCTATCGCTCTTACTACTGAGGAAGCGTGATAGATCATTTGGTCTAAGGTGATTGGTAAAGTAGTTTCATGTCCAGCCATTACATTTGAAGCCGAATCTCCTACTAAGATTACATCAATACCAGCTGTGTCAACAATTTTGGCCATGGTAAAATCATACGCAGTAAGCATAGAAATTTTCTCGCCATTGGCTTTCATTTCGATTAAGGATTTAGTAGTTATTCTTTTGTAATCTTTTTTTGCTACTGACATGGTATTGTATGTTTTGGTCACCTTGTAAAGGGACGGTTTATATGCCGTAAAAGTACTAAAACAAATTCTTTAGAAACAAAAAATTGGGTCCGAATAATAGACCCAATTTTAGTTATTTTACGAAAAAACGATTTTAACGGCCTGTTCGTTGCATTATTTTGTTTTTTATAGTATTCGAAGGCATTCAAAATTGAACCTAAGCTAGTTGAGCTGTTATCCATTTTCTAACAGGGATATCATATAATTTTAAAGCAGTATAACCCACTAGAATACACAGTAGAAAAGTAAAAATAAACACAAGATAGGCTTCGTTAATAGGTGTTTTAGTATCAGCTACCCAAGCTGTATAAATGTATATTATGGGGTAATGTGTGATGTAAATGGGATAGGAGATATCTCCAAGAAACCGACAAATAGCAGATGATGTTTTGTTTGAAATTGCTCCCCCAGCAGCTATAGAGACGATAAAAGGGAAAAAGAATAAAATTACAAATGATTCATAAAGCCCATTCAACCATAAATGGTTTGCCCCGCCAATTCTTGGCATTGCTAATGCAAGTATCACAAACAAACTACTCCAGAAAAAGGCATTTTTAATTGGGATTAATTTACCCATTCTAAAAAGTAAAACTCCTGCAAAAAAGGGATACATCATACGAGTAACGCCTATTTGGATTTGTTGTGGTTCCAATGACCAGCCACCAATCACAGTACATTGTGGAGTGGTTAAGGTAAGATAGATTAATGCTGTCCCGGAAATACAAGCAAGAAAGGAAAGTACTGTTTTTGAAAATTTTCGAACAAATAAAGCATAAAGTATATTGGCAATGTATTCATAAAATAAAGACCAGCCGGGTCCGTTAAGCGGATGCATCTCTGCCCAACCCCGAATGTCTAATGATGATGGTACTGGTATTAAAGTGAAACCAATAACCATTACCAAAAGTATTTTCCAAACTGGAACCTCATGAATGGTAGGCCATAAAACCGAATCTTGAAAATAAAACAGTAGAGCGCCAATGATCATTCCCATGATAACCATAGGTTGCAGCCTGATCAAGCGGCGTTTAAAAAAGTTTCCAATTGACATTTTTCCCCATCGATCATCATAGGCATATGCAATTACAAAACCAGATAATAAAAAGAAAAAATCGACTGCTAGGTATCCATGATTTAGTATTTGAAAAAGTGGTCCTGCCGAATGTGCTTCAAAAAGGTGAAAAGCAACCACCAGCAACGCTGCAACACCACGCAAGCCATCAAGGATAGGGTAGTGGGGTTTTGATTCTAAAGTATTTGTACTCATTAGCTTGATTTTGTTATAGGGAGTTAAACAGTAGTTAATAGATAAAAGCCCAACAGTACAGTACTGCTAGGCTTTTGTATTTTTTAATTGTTCTAAAATCAAATATAGAAACAATTAATGTTTTAAATCTTCAAATTTTTCATCTGCTGCAAAGGATGAATTGGTTTTTTCTACCACAGTTTCTTTGGCTACTGTGAACGTTTCACTTTGTTTTATATCTAATGATGAAGTTGCAATTGCTACTTTATAGCTACCTGCTTCTGCAATCCAAGCATTTTTATTGGTAACAAACGACGCTAAATCTTTAGGATTTAATGTTAAAGTTAGGGTTTGACTTTCTCCAGGTTGTAATAAATTAGTTTTACCAAAGGCTTTTAACTCGGATGTAGGTTTATCTGTGTTTTTCGATGGAGCCGAAAGGTATAATTGAACCACTTCCTTACCAGCTGCTTTGCCAATATTTTTCACAGTGATTGTTACATCCATTTTTTTAGCAAAAGCTTTTGAGCTTAATTTCACATTTGAAATCTCAAAATCAGTATATGACAATCCGTAACCAAATTCATAAGATGGTTTTACATCAAAGGTGTTGAAATAACGGTAACCTACATAGATTCCTTCAGCATAGGTTACGCTTGTAGGATTTTCGGCTGGTGTTCCAACCCAGTTTTTGGCCGATGGTGTATCTTCGTATTGCACAGGAAAAGTCATTGTTAACTTTCCTGAGGGATTTACTTTTCCAGTAAAAACATCGGCTACTGAATTTCCGCCTTCTTGGCCTGGTTGCCAAGGTAAAAGAATAGCATCTACTTTGTCTTTCCAGCTTGCGGTTTCAATTACACCACCAATATTTAATACCACTACCACTTTTTTGCCTTGAGCATGAAAAGCTGCCGAAACGGTATTTATTAAGTTGATTTCATCTTGAGCTAAGTTAAAATCATCACTTATATTTCTATCGGCGTTTTCACCTGCATTTCGTCCAATAGTAATCAAAGCTAGTTCAGATGAGTTGGCTTTATTTTCAATGATATTATTGTTTAATTGTAGTTCTCCAATTCGTTTTGGCGACGCCATTAATCCGCCATTTTGTGCGCGACGTTCCAGTTCTTTTGCTTTTTGGTCTTCTGTGTAGGGTTTGTATAATCCTTCCAATTCTTTATCAATTGCAAAGCCCGAATTAGTTAGTCCTTCAATTAATGAAACAGTGTAAGCTTCATTGACATCACCACTTCCTGTTCCGCCTGAGATAAAATCATAAGCACTATTTCCAAATACAGCCAATGGTGCCGATTTAGTAGTGAATGGTAAGGTGTTTTTATCATTTTTTAATAAAATAGTTCCTTCTGCTGCTGCTTGTCGGGTTACTTCGGCGTTGGCTTGCAAATTTGGTTTGTCAGAATATTTATAATTATTCATCGAAGGAGATTTAAAAACCAATTCTAAAATTCGAGTTAAGTTTTTATTTACAACTGCTGCAGATAATTTGCCAGTTTTCATATCCTCTAAAATAGCTTTTTTTTGAAGTGGCATTCCTGGCATCAACAAATCATTACCTGATGATAATTGTGCATTGACATCACTCACAGAATTTGGAGAAAATGGGGAGTTTTGGCCAGCAAAGCCGTCATAACCACCAAACCAATCGGTCATAACGAGGCCTTTAAACCCCCATTCTTTTCTTAAAACAGTAGTCAATAGATCTTCTCTTTGGCAGGTATAAGTACCATTAATCAAATTATAAGAGGACATAATTGTCCAAGGTTGTGCTTCTTTTACAGTTATTTCAAATCCTCTCAAGTAAATTTCACGCAATGCGCGTTCGCTAATGTGCTCATTGATTCCCATTCTATTGCGTTCTTGATTGTTGGCTGCGAAATGTTTTACCGATGTTCCTACGCCATTGGATTGAATTCCGTTTACGATTGCGGCCGAAATTTTACCAGTTAGCAACGGGTCTTCCGAAAAATATTCAAAGTTTCTTCCGCAAAGTGGATTTCTATGGATATTCATTCCAGGTCCTAGTAAAACGTCAACACCGTATTCCTTCACCTCATTACCAATTGCTTTACCAACAGTATTAATTAACTCTGTATTCCAAGTGGATGCCAATGCTGTCCCAACTGGAAATGCAGTCGCATAGTAGGTTTTTGTATCATTAATTCGATTTGGATTAATTCGTAAACCCGCTGGACCATCTGAAACAACTACGGTTTTAATTCCTAATCTTTTTAATTCAAATGTTCCACCAGCAGCTCCAGGCACTTTTCCTTGGTAGCCTTCGGTTGTAAATTTGGCCAAAACCATATCAAAACCAGGCATCCCGATCCCAATAAACATACTCGCCTTCTCGTCGTCGGTCATTTTGCTTATTACATCTTGTATTCTGTCATTGATAGGAAGTCTTGTGTCTTCGTATCGGTCTAATTTTCCATTATTATTTAAGTCGGCAAACGTAAATCCGTTTACAGTTAAAATAGGAGTAGGTGCAGGGTCTGTTGTTTTTGGACTTTTTACCCATGAAATTCCTGAACAAACTAATGCTGATAGCAAAGTTGTTTTGGCAATGGTGGAGAGGGTGGTTGTTTTCATTTGGTTTATTTAGTAAATAGTTATTGCTTCATATTGAAGCAATATTAATTATTATTTTTAATATATCTGAAAAAAAATATATATTTATTTATCATTTATTATTTTTTTAAGTAGTTTAATACAGAAAATAATACTTTTGCAATCAATTTAAGCGAATGGAGTTAAAAAGAATTATTGAAGAAAAGTCTCAGGAGTCCTGGGAAATCTATCTACCAAGCATCTCTATCGATTGTGTAGTATTTGGTTTTCACGATGGTGAACTGAAAGTATTGGTATTAAGAATGAAGGGTAAAAATCTTTTGGGTCTGCCGGGAGGATATGTTGAAAAACGTGAAAATTTAAATGAAGCAGCCATTAGAATTCTTAAAAGTAGAACAGGTGCCGAAAATATTTACCTCAACCAATTTAGCACTTTTGGGGATTTAGATCGTTCCGAAGGTTTTTTTGAAGAGTATGCGGATACACTCTGGAATAAGCAGCGTTTTATTTCGGTAGGGTTTTATGCATTAGTTGATTATTCAAAGGTAAATTTAGTTATTGATACAGTGTTTGATCCCTGTGAATGGGTTGCTATCGAAGATTTGACAGCATTTATGATGGACCACAATATTATATTTAATAAGGCATTAGAAACATTGCGTTTGCAGTTAAATCATAAGCCTATTGGCCATAGTTTATTACCGGAGAAATTCACTATGCCCGAACTTCAAAAGTTGTATGAAATCATTCTAGGTAAAAAGCTGAATAGGGGTAATTTTTATCGAAAAATGTTGCGGTATGATATCCTCGAAAAACTGGACGAGAGTAGGAAAGGTGGAGCTCATAAAGCACCTGATTTGTACAAATTTGATGTAGAAAAATACCAGTTAGCATTAAAAAACGGATTGAACGAAGGTTGGTAACTATTGATTTTACAGCTATAATTGTAAATCATATTGCAATTGATGCTAGTAATTTTACCAAAGATTTGAAAATCGTATTTTTATCTTAAACAGTAAAAAGAAACAACCCCATTTACAGTTTAAAGTGGGGTTGTTTTGATGATTTTCCTTTTAGGAATTAGTAGGTATTAAAATTGTATTTTTTTTCTTCTCCTAATTCAGAGTAGGTAATTGTAAAATCATGGCTTTTTAAATTTGCTTCTAATTGTGCAAACTCTTTGTCGTTTGTCCACAGCATGTTCATTTGATCTTCGGTAGTTTCTGTAATAGTTAGTGTGCCAGAAAAAGCTGTTGATGTATTTCTCAATCGGATGATTTCTAACTGTTTTGTAACGACTTCTTTTTTCAAACCTTGCTCAATGTCTTGTATACTTAAAGTCGATCTGTTGATTTCTTTATGTCCATCTTTTCCTGCTTTTGCGACAGCGTCATGATCATTTGCACCAGCGAAAATATCCAAATACCATATTTGAGGAATCCCCGGCATGAACATTTGTATGGCTCTTGCCAAAACCATTTTTTTGTCATTTGCACCCAATGCACTATAGTAAGTCGCATTGACTTGATAGTAGGATATTTTTTTTCCGTCGGCCCCATAAAGATTCTTTACTTGACCACCACGGGAAATAATCAATTCCATCATATCCGAAATTTCATCATCTTCTAAAAGTCCTTGTTGGTAAACGCCATTAACATCTTTCCCTTTTAAATCTAAAACCGGAATTCCATCATGACAACCCAACATATTGACGGTTTTAAATCCTTTGGCTATTATTTCTTTGGCCCAAGTGATTAATGCTTTGTTCGTTCCTTTTTCTATAGCATGAATGGTCAATCCCGGCAAGAAAAAGTCGTAAATAGCATAACCTTCATTAGCTACTTCATCATGCAGGTGTAAGCCAAATTCAGCGTGAATTTCTGGAAGTAACACTAGATTGTTTCTTTTAGCAATTTCATTGATTTTAGCCAAATAATCCCAAGTTCCTGGCTTGTTGAAAAAGTTAGTTTCACCTATTTCTTTATGCAAATAAGCAAAAGCATCTAATCTCAAGATTTGGCCGCCATATTGTGCCACTTTTGCCAACACTTGTTCGTAAAATTCCCAAACCAAAGGAGATTTGGCATTTACATCCATTTGTCCTAAGTACGTGCGATTTTGATTAACGATGGCTAGTACGTCATTTTTATAAGCTGCTAGGTCAGCAAAATCTATAGTTTCTAGCTCTTGATTGGCATCAATGGCTTGGTTTACTTTGTCACAAATTTGGTTGGCCGCTTCAATGCTAAGATTAGCAATTGAATCCAGATCATTTTTAGTGATGGCATGGTATGTTATTTTTTGATAAAAGGTATTCCAATACGGTCTTTCTTTTCCATCAGGAAACAAAACTTTCAAGATTGGAAGCCCTGATTTTCGCATAAAAAGTTGATCTAGGTATTTGTTTTCGGGAACGATTATTCCCTCATCGTTCAAGGTTCCATTGCCTTCCCAAAACTCGTTCCAGTCAATGAAAAAATCTTTAAACTTAGATTGATCACCGTTTTTAATAATGTCTTTAAATTGCGGCGAAGCAACTGATAAGTGATTCAATACAATATCAAATTTCAACAGAATATGCAATTCGCGCAATGCTTCTAAATCGGCCTCAGTAACTAGGCCTTTATTGATGTCATAGTTTATAATCGAGAAACCACGGTCCAAATCACTGTTAAAAAATGTGGGTAGAACATAAAACTGTGAAAATGTATCCTTAAATTCAGGCATTTTCAACATGGTTACTATATCGCTTAAGTTTGTTCCAATGCTGTCTGGGTAAGCATTTAACATCACTCCATTGCTAATTGTTGAAGCGCTTTGTTGATTGTTAGTCAATTTAGTCATTGTATTTGGTTCTAGTTTTTGGTTTTTTTTGAAGTTGGTTTATTACGATAGTATGACAGCGCACTGCTGTTGTTGGTATCGAAATTATTCCAAATCCCGTGTATAGTTTGTTTCAAAGATATAAAATATAAGGGAAATAGATAGGCCTTGATGCCTTACTATAACTGATTTTTTAATAATTTAGGTCGAATGTATGTAAGAAAACGATATAGTTGTATGGCTGTTAATGCATGCAACGTATGTACATCTTGGTTTTAAGGGTAAAGGCTTTGTGTTCTATCTTTTTTAAATGTACTAGAGCACTATCGGCACTTGTTTGGCTCTCATAAATACCAGCTAAAAGGGCAATTGTTTTTTCGCCTGCCTTGTCATTATAAAAATTTAAATAGTCTAAACTAAGCGTTTTTGACGGAAATCTTCTTGGGTAATAACCACCAGCATAGAGTTCGTCATCTGCGTCATCAGGAAGTACAATGCTGTTTTTCTCTTTGTTGTAGTAGCGTCCCATGGTATCAATTGGTTGATGGAGTTGGTTAGTCAGGCTAAACATCTTTTTGTGGAGTTTTGCATACACTTGGCTCGTATCAGCAATAACTAAATAATAGGTTGCATTTTCATAATCGGTAGTGTCTGTGACAATTTCAGTAACGACCGTAGGAACTGTTGTTGGGATTTGTGTTGCATTTGCGTAAGCGCTTTGCTCTATTTTAAACTTTTTTGTTTGGCAAGAAACCAGCAATAAAAAGGAAACCATTAAGAGGGATGTGATGTTGTTGCGCATGATGATTGGTTTTAGCTCTTTGTTGTTACAAATTGAATTGACGCAACAGTTCGTCCTCTGAATCTGGTTTTCCGTAGGCGTCGCCTTCGGTTAAGTGACCATCTTGAGGGCTTATTCGCGTAAGTTTTTTTCCTTGTTTGAATACTAATAGTAGTCCGTGTTCCTGTTCCCACTCGCAATTACAAGCAATTTGAACATACATGTCTTGATCTTTATGGCGTAAGGAAATGTAAATTTCTGAAGGGTATATGAAATCCCAAATATCGTTTTTATCTTTGATCTGATGTAAAGGTTCATCGGCTTCATCATACTCAACTGCATCAAGAAAATCCATACAATTCTGGAAGGCCAGTTCAGTGATGGCAAATCGATCTTGGTTTGTTAATTGCATGAAATGGCTTAATGCGGTATCTGCTTTGGCTATAAAATCTATATCGACTGTAGGATCCAGATCCATAAATAGAATCTCCAATGGTTGATTGTCAAAAAACGGAATAGGAGTTGGTACGCTACGCCACCAGTCATCAAAAGTGCTGTCCTGTTGTAAGCTTCCAATTATCGAAGAGGTAATAGATTGACTCATAATTATGCGTTGATAAGTGGCTTATTTGATGTTTTCTTTGATTGCCAAAAAGAGATTTTCTTTTTTAATTGGTTTATTTAGGTAGCTGTTGCAGCCGGCATTTTTAATTTTTTCTTCGTCACCCGCAAGTGCAAATGCAGTTTGGGCTATAATAGCAACTGTTGTATTAAATGCTCTAATTTGCTTTGTAGCCTCAAAACCATTCATAATTGGCATTTGTATGTCCATCATGATAATATCGATGTCTGGGTTTGCTTTGCAGTAATTAACTGCTTCCTCGCCATTTTGGGCTATTAACAATTCACGGCTTATGGGCGCTAGAATTAGGGTTAGTAACTTTTGAGAAATCTTATCATCCTCGGCAATTAGAATTTTTAAATTGTTAGGAATTCCATAATCATTGAGTGCTTTGACCACTGTTGCTGTTTTTAATGTTGGTTGTAAAGGGGCGTATGGTATTGTAAAATAGAAGGTCGAGCCTTTTTCAGGATTGCTTTCTAGTCGCAGCGATCCGCCCATCATTTCTACAAAAGCTTTAGAGATGGATAGTCCTAATCCGGTTCCTTCTCTTGCTTGTCGATCGACTATATCTGCTTGAATAAAGCGCTCAAAAATGGCTTTTTGTTGGTGTTCGGGTATTCCAATTCCAGTATCGGATACATAAAATTCAACATATGATTGTGAGTCTTCGGTCAATAATTTATATCCTATTTCGATTGTTCCCTGATCGGTATATTTAATTGCGTTTTTAATCAAGTTCAAAAGAATCGAATATAATTTCTCGCGATCAAGATGTAGAATAGCTTCTTGATCTGTCAATGGTGCTTTTCTTTCAAACTGAAGGCCTTTTTTGTTCGCTTCTGGTTTAAAGAAGGTATATGCATAGTCTAATTGTTCGTTGATATTAGTCTCCGAAATTCTCAATTCGACCAAGCCAGCTTCAATTTTTGAAATATCTACGATATCATTGATGATATTAAGCATTCGTTTTCCGCTCTTTTCTATAATTTTGATGTACTTTTTCTTTTCGCCACCGGTCACATTCGGCTCTTTTAATAGTTGAGCGAAACCAAGAATTCCGTTCATAGGTGTACGGATTTCATGACTGATATTCGCTAAAAATGCCGACTTTAATCGGTCGCTTTCCTCCGCTTTTTCCTTAGCGATAATGAAGTCGTCAATTATTTTTTTCTTTTCGGTAATATCTGATTTTACTGCTAAGTAGTGTGTTATCTCACCATGCGCATTTTTAATAGAGGAGATGGAAGCTTCTTCCCAGTAAAAAGTACCGTCTTTTCGTCTATTATGAAATTCGCCTCGCCATTCGCCTCCTGAGGAAATGTTTTCCCATAGGCTTTTATATTCATCCTCGCTGGTATAACCCGACTTTAATATTCTTGAATTTTTACCTTTAACCTCTTCTAAAGTATATCCAGTAGTTTCGGAAAATTTAGGATTTACATATTCAATATTTCCCTGTATATCTGTTATCACTATCAAAGTTGGGCTTTGTTCTACTGCACGTGACAGTTTTATCAATTCATCAGAAATGGCTTTGCGATCAGATATGTCTCGTGTAACGCCAAGTATTTCCATAGGTTTGTTGTTGTTGTCCAAGATCAGTGAAGCCTTAACTTCTGTCCATATCGTGGTTTTGTCCTTGCGGTACAATTCGAGCTCAATAGTTATTTGTGTGTGTTTTGAATTGGGTTCATTTTTAAACTCTTCCTGATTGTCCAGTAATTCTTTGATTGTCTTTATTGCTTTGTGATAGGATGCAGGCGTTAGTGTCTCATTTATTTGTTGGCTCATAGCTTCATCAACTTCAAAGCCTCTCATTGCTTTTACGGCAGGGCTTATGTAGGTATAGTTGAGATCCATGTCAAGCACAAAAATGGTATCACCTGAGTTATTGGCAATAAGGCGGTATTTAGCTTCGCTCTCTATTAAAGCAATTTGTTTTTGTTTCAATTGCCAGTATTGATAAGAGTTTAAGATCAGATTGGGTAGTCTATTTAAATAATTCTCATGTTTAGTCAAGTAATCATTTGCACCTAATTTTAAGGCTTGAACGGCTAGTTTTTCACTACCTTGCCCCGTTACCAGTATAATTGGAATGTTTAGTTTTAATTTTTGTCTAATGGTTTTGATTAATTCCAAGGCATTCATTCCTGCAAGTCTATAATCCATTAAAATAACCTTATACTTGTCTGATGTTTCCAGTTTTATTATCGCTTCTTCGGCAGTTGATAATGCTTTAATTTGGATATAAGGCGCATATTTAGCAAAATAGCGAATGGTAAAATCAATATCGGCTGAATTATGCTCTATGTATAAAACATCTATAACTTCCGACTTGATGAAAGCATCTTTTTTGAAATTAATAATTGCTTGACTAATGATCTCAGGGAGTGCAGTAATGTAGTCAGATTGTTTTATAATGTAATCTTCGGCACCGGTTTTAAGTGCTGTGACAGCAGCCTCTTCATCACCAGAACCTGTTAATATTACTACTGGAAAGTCTAAATTATTCTTCCTGATTTCCATCAAAATTTCAAGCCCGTTTCCATCAGGCAAGTTTACATCTAGAAGGGCGATATCAAAGGAATGATTCGCTTGTAAAATAGCCCTTGCTTGCGCTAGGGTAGTAGCATGCTCAATACTAATGGTTGGGATTAGTCTTGATAAGCCCAAGATGGTTAAATCGGCATCGGTTGTGTTGTCTTCAAGAAGTAATATTTTCATCTGACTTTTGGTTTTAAAAGGGTATGGCTGCTTTTATATGTGTTTGTTGGTCAATCTCCAATACAAGTCGATATGACCTACAACATCAAGAAATTTTTCAAAACTTACTGGCTTCACAATATACGAATTAACTCCTAATTCATAAGCCGTTTTTAAATCGGATGTTTCAGCAGAGGTTGTTAGAATTACAATTGGTATCGTTTTAAATACAGGATGCGTTTTTATTTTTTGAAGTACTTCTAAGCCGTTCACTTTGGGTAATTTTAGGTCCAATAAGATAACGATAGGCGTAGGTGCTCCACTTTCCCATTTGTCTATATATTGCAAGGCCTCAGCACCATCACGTGCTATTTGTATGGGGTTTGAAATCTTTTTTGTTGTAAAAGCTCTCATGGTTAAATCAAGATCAATAGGATTGTCCTCGACAAGTAAGATGGGCTTTTCTGTATTTTCAGGTTGCATATTATTGGTTTTTTGGTATTTCTAAATAAAAAGTGGCGCCTTTGTTCGGACTGCTTTCTGCCCAAGTTTTCCCGTTCATTCGTTTCATTGCTTTGTTAACTAACGCAAGTCCTATACCGGTTCCAGGGTAATCTTCGGCTCTTTGAAGACGTTGGAATATATCAAAAATTTTATGATGGTATTGCATGTCAAAACCTATTCCGTTATCAGCAACACTGATAATCCAAGATTCATTATTGTCTTTAATTTCGATTGTAATAATGGGATGTTCATGTCCCTTAGTAAATTTGATAGCATTTTCGACCAAGTTACGAAACGCCATAATAAAACCGTTGGCATCTGCATTGATTGTTACGTTATCCGCTTTTGGATCAAAAATAATTGTTCCTGTATTACGTTCAAAACTATGAACAGATAAAACAGAGTTTATTAAATCAATTACATTCAATTTACTAATGGTCAGTTGGCTTCGTTCTAAACGAGAATAGTCCAAAAGGTCATCAATGATTTCGTTCATCTGCAAAGTAGAGCGACGTATTTTGTCAATAAATGATTGTGCCTCTTCTTTGAGATCGGATCTATAAATATCCGACAATAGCTTGCTGTAGCCATCAATGCCTCGTAAAGGTGCTTTTAAATCATGTGAAACAGAATAGGAGAAGGTTTCTAATTCTTTATTGATGGCTTCGAGTTGCGCTGTACGCTGTTGTACCTTAAGTTCAAGCTGTGTATTTAGCTCTTTTATCTGTTTTTCGGCGTTTTTTCTTTGTGTAATATCATGAATAATACTTAGGAATAATGGTCTACTATTCACTTCAATAATACAAGCCGAAATAAAAAACTCTCCTATTTCGCCAGACTTTTTACGAAATTGAACTTCCATTTCATTTAAACGATCCTTTGTTTGTAGTAGTAAAGCAAATTTTTCTCGCTCTTGAGGGTTTACCCATAATGGTAATTCTAAAGTATTATTACCAATAAATTCCTCTCTTGTATATCCTAAGGTGGAGTATATTCTATCATTAACCTCGATTACTTCGCCTTCAAAGGTACTTAGACTTATTAAAAAAGGACTTAGTATAAATGATTTTGCAAATTTTTCTTCGGATAGTTTTAAGGCTTCTTCTATTAATTTTCTTTTGGTTACATCGATACTTAATCCAGAAGCTCCAGTGATTTTATGGCCTTCAATGATAGGATGCAAAGAGGTGTGAAAGTACCTTAGCTCCTTGTTTATAATATGTGCAAATTCAAATGTTACACTCTCACCATTGAAAACAGCTTGAAATTTAGGTTTCCAAAAATTAAGCTCATCTTTTGTTAATTTCTCTGTAGAACTCATTCCTCTTTTCAGTTGTATGCTGTACTGATCATTGATGATTTTTTCATAGGTACTGTTGAAAATAATGTAATTAAAATCAAGATCGATGGACCAGATAGAATCTTCACGATTATTAATCATCGAACTTAAATTGGCAGCGGTTTCTTTGAATGCTTGCTCTGCTTGTTTCAGCTCAGTGATATCTCTTGTTATTGTTAATAGATGTTGATTTTGATTGATAACAATTAAAGCAGCCGAAAGTAAACCATCGATTATTTTTCCGTTTTTTAAGGTAAATTGGGCTTCCAAATTTTCTACTTTTCCGGTCTCATGGAGTTTAGAAATCATTATGTCTCGATTTTCGCAATTATTCCAAATGTTTAGTTCGAATGAGGTTTTTCCGATAATTTCTTCTCTTGCATAGCCAGAAGTCTGTATAAAACTATCATTTACATCTACATATTCACCATCTTCTAATCGATTAATTGTTACAAAATCCGGACTTGTTCGAAAAATTAATTTGAATTTCTCTTCGCTTTCAAATAAAGCATTAGTAGCCTTAGTTTGTTCTGTTATATTGTGTGAATTATATAAAATGTATTGGCATTTTCCTTGCTCATCCATGATTGGGCTCAAAGTAATTTCAGAGGTGTAGTTTTGCCCAGAAAGACTAATAGTTTCGGTAAAATGAATTGGTTTACCGCTACTAATCACTTTGTTGTAGGTGGCTAAAGTTGTATTGTAATAATCATCACCTAAGCCCACAGCTTCATTAAGAACACGAATAGGTTGACCTATCAGTGCTTTAGGATCGATTAAAAGTCCAAATGCTTTTCCGGTATCAATATAAGGCTTGTTTATAGCATCTACTCTAAAGTCGCATTCCGGATCGATACTCACTAGTAGTTGTAAATCAGTGTGATTGTTAAAAATCACCGATAGTATTTTTTCGCGCTCTAGTAATGCTTTTTCTGCTTCTTTTCTTTCTGTTATATCTCTAATCGTCAGACTTGTAAAAGTAACACGATCGGCATTTTCAAAAATGGCTGATGAAATTTCGACTTCAAACTGTGTTCCGTCTTTGCGCAACATCGTGAGCTCTCCGCTAGCTTTTTTGTCTTTTTGTCTCTTGGAGATGATTTCAAGTAAACGAGGATCTGTTGCCTCTGTTAATCCAGGCCTACCAAGAGCTATGATTTCTTGTTCGGTGCATTGAAACATTGTACAAGCAGCAGGATTAGCGGATAGTATTTTACCGTTAGTATTCGTTAGCAACATAGCATCCATGCTGTTTTCAAAAAAAGCACGATATTTTACTTCGCTTTCATGTATTCTTTTCTGTGCTTGCTCGCGCTCTGTAACATCGCGGATGATAATACTTGTAAACTTGATATTATCAGCGTTTTTAAATTCAGCCGAGGATACTTCGGTTTCAAACGGGACACCGCCTTTTTTTAATAATGTAATAGCGGTACGCACTTTTCCTTTTTCTTGCCGTGTGGCAAGTAATTCTGGCAAACGCACATCTGTAAAATCAGTAATTGCGGCTCTGTCTAATTGCTGGAATTCGATGGCAGTGTAACCAAATAATTCGCAAGCGGCAGCATTAGCCGATAATATTTGACCATCACTATAGGTTAGCAACATGGGATCAATACTATTTTCAAAAAACGAGCGGTATTTTATTTCACTTTCTTGTATTATTTTTTCTGCATTTTTGCGTTCGGTAATGTCTCTTATGATGTTCAGGAATTGATTCTCTCCAATCATCTTGGTGTTGAGTTCCGTGAATATAAAAGTTCCATCCTTTCTTTGCAATCGGTATTGACTTAGTATGGAATTGCCTTCTTGTAAGATATCCAAAGCAGCATTATGGTCTTTGGCTGCTAAATCGTCTGGATGTATTATTTCAAATCCTTTGAAGGCAGCTAGTTCGTCTTTAGTATAGCCTAAAATCTCACATATTTTAGCATTTAATTCTAATATTTCACTGTGTTGATTGAACACTATGATACCATCTGCCGAGTTTTCAAATAAGCTTTTGTATTTATATTCACTTTTAACAAGTGCTTCTTTAATTTTATTTTTTTCCGTAACATCAGTCGAAATTCCGCCTACACCATTGATGTCACCATTGATGTCAAAAAGAGGGAATTTTTGAGAAATATAAAAATGCTCCCCGTCCTTTTCCATATCTGCCTCTTCGATTGTAATAGCTTTTTTGGACTGGATTACTTTGATATCGTTTGCTCGATGTTCTTTGGCAACAGCCAAAGGCATTATTTGCTCCCGGTTTTTTTCTACAATTTCTGATTTGTCTCGTTGAAAGATAGCGGCAAATTGCTTGTTTACTAATTTAAACTTACCTTCCAAATCAGCCACATACACCATTGCATGACTGTTATCAATGATACTTTGAGTAAATAAATTACTGGTAGTCAATGCAATATTCAAATCGTTTTGTTCCTTTTTATCAAAAGCTAATTCTAAAGCAAATTCGAGCGATTCTTTGAAAAAGAGCATGTTTGCTTTCACAGTTTCTAGTGCCAATACGGGTGTTACTGTTATTGCTTTACTGTATTGACCTTCATTAAATTGATACTGTTGCGCTTCTTTTTCAAAGGTTTTTATATCAGGTTGTGCTGTGAAAAAGTACCCTGAAAATAATGTAGTTAAATGGATCCCGTTTAACAAAATAGGAATTGCTAACTCGGTTAATCCATTGCTGTTTTTGTAGCAATTAAATCCCTCTTGAATTTGTACATTAGGAGAAACGCAACTGAGCCATTTTGCTGTTTCAGGATTATTGATGTAAAAATTATGGTATAGCGAACGCCATTGGTGCTGAGACAGAATTATTCCTTCAAGATCTATAATAGCTGCGTTTAGTCCTGCTGTTTTTGTAAATCTTATAAGTAAAGAATCAATCTTTTTAGGGTCGATTAGTTCCGCTATTTCTATGGTCATACCGTTAACACTTAAAGTAAGTGTTAAAAATAACTTTTTTTAGTTTAAATTTCCCTAATTTATTGGATTTTATATAAGAATTTTGTGTGTTTTTTTTTAATAAAACAGTAAAATATACGTAATACCGTTTTTTACGTACTTATTTGGCCTTCTTTTGATTTTTATTGCTGAATTTGCAACAGTATTTACACACCCTATTTTAAATGTAAGCTAGCGTAGCTCTTAAAAATGACTTGTAAGTCTTGTTTTGTTGCTGCGTTGCCAAAAACGTGAATGTTTTGATCCCATCCTTTAGTTTTAGTATTGGGAATTATGGTTTGAATACTATATTTTTTCTCATTGCAATTGTATAGTATCCAATCTAGATTTAAGTCTAAAATTTTTCTTTTTATTGTGCTAGTCTTACAGTTGCTATCAGCAGGTTTAAACTCCGAAGGGTGATTACCAAAATACAAGCCGGCGGTCCATTGATCCATTTTAGTACTGTCCTTACGGTAAATATAATAGATCATTGCATCAGGTCCATCTGTAGCGCTAATAGTATAATCATTTGGGATCGTTATAAGATAGCCCGTTTTTCCAATGACTTGCTCTACAAATAGAGGTGTTGCCGTTGTACGATTCCCATTTTCTATAAATGAGTCAGTTGAATTTTTGCAAGAGATCAAACTAAAAAGAAGTGCGGTAATTAGTATTAGTTTGTGTTTATTTAATAGCGCTATCGTTTCAATTTGGTTCTGATCCATTCCAATGGTTTTATTGTTACTTGTTGGTATTTAAACGGCACTTTTAATATAATATTTTAAGTTTTTGCTGTTCTTCTACTTTTATAGTTCCGGATTGGTTTAAAGTATTGTTTGAATGATGGTTGTTTTTTTCGCCCCACAAAATAGCAACAAAGGCCGTAGCATTATTGGTAAAGACATTACTAAATAGGTTAACATTAATAATTCCTCGAGTTTTGATTAATACATCGCTTTTGTCTGCGGTTCCACAGTTTGTGAAAGTACTATTACTTACTGTAAGCACCCCTCCAATGGTTGACTCATCATATCCGTCTCTAAAAAAATGAATTGTATTATTAGGTATGTTAGAAAAGGTACATTGATTAAAAGTAACCATTTCCGCATTATAATCTCCTTTGTCATCAGCTGCTAGTACAATACCGTTTTGACAGTTTTTAATGATGGTTTTTTGAACTGTTATCGAATCAGAAAAGGATCCTTTTGTAGCTCTCAAAACATAGTCAAAGTTTTCAATCACGCTATTTTCAATTCTTAAATTATAAGCCGAAGCCATATTTTTCTCTAAAGGTGCAAATGCGTATTGGGTTTTACTTCCTAGTAGTTTTATATCTTTTAAGGTTAGATTTCCTTTTGGATTCATTTCGAAAGCAGCTGTGTTAGCCTCTCCTGTGTATGTTAGTTGTACTTTCTTTTTAGGATTTATAGAACGGATGGTTAATACTTTATCAATTTTTAAAGAAGTTGTCAATGTATAATTTTGATCTGTTAGTTCGATGATATCGCCAGCTGTTGCTTGGTTGATTTTTTCGATTAGATTGGTATTGGATGCTTTGATAATCGTTGGGGTTTTCAGGATCGCATCCATTGAAAACCATGTTGGGCCATATTTCTTTTTATTGATAGTAAACTGAGTTGCTGCTTGTAGGTCATTAATGGCACCAACGCTGTTTTTGGTTGTTCTGGAACTACCAAAAAGATCTTTTGTTATGCCCGAAAATTCGTAACCCGTATAGGTTGTTGATACTTTTTTAGTAGTTAAATCATCGGGTATAAATAACCAATCGTTTACCTTTTTCATTTGTATTGTAGCACTCTCTAGTACATCATATTCGGTATAAGGTGCCCCATTATTGTCTATCAAATTATCTTTAAAATTGATTCCGTCCATTTTATGATGGTTGATAAGCGGCGCAGGATCTACGATAGTGTTGTAGATGATATTGTTTGCAATCGTTGTTCGAATAGGCGCTTCGGCTCGAATTTCACTTTGCGGAAGCACATCGGCACTTTTTATGTTTTGACCCACACTTATTTGTATGGGTGATTTGCAATCAATCCATGTATTGTAGGCAATCACAGCATCTGTTACTTGTTTATAGCGATTAAGTCCGGTGTTAAAAATACCATTCATGACAGCAAGTGGACATCTAAATTCTTCTCCTCTTATTTTATAAAAATAATTATTGGTAATCATATGTCCGGAGTTCACGACTCTAATGCCTCCATAAAAATTAGATTCATCGCCACCTATAAAAATGTTGCTATCAACAGTAGCATAATTTCCGTGACGTAAAACTAAGGATCCTTCACATTTGTAAAATATATTATTGTTGTAAGAGTTGGAATTTGACTTGTCTGAGATAATTTCTACTTCGCCATTACAGCGGTCAAAATAGTTGTCTTACACATTTGTAAAGCTTGGAGCAAAACTGGTTTCGCTTGCGCCTACGCGAATGGTTTCGCCTCTTGGTCCCCCTTTTCTTGGTCGTGGTCCAAAGTAGTTTTGAACTATTTGATGGTAATTGTTAATGTTTTCATTACCTGATAAATATACCCTTAGCGTCTCACCATCGTTTGATTTTCCTGTAATATACGAATGATCAAGTTGGTTGTACTTACCATAGAACTCAATCCATTGATCGGTTGCTAATCGGTTGGGTTGTGTAAAACCATCAATTACCGTTCCTGTCACTCTACAATGGTAAGCAGTTTTGTCTGTATCGATCCTATAACGTATGACTCCACTAGTGGGAGTATGCCCGTTTCGAAAATACAAACCATCTACAACCAAGTATTCTCCACCAAGCTGTAAGCAAGATATTCCTTCGATAAAAACTTTTCCTGGGGTTTCGGCACGCAAAACGATAGGGCTCTCAGCAGTCCTTGACCCGTAAAAATTGATTATAATATCACTCCAAACACCATTGGCTAATACTATTTGACTTCCAGCAGTGGCCGTTGCAATGGCTTTATTTAGTTCTATACTATTTTTAACTAGAATGTTTTTTTGATTCGTGCTTTGGCCATAAAATAAAGAATGTACAAGAAGGCTGTATATTAGAACTGTGTTTTTCATTTTGTGGTAATTGGTTACTGTTTTATCAATTGGTTTCCTTAAAGTTCTTTGAGGTTTGTCTTTTGTTATTGCCATTTTAAATTTGTTCATTAGTGACGACGTTGGATCGAACAGATGATTTTAGGCAGACTTTTGTCAGGAATAAGAATTGGTTAACCAAATTTACAGTAAAAAATGAAATATCCTATTTCTTTCCTAAAGTATTGATATTGGGTATTTTTATCTTTTGGTAATGTGTGAAAGAAGAGAATTACTATTCGAATAGATCCTTTTTTAAACCTTTTTATTAGCCTTGAAAATCACCGCAATCATGTACAGTAAAATGGGATATTTTTTTTTCTATGGTATAATAAGGGCTTAGTCTCAAAGCTAAATTATTCCAAGGACCACTGATTATATTTAATTGATAAATGGGTTCAGGATCTATTTTAACAAATAGAAATTGGTTGTTTTTGGTGACTATTTTAATTTGGTTAGGGCTGCTTTCTTGCTTTGTAATAGTCAGTTTTACATTATTGGTAGGATTACAAACATTAGAAACGGTGAGTTGTTTGCTTGTTATTTTTAATTGCGCTAAGTCGCAAGCATAGCAGTTTCCTGAGAATTCTACCCCATACTTTTCGTATTTATTGGAACTTTTCTTATCTAAGATGTCTAGTGGAACCAAAATGCCAGTTGTGGCAGCAGTTTGCCACTCACCGGAGGTTTTTATAGGTTCTGTCATTGTAGCAGCTGCAGAACTATCCATCTTCGGTTTGTTTTTACAATTTAAAAACAAACTAAGAAGGAGTGCTAGAGCTATACTGGTTTTCATGATGCAACTTTTTATAGGTGTTTTAATCCAAAGTTATTTTGGCTATTACTTTTAAGATAGCACTTATCTCAAATGGTTTAGTGATAAAATCATTCATTCCTGCGTCTAGACATTGTAACATTTCTTTCTCGCCTACATTTGCCGTCAAGGCGATGATTGGTATGTTTTTTTTAGTTCTATCAGTGCTATTGCGAATCTGTTTTGTAGCGGTAATTCCGTCCATTACAGGCATAAGCACATCCATTAGAATCATATCATATTGATTTTCCTGATGTAAATTGATAGCCTCTTGACCGTTATGCGCTAGCGTTAGCTCGCAGTTTTTAAGTTTGTTCTTTAATTGTTTTTGCAGTACTAATAAATTTATATTATTATCATCTACTAATAATATTTTCATACTACTGTCTTGTAAAAAGCTGTCAATTTGGTCTCCTTTGTTAGTGCTGTTTTTTACAACGGGCAACGGGATGGTGATAAAAAAGGTAGTGCCTTGATCAATCTTTGAATAAAAAGAAATGCTTCCATTCATTAAATCGAGTAAGCCTTTTGAAATGGTTAACCCTAAGCCTACACTATTAGTAGAACTATTTGAGGATGCATATTTTTGAAAAAGTTTGTCTCCTAATTCTTTTTCTATTCCCTTGCCGGTATCAGATATGGTGATTTGAAGTAGAAATTGAGCTTCGGCATCTTCATTATAGACGCCATCAACAACCATTTTTACTGATCCGGCTTCGGTGTATTCAATTGCATTTTTTAATAGATTTAAAACTATTTGATTAATTCTGTTTTTATCGCCATATACGTAATCTGGAATGGTGTCTGCAATTTCAATTTGGTAACTGATTGTTTTTTCGGATGCGAGTCGTTCATTCATTTTGAACAAGGATGTTAATGTTTTACGCAAATTAAATTCTGTAAATTGGAGCGAAAACACACCATCGTTGAGCTTGGTGAAATCTAAAATATTGTTTACTAATGCGAGTAAATGGTTGGAGGAATAATCCATAAGTTCGAGTAGGTTTTGGTCCTCCTCGCTTTGTTTGTTGTTTTTTAGAATTTCTGATATTCCTTTGATGGCATTGAGCGGAGTACGAATCTCATGGCTCATTATTGCAAAAAATGATTCTTTATTGATTTGTAATTTTTTCAATTCAGAGCGGGATTCTTCTAGTTCAACATTCTTCTTTTTGAGGTCTTTAATTATGTATTGAACAAGATTGGTCCGGGCAGTAAGCAGTACAATCAAGTATACCATAATCATTAGTACAATAAAGTAGAAAAAGAAATTAGTGTTGTCTTGGTCATAATATTTCTTGTTTCCGTAGTCAAACCCAAAAAAGTCATTGTAACTAATAATGGAAACTAGTACTATAATAATTGCACTCAATATAAACATAAGTTTATGTGACCGTATTATGATTAATAATACAATAGGAATGATGTATAGTAGAACGACTGTATTAAGGGTTTTACCGTACAATAAATAAGCGTAGGTGAAGTACACTATAAGAACAAATACAGTGACAATTGCTTTTTGATTAAAGCTGTATTTTTTTGAGGCCGAGAAATATAAAAATAATATTATAATGGGTAAGCTTCCCCAAGCAACATAGGTTAACTCAAAGTAAAACAGGAATGCAGTAACAATCAAAAATTGAAAAGAAAAAAAGTTAAAGCTAAAATGATTTAGCTTACTAAAACGATAGATGGTTTTTTCGTTGCTAGAGGCCGTTTGGGTATTACTGTCCATATAAAACTAAATAAAGAATAATTTTTATTGGTCTAATTATTTTTTAAATGTAAACAAATGAAGGTGATTAACCAAATATGCATCAAGTATTTTTGAAATCCTTTTCTTAATTAGTACTGTTTGTATTTTTGATTTATTTAAGGGTGGGTAATCAACTGTAAAATGAGGATGTGTTTGTTACGTCTTTATCTTTTTGCTCGTTTCTGTTTTGGAATGTTGATAATTCCACAACCGTCAACCAACCATTTTTCGTTTTGTTTTACAATTTTCCGGGTGAGTATAAATTCAGGCTAATGAGTAGTTGTTGCACAATACGTATCTGTGCTACACGCTGGCGGGGATTAAAAATGCGTGTTCTTTCAGTTTAGCTAAATTTCTGCTGATACAAAGCCATAGTTCCTAAAGCCAATTATCCAGCTTGCTTGTAGCGTGTTTTGTGCGATCGGTAAAATGTAGATATTTTATTTAAATTAAAATCTTTTTTTTATCGTTCTAATAGTGATTTTTTTTCGACCAAAAAAGATGTAAATTGTAGATATTTAATTTAGTCTTTGATTACTTTATTTGCATAAACTTTACCTTCAGAAAATATTTTAAGTAAATAAACTCCACTTTTATAATTAGTTAAATCAATAGTAATTTTATTAGTTAGAAAACTATTTGTAAAAATCTTTTGTCCAATCAAGTTGTATAATTCTATTTTTTCGATGTCTGCAGAATTTGATATAGTTATTTTATCTTTTACTGGATTTGGATATATTTTTATATGATTCGATTCTATTTCTTTTATACCTAGAGAAGCCAGATTTACTGTTATAGGTAATCTGTAATTGCTTTCTATTCCGCTAATTACTTGGGAAGCATAATAGGTTGTTCCATTAGTTAATAAAGTAGTACTTGGTAAAAGACTATTAATCTTATAGGTATTACTATTTGATATGCATTCGTTTTGAGAACTATTCCATGTAATATTTTGACCATTTACAGTTAAATCAGACAAAGTCTGACCTTGAATAAATGATTGGTTTTGCTGAGCTGTGGGAGCTGGAACAGTTGTCAATCCCGGAATGGATACCCTGCAGATATTATTTTTATTGATTCCGTAAACGGAGTTGAAAAATCCCCAAATCAAAATATTTTCACAGTTTTGTGTAGCGTAAGCTCTACCGGATGGCGGAATTGTAAAAGCATCTGTTTTAACGCCGTTAAAATCAATAACGTTAAAAATTGATCCGTTATTTAATACACCGCTATTATATGCTATTCTGTCATTTGAAAGAAATATATAATTACCTAATGGCAAAACAAATGGTTTGAAATTCGAATCAATTGTCCCGTCAGTAATATCATATTTAAACAAATAATTTTCATTCGAAGTCAATAATGCTTTTCCTCCTTTTAAAATTTTAAATTTAGATATAGGAAACGGTGTTGTATATTCGTTATTAATTGAACCATTCTCATTCAATATGACTATTTTACCAATATTATAATAACCTAGGCCATTAGGGAATGCAAAACTGACTGCTATTTTATCATCATCCAGGATTTTGAGATCCGATGGATAAGTATTAAAAGAGGGAGATGTGAAAGCTTGATCAACAGTGCTATCACTATTAAACTGAACTATTCTATATTTAGTTCCATTCTTATAAAACTCAGAGTTTCCGAAGCTAATAATTTTATTATCCTCTTTAACTTTAAAACCTAAAGGGTTAGATGTGAAATTGAAATTTTTATCCATTGAACCATCAGAATTTAATCTTATGATATAATTTCCTTTTAAATTACTATTCAGCCTGAAATATAACTTTCCATCAAAAATCTTTTTTGTTTCTAATGAATTTTTATAAATCATAGAGCTATTAAGTAACGGATCAATTGTAAAGCTATTATCCAGCTCTCCGTTTTCAGTTAATCTAATAATACTTTTAACAGGTTTGTCGTTATAGGTTGTAAAGCCATAAGAGGTATTATCATAAAATAAGATTTTATTGTCGGGTAAAACATCTAAATTTAATTCACTATTTGGATAATATTCATATTGCACATTGGGACCGTAAGTTGGATTAAAAGTTAAATCTATACCGCCAAGCGTATTTAATCTGTGGTAACCTGACCTTGTTATTCCGGAAGGATTTTTGTAATTTCCTGCTACAATAATTTTATTATTCTGCAGGTTTAAATCTCCATTTACATCTCCATTTATATTTAGGTCGTTAAAAGTTGTAATGATTTTGCCGGTATTGTCACATTTTTTTATAATTCCCTCAACACGGAAATAAATATTTCCATCTGAATCATATATCATTTTTTCAGGATAATAATTTGTTCGGTAATTTAACTGAAAAGAGTAATCTGTGGTTCCATCAGAGTTGAATCTAACAATAGACTGCCTGCTTACACTCCCATTTAGATACAAACTTGCGCCTGCTGTTACTATTTTCCCATTAGACTGTATTATTATATCGTTGATTGGACCTGAATTTACAAAACCTGTTATGTTGCCCGAAGAGCTATAAACGGTTTTGATAATAAAACTAGTATCCAAAACTCCATCAGGATTTAATCGTACCATTTTTTCTTTGGAAACCTCATTAAAATAAGAGAAATTTCCGCCAACAACATATTTTCCATCAGATTGTAATGCGAAGGCTGTTGTTTCCCCAAAAAAACCTGTACCTATGTTAAAAGTAGTGTCTACTGAGCCATTTGTATTAAGCCTAACCATATTAGGACTCCATGTACCATTAACTGAATTAAATGAACCAAAGACTAAAGTTTTTCCATCACTTAAGAAGTGAATTTTATTTATTCGGGCATAACCATTATTATATGAAAATATTGGAGGGGTAAATGAAGAGCTTAAACTGCCATCTGAATTATAACTTTTTAAAGAGGTATTATCAGGGGAGCTTTGAGAATTAAAGGGTACAATATAATTTCCTGATAGTTTATTGGCAAAAAAAAATTTGGCATTAGTAGTCAGAGGTTCTGAAGTTTTAGTAAAGGAATTGTCTGCGCTACCATCACTGTTTAATCTGTAAATACCCTCAGTACCATCTTTAGAAGTAAGTATTTTTCCATTATCCAAAATAACACCCCACTTTCCAAGATCTTGGGCATAAACTCCTAAATCAGAAGGGTTAAAACGATTATCAACAGTAAATGTTTGTGCTTGGGTAAGTGAGACAATCAAAATAAAGAGAATGGTAATTTTTTTCATATTTTGTTAATTTTTTAAATATTAAATTTTGTTATATTTATTGCTGTCTACCAACGTCAGTCTGTGAAAAAACTTCCGTTTATTTCTTTCAAATATAACACATAATATAATATAAAAGGAAGAAAAGTTGTATATTTAATGATGCAACACATCACAGGAATACCGCGCAATCAGATGGTCTTTTCAAGTTTAGAAGACATGATTTTACCAGATAATCCAGTTCGTTTTGTAGACGCTTTTGTGGAAGCGTTGTCAATACAGACTTTAGGTTTTAAGATTCAAACGTTAAAGACAGAAGGTCGTCCAAGTTTCGACACTAAACTGTTCCTTAAAATCTATTTATATGGTTATTTAAATGGCTTGCGAAGTTGTAGAAAACTTCAAAAAGAGTGTGTTCGTAATATTGAACTACAATGGCTTTTGTGTGGAATTGTACCGAACTACCATAGTATTTCTGATTTTAGAAAACAGAATCCATCGGGATTGAAAAACTTGTTCAAACTCTTTGTTTCATTCCTAAAAGATGTGGACTTGATTGCCGGTGAAACCATTGCCATTGATGGTACTAAAAGTAGAGCGCACAACAGCAAGAAAGCTAATTTCAATCAAAAGAAAATTGATAGACATTTAGCTTATATTGAGGAGAAAACTCAAGAATACTTAACGGATTTAGATCAAAACGATTTACAAGACAG
>NZ_JACRUK010000030.1 GCF_014305155.1 Flavobacterium muglaense
GAAATCCTATTATAAGCGCTTTTTTAATCTCTAGAAAACGACGTTAATCAAAATATGCGTAGTTTTTCAGTGCCCTCACATTCGTTCAGGTTTTTTTTATAATTATGCAGCAATGCTCTTTATTCGTTGTGTAAAAAAGCTTGTCTGTTTAACAACGTTTCTTCCGATTCTACGTGATTGTCATCCGGAATACAACAATCAACTGGACAAACTGCCGCGCACTGTGGCTCGTCATGGAATCCTTTACATTCTGTACATTTTCCCGGTACAATATAATACACCTCATCAGAAACTGGCGTTTGAGCAGCATCCGAATCTACTTCGGTACCATCAGGTAAAATTACTTTTCCTGTTAGTTTTGTACCATCCTTATATCTCCAATCATCTGCACCTTCATAAATCGCTGTATTAGGACATTCTGGTTCACAAGCACCACAATTGATGCATTCGTCTGTTATTATAATTGCCATTTGCTATATTATTTATTATTCACGTCAAAAAAAATCTTAATTAGTAACTTTTGACTTTAAGACTTTTGACTTTCGACTTATTAAAGCTTATTTTTGTACAAAATTACAATCAAAACAATTCATAAGCAAACATTATGACATTAGAAACAAAAAAAAGTGTATTTGTTGAATTAGGCCTATTTTTAAGTCAATTTTCTCAAAACAACAATTCAAAAATACCAACTGTCTTAAATAATGATCTCTTTTTTGACGATTTCATAAACCTGATAGCACTTTCTCAATCTCATAATGGATGGTACACCCCCGAACAAGTTTATTTCTCCATACAATCATGGGCAAAAGCATTGACAAATGAAAACTTAACGCAGTGGACAGCAGCTTATAAAATGGAGCATGTAACACCCAAAAATGTTGCATTAATTTTAGCAGGAAACATTCCGCTTGTTGGGTTTCATGATTTTTTATCGGTATTGATCACAGGTCATAATGTACGGATTAAAACATCATCAAACGACCAACATTTATTGCCTTTTTTAGCCAAATACATTATAGCTATCGAACCCCTATTTGCTTCAAAAATTACATTTGTAGAAGGAAAACTAGAGAATTTTGATGCTGTAATCGCTACTGGAAGTAATAATACAGCACGTTATTTTGAATATTACTTTAAAGACAAACCAAGTATCATTAGAAAAAACAGAAACTCAGTTGCTGTATTAGATGGATCAGAATCAAAAGAACAACTGACCGCTTTGGGCGAAGATATCTTTAGGTATTTTGGATTAGGATGCCGCAATGTTTCTAAGTTATTTGTTCCTAAAGAGTATGTTTTCGATCCGTTTTTTGAAGCTATATTTAAATACCAAGACGTGATTCATTATGAAAAATACGCTAATAATTACGACTACAATAAAGCAGTGTTCCTGATGAGTAATTTTAAGTTATTAGACAATGGTTTTTTGACGTTAAAAGAAGACCCAAGTTACGCCTCTCCTATTTCGAGTGTGTTTTATGAACGTTATGAAAACCAAGCAGATTTACAAAAAAAATTGGACGATGAGAATGAACAAATACAATGCATTGTGAGTAATAATCTTATTGAAAACAGCATTGAATTTGGAGAAACACAAAACCCGCATTTATGGAATTATGCAGATAATATCGATACTATATCGTTTTTGTTAACAATATAGGTTAAATAAGTTTTATTTTTTCGAATTATTTAACAGTTTTTAAAGTCCTATTACCGAAATTTGCACTTTAATTTTTCGGACATAAACTACACCATGAAAAAACACAACTACAGCGCAGGACCTTGTATTTTACCACAAGAAGTTTTTGACAAATCAGCACAAGCAATTTTAGATTTTAATGAATCTGGATTATCTATTTTAGAAATTTCGCATAGAAGTAAAGATTTCGTTGCGATTATGGACGAAGCTAGAGCATTGGCACTAGAATTATTAGGATTAGAAGGTAAAGGATACCAAGCCCTTTTCCTTGCTGGTGGAGCAAGTCTAGAGTTCTTGATGGTTCCTTATAACTTAATGAAAGAAGGCGGTAAAGCTGCTTATCTTGATTCCGGTACATGGGCAAGCGGAGCAATAAAAGAAGCTAAATTTTTTGGAGAAACAGTTGTTGTTGCTTCATCAAAAGATCAAAATTATAACAATATTCCAAAAGGATACACAGTACCTACTGATGCTGATTACTTTCACTGTACAAGTAACAACACCATCTTTGGAACACAAATAAAAGATTTCCCATCATTAGACATGCCAGTGGTATGCGATATGAGTTCGGATATATTTTCTAGAGTATTAGACTTTACACAGTTTGATATCATCTATGCTGGAGCTCAAAAAAATATGGGACCTGCAGGAACTACTTTAGTGATTGTAAAAGAAGAAATTCTTGGAAAATCAGGTAGAACGATTCCAAGTATCTTAGATTACGAAAAACACATTAAAGCAGAGAGTATGTATAATACACCACCTGTTTTTCCTGTGTACGCCTCATTACTTACTTTACAATGGTTGAAAAACCTAGGTGGTATTGCTGCTGTTGAAAAATTAAACAACGCCAAAGATGCTTTATTGTACGCAGAAATTGACAGAAACCCTTTGTTCAAAGGGGCTGCTGCAGTGGAAGATCGCTCTAACATGAATGCTACTTTTTTATTGAACAACCCAGAGCATGCTGCTACATTTGATACGATGTGGAAAGCTGCAGGAATTTCAGGAATTCCAGGACACCGTTCAGTAGGTGGCTACAGAGCCTCTATGTACAACGCAATGCCTATTGAAAGCGTACAAGTTTTAGTAGATGTAATGAAAGAATTGGAAAACAAAGTTTAAAGTTTAGAAGTATAAAGTTCAATTAAGCAACTTTAAACAAATTAAACATTAAACTAATTAAACAAAAAAATATAATGAAAGTATTAGCAAACGACGGAATTTCTAAAAGTGGAATTTTAGCTTTAGAAAAAGGTGGATTTGAAGTAATTACTACAAAAGTAGCTCAAGAGCAAGTAGCGAACTATGTAAACGAAAATAACGTAAGTGTTGTTCTTGTACGTAGCGCAACTAAAGTTCGTAAAGATATAATTGACGCTTGCCCAGGGTTAAAAATAATTGGTCGTGGTGGTGTAGGTATGGATAATATTGATGTGGACTATGCTAAAAGCAAAGGAATTCACGTAATCAATACACCTGCATCTTCATCTGAATCTGTGGCTGAATTGGTTTTTGCTCACTTATTTTCAGGAGTACGTTTCTTGCATGATTCTAACAGAAATATGCCTCTTGAAGGAGATTCAAACTTTGATGGTTTGAAAAAAGCGTATGCTAATGGAGTAGAATTAAGAGGAAAAACACTTGGTATTGTAGGTATTGGTCGTATTGGTCAAGCTACTGCAAAGATGGCTCTTGGACTAGGTATGAAAGTAATTGCTGCGGATAGCTTTATCCCAAAAGTAGATGTTAAAGTAGAATTCTTTGACGGACAATCGATCACTACTAGTATTACTTCACAATCATTAGAGTCTGTTTTTAAAGAAGCCGATTTTATAACGCTACACGTTCCTGCTCAAGATGGCTACATCATTGGAGAGAAAGAATTAGCGATCATGAAAGATGGTGTAGGGATTGTAAACTGTGCTCGTGGAGGTGTTATTGACGAAGTTGCACTTGTAAAAGCATTAGACAGCGGAAAAGTATTATTTGCTGGATTGGATGTTTTTGAAAACGAACCAACTCCAGAAATGACTATTTTAATGAACTCTAAAATCTCTTTGACACCTCATATTGGTGCTGCAACTGGAGAAGCTCAAGATAGAATTGGAACTGAATTAGCATCTCAGATCATTAGTTTCATTGGATAAACAGCCAATTTTAATACCATATACAAGTGGGATTGTTAATTTATTTTAACAATCCCACTTTTTTTTGTACCTTTAAGGAAACGAAAAAAAATAAATATGTTCGAACAACTAACACAATTAGCACAACAATTTGGAGTAGATTCAGTAATCAACAATCCATCTGTTCCAAATGATAAAAATGAAGCCGTTATAGGCGAAGCCAGTAACTCTGTAATAAGTGGGTTACAAAAAATAGTTTCAGAAGGTGGTATGGACCAACTGGCTGGACTGTTTCAAGGAAATAATGCTGCAGATAGCTCAAACCCTGTAGTACAAAAATTAACACAAGAATTATCAGGTAACTTAGGTCAAAAATTTGGAATAAGTGCAAATGATGCTTCTGGTGTAGCTTCAAAATTAATCCCGCAAATACTAGGTTCATTAGTAGGAAAAGCAAAAGACCCTAATGACTCTAGTTTTGAAATCTCTGACATCATTGGCGCTATCTCTGGTGGAGGTGACAATGCTGGAATCATGGACGCAATTACAAAATACGGTGGACAATTTGGTTTAGACCAAAACGGTGACGGAAAAGTAGACATGAGCGATGCAATGGATGCAGTAACTAAAAAAGGTGGACTTGGTGGTATGCTAGGTGGATTATTCGGAAAATAAAAACCACATCTTTACGATATAAAAAAAAATCATTTGCTAAGGCAGATGATTTTTTTTGGGTTAAATTCTACAAACAATAATTTATTTTGTAAATTTATAAGATGAAGAAATGTGTTTACATAGCAGCAATTATTCTAATTTCGATCTATAGTTGTAAAACTTCCCAAACTCCTTATGCTCCAGAACGAAAACCAGCAGTTTCCCAAAATGACACCCTACGCATTGCTAATGATGAATTAGAATATGAAGTGATCATTATTGAACCTGGCTTCAATACTTGGCTAGCAGCTACAGCACAGCCACGCAATTATTATTCACAATCCTATTTAGAGACTAAAAACAGGATATGGATTGCAGAATGGAACAACCGCGTTCAACAACCCTTTCGCTACAATCCTAACTTATACGAAATGACCATTGCTTATAGCCCAACTATAAACTATGGCTACGAGGTAAATTACTTAATTTATAACTACTTAGTCTTTTTTCAAAATACATTTAAACAAAAACTATTTGGTTACGTTCCCTTAAGATAATGGTAGTATATTTGTAATCATTATAAATAAAAATGAAAGGATTAAAAAAACGTTGGGGAATAACATCTAATTTTCAACTAACCATCATATTTATCGTCTTTGCCATTACCGGTTCTGCTTCGGCTTGGTTGTCTAAACCCGTTTGTTTCTGGTTAGGAATCACCAAAGAAGATTGGGGTTTGTGGTTCACCCCCGTACGTTTAATCATCATATTTCCCCTCTATCAAGTACTACTGGTAGTCAACGGATTCCTTTTTGGTCAATTCAAATTCTTCTGGGAATTCGAAAAAAAAATGCTCAAACGATTGGGACTAGGGTTTCTTTTTAAGACATAAAAAAAAGGCTCGAAAGCCTCTTCTTTTAGCAATATTATTTTTCCTTTTTAATTATATAGGTATAAATCCAGGTTAAGGTAAAGGTAGGAATCACATCGGTAAACGGGATCAACTCTTCAAAGAATGCAATATAACCCGCTACTTTACCCACTTGTCCTTTATACATTTTAGTCATGATCAAACCCGCTATTGGTGCCCAAATCACATCTGAAAATTCTCCAAGAAAAGGGACCGTATAAGAAACCATTCCCAAACCATCAAAAAGAATCCCTAAGAGTAATTTTTGTGTTTTAGAAGATTGTTCTACAGCAACCGTTTCCATTTGTATTTCGTTTTTCATCCTATTTGTTTTTCACTATTCAGAACTACAAACACAAATGTGATGCCAATTATTCTTTTAACCTATCTTTGAACACTTTATGCAACTTATCCATTTTTGGCTTAATGACAAAACTACAATAGGATTGCTCTTTATTCCTGCTGTAATAATCGCTGTGATAATCCTCGGCTGAATAAAAAATGCTAGCCGCCGAAACTCTTGTCACTACTTCCTTCCCAAAGATGTTTTCCGAATTTAATATCGAAATAAAATCTAATGCTATTTCTTTTTGATCTTCATCATGATAAAAAATCTCACTCCTATATTGTGTTCCTACATCATTGCCTTGACGGTTCAAAGTAGTAGGATCATGCGTTGCAAAAAACACCTCTAGTAACTCAGAGAAAGAAATAACTGTAGGATCAAAACCAATAGCAATCGCCTCAGCATGTCCAGTATTCCCCGTACAAATATCCTTGTAAGTAGGATTAACAGTATCTCCTCCTATATAACCCGAAACGACACTAACTACCCCTTTTAACTCTAAAAAAACCGCCTCCGTACACCAGAAGCAACCTCCTGCAATTGTCGCTATTTCCAGCTTATTACCCTTATCCATTTTTATAAAATCTTATATTTTAAATTCAATAATACCAACTTAGCATTGACTATTACCACTATCATCCAAATTTAATCAAATTAATCCAGGCTCCCTTTTAGTATTAACTAAAATTTATAGATTGATCACCCTAAATTATACTATTATTAGCATAAAACTTTGTTTCTTTGTAGAAATTGGTCCAAAATGATACAAGCAAAAAACTTACATAAATATTACGACAGTCTTCATGTTTTAAAAGGCGTTGATCTACTCATCAAGCAAGGCGAAATCGTATCTATCGTTGGCGCTTCAGGAGCTGGTAAAACCACACTATTACAAATACTAGGCACGTTAGACAAACCATCTGCCGAAAACGGTATTGAACTACTCATCAACAATGAGGACATTACCACCATGAATGACAAAACACTGTCTAAATTTAGAAATTTAAACCTAGGCTTCATTTTTCAGTTTCACCAATTATTACCTGAATTTACCGCTCTAGAAAACGTATGTATTCCTGCTTTTATAGCCAATAAACCAAAACATGAAACGGAGGCCGAAGCCAAAAAACTACTAGACTATTTAGGCCTTTCGCACCGCATAAACCATAAACCCAACGAACTCTCGGGAGGGGAACAACAGCGCGTAGCGGTAGCAAGAGCCCTTATTAACAAGCCATCGATCATTTTTGCCGATGAACCTTCTGGGAATCTAGACACAGCCTCTGCCGAAAACCTTCATCAGTTATTTTTTAAATTACGTGATGAACTTGGTCAAACATTTGTAATTGTTACCCACAATGAAGAACTAGCAAATATGGCCGACAGGAAACTAATCATGGTCGATGGCCAAATTAGTAATTAGGAGCTATTTCCAGCTATTCGTTACAATCTTTGTTGTCCTTAAAAAACAGGACAACAAAGGATTTTCACTGCTATCTGGGCTAAAAAAAAACTACACCTAATAAACCATTCGATCCTAAATAAGTCACAACCATAAAGCTAGAATAAAACAATGGATGCATCGGAGCTAAAATCCTTTCTTGACCAAAAAGTCATTCAATACAACACACTCGATTTTATAGAAAGTGATCCCGTTCAAATTCCGCATCTCTTCACTCAAAAAGAAGATGTCGAAATTGCTGGTTTCTTGAGTGCCACCATTGCTTGGGGCAACCGCACTATGATTATTAAAAACAGTCACCGCATGATGAACCTCATGGGCAATACGCCTTATGACTTTGTGATGTCCCATTCGGAAACCAATTTAGAGCAACTCGATTCCTTTGTACATCGTACCTTTAATGGTGTCGATTTTACCCACTTTATTACCAGCTTAAAAAACATTTATCAAAACCATGAAGGCTTAGAATCCGTATTTACTAAAAACCAACATTTAGGAAATATGCAACTGTCAATCTCAGAATTCAAAAAAATATTTTTTGAGATTCCTCATCAATACCGAACGCAAAAACACGTTTCGGATCCCATGAACAACTCGGCTGCCAAACGCATAAACATGTTTCTAAGATGGATGGTACGGCAAGACAACAAAGGAGTCGACTTAGGAATTTGGAAAAGCATTTCACCAGCAGCACTCTCCTGTCCCTTAGATGTTCACTCTGGTAACGTGGCACGAAAATTGGATTTATTACAACGAAAACAAAATGATGCAAAGGCCGTTTTGGAGCTAGACAATAAACTTCGTGAATTTGATTCTTCTGACCCATCTAAATATGATTTTGCATTATTTGGGTTAGGCGTATTTGAAGGATTTTAAACTATTGCTTAGAATTGAATAGTCTCGATTAAAATAAAAAAGTAAAAACTAAAGCTTACTTATTTCTAGCACAATCTCTTATTTACAAAAATGTAGTACTAAGCTTTCAAAATGAATTAAAAATGCATTTAATCGGTGTTTTTTGTACTTAATCGATATTTGTAATTAAAAATAGATTAAATTTGATTGATAGTATTACAAATTAGTGATTTGCTTTAAAAAAGTAATTATCAGCCACAAATAAACAAAATAAAAACATATAAAATGAGCGAAGTAAAAAAAGTTCTTTTGGCAGAGGATAATTCGGTTCTCTCGTTGTTACTCAAGTTCAAACTTGAAAAAGAAGGATACCAACTTTTTATCGCTGTAAACGGTAAAGAAGCAATAGAAATTGTTGAAGCACACAGCCCAGACATCATTCTTACTGATATTATGATGCCATTTGTAAGTGGACTCGAAGTCATCAGTCACGTGAGATACAAACTGGAGATACAAACTCCTATCATCGTTTTCTCATCGGCAGGACAAGAGGAAATGGTGATCAAAGCATTCAACCTAGGAGCAACAGACTTTATGAGTAAACCATTTAGTCCAAACGAATTAAGTATTAGAATAAAACGATTAATGCGATAAACTTCATTATTCAACTAAAGTATGGCAAATATATATCAATATTGTATTGATTATTTCAATGATGCCCCGATAATTATCCAATTGTCGTGGGTTTTGAGTGCCCTATTTGCAGTAACTTTAATTAGTTTAATCTTCTATTTAAAATTCTTAAGAAGCACATTACGAACCAAAGAAAGAATACAAAATGTTTACCTTAAAAAATATGAATCTGATTTAATAGAGTACCTATACTCTGGAAATGAAGACGAGGAAATGACTAAAGAACAAGGAATCATTGTTAACTATTTACACAAGTGCGCCCAAAATAGACTAAAAAGAAAATTAATCATCACCACTTTACTTAAGCTAAGAAACGAAGTTTCAGGCGAAACAGCTGATGCCATTAAAAGATTGTATTACCAAACCGGTCTTATTGACTATGGTACTTTGAAACTACGCAGTAAAAAATGGGAAATCGTAGCAAGAGGAATCAAAGAACTTGCTCAATTTGATGTGACTGAGGTACATTACAATGTAATTGCCCAAATTAATCATCCCAAAAAAGAAGTACGTCGAGAAGTACAAATGTACTTGGTAAAACTATTCCATTTTAAAGGTCTTGATTTTCTTGATCTTTTAAAATCTCAATTATCAGAATGGGATCAGATTCAGTTACTTGAAATTTTGCAAAATTTTGATGACCAAAACTTACCCTCAACTACAAAATGGTTGCGTTCTAAAAACACCTCAGTGGTCCTTTTTGCTTTAAAAATTGCAAAAATATACAATCAATACGATGCCAAAGATGAAATTATCAAGCTACTAGAACATCCAGACCTCAATGTTCGTATTGATGCTATCGCAGTACTAGGCGATCTTGGTGTTTTTGAAATGGTCGATTTACTTAAAAACAATCTCAACGAAAAAGATATTGACGAGCAGATTGCTTTTTTCAAAATGATGGAAAACATGTACACTCCTAGTGACGTTGACTTTCTATTTGAATACATGAATCATGAAAATTTTGATATAAAAGTTTCGGTTAATAAGATTTTTAAAGAAATGAACATTCAAGACGCTAGTAAATTTCAAATAAACACAGCCCCAGAATCCCCCCCATCGAGCACCAACTTAATACAAGCTAGCTAATTCCTACTAAATAGCCCCCAAATGATAAACAATATAATTGAATTCTTATTTTTTGCTTTTTCATTAAGTGCTATCTTGTCGTACATTATACTAGCGCTTATATCTGCAGTGGAAACAATTGATTATATGAAAAAAAATAGCTTTGTGAACTACAAAGAAATTTTATCATCTTCAATATCCCCTTCTATTTCGATTATTGCACCAGCTTACAACGAAACGCTTAATATCGTTGAAAACGTTCGCTCATTACTTTCCAATCATTATGTGAACTATGATGTAATTATTGTAAATGATGGTAGCAAAGATGACAGTCTTGAGAAACTTATAAAAGCATACGACTTAGTTAAAGTAGACTACCTAATCAACAGTCAAATCCCTACAAAACCATTGCGCGAAGGCGTTTTTAAATCGACTAATCCTGCTTTTGAAAAACTAATTGTAGTTGACAAAGAAAATGGCGGAAAAGCAGATGCGTTAAACACTGGGTTAAATATTAGTCCTAATAAATATGTTGCCTGCATTGATGTTGATTGTTTGCTGCTTGAAGAAGCTTTGCAAAAAATGATCAAACCTTTTCTAGAAACAACCGACTCTAAAGTAATTGCGGCCGGTGGTGTAATACGAATCGCGAATTCATGTGTAATTAAAGACGGTAAACTACTTGATGTTAACTTACCAAAAAGCCTGATTGTGCGCGGCCAAATACTAGAATACTTAAGAGCTTTTCTTTTGGGTAGAATGGCTTGGAGTAAATTGAATGGCTTACTGGTTATTTCGGGAGCATTTGGAATTTTTGACAAAAAAACAGCCATAGAGGTAGGTGGTTATGATACCAAAACAGTAGGTGAAGATATGGAAATCATTGTACGAATGAGAAGACATATGGAAGAACAAAAAGTAAAATACAAAGTTGCCTACATACCCGATCCATTATGCTGGACTGAAGCTCCTGATAGTTATAAAATATTTATTTCGCAAAGAAACAGATGGACGCGTGGAACCATAGAAACCTTAAGAAAACATAGAAAAATTGGTTTCAATCGTGACTACCATACTTTAGGATTAATCAGTTATCCGTATTGGTTAATTTACGAAAGACTGGCACCTGTAATAGAGGTTACAGGCCTTATTTATTTCCTATATTTGCTGCTAAATCACTTTATCAGGTGGGATTATGCTATTGTTTTTATTTTGCTTTCGTATTTATTTACGGTTGCTTTCTCCGTTATCACCATCATTACAGAGGAACTTACCTATCATCAATACAAGAAAAAAGGCATTGGCTTTCAACTGCTTATGACAGCATTTTTAGAACCTATAATTAATCACCCTTTTATTCTGTACGCAGCTGCCAAAGGGAATTATGATTATTATTTTAATAAAAAAATAAAATGGGGAGAAATGACCCGAAAAGGAATGTCCAATGATTAAATTTATAAAAAAATTGAGCTAACAATATGATGAAGATTAAATCCTTTTTAAGTAACTGTTTTCCCTATGTTTATTTAACGATTTCGTTAATTATTGCTTTTTGGTTCATTAGCGGCTATGAAATTTATATGAAAATCGCTAATGGAATTGCACTACAAAACGTTCCTACAACGCTGTTGTATAAATTCATTAATGATTTTGGAATCGGTATCCTCATTGGATTATTATTTTTTCCGTTGTTTGCCCTTATTTATTTTATAAAAAAAACATGGAGCTTAACATTCATCAAAGTCTTTTTCTTTTTACTGATCATAGGGCAGTATTCGTTAGTAAAATACAACCTTACAACCCTTGTCAACTTAGGAGCTGATGTATTAGGATATTCGTATAATGACATGTACACCACGGTGACTGCATCTGAGTCATTTTCAATCCTATATTTCATTCCTTTCATCGCCTTCCCTCTTGTTTTACTGGCAATCAACAACATATTCTTAACTCATGTAACGCCTAAAAAGGCATATATTGTTTTAGGAATTGCCGTCCTTGCTTGTGGTGCAGTAAAACTAACTGTGCCGGATCTATCTGACACAACTTATAAAAATAAATTGTTCTTTTTTGTGAATGATATTTTTCGTTTTCAAACTGACAAAAGTGCTTTTAATGCCGCCGATTTATTTTATAAAAAAGAATATCCATTAGTTCAGCCTTTTGACGCTACACCTGATGTTTTAGGTCCTTTTTTCGAAATAAAAGAAGAAAAACCAAATATTATTATGATTATCGTAGAAGGTTTAGGAGCTGAATTTATTGGTAAGAATGCCAATCGAGGTTTCACCCCATATCTCGATTCTTTAATTCCAAAATCGCTGTATTGGGAAAATTTTGTTAGTAATGCTGGTCGAACTTTTGGTGCCTTACCTTCTATTTTAGGTTCATTGCCTTACGGCGAAAAAGGATTTTTAGAACTCAATCCACTACCATCCAATATTTCCTTAGTTAGCATCCTAAAAGCAAATGATTATACAACCTCCTTTTATTGCGGAGACGAATCGAGTTTTGACCGAAAAATAAACTTCTTAGAATACAATGGCATTCAAAACGTAGTGGATATTAATAAATTTGGCCCTGGCTACGAAATGACAAAAGCCAATGCTGGTGGTTTCTCATGGGGATATCCTGATGGTGAAATATTTAAAAAAACCTTATCCGACTTAAATTCAAAAAAACTACCTCGCCTTGATGTGATCATGACACTTACAAACCATGAACCATTTGACTTTCCGGAGAAAAAGGAATATTTAAAAAAAGTAGATGCAATTATCAACAGCAACAAAACACTTGAATTATCAAAATCTGAGGTTGAAACATATAAAGACATCTATGCTTGTCTTTTATACACTGACAATTCTATTAAAAACTTCATAGAAGCCTATTCAAAAAGACCCGAGTATAAGAACACCATTTTTGTGATCACAGGAGATCACAGGCTTATTCCGATTGCTCAAAAAGACAAACTTTGTAGATTTCACGTTCCGCTGTACATTTACAGTCCGTTATTAAAAAAACCAAAGTCGTTTAAATCAATCTCCTCTCATTGGGATATTACGCCCAGTTTAGTCTCATTTTTAATGAATAATTACAAAATGAACAAGATGGAAAAAACTGCTTGGATGAGCACGGGATTAGACACGGTTCAAAAGTTCAGAAACATCCATACCATTCCGATTATGCAAAATAAAGGAAGTATCAATGAATTAATCTTAAAAAACTACCTCTACTCTGATGGTGATTTGTTTAAAATAAAAGAAAACTTTGAAATCTCAGAAGTAAATGATTCTGAAATGTTACAAACCATATCCGACAGTTTAAAATCGGCTAAAAAGTTAAACGCATATCTGACTCAGAAAAACAAAATTATACCCAATTCGATAAATATTTATACTAAAGCTGCCTTTGAATTTTCTAAGGAAGAACTAAAAACAATAAAACAACTAACCGAAGGACTAAACTACGATCAAATATTTATGCGTGCTCGTGAATTTGCCTTCAACAAGGAACGCAATAAAGCACGATTACTCTGCAATTATGTTTTAAATGAATTCCCTAATTATGCAGATGTAAGAACGTTAAAAGGGCGTACATTAGCCTGGGACAAGCAATACCCAAAAGCCGAAGTTGAATTCCTAGAAGTCATTAAAAGAACCCCTTTTTACAGCGATAGCTACCTTGCTTTAATGGACATGTATTGGTGGTCTGACCAAAATGAAAAAGGAATTTTAGTTGGTAAAAGAGGGCTTGCAAACAAAGTGGATGCACCTGAATTAGCCGGTAAATTAGCCCAAGCTTATTTTAGAACAAACAATATTCCTAGAGCTAAAAAAATCATTGACAGTGTGATTAACAAGCATCCAAAAAATTCAGAATTACTCAAAATTAAAAAATCCTTTGCCGAATGATTTCAATAAAGACATTAAAAACGACCCTATTCATTGCCCTTGCTGTAATTTTTCAATCTCAAGGACAAGTACAAAAGTACAATGGGAATCCAGACACTTCCTTTGAAACTGCGCGCAAACTAGCGTTCAACAAGCAACGCAAGCAAGCGCAAGATACTTTGAATAACATTCTTACTAAATATCCTAATTACCATGATATTCGTATGTTTCTTGCGACCACCTACTCTTGGGATGGGGATTATAAAAGAGCGCGTATTGAATTCAGTTATGTTATTGAGAAAGACCCCAAAAACAAACCCAATTGGATTGCAGCTTTGAAAAACGAATTGTGGGCCGAAAAACCATATACTGCATTAGAAATGATTCCCGAAGCTTTAAAAAGTTTTCCCAATGATCCTGAAATATTGTATCAAAAAGCATCTGCTTTGGAAGCGGCTAACAACCCTCAGGAGGCGTTAAACACCTTAGAATCTATTCTAAAAAAAGATCCTAATAACAAAGAGGCCAAGGATTATATCTACAGTTTAGGAACCCGATTGCGAAAAAACACCATTGGAGTTAGAGCCGAAGTAGATATCTACAATGAAACTTTTGACCCAATGCAGTATTACACCTTGAGCTATGGTAGGCAAACTAAATACGGATCAATAATTGCTAAATACAATTTTACTAGACGTTTTAGCGAAAACGGATCGCAAATTGAGGTTGATTTATACCCAAGAATCACAACCGGGCTGTATGCTTATTTGAATGTAGGATATGCCAATACCTTCCTGTTTCCTGACCTAAGATATGGAGGAGAATTGTATAAAACACTGCCACATAGTTTAGAAGTATCAGCAGGATTTCGATCATTACAATACAGTACGACAACAAATATTTACACCGGGTCTATAGTATGGTATGCCGGAAATAGCTTTTACTCGTTTCGTCCTTATTTTACTCCAGGCGAATCAGGCACTAGTACATCGGGAACATTCACTTATCGAAAATACCGCTCTGATGCCGATAATTTTTTCGGGGTTTCCTTTGGAATGGGGTTTTCACCAGAGTTTAATCAATTCAATGCCAGTTTAACAGAAGCGCCAATTATAGATCTGAAATCACAAAAAATAAATTTAAGTTACAACTTTACTACGCACAACAAGCAAAATGCTTGGGGAGCACAACTAGGTGTGACGCATCAAGAAATTAGTTTTGACCCAGGAAACTACTTTTGGATTTATCAATTTTCATTAATTTGGGACATTCGTTTTAGATAAAACCAGTAGATTTTACACAATTAGCAACTTTACATTCAAAAAACGTATCTTTGCACAAAATATACGTTTTATGACCACTTTCGAGCAATTAAATCTACCCAAATCAGTCCAAAAAGCAATCGACGATTTAGGGTTTACATCCCCAACTCCTATACAGGAAAAAACTTTTTCTGTGATAATGTCTGGCCGTGATATGATGGGAATTGCACAAACAGGAACTGGAAAAACTTTTGCCTATTTATTACCCCTTTTAAAGTTATATAAATTTACACCAGGACATACTCCTAAAATTGTAATTCTAGTTCCTACCCGTGAACTAGTAGTACAAGTTGTAGAAGAAGTCGAAAAATTAACCAAATACATGTCGGTTCGTACCGTAGGTATCTTTGGTGGGGTGAATATCAATACTCAAAAAACTACTGTTTATAAAGGTTGCGACATCCTAGTAGGAACTCCAGGTCGAATCATGGATTTAACGCTAGACAACGTAATCCGTTTTGAAGAAATGCAAAAACTGGTTATTGATGAGTTTGATGAGATGCTTAACCTAGGTTTTCGTACCCAGTTGACAGCCATTTTAGCAATGATGCCAAAAAAACGTCAAAACATATTATTCTCAGCAACAATGACAGATGAAGTTGATGCGATCTTGAATGATTATTTTGATTACCCAGAAGAAGTCACTCTTTCGGCATCTGGAACACCATTGGAAAACATCAAACAATTGATGTACAATGCGGCCAATTTTAACACTAAAATAAACCTTTTAAAATACTTATTACAAGAAAACGAAGACATGAGTCGTGTTTTGGTTTTTGTAAACAATAAAAAAATATCGGATATGGTTCACGACCGTATCGAAGAAGATTTTGAAGGACAATTTGGAGTAATACACTCTAATAAATCTCAAAACTATCGTTTGAGTACTATGGCTTCGTTTCAAGAAGGAAACCTACGTGGTTTGATTACTACTGACATTATGGCGAGAGGTCTTGACATTTCGAACATTACACATGTAATCAATTTTGAAATGCCTGAACTTCCTGAATTATACATGCACCGTATTGGTAGAACTGGGCGTGCCGATAAAACAGGTACAGCGATTAGCTTTGTAGCTCCACGTGAAGAGGAGTACAAAGTAGAAATCGAACTCTTGATGAATATGGAGCTTAATCCTGAAGCCTTCCCAGAAGCAGTTGAAGTTTCATCAAAATTAATCGAACCTGAAAAAGACAGACAACCCATCAAGTTTTTGATGAAAAAGAAAAAACTAGAAGGTGATGGTGCTTTTCAAGAAAAAAGTAAAAAGAACAAGAAAGTCAACTTGGGTGGACCTGGTGTAACAAAGAAAAAAACACACGGATCTGTCAATCGAAACATGCTTAAAACAAGAGATAAAAAACGAAAAGACAAAAAAAAATAGCATAAAATAAAGGCTTAAAAATGAAATTCATTTTTAAGCCTTTATTCTTTTAACAATCTTCTAGTTCTCTGTAAATACTAGACAAACTGGAGAACATAATTCTATTCTTTTTCCTGTATCAGTCAAAGCTCCTGTAAATTGATCTCTTTTAAAAATCACTACATTATTACTATATTGATGCGCTACTAATAGAAAATTACCTGTTGGATCAATAACAAAATTCCTTGGGCCTTTGCCTAATGTGCTTGTTTGTCCTTTCCATTTTAGTTTTCCGTTAGAACGAACTTCAAAAATCGATATATCATTTGCTTCTCCCCTATTTGATGCATATAAAAATTTTCCATCTGGAGAAATGTGTATATCTGCCGAGCTAAACGCTCCTTTAAAATCTTTTCCTAAAATAGATGTTTCGTCTATCTTTTTCAGTTTCCCATTCGAATATTTGAAAGTTGTTAAACTAGCATCTAATTCTTGCAAAAGGTATACAAACTGTCCATCATTACTAAAGGTAAGATGTCTAGGTCCACTTCCCGATTTTACAGCTATACTATCCGTTACTTTTAATACTTCTGGCACATCTGGATTGTATGCATACGAATACACTTTATCAACACCTAAGTCATTTGACAAAACAAACTTTTTATCTGGTGAAAAATGAACCATATGCACATGTGGTCCTTCTTGTCTTTTAGCATTTGGACCTTTACCATAATGCTGAATCATTTGCTTGGCTTCGCCAATACTTCCGTCACTTTTTTTACCAAAAACTGCTATATTTCCTCCTGAATAATTGGCTACTATAACATTTTTATCATCGTTAATGATGTAACAAGGGTCAGCTCCATTGGCATTTTGCTTATTAAGCAATTCAATTTTTCCTGTCTCAGCTGCATACCTAAAAGCGCTCACTGTACTTTCTGGACCATTTTCGTTTACAGAATAGATGAATTTATTATCCTTAGAAACCGTTAAATAACTTGGACTTACCACATTTTCAGAAACGTTTTTAAAACTAAAATCGGCGGTGGCTGTGTCAAAATTATAAACGTAAATACCTTTACTCTCACAACTATTTGTATAGGTTCCTACAACCAAATTAACGTTTTGACTTTGAGCAGAAACCTGAACTACCATTGCAAATAAAAAAAGAAAAAAGACCTTGTTTTTCATAATACTTTGTTTTTTTGAGATAGCTAAAATACATAATTAAGCTTAATTGTTTAATGCTTTTAAAAATTATAACAACAACACAATAAACTGTCAACAAATTTGTATTTTTGACTTATGTAATCCATTTAACTTCAATCGAAATATAATTCAATGAAGTAAACCTGAAAGCCGAATGCAATATAAACATCCTGAAATTTTATACTTCCTTTTTCTATTAATTGTACCTATACTGGTGCATTTGTTTCAATTAAGACGCTTTAAAAAAGAATATTTCACCAACGTTCAAATTTTAAAAGCATTAGCCGTTCAAACAAGAAAAAGTTCTACAATAAAAAAATGGCTGCTGCTTTCTTGTAGGTTACTGCTATTAACAGCTATAATAATTGCATTTGCACAACCTTTTTTTCTAGCCAAAGACAATAAAAATGCTTCAAACGAATTGTATATTATCCTTGATAATTCTTTTAGTATGCAAGCCAAAGGAAAAAAAGGAGAACTATTAAAACGAGCTGTACAAGAATTACTTGAAGACACTCCTGAAAACACTCATTTCTCACTGCTCACCAACACCGAAACGTATTGGAATACTGATATAAAGGAAATACAAAATAGCCTACAAACGCTTAGTTATAGCGCCATTCCGTTCCAGTTGGATCATTTGATTGCCAAAGTAAAATCGCATAAATCTAGTTTTAAAAAAGATATTATTGTTATTACTGACGCCATTGGTCTTGAAAAAAAACAACTAAAAGGATTAGATCAAGCCAATAAACCTTACTTTATTATTCCAAAGGCAGAACAAAAAGGCAACCTAGCAATTGACAGTGTTTATATTAGTCAAACCTTAGAAAAATTCTATGAAATTGAAGTAAAACTTTCGCGTTTTGGCGAAAATCAAAAAGAAGTTCCTATTGCGATTTACAACGATAACAAATTGATTGCAAAAACCTTAATAACATTCGAAACAAGTACAAAAACAACTCGTTTTACTATTCCTAAAAAAGAATTCCATGGCTATGTAAGCATCAGTGACAATGGACTAGCTTATGACAATGAATTGTTTTTTAGTATTTCAAAAACCAAAAAAATAAGAGCATTAAGTATCGGCGAAGTATCAAAAAATCTTTTTCTGAGTCGAATTTTTACTAAAGATGAATTTGATTTCAGTACAACTACCTTGTCTTCAATAGAATACAATGCATTAGAAAAACAAGATGTAATTGTTTTAAATGAACTAGAGGAAATCCCGCAAGCACTACAAACCACTTTAAAATCGGCTGTAGAGAAAGGAACAAATCTAGTTGTGATTCCAGCTACTCAAACTCCATTGAGTACTATCAATCCTTTTTTGAATAATTTTGGAAAACTACAGTTCAATGCATTCGAAAATAATCCAAAACGGATTACTAAAATTAATTTTGATCATCCTTTATTTAGTGGGGTTTTTGAAAATAAAATTACTAATTTTCAATACCCACAAACCAAAGGTTCGTTCCGAATTTCCGGTTCTAGTTCTGCTGCATTGTACTATGAGGATCAAAGTTCGTTTTTAACTTCCTTAGCAAAAACAAACGCGACGGTTTATGTTTTTTCGGCACCAATCAATACTGAAAATTCCAATTTTCAACAATCGCCATTGATTGTCCCTACTTTTTACAAAATGGCTGTAAACAATAACAACAGTGCGGTTACTGCCCTCACGATAGGAAACGAAAACCCATTTCTAGTTGATGTAGTATTATCGAAAGATGCTGTATTGACTGTAAAAAACAAAGCAGAACAATTTATTCCGATCCAACAAATATTAAACAATAAAGTCAAACTTACTTTTAATGATTATCCGCAGCTAGCAGGCAACTTTGAAGTGTACAACCAAAAAGAACGCCTAGAAAACATAAGCTTTAACTACAGCCGTAGCGAAAGCAATATCGAAACCAGCAATGAAAACGCGATTGCCGATTATAAAATAATAGATTCCATTAGTACAGTCTTCGATACCTTACAAACAGAGCGTACAGACAGCCAAATTTGGAAATGGTTTGCTATCTTTGCACTGTTATTTATGGCCGCAGAAATGGCAATCATACGATTCATGAAATAAAAACATTTCATTAATTACGAATAAAAAAAACACAATTCACATATGAAACTGATCATCCGAGAAGCAAAAATTATCGACCCACAAAGTCCTTTTCATAACAAAAAAGCAGATATTTTAATTGTAGATGGATTTATAAAAAAAATAGCAACTTCTATTCCCAACGAGGATAATTGTGACGAATTAAAACGAGCTAATTTACACGTCTCACAAGGTTGGTTTGACAGCAGTGTTTCATTAGGTGAACCTGGTTTTGAAGATAGAGAAACCATCTCAAATGGATTAAGCGTTGCCGCCAAAAGTGGTTTTACTGCAATCGCATTGCAACCCAACTCTTTCCCCATTATTGACAATCAATCTCAAATCCATTTTGTTCAAACAAAAGCAGCAGGGAGTGCTACCCAACTCTACCCTATTGGTGCATTAACGAAAGCAAGCGAAGGAAAAGACATGGCTGAATTGTATGACATGAAAAAAATGGGCGCTGTTGCTTTTGGTGATTATAATAAAAGCCAAGACAATGCCAATTTACTTAAAATCGCATTGCAATACGTACAAGATTTTGATGGTTTAGTTATTGCTTTTCCGCAAGATGAAAAAATAAAAGGAAACGGAGTTGCTAATGAAGGTATCGTATCAACGCGATTAGGCCTAAAAGGAATTCCAAATCTAGCCGAAGAATTGCAAATCGCTCGTAATTTATTTCTCTTGGAATACACGGGAGGAAAACTACATATACCAACCGTAACAACCGCTAAATCAGCCGAATTGATTAAAGCTGCCAAAGCCAAAGGATTAGCGGTCAGCTGCAGTGCTGCCGTGCACCATCTCGTTTTGACCGATGAAAAACTAGAAGATTTTGATACCAGACATAAAGTTTCCCCTCCATTAAGAACCGAAACCGACAGAAAAGCACTAATTGCAGCTGTAATTGACGGAACGATTGATATGATTACAACAGACCATAATCCAATCGATATTGAACATAAAAAAATGGAATTTGATGCCGCAAAAAACGGTACCATCGGTCTAGAAAATGCCTTTGGATCACTACTTACTGTATTGCCATTAGAAATCATAATTGAAAAACTAACTGCTGGAAAAACTACTTTCGGAATCGAACCTACAGTAATAACCGAAGGATCAAAAGCTAGTTTGAGCCTTTTCACAACCGAAGGAAGTAGCCGTTTTACAAAACAAGACATCTTATCCAAATCAAAAAATTCAGCTTTTCTAGGAACAGCTTTGCAAGGAAGTGTATATGGAATTGTAAACCAAGACCAATTAATTTTAGCTTAAAAAAAAATGAACAACAATACTACTGTCGAAAAAGGAAAAACCGCAGCGATTACCAGCTACATTTTAATCATTGGCGTTTTTATAGCCATGTCTATGAATGCTGATGACAAAAATTCGTTTGCCTCTTTTCACATACGTCAAGCATTGGGATTATCTATTACATTTATCTCATTAGGTCTTATAATAAGCAACTTTGACAATCCTATGATTTCTATCTCTATGTGGATTTTCTTGTCGGTATTATGGACGTACGGCATTTTTACCGCCATTAATGGCCAAACAAAACCTATTCCGTTATTGGGAAATTATTTCCAAAAATGGTTTTCAACCTTATCTTAATAAAATGAAATTATCATTAGAATACCTGATTAAAGAACCCATTGTAAAACGAGATGAAAACCCTTTACTACTGCTCCTTCATGGATATGGTAGCAATGAGGAAGATTTATTTTCTTTTGCATCTGAACTTCCCGAAGACTATTATGTAATCTCGGCTCGTGCACCACATAATATGCAATACGGTAGTTATGCTTGGTACGCTATTAACTTTGATGCCAACCAAAATAAATTCTCTGATGAAGTGCAAGCTAAGGAGTCGCGTGATCTCATTATTCGTTTCATAGACGAACTGATAGCAACCTACCCTATCGATCCAAAAAACATAATCTTAACTGGATTTAGTCAAGGTGCTATTTTGAGCTATGCAGTTGCACTATCACATCCTGAAAAGGTTCAAAAAGTGGTTGCCTTAAGTGGTTATATTAGCGAACCCCTATTTGATGAAAATTATAAAGAAAATGATTTTTCGAATTTAAAAATATATGCCTCTCACGGAACTGTTGATCAAGTCATTCCTGTTGATTGGGCTCGAAAAACAAAACCTTTTCTAGATGATTTAAAAGTTAACAGTACTTATAAAGAATATCCAATAGGTCATGGCGTTTCACCGCAAAACTTCTATGATTTTAAAAAGTGGCTATTAGAAGAATAGTTCGAAAACGAAAAAGGTTCCAATCCAATTGGAACCTTTTTCGTTTTTTATTGTTTTTGGTATAAAAGGGATTGAATGACTTCAAATGAAATGGTTTGATCATCATTTACAAAGTACTTCAATAACACTTCTCCCCAAATTTCTCCATCGCTATAATCAGCTATAATCCATCGGTGATTTAAAACTTTCACCTTATTAATGATAAATTTATTAGCTCCTATTTGGTCTTGACCTACATACGGATTCCCTTTTGGATTCGAATTCAAATCTAGTAATTGATCCTTCACATACGGAATTAATTTTTCGTACTGAATTGTCTTAGCAGCACCTGCAGCGTCAAAATAATTTTGTGCGTTTTCATTTTTTTCTAATGAAAAATAATTCGCATCTGTAAGCTTTGTAGTCATCGAATTCAAGCTATCTTTCAGCTTTTTAGTTGTTTTTTCGTATCGTTGTTGTTCAAATTCAACCTCTTTACTTAAAAACATATAGGTATAGACATTGAATAATGCTAATAAAATAACAGCGTATAGCAATAATGATTTTTTCATTCTAAGTTTAATTAAATTGTAATTTCTAAGTTATCAAATGCAAGATAAACGTTTTTAGGCAACTTTTTTTGCACCTCTTCATGAAAACCTAATAAATGGCTAATATGAGTTAAATAAGCCTTTTCTGGCTGAATCAAAGCAATGAAATCCAGTGCTTCTTCTAAATTAAAATGTGAAAAATGATGTTCTTCGCGCAAAGCATTCACGACCAATACTTTTACTCCTTTTAACTTTTCAATTTCAACCGCCTCCACCGTTTTAACGTCGGTCAAATAAGCAAAATCATCGATTCTAAAACCAAAAACAGGTAAATTCCCATGCATGACATTTATAGGAATAGCCATTTTATTGCCAATAGCAAAAGGCTCATTATTGACAATTTCAATTGTTTTTACCGATGGAGCTCCCGGATATTTATTGACGGTTTCAAATACGTAATCAAATCGTTTTTTTAGGTTATCAATAACCCTTTGATGAGCATAAACAGGAATTTCTCCTTGTTTAAAATTAAATGGTCGAATGTCATCAATTCCAGCAGTATGGTCAGAATGTTCATGGGTAAAGAGAATTCCGTCTACTTTTTTACAATTTGACGCCAGCATTTGTTGTCTAAAATCAGGTCCGCAATCGATAACGTAAGAATAGGTTTCCCATCGAATCAAAACCGAAACACGAAGCCTTACATCCTTACTATCAATACTTTTACACACAGGATGATCACTCCCTATTATGGGAATTCCTTGTGATGTACCAGTTCCTAAAAAATATATCCTCAATTTAATGTGTTTTTTTTACAAAAATAGGATTAATTATCTTTCATAAGAAACCTATTTAATTAACTTTGTATATTATTACCCATATTTAAATCAAAAATGGATACTGCAATTAAACTAAAAGGTGACAAAGTCATCCAACAAATACCTTCAATTAAGGACAAAGCACTACGTATAAATTTGAATGAAAATATATACGGAACCTTTGCCGAGATTGGAGCTGGTCAAGAAACAGTAAGGCATTTTTTTAGATCTGGAGGCTCATCTGGAACTATTGCAAAAGCGATGTCTGCATACGATAAAGATTTTAGTGATGCCATATATGGTATTGAAAAAGATGGCCGATATGTTACTGAAAGTAGGCTTAAGAGAATGATTAATATGGAGGCCGAACTTGTTGAAAAACGATTAAGCCGCGAAAAGCATCCCAACAAAATGTTTTTCAGTTATGCTAATACAGTAGCTACCATTGATTTTGCCAAACAATTCAAAGGTCACGGATGGGTAGGAATACGCTACCAAATTGAGCCTGATGAGGATTATAACGAAATCACGCTTCACATTCGATTTAAAGAAACTGATGCTCGTTTACAACAAGAAACACTAGGGATTCTAGGAGTAAACTTGATATACGGTGCTTTCTATAAATACAACGATCCTAAAAAATTATTACGCTATTTATATGATCATTTAGACAAAGACCAGCTAGAAATTGACACGATCAATTTTTCTGGTCCACGTTTTGCCAATGTTGACAACCGTTTAATGAGCTTACAATTAGTAAAAAACGGAATGACAGATGCAGTAATGTTTGACCCTAACGGAAAAAACATTCTACCAGCAGCCATCTTATACAAAAAAAATATTCTTGCTTTAAGAGGAAGTTTTCGTCCAGTTACGAAGGTAAACATGGATATGTATGAGAAGTCACTAAATATGTTCATTGAAGAAAACAAAGTAGAGAAAGAAAATACCTTAGTGGTATTTGAAATCACCCTTTCTAATTTGCGTTCTGATGGAGAAATTGATGAAAGAGACTTTATGGATCGTGCCGAATTGCTTTGTTCGCTAGGACAAACGGTTATGATCTCTAACTTCCAAGAATATTATAAAGTAGTCGAATATTTTGCTAATTACACTAAAGCTCGTATGGGACTTGCCATGGGAGTAAACAACTTAGTAGATATTTTTGATGAGAAATACTACCGTCATTTAAGTGGTGGAATTCTGGAAGCCTTTGGAAAATTATTCTACCGCGATATGAAAGTTTTCTTGTATCCAATGATAGATGAAAATGGTGACATTATAACTTCTGAAACTTTAAAGGTGCATCCTAGAATGAAAGAATTGTACAAATTCTTTAAATTCAACGGAAAAGTGATTGACATTGACAATTATGACCCAGCAATTCTTGAAGTGTTCTCTCGCGAAGTTTTAAAAATGATTAGCGAAGGTAAACCGGGCTGGGAACCAATGCTTCCTACTGGTATTGCCGAGATTATTAAAGAGCACTACTTATTTGGCTACGACCCCAATAAACTTTTAAAAGCAACGAATTAAAAGTAATAAAAGAGTCGCGAAAATTTTATTTAACCACATAACCACAAAGATGAATCGTTATATTTTGGGTGTTATTGGTCTGTTTTTTCACTTTGGAAATGCAAAAGAACCTTTAGATAAATTAAAACTAAACGCTTTAAACAAAAAGCACCCTCTTGAAATCAAGACAGTAGCACGTACAACAGATACTGATAAAGTATTATTTTTTTCCAAGCCAATCGATAGTTCAAAATTCAATGAACGAACTACAACCATCAGTGTCAAAAAGGGGCCCGATGACGCTGTTATAAAGACAACAGTAAAAGACATCATTACCTACTACATATTTTTTGATGGCAGAATTGAAAAACACATTCCGAGACAGGTCAAGAAAGAAAATGAAAATAAATACAACTATATTTACTTTGATCGAAAAGGAAAGTCATATGATCTAGGTGCATATTCGGTCAAAAAAACACCGCTATACAGAGGAGAAGAAGGTGAATTTATCAACCTCATCAACCTAGAAGAAGTCCCTAAATACTTTAAAATAAAAAACTATCAATACCATTTTAATATTGATTCAAAACGGTCGTTTGTAAACGAACAAACATTGGCAAGCTTTTTTGGTGCCATGCTAGAGGTTAACTTCCTAGACATTAGTTGCAACGGTTTTAGCCATAGTGACGGCTCATCAAAACCTAGCAAAAGCCATATTAATGGTAATAATGGTGATTTTAAATACCTTAGAAAAGACCAATCATTACCTTGTGGAAAAGGGACTAGTTTAAACATCATTAAATCACCTGACTCGCTGGATTATGTGAGGCAAAACAAATGGAATAATGCGTTATACAAATTTGGATGGAAAGATTTCTTAGGATGGACATTGGTCAGTAGAGGCAAAAAAAAATACCTAAATCACGTACCCAAAAACACTGCCAATCATTACCATCATATTCATGTACAAGAGTACGAGCCTAATTTTAAAGAAATAAGAGAATGAAAAAAACACTATTTTTTATGCTAACGATCCTTTTTATTTCTTGTAAAAATGATACCAAAGAGGCTGCTCCAAAAGAGGAAAACACTAACCAAGTAACTATTGCTATTAGTTCAAAAAATCTTGATTCCTACTTAAAATTTGATCCAGAATTGGTTGAATACGATATTACAGGACTCGATAAAGCTGAAAAATTTACTAGTACAGCACTTTCTTTCCCTTTAAAAGAGAATGATTTTGACTATGCTAAATCAACCGACTTTGATTATTTTACAGCAAAATCATTTGAGATTGCTGCCCATACATTCAAAATCATTCTTTTTAACACCTATGGCGAGAACGACGGTAAAATTTTAAACATTCAGTTGAACAGTTATAAAGACGAAAAGTTAATAGACGCTTTACTATTGGATTGTCGTTTTACATTTGAAACAGAATATTACCGTAATTTTAAAATAGATGGAAATACTATCGAAATTAAAAAAATAAGCGTTGATAAATTAGACTTTAATGACAATGGTGATATCATTGGAAACAAGAAAGTAAACGATACCTTAACCGAAGTTGTTAAATACCAAATAAACGACAAAGGTCTATTTATTAAAAAACAATAGAACTACAAGACCAATCTAACACAAAAAAACAGATTAAATCAAGCGTTGAGGCTCATTTAATCTGTTTTTTTTTTTATGGATTTATTGTACTGCCACAAATCCTGCTTATTTCAGTATTTGATTGGCATGCTCCTTTGTCTTTACTTTTTCTATTACCTCTTCAATCACACCATTTTCGTCTATTACAAATGTGGTTCTATGGATACCATCGTATTCTTTTCCCATAAATTTTTTAGGCCCCCAAACTCCAAATGCTTCAATTACAAATCGATCTTCATCGGCTAATAACGGAAAAGGCAATTCATATTTCTCTTTGAATTTAGATTGTCTAATTGCCGAGTCGGCGCTTACTCCTAGTAAAGCATAATTACTGGCTTCAAAACGGGCAAAATTGTCTCTTAAATCACAAGCCTCAGCAGTACAACCTGGTGTACTTGCTTTGGGATAGAAAAAAACGACTAGTTTTTTCCCTTTGTAATCTTCTAGTTTGTGCGCTTTACCGTCTTGATCTACTCCCGAAAAGGATGGTGCTTGGTCTCCTTGTTTTAATGTTGTCATAATTTTGTTTTTTTTTTATTTTCTTTAAAAAATGCTAGGGCTATTTTATGGTGATTTACGTTATTTTAACCTCAAAAGTTATTATCTAAGGTCGCTATGTTTTATTACTTATTTTTTCCGCAAAGAACGTTACGATTTTCACCACAAGTGCTATGCTTTGGTTGAATAATTGTTTTATAGTGTTTTACTTTATACCCCAGATGGTACTGGAAAGCCCGTTCTGAAAGAAAACTATTTTTTTCTTGGTAAGAAGAGCGACCGCAGGAAGCTCCTTATGTCCAGTGAAAAAAAAGTTGTTTTAAAGGAGGTGAGTAACATACAGCTGGATTAGGCACATCCTAAAAATTATTCTATTTTTACAAGATATAAAATTACAAAAATGAACAAGCAGGAGCGTGTAACATTTGTTATAAATACGTTAAAAGAATTATACCCTACGATTCCTATACCACTAGATCACAAGGATCCGTATACATTGTTGATTGCGGTATTACTGTCGGCACAATGCACTGATGTGCGTGTGAACCAGATTACACCTTTGTTGTTTGCCAAGGCTGATAATCCGTATGATATGATCAAGATGACGGTCGAGGAAATTAGAGATATCATTCGTCCTTGCGGGCTTTCGCCAATGAAGTCTAAAGGAATTCATGGTTTATCTCATATTTTAATTGATAAACATGGCGGTCAAGTGCCCCAAAGTTTTGAATTTCTAGAAGAATTGCCAGCTGTGGGACATAAAACAGCTAGCGTGGTGATGTCACAGGCTTTTGGCGTGCCGGCTTTCCCTGTTGATACGCACATACATCGCTTGATGTACCGCTGGAATTTAACGAATGGGAAAAATGTAGTCCAAACTGAAAAGGATGCCAAGCGCCTTTTTCCAGAGGAAATATGGAACGATCTGCATTTACAAATTATTTGGTATGGCCGTGAATATTCGCCTGCCAGAGGATGGGATTTGGACAAAGATATTATTACAAAAACTGTGGGACGTAAGTCTGTACTAGAGGAATATACTAAAAAATAAATTTCCCTAATTTGAAATTCAAAATAGGGAAACTCATTGCGATACCTGCAATCTTAACTTTGCAAGACCTGCGTTCAACTAACTAATTTGCAATTATTTCAAAGCTTTGATTCTTGATATTGATCATGCTCACCGCTTTTGAATAACTTAATAAAAAAGAAACAATTTCTTTTTTGGGTTTCATAGTTGTTGCAACTACTGATTTTCTCGAGTAAATTTTTGCCATGTTATAATTTCTTTTTTTATAACAACGAACGAACTATTTATATATTGTCAATTTGTTAATACAATTTGATGTTTGTCAATAACTTTTCTCAAATTCAATAAAGCGTAACGCATTCGCCCTAAAGACGTATTAATGCTTACACCAGTAATTTCGGAAATTTCTTTAAAACTCATATCTTGATACATCCTCATAACCAAAACTTCTTTTTGATCCAGAGGTAACTCTTCGATTAACTTTTTTAAATCTAGCTCCACTTGAGCCGAAATTAACTGGCTCTCGATTGAAGGCTCATCATCAGACATGACTGAAAAAATAGAAAACTCCTCTGTTTCTCTAAACATGGGCATTTTTTTATTTTTTCTAAAATGATCTATAATGAGGTTGTGCGCAATACGCATTACCCAAGGCAAGAATTTACCTTCTTCATTATAAGAGTTTGATTTTAAAGTTTTGATTACTTTGATAAAAGTATCTTGAAAGATATCATTTGAAGTATCTCTATCTGCGATTTTTGAATATATAAATCCAAAAATTCTTGATTCGTGCCTTTTAATTAATGTAGCCAAGGCATTTTCGTCGCCTGATACATAGTTTTGTACCAATAAAGCGTCAGGTAATTCTAAATTAGCCATAATATACTTTTTAGTTTAAATTAAAATTTGGAGCAATTTTTCTAAAAAAAAGTAATTTTACTGAATAGGCAATGAATAGATTAAGATTAAGTTCTGAGACAAATTTAACAAAAATTTATTTTAAAATACAAATAAACTTGACGAAATAACAATATTTCTTATTAAAAGAACGTTAACAGTAGCTATCATTAAAAGTAAGGCTACAAATTTAAAGTAGTGTTCTTGGCATTATTTAAAAAAAATAGAGAAGACCAGTCAAATTTTGGCCTTCTCTATGCTACTTATTGAATCAATTATTGATATACTTTGACATAATCAACAGTAAATTGCTGTGGAAAAATGGTATCACCTACCTCTGGTCCACCAAAATTCCCTCCTATTGCCATATTTATTAAGAAATAAAAAGGCTGATTAAACGGCCATATTACATCATTTTTCTCTTTTGGTTGAAAAGTATAGACTAAAACATCATCTACAAAAAAGTCCATTTTATCCTTGGTCCAATCGATTCCATATCGATGAAAACCGTTTTCAATGCCCTCGATTTTAGTTTTCTTAGTGTTGATCGAATTCCCAAAACTATCTTGCGTATGTAAGGTTGTAAAAACCATAGCAGGCTCTTTTCCTACATATTCTAGAATATCTATTTCGCCAGATTTTGGCCAACCCACCTGATCGATATTAGCGCCAAGCATCCAAAACGCTGGCCAAATTCCCTGACCAACAGGCAACTTAGCTCGGGCTTCAAAATAACCATATTGAAACTGTTGTTTATCCTTTGTAGTGATGCGTGTTGAAGTATAAGCATCACCAACTTTTTTAGCAGTAATAACTAAGTTACCATCGATCAATTCGTGATTTTCATTCGTGTACAACTGTCGTTCGTTATTACCCCAACCACAATTGGGACATCCATCACCCAACATCACATTCCACACTTTTTCATTCAGCTTTTTTCCTGAAAAATTTTCTTCCCAAACTAATTTTCGTTTGCCTTGCTGCGCAAAACCAATTTGAGCTACAGCCAATACTATTAAAAAATGTTTCATGTTTTAGTTGTTTTTATATTCAAAATCAGCCTCTAAAGTAGCTGCAGAACTTCCTCCAACAAACAGTTTAAAATCTCCTGCTTCGGCTTCCCATTTTGAATTTGCTGTAAAATATTGAATGGTCTTTGAGTCGATTACAAAAGAAACTGTTTTAGTCTCATTTGGTTTTAATTCGATCATTTCAAATCCCTTTAGTTCTCTTACTGGTCGTGTAACAGACCCGATTAAATCCCTGATGTACAGTTGTACAACCTCTTTACCCGCTACTTTAGCTGTGTTTGTCACTTTTACTGTTGCTGTAATACTTCCTGCTTGCGCAAATGAAGGAGCTGAAATTTGTAAATCGGCATATTCGAATTTAGCATAACTTAATCCAAAACCAAAAGGATATAATGGCGTTGTTTTCTCGTCAATATAGTGCGACCAAAAAACGCTATCCTCTTCAGTCATAACCGGTCTTCCTGTGTTTTTATGATTGTAATACAAAGGCAACTGTCCTACGTTTCTAGGAAAAGTCATTGGTAGCTTACCACTTGGGTTATAATCGCCATACAATACTTGTGCAATTGCATTTCCGCTTTGCGTACCTAGCTGCCAAGCTTCAACAATAGCAGGAATATGATCTGCAGCCCATGGAATTGCCAAAGGTCTACCATTGTTTAAAACTAAAACAATATTAGGATTTACTTTATACACTTCCTCTAATAATTCTTGTTGTACACCTGGCAAACCGATATCAGCTCTACTGCGACCTTCACCAGATTGTAATCCGTGTTCACCTAAAACCATTACTACTACATCGGCAGTTTTTGCAGCAGCAATCGCTTCGGCAAATTCGCTTTTGTCAGTCGTATTAATTTTTGTTTCCCACACAAACTGTGTTCTTCCTACGGCCACATCAGCACCTTTTTTATACGTAAGTTGGTTGCCTTTGTAATTTTGCATTCCTTCTAGAAAAGAAATAGCAGTATTGTCATCAGCAGCAATTCTCCAACTTCCTAATGGACTTGTTTTATCATTAGCCAAAGCACCGATTACCACAATTTTTTGTCCTGATTTTTTAAGAGGCAATACCTCTTTGTCGTTTTTTAATAACACGATAGATTTTTTGGCCATGTCCAAAACGCCCTCTTGAAATGCAGGTTTTCCCACAGTGGCTGCCTCGCGATTCTCATCACAATATCGATATGGATCATCAAATAACCCCAACTCAAACTTTACTTTTAAAATTCTTTTAACAGCATCATCAACAACGGTTTCTTTTACTTTTCCTTCGTTTACTAAGGCTACTAGATGATCTACATAAGCGCTAGACTCCATATCCATATCCGAACCTGCATTGATAGCGATTTCGGCTGCTTGTTTACTGTCTTTGGCATAACCGTGATTCATCATTTCATTGATTGAACCCCAGTCTGACACTACAAAACCATCAAATTTCCAATCTCCTTTCAATATTTCTCTTTGCAAATATTTACTACCAGTTGCCGGAATTCCGTTCAACTCATTAAACGAGTTCATAAAGGTTCGTACTCCTGCATCAACAGCTGCTTTAAAGGGAGGGAAAATCGTATTTTGCAATACTGTTTCACTCACATCAACTGTGCTATAATCTCTTCCTGCTTCGGCAAATGCATAACCTGCAAAATGTTTGGCGCAAGCCAAAATAGTATTGGTTGCCGCCAAGTTGGTTCCCTGAAAACCTTGCACACGCGCTACTGCAATTTTACTTCCTAAAAATGGATCTTCACCAGCACCTTCCATAACTCTCCCCCATCTTGCATCTCTAGCCACATCCACCATAGGAGCAAATGTCCAGTTAAGTCCTACCGCAGCAGCTTCTTCTGCAGCAATCGCCGCTGATTTTTTTATGGCTTCCATATCCCAACTAGCCGACTCAGCCAAGGGAATAGGGCTAATTGTTTTATAACCGTGAATAACATCAAAACCAAAAACAAGAGGAATACCCAATCGTGCTTCTTCGACTGCTATCTTTTGTAAAGCACGAACATCTTTGACTCCTTTTACGTTAAGCATCGAGCCTACCAATCCCTTTTTTAGATCAGCATACTTCTTTGCCGCTTGTCCTTCTTTGGGTGTTGGTCCTGTTATTTCCCAAAAACCATTGTATTGGTTTAGCTGTCCTACTTTTTCCTCTAAGGTCATCAATTTAAGTACTGAATCTACTTTTCGTTCTAATGGATTTGCGGCGGCAAAAATGGTGGCAGGTTGCACTACTTTTTTACTGCAAGCAGCCAAAACCAATAGACTGGATGATATAATTAAAACTGACTTTCTCATTTATTTTATTTTATTAAAAAAGAAAAGGTAGGTAAAAAAACCTACCTTTTAGTATTGTTGTATTTAATATGTGTTTATTGATACACCCTTACGTAATCAATCTCCATAGAAGACTGGCTAAATGCAGGATCAATAGTTCCTCCAAATGTACCTCCCATTGCGACATTCAATATCAAGAAGAAATCTTTATTAAAAGGCAACGAGCTATCATTGGCAACCGAATGAAACAACTGATCATCAACATAAATCTTAATCGAAGTTGGAGTCCAAATCGTTTTGTACACATGATATTCTGATGCAGCATTAGCAATTGTAGTTGAATTCCCATTAGCGTTACCCCCTGATTTTCCAGGATAATGCAACGTTCCATAAATAGTAGTTGGTTGGCTGCCTTTGAATTCCATAATATCTATTTCGCCACAAGCAGGCCAAATATTAGTCGCATAGTTTTCGCCAAGCATCCAAATAGCTGGCCATGTACCCGTACCTGTTGTCAGCTTTGCTTTCACCTCAACTTTACCATAAGTAAACTCAAATTTATTCTCTGATTTTAATCTGGCTGAAGTATATCCAGTTCCAACTTTTTTGGCAGTGATTTTCAAACTACCTCCTGACACAACTGCATTATCTGAAGCATTTGTATAAGTTTGCTCTTCCGAGTTACCCCATCCACCAGCACCTAAATCATAACCCCATTTTGTAGGATCAGGAGCACCATCAGTATTAAACTCATCCGAGAATACTAACTTTGTGTAATCTGTAACGGCACTAGCCTGAGATGGTTTTGTAGTTGTAAATGTGTGGTACCATGCAATTCCAGAATCATTCCCCATGGTCGCTCTCACTACCATTCGATTCTCGGTAATTGATAAAATCTCATACGTACTTTGACCAATATAATACCCCATAAATCCACCATCAGCAATTGTCATTAAAGTACCTCTTGTTTGCGTAGCAGCATTAGGGTTTTTTGTCACAACGGATGCCGAAGGACTTAATGAAACCGATTTAGTTCCAGTTGTTGTGTAACTTAAACAACTATCATTAGAACCTGAACCACCCGCAGTACTTAAGTATGCTGCGTTGAAGAAGGTGCTACCGCCGTTATCTAAATTAAATTTCAACTGACCGTTAACATTCGAAAAAGTTAACACATTATCATATAAACAACTACTGCTAGACGCGCCTGCTTTTTCAAAAGCAGCAGCCTGATACCAGTAACCATAATAATTTTGCGTCGCATCAGAGCTGTTAGGTCCCACACCTAAATGCCCCACTTCTGAAGCAGAAAAATACCATTTTTTGGACGTTCCGCCTGTTAATAATTGAACAGCTCCATCATCACTAAAAGTACTTAGTACCTTAACCTCTACAGTTGTATTTGATGTCAATCCTCCTTTTCCTGAAGCAATAACGGTAACCGTATAAGTATTTACACCTGTGGTCGTAAAACGTTTTTCGAACACTCCACTAGGTGAGTTTTCAGAGGTTCCATCTGTAAAAACATATTTATATGATATAGCATCATCCGCTGTTACAGTAAATTTCACAACACCAGTTCCATCTCCATCAGGAGTAGCTGTTGTTTTTCCAACTATTTCATAATTAACATTTAAATTCGTTGGCCCTATCAAGTCCCCAAAAGAATAATCATCTTTGGCGCAATTTACCATCAGTAACAATGTAAGAATGGTAATTGTATTCATTAATATTTTTTTCATCTTGTATATTTTTAGTTGGATTGTTTGATATCGTCAAAATAGTAGCTTGTCCCTGTACCTCCTACATTAAAATCAGGAAATAAGATTACTCTATCGTAACTATTGGCTGCACTGAAAGATGATGCCGTAGTAAGATCAAATGTTATAATTTCCCAAGTATTAGCCACTGTTGTAGTACCTTGTACTTCAACAAACACAGTTGGATTACCGTTACCGTCTTTTGGAGAGGTCGATACTTCTGTCTTGAATAAAATTGTAGCGCCAACTTTAGGCGACCAAACAGCCACTTTTACCTTGGTTCCTTTACTAAAATCGATTTTTGAATCTAAGTCTAAACTTGCTCCAGCCCAAACTTGAGCTCCAGATGGTTTTTCGATTTTAACAACTTTATTTGAAACATTTATTCCTGATTTGTCAGGATTTGTAACTACTGAAGCTGGAATCGCTCCATAGCTTGATGATCCAAAACCAGACCAAGAATAAGTCAATGTAGTCGACTCAAAATCAATAGGCAATTCGATCAATGCCGCAGGCGTTTTATAAAAATAAATATTATCAATGAATACGCTTCCTCCAGCCCATGGTGTACCTACAAATTTCAATTGAAAGATATCAGCAACTGTTAATCCTTGACTTGTGAAAGCCGAAACTGGAATATCAATTGAAGTCCATTGATTTGCCGTTAAACTTTTAACAACTGGCTTTTCGCCATTCGTTTTACTAATAAGTGAAGTCTCGATTTTTTCTAAATCGGCAGTCCATACATCCATGTGTAAGTATTCCATTCCAGACACATCAATTGTTGTTCCATCGGCTAATGCTACTCCTTGATAACTTAATTTAATATAATTAAGCATTTTATCTCCGTTCAAATCAAATTCAGCCCAACTGCTACCTTGACCAGCTTGTCCCCAATCTGGGAAAAAATTAGTACCCGCAACATTTGTATATTTAGAACCATAGATCGAAATCACGTCTGTTGCTTGTCTATTAGGTGGTGTTGGCGCAGATGTAAAAGGTTTGTTTACCACAGTTACCGTAAAGACCTTCGTAAATTCAGTCGTTTTAATTGCAGCACTTTTAGAAACCACTCTAATCGTATACACTCCTGCATTAGCATATGTGTAAGAAGCAATCTCTCCATTATTTGCTGATACTGGGGCTGATACTCCAGCTTCTCCAAAATACACATCGTAGAATAATGCATAATCAGCAGATGCTTTTACATTTACTTTTTTAGATACTGCTAAATCATTTTCTATCGTTACTACTAAATTCTCAGGTGATTTAAAAGAGACTTCAACTTGTTGTTTCTGCTCTGTTGTTTTACCATTCACTGTTGTACCGATGATTCTTGCAGTATAAATTCCTTCTTTATAAATATGATCTACTGTTCCACCAGGATTTACGTATGCAGGATCAGTTGTACCATCACCATAGTAGATAATGTACTGCGTAACGCCTTCACCACGTGGTAAAAAAGTCACTTTACCTGTATTGTCCTGCGTCACCGTTGTCAATGCCGAAATATTAGTTGGTGCGCTAAGCGTGTCTAGATCAATAAGATCATTCTCTGTTGAGCAACTAAAAATAAGTGCAGCAACAATAAGACTTGTTATGTATTTTAAATTTTTCATCATCATGTTTTTTTATTAGTATCCAGGATTTTGTGTCCAATTTCCGCTTGAAAATTGAATTTCCTCGATAGGAATTGGGAATAATTCGTTTTTACCAGTCTTAAATCCTGTGATTTCCTGAGCTGCTTTTTTCGTTCTTACTAAGTCAAAGAAACGATGTCCTTCACCTACTAGCTCCACTCTTCTTTCAGCCCAAATAAAATCGGTTAAAGCCGCTCCTGACGCCGAAATATCATGATTTGTATCTCCAAATGCACGACGTCTTACTTCATTCAAGAATCCTCTTGCTTTAGCATCATCAATTCCGCCTCTATTGTTTGCTTCAGCCGCCATTAAAAGCACATCGGCATAACGAATAGCTCTATAATTATTAGGATTTGTTAAGTTCAAATCCCCAGCTGCAGTTGCACTTCTTTTTCTTGGTATATACTTTCTATTGAAATAACCAGTATTTTCATAACCTTGTCCGTATGTAGCACCTGTTGATGCGTTCCAAGCAGCCATATCTAAAATAGCTACTGCTTTACGATTATCTCCTACTTCAAAAGCGTTCACTACTTTTTGAGTTGGAACATTAAAACTAAATCCAGAAGTAAACAATGTACCTACATAGTTTCTAGGTCCATTAAATCCTACCGCTACGTTTCCTTCGCTACATTGCAAACATCCAAAACCAGCCCCTTCAACATCTGTGTACTGTACTTCAAATACTGATTCACTCCCGTTTTCTCCAGCTTCTTCAAAAATGCTATTGTAATCGGTCACTAATGAATATTTTTTAGTGTCAATTAGCGTTTGAAAAGTGGTAGCAGCATCAGTAAATTTCTCTTGATACAAATAAGCTTTTCCTAAAAGTGCTAAGGCAGCTCCTTTAGTCGCTCTTCCTTGTTGAGATGGAACAGCTGCTAGATTGTTAGATGCATAAATCAAATCTGCTTCAATCGATGCATAAACATCTGCTGTAGAAGAACGTGCTATCGTTTTCTCGTCACCTACATTAAAACGTACATCTCCTTTAAGTGGAATTCCACCAAACCATTTCACCAATTCAAAATGATAATACGCTCTTAAAAAACGAGCTTCTGCAATCACCTGACTTTTTCCTTCAAAATCTGTTTTGTCTTTGAATTCTAAAATGTAATTGGCTCTATTTACTCCCGCAAACATCCAATTCCAAATATCTCTTAAATTACTGTTTACCGGTGTATGAATCATGTCGTCAATTTGTTGAAAACCTACCACATCGGTTTGACTTTCTCCACCAGCCAATGTATTATCAGAAGCAATTTCTCCTAATAAAACATTTACATACGAAGATTGTAGTAAATCATAGGCTGCTACAAGTGCATTATCGTAATCCGTTTTAGAATTAAAATAATTCTCTGAGTCAATAGAGTATACTGCATCTCTATTTACAAACTCATCACTACAAGAAACCGTAAGTAAAGAAAAGAGTACTACTGCTGTTATTGCTTTATATATGTGTTTTTTCATCTTAATTAGCATTAAAAATTAATATTTAGACCTAACAAATAGGTTCTTGGAGTCGGGTAAAAACCATAGTCGATTCCACCACCAATAGGAGAACCATTAGAAGCTCCTGGGTCAAAACCTTTATATTTTGTAAAAGTGTATAAGTTATTTACACCAGTGTAAAGGCGAAACTTAGAAATACCTACTTTTTCAGAAATTCTAGAATTCAACGTATAACCTACTTGAATATTTTGAATTCTTAAATAAGAAGCATCTTCTACAAAATAGTCTGAGAAAACATTATTAGCAGTCGCACCAGTGGTTACTCTAGGCGTAGTGTTACTTGTTCCTTCGCCAGTCCATCTTCCTAAAACATAATTCAAACGATTTGCATCTGTTAATGTACGCTCATAATTTCTAACCATATCATTACCTACTGAAGCAAATGTGTAAGCTGCAAAGTCAATGTTTTTATAATTCAACTGTAAATTGAATCCCATAGTTGCTGTAGGGATTGGGTTTCCTAAATTAGTTCGGTCAGCAGTTGTAATTTCACCATCACCATTCACATCAACATAACGAATATCACCAGGTGCTGCATTAGCTCCTAATGCTATTTGTGATGGATGCTCTGATACTTCTTTTTGGTTTTGAAAAATTCCATCTGTTTTATATCCATAGAAATAACCTATTGGCATTCCTACTTCCATTCTTGAAGGTGCTGGTTGCCCTACACCAAAAGAACCTCCTTCTATAAATCCTGTACCGTTATTTACAGCTAATACCTTATTACGTAAAAAGGTAACATTGTAGCCTACACTTACCGTTAGATTCTCTGAGAATTTATTTTTATAATCCACAGCAAATTCCACTCCTGAGTTTTTTACTGTACCAGCATTTACTGTTGGAGATGATGCTCCTGGAGCATAAACACCTGTTATACCTGAAACTGGAATATTAGGAATCAATAAATCTTTTCTTGTATCTGTAAAATAATCGGCTACTAACGAAACCTTGTTGTCGAATAATTTTACATCTACACCGATATCTGTTTTTTGAGCTTCCTCCCATTTCAAATCTGGATTCGGAATTTGACCGATGGCCGTACCAGTTACTAGTGCACCATCAAAAACATAAGTACCTTCGCCAGACAATTGCGAAATATATCCATTGTTTGGTATTTGGTCATTACCCAAAGTTCCATAACTCGCACGTAATTTCACAAAATTAACTAGCTTGTCTGTCCCAAAGAAGTCTTCATCAGATAGTACCCAACCTGCGGTGAATGATGGAAAATATCCCACTTTATTACCTGGTCCAAATTTTGTTGAAGCATCACGTCTTAACATTCCCGACAAAAGGTATTTTCCTTTATAATCATATTGTACACGACCAAAATAAGACAACCTTCTTTCATCGTAAGAATAAGAACTGTTAGACTTTGCTGCAGATAATCCATTCGCTAAACTAATATCAGCAAAATCCCAAGAGTTATTTGGCACATCAAAACCAGTTGCGTACAAACCGTTACCCCATTCTTTGAAAATAGTATTACCAATTGTACCAACAAAATTATGATTAGCACCTACTTTTTTAGTGTATGTACCAAAAACGTCAAACGAATAATTATTGTCATTTACTGCGCCTTGAGTTACTGAACTTCTAATAACATCAAATACTTTTCCGCCATAGCTTATCTGTTTTGCAAAATCTCTCGATTTACTGTTTGACGTATTAAAACCCATTGAACTAGACACTACAAAATCTTTCAACACTTTATATTCCAAACCAAAATTTCCATTTAACTTCTTGAAGTTGTAATCGTTGTTTGTATTAGCGATTTGCGCCAACGGATTTATAATTTCTGTACCAAGACCAGTCGTACTAGGTACTAAACTGTAGTTACCATTTGCATCATAAGGACTTAAAGTTGAGGGAACGTTTAAGGCATTGAATAAAACAGAACCTAAACCATTTTCATTTAAAGTTTTACGATTAAAATAGGTATAGATTACGTTTGTTTTCAATTTTAACTTATCCGTGACATCTGCATTCAAAGAGACTCTGGCTGTATTTCTTAAAAAACCTGATTTGTTTCCACCGATGATTCCTTCTTGGTCTAAGTGAGATCCACTAACTGCATAAGTTACCTTATCTGATCCTCCCGAAACTGATATATCATGGTTAATGATAGGCACACTGCTATTAAAAACTTCATTTTGCCAGTTGGTTCCTTTCCCTAAACCTGTTACTGTTTTATACGGCAACGTTTGCCCACCATTCGCATAACTTTCATTTAGTAGCAATGCATATTCAGTTGCGTTCAACAAGTTTAACTTTCTTGACGTTTCTTGAAATCCAGTATATGTATTGTAAACAATCTTTGATTTTGAGTTTTTCTTTCCAGCTTTTGTAGTTATCAAAATCACTCCATTGGCACCAATGGTACCATAAATGGCTGCTTGAGCATCTTTCAAAACTGTAATTGATTCAATATCATTAGGATTTAATAACCCCAATTCACCTACATATCCATCAATAATGGTTGTTGGTCTGTTTTCACCATTGGTAGCAATACCTCTAATTCTAATATCCAATGCTGCTCCGGGAGATCCAGATTGTGACGTAACATTAACCCCAGATACTGTACCTTGCAAGGCTTGCTCTACTTTTACTGGTTTTATAATATCTAGTGTTTTACTATCTATAACCGAAACCGCTCCGGTAACTTCACGTCTTTTTTGACTTCCGTAACCTATTACTACAACTTCGTCTAAGCTTTTAGCATCTTCTTGCATCGCAACAGTTAACGATGTAGTACTTGACGATACTTTATATTCAAAATTCTTATATCCTATATAAGAAAACACTAGTGTTGATCCAGACGGAATACTTTTCAATAAAAATTTCCCATCAAAATCTGTTGCGACACCTTTGGTCGAATTTTTAATTTGAACATTTACCCCTGGTATTGGTAGACCAGTTCCTTTTTCTTTTACAGTTCCCCCTACTTCAAAACTTTGGGCAAACCCAAAACTTGAGAGAAAAAGAAAAATAATTAATAGATAGTTTGACTTCATAATTTGTGTTTTTTGTGAATTATAAAATTAAAAAGGAAGTACCCTTAATTCATCAAAAACAACCTTTACAAAAAACATACAATGCAAAAAAAACCAATGTTTTTTACCAATATCATAAATAAACCTAGGAATAGCTACTGGAAATCACGCCAACTGAGCACCGTCTAAAAACAACAAAACCACAACTTTAACGTTAATGTTGTGGTAATGTATAGGTAGATTTTAAAAATGTAGAGGTATTAAATAGACAAGATATACTCGACAAGTCCTTGATCATGGACTAAATCCATTTTTTTACGCAAACGATATCTTTTAATCTCTACACTTCGAACTGAAATATTAAGCAATGGAGCTACTTCTTTAGACGAAAGATTCAATCGTAAATACGTACATAATCGTAAATCATTTGGAGTCAAAGAAGGATGCGCTTCTTTTATTTTTTTCAAAAACTCTTTATCTGTATTTTCAAATGCTTCCTTAAAAACACTCCAAGAATCATTTCCTGTGATATTTTTATTGATTTTAGAAATAACCGATTTCAAACTTCTATTATCCTCTTCGACTGATTTTTTTAAATCGTCCTTTATAAAATTCAACAATTCATTTTTACTGTTCAATGTCATTGTTGATACGGCTAACTCTCGACTTTTAGAATCTACATCTTGCGACAATTGTTCGTTTCTCACGCGCATGATTTCTTGCTCGTTTTCGAGCTCCTTAATCTCTAGCAATAAGTTATTCTCCTCAATTAACTTCTCCTTTTGCTTGTAATAATAATTCTTATATGCCTTATGAATCACCCTTGCTAGTACAACAGTCAGGATCATATAGAAAAAAATAGCCAAATTGGTCAAATACCAAGGCTTTTTGATCGTAAATGCATACTGGGCAGTATTCTCTAAAATAGAACTTGCAAATTTAGCTTTGACCTTAAAAACATAATCACCCGGTGGCAAATTTTTAAAACTCACGCTATTCTTTGTACTCCACTCACTCCAATTATCTTGAAAGCCTTCCAGCTGAACTTGATATTCGGCATTGATGTATTTATTATACTCTGGTACCGTATAATTAAAAATGATATTATTTTCATCATAATGAAATGCACCTTCCTCTAGAATAGCATTATAATTGTATTTTTCATTGAGTTTATTGGTCTCTACATTCGATATTGAAACTTTATAATTCTCAAAACTCAACTCATTAATATTCATCGTATAATACCCATCAGTGGTTCCTATAAGATAATCTGAATTCGATATTTTAGTAATATTTTCAAATCCTGACATCGAATTTGTTAACGAAGCTGGAATTGGAATTACATTTTGCTTCAGCTGATTGCTTAACTTACTAAGTGAAAAATAATGAATATAGTTTTTAGAAAACAGCCAGATTTTGTTCGAATTATCCACTACGATCTTCCCCGATGTGTATTGGTCTTTTTCAAAAACCGAACTCAATACTTTGTCCTTTTGAAACTGTTTTGTTTGGGCATTCAATTTAAAAACACCCTCTTTACAAGCGTAGTAAATAGCATTATTGAACTTGGCTAAACCTGCGTTCTTACTTTTTTTAGGGTTTGCATATGCAAAAACTAATTTTGCACGTTGCACTGTTTGATCTAGTTCCAATCGAAAAACTCCTTTATACTCATGGCTCACATATATCTGAAGATCATTAGTGACTTCAAAATAACGAGCCGAATAATCAAAACCTTTGATTTTATTTCTAAAGCGCCACTGATTATTGCTTTTTTCTAAAACTGAAATTCCATAATAATTTCCTTGAAGCAACAAATCTTTTTGATTAGGGATGGGTTCAAATTTCCATGTTCCCGATTTAGAACAAATATTTACTGCATTTCCATTATCTATAACATAAGTCCCCGAATCATGGCCGCAAAACAAAGTGCCTTGGTACTCAAACAAGGACCAAACCTGCCCTTTGGTACCAGCTATAAATTTAAATTCGTCATTGCTTTGGTACTTTTTATAAAATAATCCTTGATTTGTACCTATATATAGATTCTCCTTAAACAACTTAGAGGTATAAGTAGTGCCCAGAATTCCAGTATCATCTACGTAGTTCTTGATAGGCGATTGCAGGTTGATGCAATTGATCCCGTTATCAAGCCCTACCCATAAATTTTTATCGGCATCTTCAAATAAAGACAGTGCCGTATTATTACTTAACCCTTTGTTTTGAGCAATATGGTATTTCATTTTACCTTCTTTCGAAATAATAAAAACACCATTGGAAATAGTTCCAACTGTCAAATCTCCATTCGATAATAACTCACAACTATAGACACTTCCTGTATTTAATGCACCATCAATATCACTTGAAAACTTAGTAAGCACTGTTCCTGTTAATGTATAAAACCCGTTTTTCTGAGTCGAAATCAATAAACTATTCCCAACCGAAAAAACATTGACAATTCTATTGGCTTTTAAAATTGGATTATTGGATATCAAATGACTTTTACCTGCTTCAATTTCAAACAAACCTTGATTATTCACTTGAAAATAAATAGCATTAGTAGTGCTAAACGACTTAACAACATCTGTGCTTGGTGCTATGATCTTAAAACTACCCGCTTTTGTGTCATACACATAAATTCTTGCTAAAGACTGAAAAATAACCCATTGATCATAGTTTAAAATATTCCAAAACTGCTCATCATCTAGTAATTGTTTTTTAATAAGATTGCTTAGGGATCTGTATTTTAACTTTCCGTTACTATGCCTTGTCCAGTACCCAAACTCCATATAACTTCCCGTGTACACTTTATTGTCTATCACTTTTACAGATCGAATGATAGTCTCATTAGGCGAAGGGTATAATTCCCAATTCGAACCATTGAACTCTAACAAACCATCATTATTTGCAAAGAAAATAAAATGACTTTGATCCTGAGAAATCATCCAATTTTGATTTCCAGCGCCATAAGTAGTTGGCGTGTATTTTACAATTGGCGGTAATTCCTGTGCCATAACGCAAGCGCTTATTAAAAGGAGTAAAATGTAAAATTTACTTTTCATTGTGGTGGTATTTATAATTTGTAAAATTAAAATATTAAACAATACTTAATAGTAAAAGAATATATAATTACTATACAATGTTAAAAACAGTACTAAGATCTCATAACTCGATTAAAAAGAATGATGCTAACTAAAATTTGTGATTTGTTCAACCCCTTCTCCCCAACGAAAAATGATTACTTTTGTGTAAAATATATCAGTAGTTATGCAAGTTGACTTTTCGAAAATAGATCCCAAGAAAAACATTATTATCAAAGGAGCCGAAGTACACAATTTAAAAAGTGTCGATGTGGTAATTCCCAGAAACAAATTGGTCGTAATCACGGGACTTTCGGGTTCTGGTAAATCCAGCTTGGCTTTTGATACTTTGTATGCTGAGGGACAACGACGATACGTGGAAAGCTTATCATCCTATGCCAGACAATTCCTAGGCCGACTAGACAAGCCAAAAGTGGAGTATATCAAAGGAATCGCTCCAGCTATTGCCATAGAACAAAAGGTAAACACCACAAATGCCAGATCTACGGTAGGAACTTCAACCGAAATATACGATTATATGAAGCTTCTTTTTGCCCGAATAGGACGTACATTCTCTCCTATTTCCGGTCAAGAAGTGAAAAAGAATACGGTTACAGATGTAATTACAGATGTAAAAACGCTTGCTATCGATAGCAAGTGGTTGCTAGTTGCTCCTATTCATTTAGAAAAAGGTAGAAAACTAGAAGACAAACTAAAAGCCCTGTTACAACAAGGGTTTGCAAGGATTTTAGTCGATAACGAAATGGTGCGTTTAGACGATTTACCTACTGGACTTGCTAAAAAAGAAATACTTCTTATTATTGATAGAATCGTTGTAAAAGAGGAAGAGGAATTTTACAATCGCCTTGCCGATGCTGTACAAACAGCTTTCTATGAAGGAAAAGGAATTTGTTACCTAAGAGAACTAAATTCCGATAAGAAATTCTCATATTCGAATAATTTTGAACTAGATGGCATTAATTTTCTAGAGCCAAATGTACATTTATTCAGCTTTAACAATCCCTATGGCGCTTGTCCTGTATGCGAAGGCTACGGAAACATCATTGGTGTCGATGCTGAACTTGTTGTACCAAACACTACTTTATCTGTCTTTGAAAACGCTATTTTTCCTTGGCGCGGTGAAAGCATGAGCTGGTTTAGAGATGAACTAGTTAATAGTGCTTACAAGTTTGACTTCCCTATTCACAAACCCTTTTTTGAGCTTACGGAGGAGCAAAAAGAGTTAATCTGGACAGGAAACTCTTATTTTCAAGGTTTAAACGATTTCTTTAAAGAATTAGAAGAAAAAAATTATAAAATCCAAAACCGCGTGATGCTTTCTCGCTACCGTGGAAAAACCAAATGCCATTCCTGCAAAGGGAAACGACTCCGCATCGAAGCTTCGTATGTTAAAATCAATAGTAAAACGGTTTCGGATCTAGTGGATCTGCCTATTAAACATTTGGTTGCATTTTTCAAAAACCTAAAACTAGACGTTTACGAAGAACAAATTGCAAAGCGTTTACTATTAGAAATAAACAACAGACTGTCATTCTTGACTGAGGTAGGGCTGGATTATTTGACTTTAAATAGAAATTCATCTACCTTATCAGGAGGAGAATCACAAAGAATTAACCTAGCCACCTCTTTAGGCAGTAGTTTAGTGGGTTCTATGTACATTCTTGACGAACCAAGTATTGGTTTACATCCAAAGGATACCGAACGCTTAATTAACGTCCTAATTTCGTTACGTAATCTAGGAAATACGGTTATCGTAGTAGAACATGACGAGGACATCATGAAAGCTGCTGATATGATTATCGACATTGGTCCCGAAGCAGGAACTTTTGGAGGAGAATTGGTCGCGCAAGGCACCTATGACGAGATTCTACAATCTAGTTCGCTAACCGCTAAATACCTTAATGGCGATCTCGAAATTGAAGTTCCCAAAAAACGAAGACCTTTCAAGAATTTTATCGAAATAAAAGGAGCGCGAGAAAATAATTTACAAAATATCGATGTTACTTTTCCTCTTGATGTACTCACCGTGATTACCGGTGTTTCTGGTAGTGGAAAAAGTACGCTAGTCAAGAAAATTTTGTTTCCTGCAATGCAAAAAAAGCTAGATAATGCTGGTGAAAAAGCAGGGCAATTTAGCGAAATATCAGGATCTTTCTCGCACATCAAGCATATCGAATATGTAGATCAAAACCCTATAGGCCGAAGCTCTCGATCTAATCCCGTGACCTACATAAAAGCGTATGACGACATTAGAGAGTTGTATGCCAAGGAAAAGCTGGCTAAATTAAGAGGTTATTTACCTAAACATTTTTCTTTTAATGTGGATGCCGGACGTTGTGAAACCTGTAAAGGCGAAGGAACAATCAATGTTGAAATGGTTTTTATGGCCGATGTGCAATTGCCTTGTGAAACCTGTAGCGGAAAAAGATTTAAAAAAGAGGTTCTTGAAGTAGCCTTTGCAGGCAAAAACATCAACGATATTCTTTGTTTGACCATAGATGATGCAGTGGAATTCTTTGAAGCCAATCAACAGCATAAAATCACACAGAAGTTAAAGCCCTTGCAAGATGTAGGATTAGGCTATGTGCAACTAGGACAATCTTCTTCAACCTTATCTGGTGGAGAAGCACAGCGTATCAAACTTGCTTCGTTCCTTGTAAAAGGAGCTACAAAAGACCGAGCTCTTTTTGTATTTGATGAACCTACAACTGGATTGCATTTTCACGATATTAAAAAACTACTCGCTTCCTTTAATGCTTTGATCGAAAAAGGGCATTCAATACTCGTTATCGAACACAACCTAGATTTGATAAAATGTGCCGATTGGATTATTGACCTAGGCCCTGAAGGAGGAGAAAATGGCGGTAAATTACTCGCTGTAGGAACTCCCGAAGCTATTGTAAAAATCAAAGACTCTGTTACTGCGGCCTATTTGAAAGATAAATTGTAAAAACCATCCGAACAAAAAAAGTCCGATTCCCATTTATACTAAAAATGAGAATCGGACTTTCTTTTTACACTTCATTGAAATTAGTTAGGGCTTGCTGAAAAATTGCAAATCCAATAAAACACAGGTATTTAGAGTTACTTTTTCTTGTTTAAATGCAAAGA
>NZ_JACRUK010000031.1 GCF_014305155.1 Flavobacterium muglaense
CTAATTATTAAGATGATGAAGCATAAACACATTGGATTACAAATAATTAAAATAAGTACATAACTTTACACCTCTATTAAATTATCAGAATCAGAAAAGAAAATACTAACTTGATTTTGTTGTTTAGAAATGTAAAACATCATTTAACTTTTATAAAATTGTAAAAAGAGTTAGAGGTGTTTGAAATTATATCCTTGAATTGTTCAATTGGTGTTTTAAGAGCTGTATCGGATAAATCAAACATTGCTTTTAGATCCTCATTCCCCCAAATCACTTCAAAAACCTCATTTCCTTGTTGTTTTAGTGTTTGCGTTGTTGCATTGTACATCATATCTTTAAAAACAGTTTTTACCCAATCTTCTTTAGAAGTATTGTTTGTTCCAGCTAGTTTTTTGGCATCAAAATAATAGTTTATTTTGCTCATAGAGCTTACTGCTGTAGCAGATAATAACGCCTTAAATTGCTTGAATGAATTACCTGTTAAACTAGTTTTAAAATAAGAGAATGCTCCGCTACTGCTACTTGCTGCTTCGGGATCGTCTTTGTCTGCTGTTGCCCCTCTTGTATTACTCCAACTTTTAAACTCGCAATATACTCCATTATTTACAACATCTGGTTCACAACTTGCTGCAGGCTTTAAATCTGTATATTCATAAGCTGTAATGTTATTAAATAATGTTGGGTTATTTCTTATTACTTCAATGATATAATATTCGGCTTCTCTTGATCTATCTGCCGAAGTTATTAATAGGCTTTTTACATTGCTACGTCCAGTAGCACTTTTAAAATGACTCGCAAAATAATTCAAATCTAGTAAATATTGATCCATTGGTTGTATAAAATCTACTCCAGAATCACCACATGTATTACATTTTGGTCTTTCATTTGTTTTGACCAAAGTTTTAATTCCATTATATTCCCCGCTCCCCGAAGTCTTCTAGAAAACATAAATGTTGATGTAGAACGCTGTGCGAAGTCTCCCGACTTCGTACCCACTCCTATATGCCGTTCCAATTTTCTAAAACTCAATGTTCATTATATTTTGTAAAATTATTCAAATTTAGAACATCAACAATAGGAATATCTGCTTTTTCTATTTTTAATAAACCTGTATCCGAAACATAATTACTGGCACTGGAATAAATATAATGGGATGCTTTCTCTACAATTCCTACACGAACAGGATTTAAGTGAATATAATCCAATTTTGACCACATAAACTTGTTACTATAAATTTCTTCTGGGTGATTGCCATATTGCCAAAACTGATAATTTTTGTTTCTGGAATGACTTTCGGTTGCTAATTTAAAACGCTCCAACATCCACTCTCTTCTGCTTTCGGGATCTGATTTTATTTTTTCTATAATTTTTGTGGCTGTAAATTGCTTAAAATCTCGCAATAAATCCGACAACTCGCCATCGCCAGATTGAACTATCATGTGAATATGATTGCTCATAATTACATAGCCATACAAAACCATTGCCTTTTCTTTGATGCAAAAATCCAAACAGGCTACAACGATATCTCTATAATTTTTTCTTGTAAAAACATCTATCTAGTCTACAACTGTTGCTGTTACAAAATGTGGCAAAGTTTGGTCTCTTATTTTGTACCCTTCTGACATATTTTTTGTTAAAATATAATGGTTTTTTACTACAAATAAATATTTGTTTTACTTGATTAACTGTGTGGATTATAGGAACGGGTACGAAGTCGGGAGACTTCGCACAGCACGCCCCTAGTTTTAATAACGTTTATCTTTTAAGGAACTCTTCGGAGAGCGGAGACATTCGCACAGCACAGCCGATATTTTAGAACTTTTGTTTGATAGGGAGACTTCGGAGAGCTGGGTACGAAGTCGGGAGACTTCGCACAGCACGCCCCTAGTTTTAATAACGTTTATCTTTTAAGGAACTCTTCGGAGAGCGGGAGACTTCGCACAGCATGCCCCTAGTTTTAATAACGTTTATCTTTTAAGGAACTCTTCGGAGAGCGGGGCTAAATACCTACCAACTTTTCCAGTACTAATTTCAAGTTCTCTCCACTCTATCCAATCTCTATCGTAGAGTATTTAAAAATGTAAATCTTTTGGTAAACGTTCTAATTTTATTAAATCATCATAATTACCAAATTCAGGGTAATTTTCCCATAAATCACTAACATCTATGGGTTCTTGTGCAGTTAAAATTTCTTGTTCGTTCTCAAAATAAGAGATTATTTTTAATTCTCCATTTGGTTCAAAATTATAGTTGGTTCGTTTAATTGCATCTTCATTATTTCCATCAAATTGAGCAAAAGAAGCTTGTTTCATAAATAGTTTATTGGGTTCAAATTCATCAAATGAATAACTTAAATATACTCTATTGAATTCATCCAAAAAACCAATATAAAAGAATCCTGCATTGCACTCCATAAAACAAAAAGGCTTTTCATTATCAAAAAAAGTAGCAAAATAAGTTTGTTTTTTATCGTGAGCTTCTGATGAGGCTAGTTCAAGCATTCCTTCTTGGTTTTTACGTCTTGAATATCTGGTTTTGTTAAAATCATCTAATTTTGAAAGAGTTATTGATTCAGTTGCTAATTCTTTGTAACCTCTATTCCATTTATAGTATTTAAATTTCATCATCATTTATATATTTTACCATTAATGTCTCTTATTTTTATATCATTATCTCTTGCATACTTTAAAATTGTATACGATATTTTACCACTTTTCTGTGCAGGGATTTCTAGTATCAAATCTCCTTTTATCTCCTTTACATCTTTCAATGCTTTATTCGATCCATTGATATTAGAATCAACTTGTGCTATTTTTGCATTTACAGGATATTTGCTTTTTAATTCTTTAATGTATTGTAATCCTGTTGTTTCTTGTATGTCATCAAATTGTGTAAACTTTCGAGATATTATTTCACCTTTTACATTGTTATAGGAGTCTAATATTACATATTTCCCTTTGCCACCTAGTCCTACCGGTTTTTCCAAATATATTTCATTATGAGGATAAAAAGAAGCGCGCTCCTTATTAAATTTATTTCCATCCCGGACTTTTTGTAACCATTCGGGTAATTTTTTTTGTTTGGCAACATCATCTAATTTCTGAAAATCTTTCCATTCATCTATCAATCCGAAATTATCTCCCCGCTCCCCGAAGTCTTCTAGAAAACATAAATGTTGATGTAGAACGCTGTGCGAAGTCTCTCGACTTCGTACCCACTCCTATATGCCGTTCCAATTTTCTAAAACTCAATATTCATTATATTTTGTGAAATTATTCAAATTTAGAACATCAACAATAGGAATATCTGCTTTTTCTATTTTTAATAAACCTGTATCCGAAACATAATTACTGGCACTGGAATAAATATAATGGGATGCTTTCTCTACAATTCCTGCACGAACAGGATTTAAGTGAATATCATCCAACTTTGACCACATAAACTTGTTACTATAAATTTCTTCTGGGTGATTGCCATACTTCCAAAACTGATAATTTTTGTTTCTGGAATGACTTTCGGTTGCTAATTTAAAACGCTCCAACACCAGCTCTTCTGCTTTCGGGATCTGATTTTATTTTTTCTATAATTTTTGTGGCTGTAAATTTCTTAAAATCTCGCAATAAATCCGACAACTCGCCATCGCCAGATTGAACTACCATGTGAATATGATTGCTCATAATAACATAGCCATACAAAATCATTGCCTTTTCTTTGATGCAAAAATACAAACAGCCTACAACGATGTCTCTATAATTTTTTCTTGTAAAAACATCAACCCAGTCTACAACTGTTGCTGTTACAAAATGTGGCAAAGTTTGGTCTCTTATTTTGTAGCCTTCTGACATATTTTTTGTTTAAATATAATGGTTTTTTACTACAAATAAATATTTGTTTTGCTTGATTAACTGTGTGGATTATAGGAACGGGTACGAAGTCGGGAGACTTCGCACAGCACGCCCCTAGTTTTAATAACGTTTATCTTTTAAGGAACTCTTCGGAGAGCGGGGAAAGGAGATTATCCTCTCAAATGCTTAGCAATAGCTGAATTAGCTACGTGTTTACTTTTTTTAATCTGTTTTTGAAATGAATCCGTTTGAAACTCTTCACAACAACGCAAGATATAACTATGATAATTAGCTTGTTTTTTATTATTTCGTTCACTAAATTTAAATTCATAGAACCCTCTGCCATTTAAAACAAGATTATACCTCATTTTTTTCTTGAGTTTTTGTTCAGTCAAATCACCATCTTTAAATTTCACGGGGAGATTGTATATTCTTCTAATTTGATTTTTAAAAACAGCTTTTTTTGTATTTGGATTTTCTTCGATTAATTTTAAAGTTCTTTTACATTTTCTTTTTACAGTCGAAATTATCTTTCTATAATACTTTGCCAAATTGGTAGATTTGATACCAGTGTGATAACCTCTAAACTCAAAACCTAAATAAGACATAGCAGAAGATACTTCTGAGCCATCTTCTTTTATTCTAAAACACTCTAATCTGCTATTATCATTTGAAATTTTCACATTTTTAAAAACAAATTTCTCCGTTTTTTCCTTACTAATTTTAACTGCATATTTTTTCTCTAATTCATTGATTCCTTTTTCAATTTCATTACTTAAATTCTTTTCACAAACAATAAATATATCATCGGAATACCTTCTATAATATGCATTTAAAGGTTTTACCCACCGATTAACTATTTCTAAGTCAAAATCAAATAGATAAAGATTAGCCAAAACTGCACTAATAGGTAGCCCTTGTGGAATTCCAATCTTTACAGGTTTATCATTTGGTAGTTTTTTAGAAAATGGATTAGAATAAATTGATAAGTCTCCATTTTTTATACTTTGTCTAAAATCTTCATTCGACTCAAAAAAACATCTAAATCCTTTTGTTTTTCGGACATGAGCAAGCTTACTTTCATCGTAAGGAGCTTTTCTACCATTTTCAGTCTTTCTTACTCTCAAATCATCCAATAAAACATACTTAAAGTCTGTACATGCCTTAAATACTCGATAATGGTCCTTTGGAAGTTCTTTTTCATTTAAAACCCTACACCATTGTTCTTTTAAAATCTTATGATCTAAAGTCGAAAAAAAACTTTTTAAATCAATTGCTAAAACTGATACTTCAGCACCATTTTTGGTTCTTTCTTTAATTTCGTCAAAACATTCTTTTGCAAAATGAATATTGGATTTACCTTTTTCCGAACCCTTAAATGTTTCAATTTTTCGATAAGCAATAACGGCTTGATCTTGTAAAGGTTCTTTTCCTAACAATTTTTCGTATCCCTCTTTTATTATGTCAGCGTAATATCCAAATACTAATGAATCCATGTGACTAGCATAATGTAAAGGCCTATCTTTTGATTTTTTGACGGGATGTAATGATTTTAGACGATAATGCGTGTGCTTTCTTTGGCTAGTAGTATGTTTCTTAGCATTGCCTTTCTTGAATTTCCTATCAGAAATGATAGTGTGAATTAATGGATAAAAAGCATAAGTTTCGATATACTTTTTACTAGTAACCTTTTTTATTAGTAAATCTGAATTAGTTCCTAATTCTAATGATGGTGACACATGTAAATATCCTTTTTCTTTCAGCCAACTCGGTCTTTCCATAATCCAATTTTAAAAAAGAATCTGCGAGTAACAATAGCGTTTAAAAATTACATACCTAATAAATAAGCTGGATCGGTACCCAATTACTGAGTCATTGGTTTTGTACTAAATATTATATAATACCTATGAAACATCAAATAGATTGCTTAAATTTGCTCATATCGTTCTTAACGAATGAACCTATAATAACTCTAATCAAAGTTCTAATTATACTCTTACGGTATCTCCTGGTTAAAGGATATGACCAAAAGATTGTTAAATCTCATTTCCTAATATACCTTTTTGTATAAAAGTAAAACAGAATTAATTCTGCTTTGCGATCCACACAACTGTAATTCAACTCTTCTCGCAGATTCTCTTCAAATTTAATAATAAAATTCATATATTCGGTGTTTAATCAACAAAACTAAATATGAGCCAATTTAAAAGAGGTAATTTGATTGTTTTTAAAACACACCCATTTATAGATAAGCATACAAATATTAAAATTTCAGCTTTTCCAGAGTATACTTCGCCAATACTGATTATAAAAGAAGTAAAAGATAAAACCTTTGAAAAAGGAACAGGAAGAGATAATGGCCAACAATTAAATTGCATTTACTATAACTCTAGAGATGGAAAATTTACAGAAAAGTGGATTAGTAGTCAACTTATCAATCAAATTTCTTTCTCTGTAGAAAATAATAAAATACTTAGGGAACTTGATTTTAAAAAAGAATTAGAAAGTTCAGGAAAAGAACTCATAAGTAAAAACTATGATAATTTAATTAGAACTACTTATTTAAATAAAAAAGTAGTTTTAAAAAGTGTTGATTTAGAATTATTTAAAAATAAAGTAAATCGCACTAAGGAAAATGGAGAACTTTTAGAAACAAATCATTTAGAATTTTTACCGCCAGTTATGACTGTAATAGCCTTTAAATATTCTGATGAAAAACATAAATATTGCGAAAAAACAGGCTTACCATTAATTGAATTAAAATGCAAATGGTACAACTCCAGCTCTAAAACTTTTTCTGAATCATTTTTCCATTATGACATTTTATATTCTATTACGGAAACACAAAATTTGATTAACAAAGATGATTTGCTAAATGATGCCGTTAAGTCAATGGAAGAAAATACATTTTTTATTTTTCCGTTAGAAAAACCATTTATTTTAGAAGGAGATTCGGATGACAAAAAAATAACCACAACTATTGGGCAATCTCATTCAATAATATTTAAACATTACTTTTATCAAATGAATTATTTTGATTTTATAACTCAAAAGAAATCTACGATAACGATAGATTACACTTTTGACATAAAAAATGAAATAGATATTTTCGGAAAAAGATACCCTAGTTATAACAATAAATATAAATTTGAAATATCAGATTGTAAATTTGAAATAGGTAATTATTACCATATAATTTATAAAGATGCGTTCCTTAATGTAACCAAACGAATAGTAAAAGTAAAAGATTTTTTTATTCATATAAAGGATTTTAAGAAATTTAAAGAGGATTATCAAGAATTAGATTCTTGGAAACCTGAAAAAAACATCAATTTTGTTAATTTTAAATATCTTGAAAATGGTAAAATAACTATAAATCTTGACGGCGAAACAATAACCAATAACACTTTGCCAAAAATAGTATTTAAAGACAAAAATTTAGAAATAATGCTAAATACAAATTGCTTATTAAGAAGAGGTAAAATACGTAATTTTAAACTAAGTCAAATATCAGAAGTACGAGAGATAATAAAGGGAGAAACTATTTTTGAATAAGAATTTCATTACCCCCCCAATCCCCTAGCCCCGGGAGCAGTGAAAACCCCATGCCGGTGGAAAACCACTTTTACTGCTGCTGGCAGAGCGACCGGAGGAAGCTCCTGCAAGCGGCTAGTAAAAGGGTTTGAGACCAAATGGGTTGTAACGCATAACGGGAATTGCTCCTAAAAAAAAAAAACGCCCTTTTAAAGGACGCTATTGAAATTTAAGTTTTGGAAAACGAATTCGTCTTCACTATTTTCTTCTTGAAAGCAAGCGTTTAATTTACAGCTGTGATTCACTACTTCGCCAATGATAATGATGGCTGGTGACGAAATTTGCTGGTCTTTTACTACCGCTGTTATGGTGCTAATGGTAGCGATTACTTTTTTTTGTGCGGCGGTTGTGCCGTTTTGAATGATGGCTACGGGTAAATCATCGGTTCTGTTTTTTTGATATAATGCGACTATTTCGGTTAGTTTGTGCATGCCCATTAGGATCACGACTGTGGCCGAGGATTGCGATGCTAAGTTGACGTCTTTGGATAACTTATGGTCGGAGGTGGTGCCGGTAATGACCCAAAAACTCTCGGATATCTGGCGCTGCGTTAAACTGATTCCGTTTACGGCTGGCACACCCAAAGCCGATGAAATACCGGGAACGATGGCGGTTTCTAAGCCAAATTGTTGGGCATAGGCGATTTCCTCACTACCACGACCAAACACGAAGGGATCACCACCCTTGAGGCGTACTACATGTCCGTATTGCTGTGCCATGACTACTATTAACTCATTAATTTGGTCTTGGGAATTGGCGTGGCAACCCAAACGCTTGCCTACAAAAACAAGTTGAGCTTGGGGTGCATGCGCTAGTAAATCCTCGTTTACCAAGGCATCATACAAAACTACTGTGGCGGTTTGCAAGGCTTTGATGGCTTTGATGGTAATCAAATCTGGGTCTCCGGGTCCAGCGCCTACAATGGTTAACTGGGGCACAATAGTGTTTTTCATGAGTTGGTACTTTTGGGGTTGCTATTTACTGTTGTTTAACTAAAAGGAATGATTTGGATTTCTTGCTGTTGTGCTACATTTTCGACCGTATGCGGAATGTATATAAAGCAATTCGCAACGGCAAAAGTATTGAGCATGGCCGAGCTTTGGCTTTCTAGAACCGTCACGGTTTCATCATTATAAAACCCTTTTAGAAACAAAGTTTTGGCGGTGTTGTTGTGGAACGCACTGGTGATTTTTCGGTTCATTTTGGGCAAGTGAATGTCGGTGAATCCCAAACGTTTTTTAAGTGCTGGCAACGCATAGACATAAAAACAAGTCAATGACGAGGCAGGATTTCCCGGTAAGGCAAAAACCAGTTGCTTGTCTTTTTTACCAAAAAACAAGGGCTTACCCGGCTTTTGATTGATTTTATAAAACAACTCTTCTACCCCATTTTGCAACAAGGCTTCTTTGACAAAATCGTAATCACCAACGGAGATTCCGCCAGAAATAAGCAAAATATCAAATTGAGTCAAACAACTTTCTATTATTTTTGTGGTTGCTTTTAAACTGTCTTTCACTCTGAAAATAGTTGGTTTTTTTATCCCTACTTCTTTCAAAGCGGCTTGCAGCATAACCGAATTGCTTTCGAATATTTTCCCTTTGGCCAACTTTTTACCGGGACGCACGAGTTCGTTACCAGTGACTAAAATAGCCACTTTGGGTTTTGAATACACTTTGATTAGTGTAATTCCTAAACAAGCAAAAAATCCAATTGCTGCAGCTGTTATGATAGTGTTCTTTTCTAAGACCAGTTGGCCTTTTTGTATCTGTTCGCCTTGCTTCCTGATGTTTGCAAAGGGCGCTGGAAATTTATCAATAACAACGGCATTGCCCGTTGCGGTGGTGTGTTCCTGCATCACAACAGTATCTGCATCATCCGGAACATAAGCTCCCGTAAAAATGCGAACCGCTTGGTCTTTGCTTAGTTTTATATTTTGATAATCGCCTGCTTGCGAGCTACTAACCACTGATAAAGTATTTAAATCAGTATGCACAAACGCATATCCATCCATAGCCGATTGCCGAAACGGTGGCATGTCAATGGGCGAATAAATAGTTTCGGCCAGCACATACCCGAGCGCCTTACCTACTTTTATTTTTTTTACAGGCATCTTAGCGCTGTTTTGCGCTATAATCGATAAGGCTTGGTCTACTTGAATCATAAAATAAATTTAAAACTACGTAAAAATACTTAAACAAATATAAAAAAATCCCGTTAGTAAGAATAGTTTTTCGGTTTAAATCCCAACAAAATGCAGGAAGCGCGATTTATTCGCATTCTTTTGTGAAAATCGGAATGCAAGTATAAATAGTAGAGTAAATATGTAAAAAGCATGAAAACTGATTCGCTTCAGTGCATTTCCAGTGTGACAAAAACTAGCATAGACAATAGCCCATGGATCAAACAGACCTAAACTGATTTTATCAACTAAACCCAACCCAAGAATCCGTGAAAATCTGTGTAATCTGTGGCAAAAAAACCTCAACTACACAACTGCATTCCTACACTAAACCCAACCCAATTAATCCGTGTAAATCCTTGTAATCTGTGGCAAAAAAAAATAGCCCACTGATCCAAGGGATCAATCAGATCTAAACTGATTTTATCATCGAAGCGAAACCCAATAATTTGCGAAAATATGTGTAATTTGCGGTAAAAAAACCTCAACTACACAACTGCATTACTACACTAAACCCAACCCAATTAATCCGTGTAAATCCTTGTAATCTGTGGCAAAAAAAAATAGCCCACTGATCCAAGGGATCAATCAGATCTAAACTGATTTTATCATCGAAGCGCAACCCAATTAACCCGTGTAAATATGTGTAATTTGCGGTAAAAAAACCTCAGCTTCACAACTGCATTCCTACACTAAACCCAACCCAATTAACCCGTGTAAATCCTTGTAATCTGTGGCAAAAAAAATAGCCCACTGATCCAACGGATCAAACAGATCTAAACGGGTTTTATCATCGAAGCGAAACCCAATAATTTGCGAAAATATGTGTGATTTGCGGTAAAAAAACCTCAACTACACAACTGCATTACTACACTAAACCCAACCCAATTAATCCGTGTAAATCCGTGTAATCTGTGGCAAAAAAAAATAGCCCACTGATCTAACGGATCGAACAGATCTAAACTGATTTTATCATCTAAGCGCAACCCAGTAATTTGCAAAAATATGTGTAATTTGCGGTAAAAAAACCTCAGCTACACAACTGCATTTCTACACTAAACCCAACCCAATAATCTGTGTAAATCTGTGTGATTTGTGGCTAAAAAAAATAGTCCACTCATCTAACAGATCGAACAGATCTCAACTGATTTTATCATCGAAGCGCAACCCTGTAATTTGTGAAAATCTGTGTAATTTGCGGTAAAAAAACCTCAGCTTCACAACTGCATTCCTACACTAAACCCAACCCAATCAATCCGTGTGAATCCGTGTAATCTGTGGCAAAAAAAAATAGCCCACTGATCAAACGGATCAAACAGATCTAAACTGATTTTATCATCGAAGCGCAACCCTGTAATTTGTGAAAATCTGTGTAATTTGCGGTAAAAAAACCTCAAAAAACTTCATTTTTCCCTTTCAGCAAAAAAAAATCCCCAAAAGCAAACGCCTTTGGGGAAAATGATATCAAATCATCATGGATTTAAGCAATCCATAAATCTATCGTTTCAGTCACTTGCTCCAGTACTTCAAATGCTGTTTCGGCCATTTTGTTCCCTTTAGTATCCAATAACGGATTCACCTCAACCACTTCCAAACAAGCCACTTTTTTAGAAGCGATAATCTGGTTGATAATAGCGATTACTTCATATTGATCAAAACCTTTAGCAACCGGAGTACCTGTTCCGTATGAAATCATATCGCAGTCCATGGAATCCACATCAAATGAAATGTAAATCATATCGCAATTAGATAATTTTGCTAGCGCTTCGTCAACACAAGTTTTCAAACCTCGGTAACGCACCTCATCTACCTTGTAATTTTTGATGTTTAGCTTTTCGATCTGCTTGTCTTCAGCCTCTTCTGTGTCACGGACACCAAAATAAACCAAATTCCCAGCTTCAATTTTTGCCCCTGGACAACCAATGTTTTTCATGTTCTCCCAATGCTGCTTGGTTTCAGGAGAGATTTCGTTGATTTGGCAATCTAAATTATCATCATAAAGCGCTGCCGATAAAGGCATACCGTGGATATTTCCAGATGGCGAAGTAAAAGGCGAATGCAAATCGGCATGCGCGTCAATCCAAATCACCCCTAGAGTTTTCCTTGGGTAAACCGCTTTGATTCCGCTTATAGTACCTAAAGCCGAAGAGTGATCGCCAGACAATACAATAGGGAAATAATTAGCCTCTATATTGTGCTTCACAGCGTAACTCACACGTGTACATTGCTCTACAACATGCTCGATTCTTTTAGCAAAATCATTGTTATTCTTATCGTAGATGCTTTCATTATGCGTTTTTACATCATCAAATTTATACTGATTAAAATAATCACTATTTTTATTGATAGCTGCAATTTCGATGGCATCAATTCCTAAGTCAGATCCACGGGTTCCCGCACCAATATCAGACCGGTTTTTTATTAATTTTATTGCTTTTTCCATGGCAGCTTATTTAAAGTCGTTTAGCGCTTTTTCGATAATCACAAGACATTCTTGAATTTGAGCTTCGGTAATTACTAATGGTGGTGCAAATCTAATTTTGTTACCATGAGTAGGCTTAGCCAATAATCCATAATCTCTAAATTTCAAGCAAATATCCCAAGCCAAGTCTGACTCTTCATCACTATTAATTACAATAGCATTCAATAATCCTTTACCACGTACTAGGGCAATTAATGGGTTTCTTGAAGCAATAGCATTCAAACCGTCTCTTAATATAATTCCTAAACGTTCTGCATTTTGTGATAATTTCTCGTCTTTTACTACCTCAAGAGCTGCCATAGCAACTGCTGCTGCCACAGGGTTTCCTCCAAAAGTAGATCCGTGTTGCCCTGGTTTGATGACATTCATAATAGCATCATTGGCTAATACAGCCGACACTGGATAAACACCACCAGAAATTGCTTTTCCTAGAATAAGAATGTCTGGTTTCACCTCTGGTTTGTTCTCACAACCGTTCTCACAAGAACAGTTTCCACAAGTGGCTAATAATCTACCCGTACGAGCAATTCCTGTTTGTACCTCATCTGCAATAAACAATACATTATGTGCTGCACAAAGTGCTTTGGCTTTCGCCAAATAGCCTTCAGTGGGTACATACACTCCAGCTTCCCCTTGAATCGGTTCTACTAAAAATCCTGCGATATTTTTGCTTGATTTTAAAGTTGCTTCCAAAGCATCAATATCATCATAAGCAATTTTGATAAATCCATCGGTAAACGGACCAAAGTTTTTGCGTGCATTTTCGTCATTTGAGAACGAAATAATCGTTGTTGTTCTTCCGTGGAAGTTATTCTCACAAACAATAATTTCTGCTTGATTTTCTGGAATGCCTTTTACCTCATACGCCCATTTTCTACAAATTTTCAAAGCCGTTTCTACTGCTTCGGCACCTGTATTCATTGGTAATACTTTGTCAAAACCAAAGTAGTTTGTCACATATTCTTCAAAAACTCCCAATTGGTCGTTATGAAAAGCACGAGAAGTTAAAGTCAATGTTTGCGCTTGCTTTACCATTGCGCCTACAATTTTCGGGTGACAATGCCCTTGATTTACTGCTGAATAAGCCGATAAAAAATCAAAATATTTTTTTCCATCTACATCCCAAACATATACGCCTTCTCCTCTGTCTAACACAACGGGTAATGGGTGATAATTATGAGCACCGTATTTATTTTCTTTAGCTATTAATGCTTCTGACTTAGTTGAAAGAGTTGAATCTGTTTGTTGCATGATGTTTATTTTTTATGTCCTTAAAGTACAAATCTACAAATAATTTTTCATAAAACAAGTATAAAAATACATTTTTGACTTTTTAATGGTTTTAAAAAAGTTAATTAAGCAAAATAACAAGATTAAAAAAGTCATTATAACAAATTACCCCTTGCTGATTTATTAAAAATAATAACTACATTTATACCTATAAAATGACAGCGTTATATTAAAAATAGATTTCCATGGATGTATTAGATGAATTTGATATCAAAATTATCAAAGAATTAGAAAAAGACGGACGTATGGCTTACTCGGCAATAGCAACAACTTTAAAAATATCAAATACCATGGTGCACCAGCGCATCAATCGTTTATTTGACCAAGGTATTATCACCGGAATAAAACCCATCATCAACGAAAAGAAAATAGGCTACGACTGGGGTGCCTTTACCGGAATCACACTAAACAAAGATGAAGATAGCAGCCGAATCATTGATGAATTGAAAAAAATCCCCGAAGTAACCGAATGCTATTACATCACGGGCTCTTTCACTTTATACATTAAAATGATTGCCCGAGACCACGAACACATGCGTAAACTACTGTACGAAAAAATAGATACCATACCCGGAATTGCCAAAACCGACTCGATGATCGAATTGGGTTGCGCCTTCAAAAGAAATATTAGCCTTTAAACAGTTATTAAAAAAACGATAAAAAAAAGCATCCAGTCCAGCCAGAGTATATATTTTCGGATATTTGTTTGATATAAAAAACAACCAATTATGAAAAACATAAAATTATTTATTTTGGGGATCATTGTTTATTCTCAAGGGGCTTTCGCCCAATTAAAACCAGTTGTCTATAAAGATAATACACAAGTTTTAAACGGATTTGCAATTGCTCCCACTAAAAAGAGCGATCAAAAACCAGGCATTTTAATTCTACCCGCTTGGAAAGGAATCGATAAAGCATCCAAAGACATTGCGACTAATCTAGCAAGTTTAGGCTACTACTCATTCATCGCTGACATCTACGGAGAAGGAAACTATCCAAAAGACAACGCCGAAGCAGGTAAAAGCGCTGGTTACTACAAAACCAACTTTGAAGCTTACCAACACCGCATTCAATTAGCATTAGACCAATTAATAAAAGCGGGAGCACATCCCGATAATATTGTAGTTATAGGTTATTGTTTTGGAGGTACAGGTGCTCTAGAAGCTGCCCGTGGACACTTAAAAATACAAGGAGTCGTATCTTTCCACGGTGGTTTAGCAAAAGAGGCCTCTCGCCCTACGGAACCCATCACTGCCAAAGTATTAGCTTGCCACGGTGCAGACGATCCTTATGTTTCTGCAGCTGAAGTAACTGCTTTCCAACAAGAAATGCGCGACACAAAAGCAGATTGGCAAATGATTTATTATGCAAACTCGGTACACGGATTTACAAATCCAGAATACGGAGACGATAATTCTAAAGGCGCTGCATACAATGAAAAAGCAGCAAAACGCTCTTTTGAACACCTTAAAGTTTTCTTGAACGAAGTGCTTAAAAAATAATACAAACTAATTGATTTTAAATGAAAAAATTAATTCCTTTTATTGCTTTAGCAGCAACCATAGCATCCTGCTCAAGCACAAAAACACTCAAAAAAGTTGATAATTCTGATCCAACAAAATACATTACTACTATTACCGCTGCCGATCTAAAAACGCATCTTTACATCGTGGCTGCCGACTCAATGGAAGGAAGAGAAACAGGTTCCCCAGGACAGAAAAAAGCAGGCAAATACTTGATTAGTCAATACGGAAAAAACAATATTTCTTTTCCTAAGGCAGCCAACTCTTTTTATCAAATTGTACCAGCCGAAGCCCTGAATAAAAGAGCTAGCGACAAACTAAACAGTTCTGAGAATATTTGGGCATTTATAGAAGGTTCTGAAAAACCCGATGAAGTAGTTGTTGTCTCTGCACATTACGACCATGTAGGGGTTAAAAATGGTGACGTGTACAATGGTGCCGATGATGACGGATCAGGAACCGTAGCGCTGTTAGAAATCGCTCAAGCTTTTGCAAAAGCAAAAAATGAAGGCCACGGACCCAAACGTTCTATTCTGTTCTTTCACGCCACTGGCGAAGAGCACGGACTATTAGGGTCCAGCTATTACTCGGACAATCCTTTATTTCCATTTGAAAACACCGTTGCCGACATTAATATCGACATGATTGGACGTCGTGATGTGGCTCATGCTAGTTCAAACAACTATGTGTACTTAATAGGCGCTGATCGTCTATCATCAGATCTTGACTCCATCTGCAAGCAAGTCAATGAAAAGTACATCCACATGGATTTAGACTACACATACAACGACAAGAACGATCCCAACCATTTTTATGAGCGCTCAGATCATTATAACTTTGCCAAGCATGGCATTCCATCGGTTTTCTTATTTAATGGTGTCCATGCAGACTATCATAGAAAAACAGATACGGTAGAAAAAATTGAATTTGACGCCTTGGCCAAAAGAACCCAACTAGCCTTTACAATTGCTTGGGAACTCGCCAATCGTGAAAACCGACCAGTAGTCGATAAAAAATAACAACAATAATTTGGGCACATCCTTGCTTTCACTATCGTTACAGCAAGACCAGGCTATTCGTTACAATCTCCCGAAAAAAAATCGGGAGGATTTACACTACTATCCTTTGTGCATAAAAAGAGAGCGCTTTGAACTATTCAAAGCGCTCTCTTTTTTTGACTATAATCCACAAAAAAAGCCTCTCATTTCTGAGAGGCTTTTGCTTTCTGGGTGGGAGACGGGGCTCGAACCCGCGACCCTCGGTACCACAAACCGATGCTCTAACCAACTGAGCTACAACCACCATTTGCTTAGCGGTGGCAAAGATACAACTAAAGTTTACTTCTGCAAATGTTTTTTTAAAAAAAATGCATCAAATTTAGATCAAATCTCCTAAGCTATTGACTGCCAAATATCTTTCTACAGTAAAACCTTCTGCATGATCGACTCCCACAAGCCTTCCTAAGTCTCTTGAGCGGTAATTTAAGCTTTCCAAGAAGTTTTTTGAGCTAATTGGTGACTCTGGCTCTTTTGAATTGGGATCATAAAACTGCGATCCATAAGCCAATATGGATTGTATCTTAGTATCTGTAAATCCTGTGATGTCTACCACAAAATCCGGAACAATATTTTTCCATTGTAAATAATGATACACAAGCTTAGGTCGCCACGCTTTTTGCGCTACTCCATCTACTGTTGTTTCAATTTTTACCAAACCCGATAAAAAACAAGCATCCGAAACTAATTTACTCCCTTTTGCATGATCAATATGACGATCGTCTATTGCATTACACAATACAATTTCGGGCTGGTATTTGCGTATCATTTTTATAATTTCCAACTGATGCTTTTCGTCATTTACAAAAAAACCATCGCGCATCTCTAGATTCTCACGAACCGAAACGCCCAAAATTTTTGCAGCAGCATTCGCTTCACTATCTCTAATCTCAGCCGAACCACGAGTTCCCAACTCACCGCGAGTCAAGTCAACAATTCCAACCGTTTTCCCTAAGGAAATCTCTTTTAAAATTGTTCCCGCACAACCCAATTCTACATCATCAGGATGTGCACCAAATGCTAGTATATCTAATTTCATTTATCTTACTTGTTTCTTAATTATTTTTTTTTCGCTATCAATCGTACTATTCAGTGCTTCTAAGCACTTTTTTCATAGTCATAGACTTATTCCTGCTTTCGTTCCATTCTTTCTCGGCTATGCTGTCTTTTGTAATACCACAACCCATATACAAACTCACCTTCGTATCCCCTTCTATATCTGTTGCACCTATTTGCATGCAGCGTAAGTTAACAAATAAGTCTGTGCTCGATTGCGTGCTATCACCAGAATTCAACTCACCCAAATAACCCGTGTAAAACTCCCTATCGTAATGTTCATTTTCGATAATAAAACTTTTGGCTTTCTCTTTGGGCAAACCACAAACCGCGGGCGTAGGATGCAACAGCTGTACGACTTGTTGTAAACTAAAACCCGAATTTAAAACTCCCGAAATATCAGTCTTTATATGCCAAATCGTTCCTGCCTTAATACTATATGGTTGAGAAACTTGCAATCGAGTAGATACAGTTTCCAACTTATCAACAATATAATTGGTAACAAATTGCTGCTCTTCCTTTTCTTTATTTTCCCAAACAATAGCTGTCAAACCAGTATCTTTTTGCGTTCCAGCTAAAGCTATGGTTTCAAATCGATTAGCATCGGCCTTCAACAACTGCTCTGGCGTTGCTCCTAGCCACATCCCTACTTTTGGATGGTAAAAACAATACACAAAAGTCGCAGGGTACAAATGAACCAGTTTATTAAAGGCGGCACTGAAATCAAAATTTTGAACCAATACCGTTTCCTTGCGAGACAAAACTACTTTTTGGAAAGCATTGTTTGCTATCGCCTGAATCCCTTTCGAAACTAAACCTTCAAAATCTGTCTTATCAGCATCACTCAGCGCTTCTTCAAAATAGCTGTTTATAACGGCATTATTTGCATTGAACAACACAGTTTCAACAATCGATTCCTTTTCTGGTATCAAATACGTCTGACTTCCGTCAAAGGAAGCAAAAACAAACCCTTTTTCGTTAAAATCACCGCCATCATGCAAACGATCATCCTGCTGAAAAAGTCCTATAAGTTCTTTGGCATCGGGTTTCGAATACATGACAAAAGGCAATTGAGCCGCAAATTGACGTTGGGCTTTGGCTAAAAATTCATCCATTACTTATTGGCTATTTTTCTTTTTGGCAACACCATATTGGTTAATTTACATAGAGAAATTAAACTCCCTCTTTCATCTGTAATGCGTATTTCCCACAAATGAATACTTGATCCCTTATGCACTATCTTGGCGGTTGCAGTCACTATACCATTCCGTTTTGCTTTCAAATGATTGGCCGAAATCTCGATACCACGCACCTCACTCAATTCTGGATTAATAAACAACATCGAAGCGGCACTCCCAACACTTTCGGCTAATGCCACTGATGCCCCACCATGCAATAAACCCATCGGTTGATGCACCAAAGGAGTTACAGGCATAGTCGCTACTAAGAAATCTTCGCCCACATCCGTGTAAGTGATATTGAGCGTGCGCATTAAGGTATTTTCGGATATTTGATTGTAAAATTCTAGTGTTTTTTCTTTATCAAAAGTCATAGTTTTAGCTTTAAAATGTAAAATTAAATAAAAGAAGAGTCATAAAATAGCAAATAGAGTTGTAATTCTAAATCCAAATTGAAAATTCACGCGCATCCAACTGAGATTTTCCTTATTTTTACAAAAAATAAACCCCAATGCGTCCTATAACAGTCTTGTTTTTTATCGGATTATTTATCTCCATTTGCTCCTGCAGGGCTGATTTTGAAACTGTTGCCAGTTCAGGCGATTTAACTTTTTCAAGAGACACCATTTTTCTAGACACCGTATTTACAAACATAGGTTCTAGCACTTACCGCCTGAAGGTTTATAATAAAACAAAGAACGACATCAATATACCTACCATACAATTAGGTCAAGGTTTAGCCTCAAAATACCGCATGACCGTTGACGGAATACAAGGCAATAATGGCAAGCTTTTTTCGAATGTTACCCTTTTAGCCAAAGACAGCTTGTACATTTTCATCGAAACAACTGCAAATAGTGCTGATGCCAATCCCAAAGATTTTCTATATACCGATAATATTGAATTTGACAGCGGTGCCAATTTGCAAAAAGTAGCACTAGTAACTTTGATTCAAGACGCCGTTTTTTTATACCCAAAACGCTTTACCAATGGCACAACCGAGACCGTACCTACCGAAGATGGCAGGACCATTGAAGGTTTCTACCTCGATGAAAACGACCCAATCAATGGCAACGAATTAAAATTTACCAACAAAAAACCATACGTTATCTACGGATACGCCGCAGTTCCCGAAGGAAAAACAGCCGTTTTTGACGCTGGAGCAAGGGTTTATTTCCATGCTAACTCAGGCTTAATGGTATCGACCACTGCATCTATTCAAGTGAACGGAAAAAAATCAGTGACAGATCAACTGGAAAATCAGGTTATTTTTGAAGGAGACCGTTTACTATCAGACTACGACAAAATTCCCGGTCAATGGGGCGCTATTTGGCTAAAAGCTGGAAGCACTAATAACAAATTCAATCACACCACCATCAAAAACGCCACCATAGGATTGCGCATTCAAAGTAACGATGGGACGCTAACTACAATAAAAAACACTCAAATTTACAACAGTGCTAATTATGGAATTTATGCACAAACGAGTCTAATTGAAGGAGAAAACATTGTCATCAACTCGGCTGGACTTGCAGCATTAGCCTGTACTTTTGGCGGAAGCTATCAATTTACACATTGTACATTCAACAACAACTGGAACAGCTCGTCACAGGTTGCCGTTTCGGTGACGAACTACAATCTAGACAAAACGGCCAACCCGATTGACTTGACAAATGCCACCTTTAACAACTGTATTATCTACGGATCGTACTTCAACGAACTCTTTCTGGACAAAAAAGCAGCAGCACAATTCAACTATAAATTCAATAATTGCCTTATCAAATACGATAGCGCAACTACAGATCCCAACTACCTTTTTAAAACTGATGCAACCCATTACAGCAACATTATTTTAAATCAAAGTCCGAAGTTTTTCAATAGTAATGCAAATCAATTGTATATCGACAATACTTCTGGCGCTTTCGCAAAAGGGAATTCGACTTATGCAATCCCACTTGATATTCTAAGCAAAATACGCACACTTCCGCCCGACTTAGGCGCCTATCAAAACACCGTTTTTCCAAAATAAAGGAGAAATCAATATTGTTGCCTGTTTTCGAACAACTTAAAAAAAGTTTAGAAAGTTAAAATTTTCATAACGTTGTATGTTCATTAATTACATAGATTTGGCGCAACTTAAAATCTCCTGTTGATTTTATTTAAAGACCATTAAAAACAAACCAAATCTATTTTCAACTACATGAAAAAACACTACACACTTGCCTTGTTGTTAAGCATTACAGCAGTAATGGCACAAATTCCATCAGGTTATTACAACACCGCTACAAGCAGTGGTTATACCTTAAAAACCGAACTGTATACCATTATTAAAAATCATACCGATAATGGTTACGGCGGACTGTATACTACCTACCAAACATCTGACGTAGATAATTTTTACGAAAAAGACGGTACTATTTTAGACATGTATTCTGAAAAACCAAACGGTACAGATCCTTATAATTACACAACAAATAGCACACAACGCTGCGGTACCTATTCTGCCGAAGGAAACTGTTACAATAGAGAACATATTGTACCACAATCCAGTTTTAACTCTACTGCGCCTATGGTTTCAGACGCGCATTTTATCACACCTACTGACGGAAAAGTAAACGGGCAACGCTCTAATTATCCACACGGAAATGTTGCTACGGCAAGTTGGACCTCATTAAATGGTAGTAAATTAGGTACTAGTGCTGTCTCTGGATATACAGGAACCGTATTTGAACCTATTGATGAGTTTAAAGGTGATATTGCGCGCATGTATTTTTACTTTGCCACACGTTACGAAACAACGGTTTCTGGATATTCTTACCCTATGTTTAACGGTACGACAAATCAAGTTTTTACAACTGCTTTTTTAAACATGTTACTAGCTTGGAACACCCTTGATCCTGTAAGCCCAAGGGAGGTAGCACGTAACAATGCCATTTATGCCACCCAAAACAATAGAAATCCTTACATAGATCATCCAGAATATGTGCAAAAAGTATGGAACCCTACTGCAGATACACAAGCACCTTCTACTCCTACTAATTTAATAGCATCCGGAACAACTCAAACAACAACTAGCTTATCATGGACTGCTGCAAATGATAATGTTGCTGTAACAACTTATGATGTCTATCAAGGAAGTGCATTAAAAGCAACTGTAACTACTACAAATTACTCCGTTACAGGCTTAACCGCTGCAACGACTTATGGCTTCTCAATTAAAGCAAAAGATGCTGCTGGAAATACATCAAGCGCCAGCAGCACCTTAAATGTTACTACAACTACTAACGCATCGGCAACAGCCACAGAATTATACTTCTCAGAATATATTGAAGGTTCTTCTAACAACAAGGCACTCGAAATCGCAAATGCTACAGCTAGCACAATCAACTTAAGTGTTTATAGCATCAAAAAACAAACAAACGGTTCAGGATCATGGAGTTCAGGAATCACGTTGAGTGGTAGTTTAAGCAAGGGAAACAAATACACAATTGTAAATAGTGCTATTGCTTCTAGTTGTTATTCCACTGCATCGACTAACCTTAGTACAACTGCTTCAGAAATGACTTTTAACGGAAATGATGCCGTAGGTTTATTTAAAAACGGGATTCTTATTGACATTATTGGTACTTACAACGGCGGAACTGCAAATTTTGCTGCTGATGTAACTTTAAGAAGAAAAGCTACGGTTTCTGGACCTACAACTACCTTTAATAAAACGACCGACTGGGATACTTATGCATCAGACACTTGCAATAATTTAGGTAGTAAAACAATACAGTCTAGCGCAAAAACAGCAATTATTGCTGATGAAGCTATTGCAACGGAAACCTTAATTTATCCCAATCCTTCGCATGGTGATTTTATAATTTACAACAGCAATAAACAATATGCTGTGACTATTTACAACCTTATAGGCCAAGTTGTTTTTGAAGAAAAAAGCAGTAACAGCAGCACTTTATCTGTTACAAATTTACTTAAAGGAATCTATCTCGTTAAAATTACAGACGAAACACATACTACCATTAAAAAGATACTAATCAACTAGTTACTCACAAAACAACTTACATTTAAAAAGCGGCAATATTGCCGCTTTTTTTTATTAGCATTTTAATCTTAATTAACTAAATTTGCAACGCAATACAACAAACTACACAACAATGATCCATTTCTTTGAAAACCAAAGCAAAACTGTTTTTGCAGTACAGACGCAAAACGAAATTTCGGCTCAAGACATTTCAAAATTAAACTGGCTTTTTGCCGACTCCAATAAAATAGAAAAATCCGTATTGACGGATTTTTTTGTTGGCCCACGCGCCACTATGATTACGCCATGGAGTACTAATGCCGTTGAAATTACTCAAAATATGGGGATTTCAGGAATCATTAGAATCGAAGAATTTAAAGCCGTAACGGAAGATTTCTCTGATTTTGATCCGATGCTTTCGCAAAAGTACAGCGCACTTGATCAAGACATTTTTACAATCAATATCGAGCCAGAAGCAATTCTAGAGATTGAAGATATCGCTGCTTACAACCAATCAGAAGGTTTGGCGTTAAGCCCTGAAGAAGTAGCATACCTTGACAACTTAGCCGTGAAAATTGGTAGAAAATTGACCGATTCAGAGGTTTTTGCTTTCTCACAAGCCAATTCAGAGCACTGTCGCCATAAAATTTTCAATGGAACATTTGTAATTGATGGCGAAGAAATGCCTTCATCATTGTTCAAATTAATCAAGAAAACATCACAAGAAAACCCGAACGATATCGTCTCGGCATACAAAGATAATGTGGCTTTTGTAAAAGGACCACGCGTAGAACAATTTGCACCAAAAAGTGCTGACAAAGCTGACTTTTATGAAGTTAAAGAGTTTGACTCAGTAATTTCATTAAAAGCAGAAACCCACAATTTCCCAACAACTGTAGAGCCTTTTAACGGAGCTGCAACGGGAGCTGGTGGAGAAATTCGTGACCGTTTAGCAGGAGGACAAGGTTCGTTGCCATTAGCAGGAACTGCAGTATACATGACCTCTTACTCTCGTTTAGAGTCCTTCGACTCCGCTCAGGAAAATAGACCTTGGGAAAACGGAATGACAGAAAGAAAATGGTTGTATCAAACACCAATGGACATTTTGATCAAAGCATCTAACGGAGCATCTGACTTTGGAAACAAATTCGGTCAACCACTTATTACGGGTTCCATTCTAACATTCGAACATGAAGAGGACGCTCGCAAATTGGGTTTTGATAAAGTTATCATGCAAGCAGGTGGAATTGGATACGGAAAATTAGATCAAGCGATAAAGAAAAAACCACAAACAGGAGACAAAATTGTTATTCTAGGTGGAGAAAATTATAGAATTGGAATGGGTGGAGCAGCAGTTTCATCGGCAGATACAGGTGCTTTTAGTTCTGGTATCGAGTTAAACGCTATCCAACGTTCGAATCCAGAAATGCAAAAACGTGCCGCTAATGCCATTCGTGGATTAGTGGAAAGTGATGTTAACCCAATTGTATCTATTCACGATCACGGAGCAGGTGGACACTTAAATTGCCTTTCGGAATTAGTAGAAGAAACAGGAGGATTAATCGATCTAGACAAATTACCTGTTGGTGATCCTACCCTTTCGGCAAAAGAAATTATTGGTAACGAGTCACAAGAAAGAATGGGACTGGTTATTGCCAAAGAAAATATCGATATTTTACAACGCATTGCAGACAGAGAACGCTCTCCTATGTACCAAGTTGGTGATGTTACTGGTGATCATCGTTTTACATTCGAATCAAAAACTACTGGTGCTAAACCAATGGATTATGCTTTAGAGGACTTCTTTGGTAGTTCGCCAAAAGTAGTGATGACTGATAAAAACATCGATAGAAACTATGCCGATTTAGGATACGACAAGAAAAACATTTCAACTTATTTAGAGCAAGTATTGCAGCTAGAAGCAGTAGCTTGTAAAGACTGGTTGACAAATAAAGTAGACCGTTGTGTAGGTGGAAAAGTAGCCAAACAACAAACTGCAGGCCCTTTACAATTGCCATTGAATAACTGTGGTGTAATGGCCTTAGATTACAACGGAAAAGAAGGTGTTGCTACCTCAATTGGCCACTCGCCTATTGCATCACTAATCGATCCTGTTGCAGGAACGAGAACGGCGATTGCGGAGTCTTTGTCTAACATTGTTTGGGCTCCTATTAAAGGTGGTTTAGACGGAATTTCACTTTCGGCTAACTGGATGTGGGCTTGTAAAAATGAAGGAGAAGACGCTCGTTTGTACGCAGCTGTTCAAAGTTGTTCGGATTTTGCAATCGAATTAGGAGTGAATATTCCAACAGGAAAAGATTCGCTTTCTATGAAACAACGTTATCCGAACGAAGAAGTTATTGCGCCCGGAACGGTAATTATTTCGGCAGGTGGAAACTGTACTGATATTCAAAAAGTGGTTGAACCTGTCTTGCAAAAAGACGGGGATTCTATTTATTACATCAATTTGTCACAAGACGAATTTAAACTAGGAGGTTCATCGTTTGCACAAACGTTGAATAAAATTGGAAAAGATGCACCTACTATCAAAGATGCTGCTTTCTTCAAAAAAGCCTTCAATACAATCCAAGAGTTAATTCTTGACAATCAAATTGTAGCAGGACACGATATAGGAAGTGGTGGTTTGATCACTACTTTATTAGAAATGTGTTTTGCAGATGTAAATTTGGGTGCCAAAATTGATTTTTCTGTTTTTGAAGAAAAAGACATTATTAAATACCTTTTTGCTGAGAATATTGGTCTTGTTTTTCAAGCAAAAAATGATGCTGATTTAGAAGCTAAGTTAAATGCAAATAGTGTTTCTTTCTATAAATTAGGAACAGTTACCACAAATGCAAAATTAGCGTTTAGCTCTTGTGAATTAGATATTGCAAAATACAGAGATATTTGGTTCAAAACCTCTTTTTTATTAGATCAAAAACAATCTAAAAACGGAACAGCACAAGCGCGTTTTGATAATTATAAAAACCAAGCGTTACAGTTCACATTCCCTGCTCATTTTACAGGTAAAAAGCCTGTCATTAACGGAAATGCTCGACCAAAAGCGGCCATCATTCGTGAAAAAGGAAGTAACTCAGAACGTGAAATGGCTAATGCCATGTATTTAGCTGGTTTTGATGTAAAAGACATTCACATGACCGATTTGATTTCGGGACGTGAAAACCTAGAAGATGTTCAGTTCATTGGTGCTGTTGGAGGATTCTCTAACTCTGATGTATTAGGATCTGCTAAAGGTTGGGCCGGAGCGTTCTTGTACAACGAAAAAGCAAAAACAGCTTTGGATAATTTCTTTAAAAGAGAAGACACTTTATCAGTAGGTATTTGCAATGGTTGCCAATTATTGATGGAATTAGAAAAAATAAATCCAGAGCACGAAGTACACGGAAAAATGCTTCATAACGATAGTAATAAGCACGAAAGTATCTTTACCTCGGTAACTATTCAAGAAAATAAATCAGTAATGTTGTCAACTCTTTCAGGAGCAACATTAGGAGTTTGGGTATCACATGGAGAAGGAAAATTCAACTTACCAGAACCAGAAGCAAACTACAACATTGTAGGGAAATACTGTTACGACAGCTATCCTGCAAACCCAAATGGATCTGATTACAACACAGCAATGCTATGCGACACAACAGGTCGTCATTTAGTGATGATGCCACATATTGAGCGCTCTACTTTCCAGTGGAACTGGGCTAATTATCCAGCTGGTAGAAACGATGAGGTTTCGCCATGGCATGAAGCTTTTGTTAATGCAAGATTGTGGATTGAGAAAAAGTAATTTTTTAATTAATTATAGTGAAAGCGCCCCTTAAAAGGAGCGCTTTTTTTATTATAAATTTAAAGACCGTTGGCTTACTTTTGAATCAATACACCATCAGCCATCAATGAATACTTCGTTTTAGGAGCTACAATACTATCAATTGCAGCTTGCGACTTGCCGTCATCCTTAGCATAATGTTTCAAATCTTCAACAGATTCTACACTAACATACGCTTTACCACTTATGATTACCTCTTCATCCTTAGAATCTGTAGGAACAAAAAAAGCATAATCTTTGAATTTTACAAAAACTTCTTTTTCATCAGGTAAATCTAGATTCATCCAGCAACCTTTTTCTTTACAAACCGCTTTAATCTTTGATTTGAATTTAATAGCAACAGTATCTCCTTGGGCCATTTTAGCATAAGTCGCTAATACCTCTTCTTTTGACAAAGCGTTTTCTGCCGAAATACTATCGCCAAAGGTAGCATAAGCCACATCCGACTTCATTTCTTGTACTTTTTCTTCCTTTTTACAACTCGCTAAAGCCAAAATTGAACAAGCAATTACAATTGTTTTTTTCATTATTATATATTTAGGTTAGTATGATATAAGCTCAAAAATAAGTAGAAAAATCAAAAACAACTTCAATACTATCTCGTTTTTTAAACAATTCGAATAAAAAACCTCCAATCCCCAGTTTTACTTTAGATCATAATAGCCTAACACTTCCACTAGGTCAGACTACGCCCCTTCTGCTAAATAATTTTAAAAATTTTTTAAAATTCTGAAAATTTTTCCTATTTTTAACCAAACAACCAATAGCAAACAGCACCTAAAAGTAATAAAGAATGAGTGATCAAGAAATGTCTAAATCTGGAAATCCTATTTATCGTTACGATGATGTTGTCCCGAATGAGTTTAGGCCTGCTATTGGTGATGATCAAAACATAGATGCAATCTCCGATCATATAGAAAAACACATTGGCCCGATTGAGCTCGTATACCATGAAATCGTTTCAGACCATGTTCATATTGATATTCATTGGGTAAAACCCTCTAAGAAATTCCCATTCAACACACTGGTAACATCCGGAATGAGTGACCTACCAATGCATGTACCCGAAGGCTTAGAAAACTTTCGCTTTGCGGAACTCTGCATTTTACTGCCTAACGATTGGAAAATTGACGAAAAAGCATTTGAAGATGAAAACAATTACTGGCCCGTACGGTGGTTAAAGACCATTGCCCGTTTTCCTCATGAATACAATACCTGGGTGGGAGAAGGACATACAATTCCCAATGGTGAAAATGCAGCTCCATTTGCCGATAATACAAAGCTAGGCTGTATGATGCTACTATCAAGCTATACATTTGGTGAAGAATTTACAACCTTAGAAATTAATGATCAAAAAAACATTCATTTTCACTGTTTGATTCCGCTTTATAAAGAAGAAATGTTACTGAAACTAAAAAAAGGAAGCGACGCCTTGCTTGACAAGTTTGATAAATATGAAATTTCAGAAATTATAAACAACAATAGAGTAAACACTGCTGCCAAAAAAGGGTTATTTGGTCTTTGGTAAAAATACTACAAGAATGCGACAACTAGCCAAAACATCCTATTACACAAGGAATTTGATTACAGAATTGCTTTTTTTTATGATCGAATAGTTGTGCAAATTAGTTGGAAACAGTAGTTTTGGACCAATTCCAAAAACTTTAATACAATCCACGCCAAAGATGATAAATACCATAAAGCAATCAGTCGTTATTTCCTTACTTTTCCTTGTAAATTGCTTTTCGCAAAATGTAGAAAAAATAGAAATCAAAGGCAATACGCATTTCATCACCACAAAAATAAACTACCCCATTACTGGAACCTATCTTTTTGAAGGCGCAAAAGAACCTATCATGCAATTGAATCCTAATGGTACAGGGATTTACCAATTGACTGATTTGACAAAACAATCAATCGTATGGGGAATGGAATGTCTAGAAAATGGAACTCCTAAATACCAAAAAGGTTTCAACTACGCGACCTACTCCCTTTGGTACAAAACAGAAGGTGACGACCAAGAATGGACGTATGCACACTTCTCAATTCACTTCCAAAAGAAGAAAATGTTTATAATGGGCGAACGAGTTAAAGAATATCAAGAATAAATAATTTTTATTTTGTAACTTTACCACATTGACGCTTTAGAACTCAAAATCAACCTCTTATTTTTTTATTTTAAGAAAACGATTGCGTTACAACACAAAATTCTAATTTATTTTTCCGAATTAATTTTTTAAAAACAAAAAGTGAACTGTTTTTTTATTTAATTTGCGATTCAATTCAACATTCCGATTAATGACTTCTATCACCAGACTCTTTGATTTTCCTTATTATCAACAAGATAAATACACTTCAATTCCAGACGCTTTAGTAACAAAGCAAGATGGTGTATGGGTAAAAACATCTACTCAAGAATATATTGCAAAAGCCAATGCAGTTTCAAGAGCATTACTCCAATTAGGCATTAAAAAAGACGATAAGATCGCCATCATTTCATCTACAAATAGAACGGAATGGAATATTATGGATATTGGTATTCTACAAACTGGTGCACAAACGGTGCCTATTTACCCAACAATATCCGAAGAAGATTACGAATACATCCTGAACCATTCTGGTGCTATCTATTGTTTTGTATCAGATACAGAAGTCCTAGATAAACTAAATTCAATCAAGCATAACGTTTCTAATTTGAAAGAAGTGTACACTTTTAATCAAATTGAAGGATTTAAAAACTGGAGTGAGTTACTAGTTCTTGGTGCAGATGAAAGCAATCAACACGAAGTTGAAGCTGCCAAAAACAGTGTAAAAACAGAAGACTTAGCTACAATCATATACACCTCTGGAACAACAGGAAGACCTAAGGGTGTAATGTTATCTCATAGTAACATTGTATCTAATGTATTAAATAGTGCTCCAAGAATTCCTTTTGAGGCAGGAAAAAGTAGAGCATTAAGCTTTTTGCCTATCTGTCATATTTTTGAACGTATGATCTTGTATTTATACCAATATTATGGTGTTTCAATTTATTTTGGAGAAGCAATCGACAAAATAAGTGACAACCTTAAAGAAGTTAAACCTACAGTTATTACAGCAGTACCAAGACTTCTAGAAAAAGTGTACGACAAAATATACGCAAAAGGAGCTGACCTAACTGGTATCAAAAGAAAATTATTTTTCTGGGCTATTGACCTAGGATTGCGTTACGAACCTTATGGAGCAAATGGTGCTTGGTACGAATTTCAATTAAAAATAGCTCGAAAATTAATTTTTAGCAAATGGAAAGAAGGTCTTGGTGGAAACCTTGACTTAATGGTTTCTGGAAGTGCAGCTTTGCAAACAAGACTAGCACGCGTATTTGCCGCAGCCGAAATCCCTGTAATGGAAGGATACGGATTAACAGAAACTTCTCCCGTTATCTCTGTGAATGACATGAGAAACAAAGGATTCAAAGTAGGAACAGTAGGAAAAGTAATTGATGGCGTAGAAGTAAAAATTGCCGAAGATGGCGAAATTCTATGCAAAGGCCCTAACGTAATGATGGGCTACTTTAAAGACGACGCAAAAACTGCCGAGGAAATCAAAGACGGTTATTTCCATACCGGAGATATAGGTGAGTTTGACAGCGAAGGCTTCTTAAAAATTACCGATCGTAAAAAAGAAATGTTCAAAACATCTGGTGGAAAATACATTGCTCCACAGATTCTAGAAAATACTATGAAACAATCGCGTTTCATTGAACAAATCATGGTAATTGGAGATGGTCAAAAAATGCCTGCCGCATTTATCCAACCAAGTTTTGACTTTATTAAAGAATGGGCAGCTATTCACAAAGTAGATGTAGGGACTACAAATGAAGACTTAATTACAAATACAAAAGTAATTGCCCGAATTCAAGAAGAAATTGACGGACTGAATGAAAAATTTGGAAATTGGGAAAAAATCAAACGTTTTGAATTAACACCTGATACTTGGTCTGTAGAAGGTGGCCAACTAACGCCGACTTTAAAACTGAAACGAAAAATAGTCATGCAAATGTACAAACCACTATTTAACAAGATATACAATTAAAAACATCCAAAACCACGAATTTCGATTCGTGGTTTTTTGTTTTTATATCCTATTTCATACTGAAATGTAATCAGGCTAAATAATAAAAATCGAAAAACACGATTAGAAACAACAATCAATACTACCCCTATCGGTTCATCAAAACCTTTAATTTAGTTCGAGAAATAGAAATAATCACCATCTTTTACTTTCATAAGTAACTATGTCAAAAAAATAACGTTAAAAAAATAACCAATTTGCTCTTATTCAGCGGTGTTTTTTTATATTTAATACTTTTTAACAAAAAATATTTGAATTTATTATGCGTGCATAGTATTTTTTCTTATATTTGAAATCGATATAGTTCCTATGAAAGACAAAACAATAGATTACATCCTTAGAGCTACTTGGCAAGCAGTCGCACGAATGTATAATGAAGAAGCTTCAAAGTATGATGCGAGCATGGCAACAGGGTTTGCTTTACTAAGCATTGACAAAGAAGGTGGTACTCCCTCAACGGCCTTAGGACCAAAAATGGGAATGGAGGCCACCAGTTTGACTCGGACTTTAAAATCTATGGAAGACAAAGGATTAATTGTTCGAAAGAAAAACCCAGATGATGGTCGTGGAGTACTAATCTACTTAACCGATTTTGGAAAAGAAAAAAGAGCATTATCAAAGAGTACGGTTTTGCAATTCAATGAAGCAGTAAAACATAATATTTCGGAAGAAAAATTACAGCATTTCATTGAAGTATCAGAAACAATCAACGAACTCATTTTAGAAAAAAATATTTTTACTAATTCAAGTGTCAGCGAAATGACACATCAAACTGAAAATACAGAAAACTAACTCGTTCTAGCTGTTGCATTTTAATCGATAAAACAATAAATGAGATTTTTTTCTCCCTCAAAAAAAAAAATAAAAAAGTATGAAACGCACAATTAAAAAAGTTGCAGTAATTGGATCCGGAATCATGGGTTCTGGAATTGCTTGTCATTTTGCTAACATTGGTGTCGAAGTTTTGCTTCTAGATATTGTTCCTAGAGAGCTTACAGAACTTGAAGCCAAAAAAGGGTTAACATTAGAAAGCAAGGTAGTAAGAAACCGATTGGTAAACGAGCATTTAAATAATGCTTTAAAATCGAAACCCTCTCCTATTTATAGTCAGAAATTTGCTAATCGTATCACGACTGGTAATACTACTGATGACATGGCAAAAATTGCTACTGTAGACTGGATTATTGAGGTAGTTGTGGAAAGACTAGATATTAAGAAACTAGTTTTTGAACAAGTGGAGAAATACCGCAAGCCGGGTACCTTAATTACATCTAACACTTCAGGTATTCCTATTCACTTTATGAGTGAAGGAAGAAGTGAAGATTTCCAGAAACACTTTTGTGGAACGCACTTTTTTAACCCTGCGCGTTATTTAAAATTATTTGAAATTATTCCTGGCCCACAAACTTCAACTGAAGTTTTGGACTTCCTTACTATATATGGTGAGAAATTTTTAGGAAAAACTTCGGTTGTCGCTAAGGATACTCCAGCATTTATTGGAAACCGTATCGGAATTTATGGAATCCAAAGTTTGTTCCACTTGGTGAAAGAAATGGGATTGACTATCGAAGAAGTAGATAAATTGACTGGACCAGTAATTGGTAGACCTAAGTCGGCTACTTTTAGAACTGTTGACGTTGTAGGACTAGATACTTTAGTACATGTTGCTAACGGAATCTATGACAACTGCCCTACCGATGAGCAACACGACTTATTTAAACTTCCAGAGTTTGTAAACAAAATGATGGAAAACAAATGGTTAGGAAGCAAAACAGGACAAGGTTTCTACAAAAAAGAAGGAAAAGAAATTCTGACTTTAGACTTAGACACTTTAGAATATAGATCGGCTAAAAAAGCGTCGTTTGCTACACTTGAATTAACAAAAACTATTGATAAACCAATCAACCGTTTTAAAGTTCTTGTAAAAGGAAAAGACAAAGCAGGTGAATTTTACAGAAAAAGTTTTTCTGGAATGTTTGCTTACGTTTCAAATAGAATTCCTGAAATTTCAGATGAGTTATACAAAATTGACGATGCTATGAAAGCTGGTTTCGGTTGGGAAAATGGACCATTCGAAATTTGGGATGCTATAGGTGTTGAAAAAGGAATTGAAATCATGAAAGCGGAAGGTTTAGAACCTGCTGCTTGGGTAACAGAGATGCTAGCTGCTGGAAACAAAAGCTTCTACACTGTTAAAGATGGAGCAACTCATTTTTACAGCATTCCTGCAAAAGCACAAACGAAAATCCCTGGACAAGATGATTTTATTATCCTGGACAACATTCGCGAAAGCAAAAAAATATGGAGCAACAGTGGTGGAGTAATCACTGATCTAGGTGATGGAATCATCAACTTAGAGTTCCTTTCAAAAATGAATACTATTGGTGGTGACGTTTTACAAGCGATCAATAAAGCCATTGATTTAGCCGAAAAAGAATACCAAGGTTTAGTTATTGGTAATCAAGCAGGAAACTTCTCTGTAGGTGCAAACATTGGTATGATCTTTATGATGGCCGTGGAGCAAGAATATGATGAGTTGAATATGGCTATCAAAATGTTCCAGGATACGATGATGCGTGTGCGTTACTCATCAATTCCAGTTGTGGTTGCACCACACGGAATGACTTTTGGTGGTGGATGCGAAATGAGCTTACATGCTGATAAAGTTGTAGCTGCAGCTGAAACCTACATGGGATTAGTAGAATTTGGTGTAGGTGTGATTCCTGGTGGTGGTGGTTCTAAGGAACTTGCATTGCGTGCATCAGACTTATTCCATAAAAATGACGTAGAGCTGAATGTATTACAAGAATATTTCTTGACTATTGCTATGGCAAAAGTATCAACTTCTGGTTACGAAGCCTTTGATTCTGGACTATTACAACACGGTAAAGATATTATCGTAGTGAACAAAGACCGTCAAATTGCCGAAGCTAAGAAACATGCTTTACTAATGGCAGAAGCGGGTTACACACAACCAATTCGAAGAACTGACGTAAAAGTATTAGGAAAACAAGCTTTAGGTATGTTCTTAGTAGGAACGGACCAAATGGAAGCGGGTAAATACATCTCAGAGCACGATAAGAAAATTGCTAACAAACTTGCTTATGTAATGGCTGGTGGTGATTTATCTGAACCAACAATGGTAAGCGAACAATATTTATTAGATCTTGAACGTGAAGCTTTCTTGTCATTATGTACCGAAAGAAAAACACTAGAAAGAATCCAATTTATGCTAACCAAAGGGAAACCGCTTAGAAATTAAAAGCCCCCTAGCCCCCAAAGGGGGAATCTAGAAGGTTTAACTATAATATTAACTAAAAATCCTATTCACCCCTAATAGGAATTCCCCCTCCGGGGGGCTAGGGGGCTAATATGAAAACAGCCTATATAGTAAAAGCATACAGAACTGCAGTTGGTAAAGCACCAAAGGGAGTTTTTAGATTTAAAAGACCTGATGAATTAGCAGCAGAAACCATCGAATTCATGATGAATGAACTGCCTGATTTTGACAAAACGCGTATTGACGACGTAATGGTTGGAAACGCGATGCCTGAGGCAGAACAAGGACTTAACGTTGCTCGTTTGATCTCTTTGATGGGATTAAAAGTAGAGGATGTTCCTGGAGTAACCGTAAACCGTTACTGCGCATCTGGTTTAGAAACGATTGGTATGGCTACAGCTAAAATTCAATCAGGAATGGCACACTGTATTATTGCAGGTGGTGCTGAGAGCATGAGCTTTATTCCGATGGGAGGTTACAAACCAACTCCGGATTATGCTGTTGCAAAAGCAGGAAACGAGGACTACTACTGGGGAATGGGTTTAACGGCCGAAGCAGTAGCACAACAGTTTAAAGTTTCAAGAGAAGATCAAGATGAGTTTGCTTATAACTCGCACATGAAAGCTTTAAAAGCACAAGCCGAAGGTAAATTTGACAAACAAATTGTCCCTATTACAGTAGAACAAACGTTTATCAATGAAAACGGTAAAAAAGAAACTAAATCGTATGTGGTAAACAAAGATGAGGGACCAAGAGCCGGAACTTCAATAGAAGCTTTAGCAGGACTAAGACCTGTTTTTGAAGCTGGTGGAAGTGTAACAGCTGGTAACTCTTCACAAATGAGTGATGGTGCTGCTTTTGTACTTGTGATGAGTGAAGAAATGGTAAAAGAATTAAACCTAGAGCCAATTGCAAGATTAGTAAACTTTGCTTCAGCAGGTGTTGAACCTAGAATTATGGGTATCGGACCAGTAAAAGCGATTCCAAAAGTATTGAAACAAGCAGGTTTATCTCTTAATGATATTGACTTATTCGAATTGAACGAAGCTTTTGCTTCTCAATCATTAGCTGTAATAAGAGAATTAGATTTAAATCCTGATATCATCAACGTAAATGGTGGAGCGATATCAATGGGACACCCACTAGGATGTACAGGTGCTAAGTTATCAGTTCAACTATTTGATGAGATGAAACGCCGTGGTAACAAATACGGTATCGTGACAATGTGCGTAGGAACAGGTCAAGGTAGCGCCGGGGTTTATGAGCTGATGTAAAGCCCCCTACCCCCGCAGGGGGAATGACCAAGATTACCATTAAAAATTAGATTTCCAAGTTCTTAAACAGATATATTCACATCTTTAACTTCATTTAGGTTAAAGAATTTAAAACCCTACTGACCCCTAGTAGGATTTCCCCCTTCGGGGGTAAGGGGGCGAATTATGGCAGACGTAACTAGAGGAGGACAATTCCTTGTAAAAGAAACAAAGTGCGAAGATATCTTCACTCCTGAAGACTTCAACGAAGAACAAATAATGATGCGTGACTCTGTAAAAGAGTTCGTTGATAAAGAATTATGGCCAAATAAAGACCGTTTTGAAAAGAAAGATTACGCTTTAACTGAAGAAACAATGCGTAAAGCAGGTGACTTAGGTTTCTTAAGTGTAGCTGTTCCTGAAGCTTACGGCGGAATGGGAATGGGATTTGTAAACACCGTTTTAGTTTGTGATTACATCTCTGGAGCAACGGGATCATTCTCGACTGCTTTCGGAGCACACACAGGAATTGGTACTATGCCAATTACTTTATACGGTAGCGAAGAGCAAAAACAAAAATACGTACCTAAATTAGCTTCTGGTGAGTGGTTTGGTGCTTATTGTTTGACTGAACCGGGTGCCGGATCTGACGCTAACTCAGGAAAAACGAAAGCAGTTTTATCTGAAGATGGAAAAACATACTCTATCACAGGGCAAAAAATGTGGATTTCGAATGCAGGTTTCTGTAGCGTATTCATCGTTTTTGCACGTATTGGTAATGATAAAAACATTACTGGCTTTATCGTTGAAAACACTGCTGATAACGGAATTTCAATGGGTGAAGAAGAGCACAAACTAGGAATTAGAGCTTCTTCTACTCGTCAAGTTTTCTTTAACGAAACTAAAGTTCCTGTTGAGAACATGTTGTCTGAAAGAGGAAACGGATTTAAAATTGCAATGAATGCATTAAATGTTGGACGTATTAAATTGGCAGCAGCTTGTCTAGACGCACAACGTAGAGTAATTACTAATGCAACCGCTTACGCAAATGAGAGAATTCAGTTCAACACTGCAATTTCACAATTTGGAGCAATCCGTTCAAAATTAGCTGATATGGCAACTAGCTGTTATGCTGGTGAAAGTGCTACTTATAGAGCTGCAAAAGATATTGAAAACAGAATCACAGCTCGTGAAGCTGAAGGATCTACTCATCAAGATGCCGAATTAAAAGGTGTTGAAGAATACGCAATTGAGTGTTCTATCTTGAAAGTTGCAGTATCTGAAGATGTTCAAAACTGTTCTGATGAAGGTATTCAAATCTTTGGAGGAATGGGATTCTCAGAAGATACTCCGATGGAGAGCGCCTGGAGAGATGCTCGTATTGCTCGTATTTACGAAGGTACAAACGAAATCAACAGAATGCTATCTGTAGGAATGTTGATCAAAAAAGCAATGAAAGGACATGTTGACTTATTAGGACCTGCAACAAAAGTTGGTGAGGAACTTTTAGGAATACCTTCATTTGATACTCCAGATTACTCTGAGTTATTTGCTGAAGAAAAAGAAATGGTTGGTAAATTGAAAAAAGCGTTCTTAATGGTTGCTGGTAGTGCAGTTCAAAAATTTGGAACTGACTTAGACTCTCACCAACAAATTTTGATGGCTGCTTCAGATATGTTAATCGAAATCTACATGGCTGAAAGCACAATTCTTAGAACTGAAAAATTAGTTAAAAAAGAAGGAGAAGATAAAGTACAAGAGCAAATTGCAATGGCAAAACTATACTTGTACCAAGCAGTAGACGTAGTAACTCAAAAAGGAAAAGAAAGTGTTATTTCTTTTGCTGAAGGAGACGAGCAACGCATGATGCTTATGGGATTAAGACGTTTCACTAAATATACTAATATGCCAAATATTGTAGGATTAAGAGAAATGATTACCGCTAAATTAGTTGCTGAAAACGCTTATTGTTTTTAAGCTTCTGAAGATAGTTTTTAGTTAGATTTATTTGTTAAAAAACCGCAACTGTTGTAAAACATTGCGGTTTTTTTATTTTTGACAGCTCTTAATTAAGTAACTTTATAGCAAAATTTAAAACCTTTCACATGAAAAAAATAATTATATCAACTGCTTTAGTTGTTGCAATTCTAATTGGTTGTAAAACCAATAGTTCATCTAGCGACAGTAAAAAATTAGAAATTGCTTTTGAAGCAAAAAGCAATAGTTCTGTTTCTGGAACAGCAACTTTTATAGAGAAAAATGGTAAGGTAACTTTTGTTGCTAAACTAGCAGGCTTACAACCAGGAGTTCACGCCATTCACATCCATGAAAAATCAGATTGTTCAGCCGCAGATGGTAGCTCGGCAGGAGGACATTGGAATCCAACATTCAAAAAGCATGGTAAATGGGGCGTTGGAGAATACCACAAAGGAGACATTGGTAATTTTACCGCTGACGCAAAAGGAAACGGAACTATCACTATGACTACAGACGAATGGTGTATAGGATGCGGAGATCCTGCAAAAGACATTTTAGGCAAAGGCTTAATTGTACACCAAGGTACAGATGATTTTACTTCACAACCATCAGGAAACGCAGGTGCTAGAGTTGCTTGCTCGGCAATCATTAAATAATTTATTGGCACAAACGACTTTGGAAGAAAAAGAACTTCTATATTTAAAAAATGCATTAGAATGGCGTAATTGGCTTCATGAAAATCACGCCAACTCTAAGGGCATTTATTTGCTTTTGTACAAAATAAACAGCTCTTACGAGAGTATGCGCTGGGAAGAAGCTGTTAAGGTTGCTTTATGTTACGGCTGGATCGACTCTACAGCAAAAAAAATTGATAACGAGGCTCGCCAACAAACATTTACTCCTCGAAAAGACAAAAGCGTCTGGAGCAAAGTCAATAAATCACACATTGAGCAACTACTACTTGACAACTTAATGCATCAAAGCGGTCTTACTAAAATAGAAACCGCCAAACAAAATGGCTCTTGGACCGCTCTGGACCAAGTAGAAGATTTAATCATTCCTGCCGACTTACAAGACGCTTTTGACACGAACAGCAACGCCTACAAGAACTATCTCAACTTTAGTCCTTCTTATCGAAAAAGTTATCTCTACTGGCTCCATCAAGCAAAACGTACAGAAACAAGGAATAAAAGAATTAACGAAATAGTACATTGTTGTGAAAACAATCTAAAATCACGGATTTAAACTAAATTTAATCATTAATTGAAGCTCGCTTTTTTAATAAACTGATAAATAAACTTAGCTTTGCAGTTTTAAATTGATACCATGATTAACCCTTCGGCTTCCGGTTGGATAGATAAATATTTTAGCAAGCAAAAACTGTCCGAGAAAATACTATCTGCGGACACTGATCTGTTTTATCAAAAAATTAGAAAAACGGGCTTTATCTACGGACATATCGTATCCTTTGAAACCGATGTTCCTATTGATACTAAAGGATGGGTGCAAAATGAAATACCAAAGGTGGCTTTATTGAATACTTTATTTGCCATTTATACCTTAACAAAACAAGAAAAAGATCCCGATCACTTCATTACAAAAACACTATCTTTTTATAATGAAATGAATCCAAAAGGTTTTAGTCTATTTAAAAAAGTACTACCAAATGGTGCTCCGTCATTAAATTTAGAAAAAATAATTGATGAACGTGTTCAAACCAACATTGACATCATCAATAAAAACTTTTCACACATTGTAACTAATGCGTTATTATTTATGGATGTTTTGGCTTTTCGCCAATATTTACTTCATGACGAAATACCTGAAAAATATTTAAAAAAAATAGAAGAAACCGTTAATAGTTTGGTAACGCTTTCTCTAAAAACAAAGCTGAATAAATCCAATTACGATGATTTACTAATCAAACTTTTCGAAGCATCCGTACGTTACAGTAAGTTTTCAAAAGTAAATGTTCAAAATTTAGAAGAATTAAATTTAGAATATTTCACTAATGATTTAGAGAAATACTATTTAATAGATATGGCCGGAATGGCGCTATGGAGTGACGGTCAAATTGAAAACGAGGAGGTTTACTTTCTGCATAAATTAGGCGAATTACTAAAAGTATCAGACTCATTTGTAAAAGAAAGTATCACCAGCACTGATGCATTTATCAATACCCATAAAAAGGATATCCCCTATTTTAATTATTCCAATCCGGTAAAACATTTTTACGATCAAACAACCCAAAGTGTGATCACGTTAATCAGTAGAAACAAAAACCGATTAGTGAAAGAAATTGTACAAAGTAAAGAGTTGATGATTTTACTAGCCACTTCTACCACGCGAGACTTAGATGAAAAAGAAAAGAAAAAAGTAAAAAAACAGTTATTAGACATCTGTAAATCAGTACCGTCATTAACCATCTTTTTACTTCCTGGAGGCAGTTTATTGCTTCCTATATTAATCAAGTTTATCCCTAAGCTTTTACCATCTGCTTTTAATGAAAATCTTGACGAAAACGAGTAAAAAAAAAGTCGCTTACTAAAGCGACTTTTTTAATTAAAATTTCAATTGAAAAACTTCATCTAGATCTTTATTCGAACTAATATTTACTTTTAAATCAGTTACAAATCCTGAATTCAAACCGTAAACCCAACCATGAATACTTAGGTCTTGACCACTTTTCCAAGCAGCTTGAACGATAGAAGTTTTAGATAAGTCAAAAACTTGTTCTTTAATATTTATTTCAACAAAAGCATTAAATCGTTCCGTTTCGTCTTCTATAGAATCTAAATAAGTATTATGTAAACGATAAACATCTTTAATATGACGAATCCAGTTATCAATAATTCCTATTGATTGATTTCCCATTGCAGCTTTCACACCACCACAACCGTAGTGACCACATACAATTACATGTTTTACTTTTAAAACATTCACAGCATAATCTAATACACTCAACATATTCATATCTGAATGGACTACCATATTAGCAATATTTCTATGTACAAACACTTCTCCAGGCTTAGCACCAATGATTTCATTTGCAGGTACACGACTATCTGAACAACCAATCCATAACAATGGTGGTGTTTGCCCTTTGGCCAAATCTGCAAAATAGTTTGGGTCTTTGGCTAAAGCCGTTTCCACCCATTCCTTATTATTATCTAATATTTTTTTATAAAAATCACTCATTATCTTTCGTTTTAAATTTTTAATACTTCCTTTGAGCTTAATCGTTTTATCAAATTTACGATTAAAACACAACTAATAACTATGGGCACTACTCATTGTTCGGCGTTTCTACAATTTCTTTTTTAACCATCTGTCTTTTAGCAACATCATAATAATGTTCGAATGTAACATGGTTTGTAGCCTCTGGACTATTTTCTAAATCGTACGCTTTTTTAAACCCTTTCAATTTTACTTTAATGTTTTCGTCTACAGCGCGCGTTTCTTTAAATTCTTTTATTAAATCTAAGATATCATGAGCAATATAAACCGTATCCTGTGCATTAATGATCACCTTAGAGTTTTCAGGAATATCACTTAACGTGCTTTTAATGGCCGCTTTATTCAAGAAAGATACTTCTTGAGCAAGATCGATATGGATAATATCTCCATCCACATATTCTTCTTTTTTAAAGCTATACGCTCTTTTAAGATTCCCTTTCAAGATAAAAATAATACTTATGATGATACCTAGAGCAACTCCTTTTAATAAATCAGTAGTTACAACAGCAACCAAGGTAGCTACGAAAGGAATAAATTGATACTTCCCTTTCTCCCAAAAATGGATAAAAGTAGCAGGTTTAGCTAATTTGTAGCCTACTAATATTAAAATAGTAGCAAGCGTTGCTAATGGAATTTTATTCAAAATAACTGGAATTGCAAGCACACTAATCAAAAGTAAAACTCCATGAATAATTGCAGACATTTTTGATTTTGCTCCCGCGGCATTATTAGCCGATGTACGTACCACTACAGATGTCATAGGCAATCCACCCAGCAATGCACTTATCATATTACCAATACCTTGTGCTTTTAACTCTATATTAGTATCGGTATATCGTTTTTGTTCATCCATTCTATCCGAAGCTTCGATACATAAAAGCGTCTCAATTGAAGCAACGATAGCTATTGTTAATCCTACTACCCAAACTTTAGGGTTGGTAATACCTGCAAAATTAGGTGTAACTATAATTCCTTTCAACTCTTCAAATGAACTAGGAACTGGTAAAGAAACCAAATGTTCGTTAGCAATAGCCATTGAACTTCCTGTTCTAATAAAAAACTCATTTAAAATGATTCCTGCCACAACAGCAATCAAAGCACCGGGGACCAACTTCAATTTCTTTAAAAAAGGGACCTTATCCCATGAAATAAGAATTATTAACGAAACAACCGTTATTGCAATTGCCCCTAATTGCACGTGATTGAACACATCAAACAATGATGAAAAAGAGTTGTCGCCATTACTTTGAGAGAAAGATTGATCTCCTTCAAAGTCAGCATCATATCCAAACGCGTGTGGTAATTGCTTTAGGATAATAATAACCCCAATACCCGCAAGCATTCCTTCAATAACATTTGTTGGGAAATAGTTAGAAATACTACCCGCTTTTATAAAACCTAGCACAAGTTGAAAGATTCCTGCAAGGAAAACCGATGTCAAAAAGATATCAAAAGCACCAAAATCTGTAATTGCTGTTAAAATAATTGCTGTTAAACCCGCAGCCGGTCCAGATACACTCAGGTGAGATTTACTTAAATACCCCACTACAATTCCTCCTATGATACCCGAAATAATTCCAGAAAACAAAGGAGCACCAGAAGCCATTGCTATACCTAAACACAAGGGAAGCGCCACCAAAAAAACCACTAAACCAGACGCAAAATCAGATTTAAGGTTAGCAAAAAGATTGATTTTTTTTGTCATAATAATACAATATAATATAGTTACAGTGATGCTTAAATAAGCACACAGTTAATTTTCTTTAAATTTAGTCGAAAATACTATACCAAATCGGGAGGGGGAGAAAAAATACTAGAAATAATCTTATCGTGTTTTGATAAGTTTTCAGATAAAATAAGGCTTGATTTATTGTACTTACCAAGTACAACAACTACTTGATCATCATTATAATCATCAAAAATTTTAAATTCCTTTTTAGCATGTTCTTCTTCGTTCATACTAAAAATCACCGAAGTGTCACAAGACTTCTGTATCATACGTACAATAGTAGGCGTCGATAGAAAAGCTATAAATAAGAATAATAGTAAACGTGCAATTAACTTCATTAAAACAAAAATAAGGCTTTACTGATAGAATAAAAATTATGTTAAACAAAATTCTAAAAATATTAACACAAACAAAAACGTCATTACACTAACATTCTAGTATAATGACGTTTACAAATATAATATATTTTATTATTCTTCTAACCAAGCTTGCATCATCCAAATGGTTTTTTCTTGCTCACTAATAAAGTCGCTCATCATTGCATTAGTTCCTTAGTCATTTATTTAGGACGCTTTAGTAAGTACTTGTCGCTCTATTTTTAACAGGTGTGATAATGAGCCAACGATTAAATGAATCGCTTTTTCATCATTCGAAATATTTTTCCCTACCGCAAGCTGATTGTTCTTTATGTAGTCCTCAAAAGTATGTAAAGGAGTGCCTCCTAAAGTTAAAACACGCTCAGCGATTAGATCAATTTTTAACTGCGAATCATTGTACAATTCCTCAAACTTAACATGCAAATCAAAGAAACGTTTTCCTCTAATATTCCAGTGAATTCCTCTCAAATTTTGGTAATATACTTGAAAATTTGATAGCAATGTATTTAATTCATTAACTATTAATTCTGACTCTTTTACTGGCAATCCTAAAATATTAGTTTTCATAATTTTTTATTTTACTCAAATTTACCAATAAAAACAGCAAAATAAACTATAAGTTTAATTGATTGTTTTTATATTTGTATCATAAAATCCTATAGATGACAATCACACAACTTAAATACGTACTAGCAGTAGCCGAACATAAAAATTTTACGCTAGCAGCCGAAAAATGTTTTGTAACTCAGCCTACTTTGAGCATGCAAATCCAAAAAATAGAAGAAGAATTAAGCATTCAAATATTTGATCGTTCCAAAAAACCAATACAACTAACAGATATTGGTCAAAAAATAGTCAACCAAGCAAAAAACATTGTCAACGAAGCCGATAGAATTCAGGACATTGTTGAACAACAAAAAGGTTTTATAGGAGGGGAATTTAGATTAGGGATTATCCCAACGATCATGCCTACCCTATTACCGATGTTTTTAAATAATTTTATAAAAAAGTATCCAAAGGTAAAATTAATAATCGAAGAGCTCAATACAGAGGAAATTATCACCAAACTCAACAACGGACATCTTGATGCTGCAATTGCTGCAACACCCCTAATGGAAGAAAAAATTAAAGAAATTGTTTTGTATTTTGAACCTTTTGTGGCTTATATACCTGAAAGTCACCATCATTTTCAAAAAGAAGAAATTGAAGTTTCCGACTTGAATTTGGATGAAATCCTTTTATTGCAAGACGGTCATTGTTTTAGAGAAGGGATTTTGAATTTGTGTAAAAACAATAGTAAAACTGATTTTAACCACTTTCAAATAGAAAGCGGAAGTTTTGAAACACTCATTAAACTAGCCGATGAAGGACTAGGAACAACACTACTCCCTTATTTGCACACTTTAGACTTAAAGGAAACAGACAAAACAAAATTAAAACACTTTAAAGAACCTAAACCTGCTAGAGAAGTAAGTTTGATATATCCTAAAAGTGAGCTAAAAATTCACATCATAGACGCCTTGAGAACAACTATTGCTGGAGTAGTAAAAGGCGCTATCGTTTTTCAAAACGTGCAAATTGTAAGTCCGATTCAAAAAAACAAATAGGAAACTACTTTTTACAAATAACAGCAACGCATTTTGTAAGCTCTGGTTTATTATCAGTATAAAATTTAAGCCAATTTTTTAGATGTTCCATTTCATAAGGCAATAAAATTTTCATTGCTTTCTTTAATTCTTTAGCAAACAAATCAGGGTTAAAGCTTACTTTTTCAAGAGTTTCTTTAGTATAAAAATAGATTAATCTAGACATAATAAATTATTTAAAGCGTTAAAAACTTGATAGTTGTATAAATGTACTATACTTAAAATATAATAAAACAAAAGCTAAGCCAAACTGCAAAAAAGTATCGACCAATTGACAAAAAAAACTAATTAGTAATAAACACAAGCTTTGGACAACACAGCAACAGGAACCAAAAATGGTTCCTGTTTGTGTTATTCGGTCACTATAAATAAACATTTTTGAAGCTCAGGCTTTTCACTGGTAAAAAAATCCAACCACTGCTTTAAGCTTTCTAATTCGTAAGGCAATAAATTTTTCACAGCCTTTTTTAATTCTTTAATAAATAACTCCGTGTTAAAGCTAACTCTTTCAAGCACTTCCTTTGTGTAATCGTAAATCATTCTTGACATAACAAATGGGATTTATAAAATTATTGAAATAATTACTACTGTAAATATAAAGATTTCAGATAGAAACATGAGCTTAAAACAACGTTAAAAAACAAATAAAATCGTCAAAATACATATGTCGTAAAAAAGCATTGCCAAAAACTTACATTAAATAAAATAAAAGGCATAAAAAAAAGGAATCCTTATGGATTCCTTTTTACTATTTATTGATTCACAATTAATAAACATTGTTTCAGTTCAGGCTTTTCTTTAGTGTAGCTAAATAACCATTCTCGCAATTGCTCCATTTCATAAGGAAGCAAACTTTTAATCGCTTTTTCTAATTCTTTGCAAAAAAGCATCGGATCGAAACTTACTCTTTCTAATATTGATTTTGTGTAATCAAACATGATTTTCGACATAATTAAATAAGAATTTTAGGTTAGAATTAAACTTTTAACTTGACGTAAAAATACATTTTTTAGTTAGATTACTTTTAAAATTAACGTAATTTTTAGAATAATATTCTATCTTCCTTCTAAAAAAACCGCAATCCTTTTTATAATCCAGCTTTTTTAGTAGCGCGGAACATTTCTCTTTTACCTGGAGGACCAGCCAGTTTTTCGACAGTAAAACCAACCTCAATCATACTTCGTTTTACCACACCACGAGCCGCATAGGTTACTAACACTCCATTATCCTTCAATGCATCATACATTTTTTTAAAAATAGCAGTGCTCCATAATTCAGGTTGCACACGATATCCAAAAGCATCAAAATAAATCAAATCAAATGCATTCTCGTCAACGATATCAGTAAAAAACTGTTGACGCTTTGTTAGTGAAAAATCATCATCAAGCACCGTTTTCTCCTCCCAATTACTTTGGTGCATCGTGTCAAAAATAGGTTGATATTCTATAGCATCAAGTTCCTTTACGTAATTCATAGAAAGCAACTCATCTGCCGATATAGGATAGGCTTCTACCCCAACATAATCAATTATTTGGTTTCTTTTTTTACTTTCTAAGTAAGTAATAAATGCATTGAGACCTGTACCAAAACCAATTTCTAAAATTGAAACATTCTTATTTTCAAACAAAGCAAGTCCGTTTTTTATAAAAACATGCTGCGCTTCTTGAATTGCTCCATGCTTTGAGTGGTAACACTCATCCCAGTCCGGTATATGTATGGTTGTAGAACCATCTAATGTCGTAATAATTTCTCTTTTCAAAATACTGTTTTTAATGCTACACTAATATACCTAGCATTGTTACCCGTCAAAAATAATCAAAAACTAAGAAACATAGCCCTCCTCTACTCATGATTATTACATATTTAACAGAAAACAAGGGCTTTTTTTTCGGTTTTTCCATAACTAAACCACTATGGACTGAAAGTCCATAGATTTGGTTAGCAGACTTAAAGTCTGCACGGTTGCTAGTCTTCA
>NZ_JACRUK010000032.1 GCF_014305155.1 Flavobacterium muglaense
GTTCTGTCTATTTTTTTCTTACCACATAGAAACATAGCCGTTATTGTCTTTAAAAAAGAGGTTGATAGGGCTTTACTATTCACATAGATTAGCTATGATTAAACAATGATTGTTCTATCTATTTCTTTTTTTCTATGCTTCTATGTGGTAAAAAAAAACTTTGTAATTCAGTTTTGATAAATCATTTATATTCCAAACTAAACAGCACCCAGTTTTTCAAGATGCAACGCAATGAATTTTGATTTTGGTGCTTCGCAAAGGGAGCAACAATAGTCCACAGGTAAACCCTTGAACAAAGTGCCTTTTTCAATGCCTTGTTCTCGATCTCCATAATCAGCATTGTAAACGGTTAAGCATTCCTGACATTGATGAATTTCGTGCGCTTTTAGTTCTTTTTTGACAGCGGTTGCAGCTTCAATTTCGGTAATTGGATTCCCTAATTCTTCAAAATATTTTTTACTTAATTCGATTAAAATAGTCGGCAATTCCAGTTTGTCCACATCCTGCGCATGCACGATGTATTCCCGTTTATTGGGATCAAAATTCTTGGCGTAAAGCACATTGTACGTATCTCTAATTTTTATAGAAGCCAAGTCTTTTGGTAATTCATTTTTCTCCACCACAATAGAGGTAAAGTAGTGACCGTCTCTGTTGTACTCTGCAATTCCAAAGGTTAGTCCGTAGGTGCTAATGTCAAATTGGTCTAGGGTGCGCACTAAAAACGTTTTTAAATTCAGCGCCCATTCCATTGCTACAGGTAAATGCCAGTTGAGTTCTAAAAGGGAGTGGCGAACATTGATTCCTTTTTGACCTAAGAATTTCTCCCAGTCTAGTTTTCGGTCTTTAGGGATTCCTTTTACAATAAATGATTTCCAGGGCGTGATGCATATTTTTCCTATTTTACAGTCAAAACACAACTCACACATTTCTTTCAAGAATTCTAAATCGTATAGATTATTTCTCCAATACAAACCCAACCAGTATTGATCGATTCCTAATCGGTTCATGCCTTCGTAATACGGAAACGGATAAAAAGGAACGTTCAATGGTTTATCAATTGTTCTGTTATTGGTGTCCAAAGCTTCGCTGACCAAACTAAAGATCATATCGATACCGTAGGCATCTTCGCTAACTACTTTTTCAATTTCGTAATAAATTTTTGAAATATCCCAACTGTAAATCAACACGGGATAGACTTCCATGCGCTCCCAATTGGGCAAACGAATGTACAAAAACCAATAATCCTCATGCTCTGAAGCAATGAAGTTAATATGTCCAGTAAACAACGGAACGAGTTGTTGTTTTGGGTCGGTGATATTGACTTTTAAAGCCGGTTGGTCTTTAAATTGTTCTAATATATACAGGAATTTGTTTCCGGTAAGCCAGTTGGTATTTCTAATAATATCTGTGGCAACGTAGGAAGAAACAATGTTATTGCCACTTTTTTCATCGGGAAAAATAACGTGGTGTTTTGTTGTTTCAGAGTTTTCTAGGTTGACAAACCCATTAGGAAAAATAATATCTTGTCGAGATCCAAAAGAAAAATCTTTCAGCCCTTGTTCCAATCCCATGTTTACAATATCACGCAATTCACCTGGTGAAATAACGCCTCCTTTTACTATTAATCTCGTTAGTTCCATAGTTTATAGTATTCAGTAATTAGTGTTCAGTGTTCAGTTATTGGGTAATCGGTTCGTCTTTATTGGATAATTTAAAGTGCTGGTTTGTAGTAGGCAGTTTTTAAATGAATACTAAAAAACGGAACACTGATTACTTCTTGTTATTTACATTTAGATAATATCTCTTTAACCTCGATTTTACAACTTCCACAGCCTAAACCAGCTCCGGTGCTTTTGCACAATTCGGTGAAATTAGCGGTTCCGCTTTTTATGGCTTCTTCAATATTTCCACTACCAACTTGACTGCAGGAACAAACGAGTTTTCCTAAAACTGGTTTAGCATTCGAGCTGCCTCGTAAAAGTGAATTCCTCTTGTCCGACAATTCGATTTTGCTTTCGATCATGCTCTTGAATTCGGCAAATTCATTTTTATCGCCCATCAAAATTGCACCAATTAGCAAGTCATCCTTAACGATACATTTTTTGTAATAACGCTGTTTCAAGTCGGCAAAAATAATTTCTTCGTAAGAATCATCATTTTCGGGAATTTCAATTTGACCAATGCTACAAAGGTTAATATCTTCTAGTTTTAAGATATTCATTAAAACCGAACCTTTGTAATAACTGCTAATGTCGCCGCCAAGGTAATTGGCCAATATATCCGCTTGCTCTTCTGCCGCTGAGGTTATCCCGAACAAATGGTTATTGAATTCGGCTATTTCTCCAATGGCAAAAACATCCGGATTAGAAGATTGCAAGTATTGATTTACTTTTACACCACGACCACAACTAATGCCAGCTTCTTTGGCAATTTCAATGTTAGGAATCGTTCCTATCGTGTACACAATGGCATTTGCGGTCAGGATACGTCCACTTTTTAAAGCGATTTCCAGTTCATTTGTATTATCAGTTTCAAATACGGTACTGACTTCATTATCAAAATAAATTTGAATGTCACGCAATTGTACCTCTTCGGCCAATAATTTACTTGAAACACGGTCCAACTGGCGTTCCATCAATCTTGAAGCCCTTTGAATAATAGTAATTTTTACTTTTTTATGCTTTAAGGCAGCAGCTAATTCTAAACCGAGCAATCCACCTCCTACAATGACAACATGTTGCTCTTGCGGACTCAAACCAGTGTTGTCTAAGTAGTTTTTAAGTCGGTCTGCATCTTCTTTTTTTCGAATGGTAAAGCGTCCTGGTAAATGCAATTGGGCATTTTCTGGGATAAAAGGGCGGCTACCTGTGGCCAAGATTAAGTTGTCAAAATTATGCTGGGAACCATCACTAGCAACCAAGGTTTTGGCGTTTGTATTGATCGAATCTATCCCTACGCCAGATTTCATTGTAATATTTAATTTGCCTAGAGCGTCGTCTTTTATTTTTAAAAGTTTGTCCCAAGACAGTTCGGCTGTTACATATTCGGGCAATAAAACGCGGTTGTAAAACGGATTTATTTCATTCGAAAAAACAATAATCTCATCGGTTGTATTGATTTCTCTATAATTCTGAATAAAGCGAAAAGCCGCCGCTCCAGCTCCAACAATGGCAATTTTTTGGAAAGGTTTGCTGTATTTTGTAACTGATACAGTGGTGAATTTAAAATCAGGTTCTTTAGAAACTGGATCCACTACGGTATTGGTCAAGTTATTTGTTCGATTCAAATCGTTTTCTAACTGTTTCCCCCAATGCATGGGTAAGAAAACAACGGTTTCCTTGATGCTATCCGTCACCTTTGCTTTTACACGAACGGTTCCGTTTTTACTAGTTATTAAGGCGATATCACCGTTTTTAATACCTGTTTTAAACGCGTCAATAGGATTAATTTATAATAATGGGCTCGGGCTATGGGTCATCAATCGAGACACTTTTCCAGTTTTAGTCATGGTGTGCCATTGATCTCTCACGCGCCCCGTAGTAAGGATAAACGGATATTGATCTGTAGGTTGTTCTGAAGTGTTTTCAATAGCGGTTGGCAGGTTGAAAATTGCCTTTTGCGAAGGCGTATAAAACTTTTTATCCGTAAATAAACGAGGGGTTCCGGGATGTCCATAATCGGGAACAGGCCATTGAAAAGTCCCTTCGTTTTTTAGTCTTGTATAATTTAAAAAGGAAATGTCAATTGAGGTATTTTTAGTCATTTGACAGTATTCCTTGTAGACTTCTTCGGTAGTATTGAAATTGAAACCAGTAAAATTCATTTTTTTAGCAAAACGAATCAAGATCTCTACGTCAGATAGTGCTTCTCCTGGTGGGTTAATTCCTTTGGGTAAATAGGAAATACGACGTTCGGAGTTGGTCATTGTACCTTCTTTCTCTAACCAACCCGCAGCGGGCAAGAGTAAGTCAGCATGCTTAGCCGTATCTGCATTATGTGATATTTCTTGTACCACTACAAATTTGGCTTTCGCCAAAGCTTTTTCGACTCTTCTAGAATCAGGCAAACTCACTAATGGATTGGTACAAATGACCCAAATGGCTTTCATTTTTCCAGATTCTAAAGCGTCAAACATTTCGGTTGCTGTCAATCCTGGATTTGGAGAAATAGCATCTACTCCCCAAAAATCAGCTACTTCCTGACGGTGAATTGGGTTGCCTAAATCTTTATGAACCGCGAGTAAATTCGCCATTCCACCCACTTCACGACCGCCCATAGCATTGGGCTGACCCGTTAATGAAAAAGGACCGGAACCGGGTTTCCCCACATGGCCTGTTAATAAGGAAATGTTGAGCAATGCGGTATTTTTATCCACCCCAATGGCACTTTGATTAAGCCCCATGGCCCAAAGTGATAGGAAACCTTCGGCCTTACCAATTAAATCGGCAGCTAATTTGATATCACTAACAGAAATGCCACATAGTTTGGATGCTTTTTCTAATGAAGTACTTAGAACAAGTTCTTTATAAGCAAGGTAGTTTTCGGTATTTTTTTTCACAAAATCACTATCCGAATACCCTCTTTCGATAATGCATTTGGCTAAAGCATGGTACAATATAATATCAGAGCCCGGTATAATTTGAAGATGCAAGTCGGCTGTGGCTGCTGTGTCCGTGCGTCTTGGGTCAATTACAATGACCTTGACTTTAGGATTTTTTTCACGGTGTTGCTCTAATCGTCTAAATAGAATAGGGTGACACCAAGCCGGATTTGCTCCCGTGATCAGGAAAGTATCTGCTAGCTCAATATCATCATAGGCGATAGGAACCGAGTCTTCTCCAAAAGTTTTTTTATATCCCACCACGGCTGAGCTCATGCACAAGCGAGAGTTAGTATCGATATTATTGGTTTTTAAAAATCCTTTTACCAGTTTGTTTACTAAGTAATATTCCTCGGTAAGGCATTGTCCTGAGACGTAAAACCCCACGCTATCTGGCCCGTATTTTTTTATAATTGACGAAAAAACGGCGGCAGCTCGATCCATTGCTGCGTCCCAACTAACCCTTTCCATGGGGTGGGATTTGCTCCAACGCATTTCTGGATACAAAATCCTATCCGAAGTGTCATTGGCTACATAATGCAAGTTCATCCCTTTAGAACAAAGCATTCCTCTATTTACAGGATGATTTTCATCACCGCGCACGGTTACGCCATTTTTGGAATCTTTTGTTACAATAATTCCGCAGCCTACACCACAATAGGAACACGTAGTTTTGATTTCTGGATTTTGCATTAGGTATGATCTTAGTTGTTTCTAAAATGAGAGTTAACTAGATTTTAGTTAATCACAGTTTAAAAAACACGTATTAATACGTAATAATACGTAATTCAGATTTGTTTTTAGTCAGTTTTATTGATTTGTAGAATCTGACGCTGTAAACTCAAAAATTATTGCAAAAGCTGGGGTTAAATTATAACATTGATAAATTCTATTCCTCTTTAATAGGGTATTTAACAGCTAAGCTGCTTTTTCAGGTTAAAAAAAATAAAACACAAATTACACGAATGTGCACCAAATAATTCGGGCTAATTCGTGCCATTCGTGTTAAAATATTTTAGTTTGCTAACTACATTTAAGTAGTAGCGATTTTATTTCTAATGTTCCAAGAAATTAATTAAATGTTCGCGATTATCATAATAAGTAGGATGTTCTAGAATGGATTTTCTGTTTCGCGGTCTTTCGTAATTAATGTCTAGTATATCGCCTATTTGCGCTCTTGGTCCAGAGGTCATCATAATGACACGATCTGCTAGGAAAATGGATTCATCAACATCGTGTGTAATCATGATTCCGGTGGTTTTTTCTTTGTCTAAAACTTCTAATAAAACGTCTTGTAATTCTCCTCTTGTTAAAGAATCTAGCATTCCAAAAGGTTCGTCAAGCAATAATATTTGTGGCTTTAAAGCCAATGCTCGTGCAATACCAACCCTTTGTTTCATTCCTTGCGAAAGGTCTTTGGCTTTTTTGTCAAAGGCGCCGTCAAGTCCCACTTTGCTTAGATAGTATTTACAAATGTCATCCCGTTGCTTTTTGGTAGCATGGGCAAAAACTTTTTCGACTCCCAATAATACATTTTCCAAAGCACTCATCCAAGGTAGTAAACTTGGAGATTGAAAGATAACTCCTCGATCTGGTCCAGGACCTGAAATTGGAGTTCCGTTTAATATGATTTGACCACCAGAAATGGGGTTTAATCCTGCGATCATCGAAAGTAAGGTTGTTTTTCCACAACCCGAATGACCAATAATGGATACAAATTCCCCTTCTTTAATTTTTAAATTTAGATTTTCTAAAACTACAAAATCACCTGTGGGCGTGGGATAAACTTTGGTTAGGTTGGATAACTCTAACATGTATTTTTCGAATCCCTGTGGGTCACGATCTATTTTTTCTTTGTCTAAAATGGCGTCTATCATGGTTTCTTTCTTTTTAGATTATAATGAATTTTAATTGAATTTAGTAGGTACTAAATCGGGTAATTCATAATTGCTAATAGGTATTCCAGCTGTTCGTTCTTGTCCAATTTCCATTAAATATTCGATAATTGAATTTCTTAATTTTTTAAAACTGTCCAAATGGTTTAGGGCAATTTTGTTTCGAGGGCGATCAATTTCAATTTCAAACTCGGGACCCAAAGTGGCTTTTGGACCAGGACGCAACGGAATGACTCTATCGGCCATAAATACACCTTCATCAACATCATTGGTAATCAATAAAGCGGTGCGCTTGTCTTCGCTCCAGATCGATAGGATTTCTTCTTGTAAATTTCCTCTTGTCAAAGCATCCAATGCGCCCAAAGGCTCGTCCATCAAAATCAATTCGGGTTTCATTGCTAGTGTTCTCGCTACAGCCACACGTTGACGCATTCCTCCTGAGAGTTCTTTTGGTTTTTTGTGCGCTGCATGCGCAAGATTTACTTTTTTGATAAAACCATTTACTTGTTCTTCTACTTGTTTTGTGGTCCAATCTTTAAAAGCTGCTTTTACCGCCATGGCAATATTGTCATAAACGCTAAGCCACGGAAGCAAAGAATAATTTTGAAAGATGATGCCACGTTCATGACTGGTGCCTTGAATGGGTTTTCCTTTGAATAAAATTTCTCCCGAATCGGGTTCAATTAATCACGCAATTAGATTGACTAAGGTGGTTTTTCCGCTACCTGTAAAACCTACAATCGCAACAAATTCTCCTTCTTCTATTTTTAAGTTGATGTTGGATAATACTTCGGTTTTGTTTTTGCCTTCACCGTAGGATTTACAAACATTTATGAGTTCTAAATAGGCCATGATTTTTTTTTGTTTAAAGTTTAAAAGTTAAAAGTTTCTAACAAGAGCTCTCTACTACGAATTTTAATCAGTAAACGTTAGTAATTTTTGAAAAATCATCATGACGCGATCCAGCATAAATCCGATGATACCAATTACAAACATGGCTACAATAATTTTCGAATTAGAATCGCTAGAGCCATTTTGGAATTCTTCCCATACAAATGAACCCAAACCAGGGCTTTGCGCCAATAATTCAATTGCGATCAATACCATCCAAGCTACAGAAAGTGTAATACGCAATCCAGTGAAAATCATCGGGAAACAGGAGGGAAGGATGATTTTGAAAACTTTGCTAAAAGTTCCCAATTGCAACACTTTGGCCACGTTAATGTAATCTTTATCTACTGACGAAACTCCTACGCTGGTGTTAACAAGTGTTGCCCACATAGAGCATAAACCAACACTGATAAAGGAGATGACAAATGATTTCTCGACATCAACATTGGTTAAAACTGTTTTTACAATCATAGAAACTAATAGTAACCAAACTACTGGTGATACAGGTTTGAATATTTGAACAATCCAGTTGAAGGATGTTCGTAGAGTAGTACTCAATCCTAATAAAATTCCTGTGGGAACGGCTATAATAATCGAGAGCAGGAAACCTGCAAAAACGGTTTTTAAACTCGTTACGATTTGATCTACAAATGATGGTCGGCCTGTATACACAATTTTTATTTGCCCTTTGGCTTCTCGTTCTGCATTTATAGATTCGTATTTGTCTATAAATTCTTGTTTTTTGGCAGCCATTATTTTATGATCGTCCCATAACTTTCCTACAGCCGATAATACCATAGCAGGAGAAGGCAAGGAATTGGGTCTGCAACTGATGTCACCTGATGCAATACAAGCTTCTAGTTTTTTTGCCGCTTCAGGACCTTGATCTTTCAATGCTTTTTCAATTTTTATTTCGGATTCCACATTATTTAAATAACTAGAAAAAGAGTGCCATAATAAGATAAATAATACCACTGATAAAAGAGGAAATAGGATTCTTTTAAATGCTTCCTTTCCATTTTTTTTCAAATCTTCTCCAGTCAATAATCTAATGAGTGGTTCTAAGTAACCCAGTCCAATAAATTGTACCGCTTTTATTATTTTAGTCTTCATGTTTCTAGTTTTATATATTTAAAATTGGTTGGAAGGAGTGCAAATTGATTGCTATTAAAAACTCATTTTTCCATTGTAACAAACCATTCTAATTGTAGTTTTTTAATAAAAAGTTGAGGATGCAACTACAACATCCCCAACTACATTATGCTATGATTTAGTTTTTATTTCCTATTTTCATACTTTTAATATATTCTAATGGTTGTTTACCATCGTATTTTACACCATCAATAAAGTCGGCCGTTGCTGGTTTGTAACCATCTGTAGTAGGAATATCTGCTTGGTCTAAGTTTCCTTCTTTTACTAATAGTTCCGCTGCTTTTGTCCAAATTTCTGGTTTGTACACTTCTTTGATTTTTGATGCATACCATTCTGCTGGTTTTGATTCGGTGATTTGTCCCCAACGTCTCATTTGCGTCATAAACCAAATTCCGTCTGAATAGTATGGATACGTAGCATTGTCTTTAAAGAATACGTTAAAGTCAGCAGCGTCACGTTTGTCTCCTTTTTCATATTCAAAGGTTCCTGTCATCGAGTTTTTCAATACATTTTCATCGGCACCTACATACGCTGGACTTGATAAAATTTTAACGGCTTCTAATCTATTTTTCGGATCATCCAACCATTTTCCTGCTCTAATCAGGGCTTTAGTAATTGCGATTGCCGTATTGGGGTTTTTATTGATAAAAGCTTACGTCATTACAAATACTTTTTCGGGGTGGTTTTTCCAAATATCACGACTGGTAATTACAGGAACTCCAATTCCCTTGCTTACTGCCTGCTGGTTCCACGGTTCTCCTACGCAGTATCCGTTGATAGTACCTGCTTCAAGCGTAGCCGGCATCTGTGGTGGTGCTGTTACTGATAATAATACATCGGCATTGATCATCCCTTGTGCATTGTCTTTGGTATATTGTCCAGGGTTAATTCCTCCTGCGGCCAACCAATATCTCAATTGGTAATTGTGTGTTGATACCGGGAAGACCATCCCCATTTTAAATGGTTTGTTGGCATTTTTGTATTCCTTTATAACAGGAAGTAAAGCACTAGCACTAATAGGATGTACTGGTTTTCCATCTTTCATAGGTAATCCTGGTTTCATTTTTGACCACACATCATTAGAAACAGTGATGGCATTTCCGTTTAAATCCATCGAGAAAGTGGTCACTAATTTGGCTTGTCTTCCAAAACCTACAGCTGCAGCAATAGGCTGTCCTGCCAGCATGTGGGATCCGTCAATTTGTTCATCAATCACACGGTCTAATACATTTTTCCAGTTGGATTGTGCTTCAAGAGTGACAAATAAACCTTCGTCTTCAAAGAAGCCTTTTTCTTTGGCTATAGCCAAAGGAGCCATATCGGTCAATTTTATAAATCCTAAAGTCACTTGTGGTTTTTCTAAAACCAACTGCTCTGTTTTTGATGTTGAGCTCGTTTCAGCGCCAGTTGTAGCTTCTTTTTTATCGTCCTTTTTACAGCTTATCACACTTAATGAGGTAATAGCGAGTACTGATAATCTAAACACTAATTTTTTCATGTTCTATTTTTTTAAGTTGTTGATTGTTATTTTTTTGTTGAAAATATTTGTGGGTTGATGTTGATCATTACCCAAGCCCAATTATTCGATTTGCTAGCATCACCTGTTTTTAAAGTTTCTAAAGTAGATGAACCAAACATTTGTGAATATCCTGCTACTAGCATAATGTCTTTATATACTTTGTATCCTGCTGTTACATCTACTTCTGTTCCTAAGTAAGAATCTTGTTCTACCCCTGCAGCCAAGACTTTATTTGGAGCATAGAATACATGAGGAGTCAAGGAGAATTTTACTTTTTTGATTCCGAAATCGAGTTTCAAATAAGCATCTTGTAAACCAACGCTGTTTTTGTGATTCCCTACGTAGAAATAATCCATGAATCCATTAAAGGCGTGATTGGTTCCAAATAGTGGTGTAAATGATTTAATTTTGGTGTCGGTATCGTTTTGGTCTTTTCCAGAAAGGAACTCGTATCCTAGTGTGGCTTTGAATTTATCAGAAACGGTATATCCTAAGTTTCCCCCTGCGTTCATAGCACCCAAATCGATTCCGCTACTTTTTCCTGATTGTCCGTATAATCCGAAATCAAAGTCCCATTTTTTACCTTTATAGGTCAAATAAGTTCCGTAAGTTTGAATGTAATCTGTTTGTAAATCGATTGGTGTTTTTAAATATTGGTAGCCAGCATTCAAGAATAAGAAGCTTGCATTAAGTTTTTCAATGTTAGTATGATACCAAGCATATTGCATGTTTTTATAATTGGTTGTGTATGCTGTTGTTGGTTCTAGTAGGTTCTCGGCATTGGCATTATGTGCAAATCCTAAGTCCAATTGGTTTTTGGCCGTTTTATAAGTGATTAAAGCGGCATCATGACTTTGTCCTTGCTGGATCCAGTCAATTCCACCCATGATGCGTTGGTTATCATACGATAAGGATTGACGACCAAGACGGGCACTCCATTTGTCATCAAAACTATATTCTGCATACGCTTCAAAAACTGCAATACCATTTTTATCAGCAGTAGTTGTTGTAGCGACGTCTCCCCAAGTGCGTACATTTTGTAAGGCCAATTTCAATTTTAATTTATCTTGTTTGAAATTTAAATTCAATCGAGAACGTTGCGATATAAATGAAGTAGGGCTGTCTCCTGTTTTTAATAAGCTTTTAAATCCGTTTCTATATTCGTATCGAGGTCTAATTTGTATGTTGGCATCAAAATCTTGTGCATAAGTAGCGGTACTTATAACTCCCATAAAAGAAAGGCAGATTGTTTTTAGTAACTTCATAATAAAAGGTTTTTAATTGATATTTGATTTCTTTCGAATTATTTACTTAGTAAATGTACGTACGTAGTTTTACTTATAAAACACGATTTACGCACTGTATTTTAGCTTTTTAAGCTTCTATTAGTTTGGTGTTTCGCCTTTTAAAATAGGTGTAAATACAGGTTATTTGATTAACGCATTGTTTTTTAGTGTGTTGTATAATTACGTATGGATTAAAATGAATAAAAACACACGTATTAGCATACGTAAATCTGGTTTTTTTGCATAAAAAAAGAGGCAGTCTTTATTGTGAGACTACCTCTGTATTTTGAGGAGATAAATGATATTATAAAAAATTCCAAAACTACTTTTAGTTGGGTAAGAAATAAAAAAGTAGGCTATTGAGTTTTTAATTCAGTAAGACCTGGTTTCTTAAATTTTGAAATTAACGGTGTTCTATAACTTCTTGTTTCATTTTTTCAACTTGAAGGAGGCTTATTTTCTTGCCTACAATTTTTATAAGTCCTTCTTTTTTTAAGCTAGAAAAAATGCGAGTTACTTGTTCATCAGTAGTTCCTGCAAAATCGGCAATTTCCTTTCGGGACAGGTTTATATCAATTAGATTATTTATTTGACCGAATTTTTTCAAAAGGTATAATAGTGTGTCGATAACGCGTTCTCTCACGTTCATTTGAGCAATTTTTTTGACATTATTTTCACTTTTATTGAGTTCTTCGGCATAAAAGAGCATCATGTCATAGGTGAATTCGGGGATGTTTTTAAGAATGTCTTCCATGACTTGGCTATTAAAATTACACAAAACCGTGTCTTCAAGTGCCGAAGCTCCTATTAAGTACTTATTGCTTGTACCAAATCCTCGAAAACCTACGGTATCACCTTCTTGTGTTAGTCTAACAATATGTTCTTTTCCATAAATTCCCGTTTTTAAAACCTTTACTTTTCCCTTATAGATAAAATACAATCCTTGCATGGGGGCTCCCTCTATCATAAATTGTTGTCCTTTTTTGCAACTGAAATTTGTTTTTTGCAGTAAATAATCTTGCATTTTTTCCAGATGGGAATGCTTTTTTATAAAACAGTTCGTGTTGATACAAATAGAGCAATCTGCGTTTATTTTTTTCATTTTTGTATCATTTTAAAGGGGGTGTTTCAGATTCTATTTATAACAATCAAAGGAGTTTGTTTTAGTTTTTTCTATCTATTTGTTTTGACATAGTTGGTTGTTTTTCGTTCATCATTTTAGTGATGGTAACATGCATCCAGATCAAACAGATTACAGAGAACAATAGAACAAATATCCAAGAACTTGACCATATTCCAGTAACAGTTAATAAGTAACTAAAGATAATAGGACCAAAGAAACCTCCCAGACCACCTAGTAAACCTACCATTCCACCTACAACACCTATTTCGTTCGGGAAATACTCAGGAATGTGTTTGTAAACTGCTGCTTTACCAATCCCCCAAGAAACACCTATCAAAATTACAAGAATAAGGTACACCCACATGTTTGCATCAAAGGTGATACGAGTTACTCCTTTGGCTAATAATTCTTTTTTGCTCACACTTTGATTTTGCGTTACAATTACTTTTTGCCAAGATGATTTTGTTGGAAAGATATTACCAGTTGTTGTCGCTTCTGGTTTAGAGTCGATTGGGAAATCTTTGTTGTCAATTCGCACATTCGTAGGACTTACTTGTGTTACGATCCCGGTTTTTCCCGCCATAACTCCTGGACCTGCTGTTTTAATTTCCATTTTTGGGATCATCAATAAAGCACTTAATACTACAGAAGAGCTTAATACCCAATACATGACTTTTCGAGCACCAAATTTATCTGATAAATAACCACCAAATGCTCTAATTACTCCAGATGGCAAACTGAACATGGTGGCAAACATGCCGCCCATCACTAAGCTTGTTTGGTATACATTCATGAAATTAGGTAATAACCATTGTGAGTACGCTACAAAACAGCCAAAAACTAAGAAATAGTACGCTCCAAAACGCCAAACTCTAGCGCTTTTTAAAGTAGACAGCATTTGTGGTATTGTTTTGGTCGATTTTTCCATTTTTTTGTTTTTTGCAAAAACTAAAAATAAAATTCCAATAATTAATAAAGAGGCACCGTAGATAATTGGTAGTATTTTCCAACCGTTTTGTGGGTCTTCAACAGAAAAATGATTGAGTAATGAAGGGGCCATAAAAGTAGTAATAGCAGCACCTGCATTACCCATTCCAAAGATTCCTAATGCTCTTCCTTGCCATTCTTTTGGATAAAAAATTGAAGTATATCCAATTCCTACCGCAAAACTTGTTCCTACCATTCCAAAGAAGAAACTAAGTATGGCAAACATGAAGAAACTATTGGCCAAAGGCAATAAAAATAAAGGGATAGAACAAAGTAATAGTAAGGCCGAGAATACGTATTTACCACCAAATTTATCAGTAAGTATCCCGATGGGCAAACGCATAATCGAACCTGTAAGGATAGGAATTCCCAGTAGCCATCCTATTTGAACAACGCTCCAATTAAAAATACCTTTGTCAACTAAATAAGTGACTAATACACCGTTAAGTGTCCAGCAAGCAAAACAAACAGTGAAGGCCAGCGTGTTCAAAAATAACATGCGGTGCGATTGCAATAATGAAGTTGATTTTTCCATTGTACTTATATTTTTTATGTAAATATAAGTATAATAACGTATTTTGAACACTAAAAATAAGTATAAATACGTACTTTATTAAAGTTTTTAGACATTTATGTTTAAAACTCGTTTTATTATTAATTTGCTAAAAAAGAGTATTCCTTTTTAGTTTATCCGCGGCTATTATATTAAAGCATATTCAGTTGCTTTATTCGCAAGTTCAATTAAGTTCTTGACTTGTAGTTTTTTCATTAGGTTAAAACGGTGTACCTCGGCTGTTCGTTTACTGATTTCTAAGGCTTCGGCAATTTCTTTGTTTCCTTTACCTGAAAGTAGTAAGCTAAGGATTTCTTTTTCTCTTTTTGTGATAACAATATTTTCTGCCAAGACTCTTTTGGGTTCATCAACAACGGCTGCCGTTGTAAGTTGGTTGATCAATATCGATGAAATGTCTCCACTAAAGTATTTTCCACCATTAGCAACCGTGTGCAACGCTTTTAAAAACTCTTCTTTGCTAGAACCTTTCAATAAGTAACCATCGGCGCCTGCTTTTATCGATTTTAAAACATACTCTTCTGATTCGTGCATGGAGAGCATCACAATTTTTACGTTATTATTTTGACTACGTAGTTTTTCAACCACTTCAATTCCGGTCATATTAGGCATTCTAATGTCTAGAATAAGCAGGTCGGGTTTTGTACTTGCAACAATTTCCATTGCTTCAAGACCGTCAGTTGCCTCAGCAACGACTGCTATGTTTTTTTCGTTTTCTAACAAAGATTTGATTCCATCTCTTACAAAAACATGGTCATCGGCTAGAACTACTTTAATAGAATGCATCATAATTTACTTATTTTAAAAACGAAGGGTTACGTATAATTAACTAATGTAAGTTGCTAATATACGTATTTATTGAAAAGTGGAAAATAAATCTGTTTTAAATGGGAATATTAAACGTAATTCTTGTGCCTTCGTTAGGAATGGAGTTGATAAATACGCGGCCATTTATGTATTGTATTCTTTCTTTCATGAACAGCAAGCCCATTCCAGATTCGCTATTTCGTTTTTTCTCGACTTCTTTAATGTCAAATCCTTTGCCGTTATCGTCAATGATAATGCTTAAAATAGACTCACTATGCGATAATTGCAAAACGATGTCAGTGGAGTTGGCGTATTTTATGGCGTTGTTTATGGCTTCTTGGCTGAGCCTGTAAATATTGATTTCGATTAAAGAATCCAATCGTTTGTCAAACCCTGTTTTATTATAAAAGTGAATATTTTTCCCCGTCAGTTTTGATAATTCTTGTGTCAATTTTGAAAGTGAAGATACAATTCCGTGATCGCTTAATTCGGGAGGCATTAAATTAAAAGTAGCCGTTCGCACTCCTTTTATAATATCTAGTGACAACTTTTTTAGGTATTCAATTTTCTGTACTGATTTTTCTTTGTCATCAAGATCAATACTTTCTAAACTAAACTTTAAACCGGTAAGCATTTGTCCAATTCCATCATGAATTTCACGTGCAATTCGGTTTTGTTCATTTTCTTGGTTTTCAATGATTTTACTCGAAATTACCTTTTGTTGGTTGATTTTGCTATCAATATTTTCAGTGTTCAGTCGTTCCACTTCCTGTTGTGCTTTCTTGCGCTCCGTAATATCAAAACAAATCACTAATAATTCCGACTCGTCTTTCTTGATCGTTACGGGTATCATAGAGAGTTCCAGATAGATGGATTCGTCATTTCGATTGGTAATGTTTATTTCGCCCTGCCATCCTGTGCGTTGCTTTTCAGTAAAGATTCGCTCTAGTATAAGTTGCTCTTTGTCAACGGGAGTCAGTGCTTCTGAAAAGGTTTTCTCGGTTAAAAAAGGATTGTACTGTAATAATTTGGCAAACTTTTCGCCCATGTGTATAATGTTACCACTTGGAGCCACACGGCAGTAGAGTAGGGTGTTCTCCATTGCATAATTGAGAGATTTAAGTTCTTTGACTGAGTTCTCTTTTATTTCACTCAACAATTCGGTGTCTTGCGCTAGTTTGATTGCCTTTTTTTCAGAATCAAAAAGTTGACCAATGAGCTCTTCAATTCTTTGATTTGTAGGTTTAAAAATAAAGAGAAATTCAAGTAGCAAAACTAAAAGTGTAAATCCTAAAATAGCGTACTCTGTATTGCGCTGCAAGGTGACTTTTTGCAATGCTTCGGCCTCATATTGCCCTACTATTTTATTCATATTAGATAGAAACAATCCTTCATTATCCAGAATTGTTTGTACCGTCTGAGGTGTTTGTGAGTTGTTATTGTTTTCTAATAATAGAGTAGTAGCACTTACAATACTGTCAAAATTAGGTTGTATCGCTTTGAATAACTGGAGCAATTCGGGACTTTTATCTGTTGGGAAATGCAAGCTATCACTTCCTTTTTCTAAGGCAAAATGAGTGGATCGCCAGAGAGAAAAAGTTTCTTTAATTTTCGAAATTTCTTTTTTCCTTTTGATGTTATCAGTCACTAAGTTCAAGATTAAAACTTCTTTGACTAGTTTCTGACTTAACATGCGTTGTTTTCCAGATATATTGATCAGTCTGGAATCATTCAATTGACTGTTTAAGTTGTGCTGAATAAGTAATTGACTTAATAGTACCGTGATGGCAATGGTGATCAAAGCAAAAAGATACATTCGCTTTAATTTTATAAAATTCAAATTGGCAATCGACTGCTGGTACTTTTTTTTCATCTAAAAATTAAGATTACAATCCCAATGCTTCTTTAATTAAATCAAGATTACTAGCGCTATAATTGATTTTTAAGGCTTCTTGATGTCCTTTGTCAGACATTTTATTCCAAGTTTTTAAAATGATGTTTTTCATTTTTTCTCGGTCGTGTTTTTGTACAAAAGGATCTAGGTAATAGCTAAGAAAAACCAAACAAATGACATCTTCTAATAGTTGTGTTTCTTCGTCTTTTTTTAGTTGTTTTTTTTCAATTAAAAAAGAAACACGTGCTATAAAAGCAGCATCATAACCTACTTTTTCTAAGATTGAAGCCGTTGTAGTAGCATGAAATTTTTTCAACTCTTCGCGCCATTTTAAATAGCCCACGCGATCCATTGGGTAACTATCACGACCTATTTTCCATCGGCAAATGTGTTGTGCTTTGGATGCTATTTGCACTTCTTCAGAAGCATTTGGTTCAAACTCCATAAGCTTTTCGTACATTCTATTCGAATATAAAAGCTCTTTAGGGTAGCTTATAGATTGGTATACTTCAGTGTTAGGGTCTTGTGCATTTTCGGCATCAATTAAGTTGCTGGCGTTATAAAAAGCTGTGTTTGTCATTTTAAAAAGGATATAATCAAAGGTACATATTTATTAGTTTTAAATGTAATGGTAAGGATGGGTTTTACAACAGAGGTTCTTTGTATGCTAAAAATAAGTACCGCAAATTCCCCAATTAGCCCCTCATTTTGAAGTTGTAATTTGCGAATTTGCGGTTTATTTTAAACGAAGTAATTGCAGTTTAATCTATAAAACCCACAAGCACTTCATCATTTATAATTTTTACAGGATAGGTTGCAATTGCATATTCCTCCCCATTTAAGTTAGATCCATCGATTAATGAAAATGTTTTTTTGTGCATGGGACAAGCAATTTTTGGTACATCATCCGCTGATCCAGTCATACCTCTTGATAAGACCATCTCTAGTTTGTGCGGACAAGCATTTTGACACGCATACCATTCATTTCTTCTTTCGAAATTAAAAATGGCAATTTGTTTGTCTTTGTATTTGATGCAGCCACCTCTATTACTAGGGAAATCTTTGATATTTCCGGCTTTGAACCAAGTTGTAGCCTCGGTAGCTAAAACAGTTTTATATTTACTTAGTATGTTTTCCATGATTTTTATTTTTTAAAACTTTCAAACCTTAATGAAATTACCAAGGTTTTGGCATTTTTTGATCTCTTAAGGGCACGTATTCAATATTGTCATCCGTTTCATCACTATTAACAAAATGACTAAAGCGCTTCAATAATCTTGGTTTTTCAATTACTTGTTTCCACTCACATTCAAAGGTGCCTACTAATGTTTCCATTTCAGCTTCTAGGGCTTCACAAATCCCGATGCGGTCATGAATAATTACCTCTTTCAAATAATCCATTCCGCCTTCTAGTTTGTCAAGCCAAGTGGCTGTACGAACTAATGGTCCCGCAGTGCGGATGTAATACATTAAAAAACGATCTAAGTATTTAAGTACCGTTGCTTTGTCAATTTGTTCTGCTAATAATACCGCATGTTTTGGAGTTGCACCACCATTTCCACAGATGTATAAGTTCCAACCACCTTCAACCGCGATTAGTCCAAAATCTTTTCCTCTAGCTTCGGCACATTCTCTAATACAAGCCGAAACACCTCCTTTTATTTTATGTGGAGAACGAATTCCTTTGTATCTGTTTTCTAATTCTATGGCAAAACCAGCACTGTCATCCATTCCGTAACGACACCAAGCGTTACCCACACAACTTTTTACAGCACGTAATGATTTTCCATAGGCATGACCGCTTTCAAAACCATTATCGATAAGAATTTTCCAAATTTTTGGTAAGTCATTTAAGTGCGCACCAAATAAATCGACACGTTGTGCACCAGTGATTTTAGTGTATAAATCAAATTGTTTGGCTACCTGACCAATAACGATTAATTTTTCGGCAGTGATTTCTCCACCGGCAACTCTTGGAACTACAGAGTAGGTTCCGTTACGTTGAATATTAGCTAAGAATCTGTCGTTTGTATCTTGGGTAGTAACATGTTTGTTCGCCGTATCGTTATAAATACTAGAGAAGATAGAAGCGACTACTGGTTTACATACTTCGCAACCGTCTCCTTTACCATGATGATCTACTACTTCGTAAAAATTAGTGTATTTGTTAATTTTTACAATATCAAATAATTCTTGTCTGGTGTATTGAAAATGCTCGCAAAGCGATTCTTTTACTTCTTTTCCTATTGATTTTTGAGCTTCTTTTACTAAGTCAACAACCATAGGTTTACAGCCTCCACAACCAGAAGTTGCTTTGGTTAATTTCACTACATCAGTTAATGTTTCGCAAGTCCCATCTGTAATCGAGCAACAGATGCTTCCTTTGGTAACATTTTCGCAAGAACAAATAACGGCAGTGTCTGGCAAGTCCATTACGCTGCCCATTGTGGAACTTTCGCCACCTCTTGAACCTAGAATTAAATCTTCGGGATTTTGAGGCAATGCCATTGCGTTACTGTAAATTTGGAACAAACAATTATAATCACTCGAATCTCCCACTAGGATTCCGCCCAAAAGCGTCTTACCGTCTTTGGTAACATTGATTCTTTTATATATGCCACTAAATTTATTTTCATAAACAATAGCAGTAACATTTTCGTTTTCAATAAAGGGGTCACCAAAACTCGCTACTTCAACACCAATTAATTTTAATTGAGTAGACATATCGATGGTTTCTCTCATCGTTTTTTCGCCTTGCATAATTTGCTCGGCAGCCACATCGGCCATTTCATATCCTGGAGCAACTAAGCCGTAAATCATTTGGTTGTATAACGCTACTTCTCCAATGGCATAAATACATGGGTCTGATGTTTGCATCTTATTATTGACCTCGATACCACCACGAACACCAACTTCAAGTCCAGAAATTCTACCCAGTTCATCACGAGGTTTAATCCCCGCAGATATAACTAACATATCTACTTTTAATAATTTTTCTTCGGCAAACATCATCCCTGTTATGCAGTCATCACCAGCAATATATTGGGTGGCTTTATTAAGGTGTATTCCAATGTTTAGTTCTTCAATTTTGGATTGCAACATATCACTAGCACCCTTGTCCAATTGTCTTGGCATTAAGCGAGGAGCAAACTCAACAACATGTGGGTTTAGACCCAAGTCACGAACTGCTTTCGCAGCTTCTAGACCTAATAATCCTCCACCAAGAACAGCAGCATCAGTAGCGCCATTTTGTTTTATTTTTTTGGCGTAAGCCATAATAGCATCAAGATCTTCAATCGTTCTATAGACAAAAACACCTTCTTTTTCGACCCCTTGAATAGGTGGTACAAAAGCCGAAGAACCTGTAGCTAACACGATATAATCGTAAGAATACGTTTTTTCTTGATGCGTATGTACTGTTTTTTGTTCTCTATTGATATCCGTAATTAATTCTGATGTGTTTAGAGTAATATTGTTTTCGGCATACCAATCCAATGTGGACATCGATAAGTCATCAGCCGTTTTTCCCGCAAAATATTCACTTAAGTGAACACGGTCGTAAGCACGCCTAGGTTCTTCTCCAAATACAGTAATTTGATATTTCTCTTGTCCTGGTTTCGAAATGAATTTTTCACAAAATTTGAAACCTACCATGCCGTTTCCGACTACTATTATGTTAATCATACTAAATGAATTAAGTATTACGTAGCAAATATACGTATAAGTACTTAATTTTAATACTTAAAAATGGCTTTCGGATATTAATTAGCATATCCGTAAAATGAAAGGTTGAAATTAGTGTTTTGGTAAAAAATGAGGTGAATTATCACAAAATCGAAATTACAATAGATGTAATAGGTAGGTTTAAAAGGCTGTTTTGCAAAAGAAGAGGGGTGTTCGAAAAAAAAATAACCGCAAATTCGTAAATTAGGATGGTACTTAATTTGCGAATTTGCGGTCTATGATTTTGAACGATTTTTATAATCGAATAAGACTACGTAGTTGTGCTATAGTATTTTTTTCTAAACCAAAAGGCTACGTTTACTAATGCAATCAAAGCGGGAACTTCGACTAAGGGGCCAATAACTCCGGCAAATGCTTGTCCGCTGTTAATACCAAAAACTCCGATGGCAACCGCAATGGCCAATTCGAAATTATTTCCTGTGGCTGTAAATGCAATGGCGGTACTTTTCGAATAATCAGCTCCAAAATATTTTCCGATGAAAAAGCTCACGACAAACATGATGGTAAAATAAATAACCAATGGAATCGCTATTCGAACCACGTCCATAGGAATTTGAACAATCAATTCTCCTTTTAAACTGAACATAAGTACAATTGTAAATAGTAAGGAAATAAGAGTAATTGGAGAGATAAAAGGTACGAATTTGTTTTCGAACCAATCGGCTCCTTTTAATGCGATCAATGCATATCTACTAATAATTCCTAATGCAAATGGGATTCCTAAGTAGATACCCACGCTCTCTGCAATTTGACCGATACTGATGTTGACTTCAAATCCAGTATAACCAAAGTAGGGTGGAAGTATAGTGATAAAAATATAGGCGTAAACACTGTAAAGCAATACTTGAAAGATGCTGTTTAGCGCTATTAATCCAGCGGCATATTCTCGATCTCCATCGGCTAGGTCGTTCCAAACTACAACCATTGCAATGCAACGTGCTAAACCAATCAGGATGACACCAATCATGTATTCAGGATAGCCGTTTAGGAAAATTAAAGCCAAGGCAAACATTAAAATAGGTCCAATAATCCAATTAAGGACTACCGATGCGCCTAGTACTTTAGTGTTTTTAAACACTTCCCCCATTTGCTCGTATTTTACTTTAGCCAGTGGCGGATACATCATTAAGATTAGTCCAATGGCTAGGGGAATGTTAGTCGTTCCGCTGGAGAATGAATTGATGAAATTTCCGCTTGAAGGGATAAAATAGCCTATTGCTACTCCTATGGCCATGGCTAGGAAAATCCAAAGCGTTAAATAACTATCTAGAAAGCCTAATTTTTTTCGGTTTGCTACTGGAGCACAATTATTTGCCGACATATTTATTTTTTAATTTGTGAGAAAACATAAAAGAGTTCGGTTGCAATTTGCATGCTTCTTTCATGGTATTTTTCTTCTTGTTGTGGTGTGTTATCAAATGCTTTTGGATCTTCAAAGGTAACTGGAATCCTTTTTTCGGCACCTGCAATAAAAGGGCAACCTTGATCAGCAGATGAGCAAGTTAAGATAGCTGCAAACTCGGCTTTTGGATTAAAATCAGCATCAAAAGTTTTAGAAAATCCAATTACAGGATGTTCGTTATCGGTATATTTTATGCTGTAAACCGGATTATCTCCTTCGGATAAGGTATTGATTTTAAAACCTGAATTTGATAATGTTTGAGCCACAACGGGAAACAACGCCGTAGCCTCTGTACCTCCAGAGTAGCAAAATACATTGCTAAAATTAAAATAGGAAGCCGCAGTTTGTGCCCAAACTTGAGACAAATGACTTCTTCTAGAATTGTGTGTGCAGATGAAATTCAGTCTAATTTCGTCATTATTACTCACTTTGATTTGGATATAATCAATCAAAGGTTGTAAAATAGCTCTACGTTCTGTTGTAATGTTTTCGGGATGAAAATTTAAAATTTCCTTTTCAATTGTCGAGAAAATTTGTGTTTTTGATGGCATCATTTTATAGAAAATTTTAGATTAACAACATCCTCCACCTGGAGTACAACTATTGCCTTGCACTGGAATTTCAGACAGTTTTGTTTTTTGTTTTTCTTGCGGAATTCCACATTGATCTTCGGCTAGGCAAGCAGTAAGTTTATTTAACAAAGTAAAATCTTTTCCATTAAAACCCAAGTCGTATTTGCCAATGGTTCCTGCTTGGTATTCGACCTCAATTTCAAAATCTTCGATTCCCAATACTTTTTCAGACAATTCAATAATGTCTAATAGTTTTTTAGGCTTTAAGCGGTGTTCAAAGTCGTTAGCATCCCATAATTGGAAGTTTACAACCGTTTCTTTTCTGACTTTTCCACCACAGTCAATAAAGTTTTTAGTGACTAAACCTACTTCGGTAACGTGAAAATGTTCTGGAACATAAGTTCCATCAGGCAATTGAAAAGTGACGTTTTCAAGCGTGTTCAGTTGTTTTTTAATTTCGGATAGTTTCATGATTTTTATTTTTTAAAAATTAGCAACAGTGATCTTTTTTGTTTTCTAAGTAGGTATTGATACTTTCGAAAAAAACTTTAATTTTTTCAAAACCTTCTTCGTTAAGGCAGTAACAAATGGCGTTTCCTTCGAAGTTTCCTTTAATAAGTCCAGCGTTTTTTAGCTCTTTCAAATGCTGAGAAACGGTAGGCTGTGCAAGCGGAAGCTCGTTTACAAGATCGCCACATATACAACTATTGACTTTTATAAGGTGCTGGATAATGGCAATACGCGCCGGATGACCAATGGCCTTGGCCAAAATAGCCAAGTCATTTTGTTGTTCAGTGAAATGTTCGGTCTTTGTGATTCCCATTGTTATATATTTATATTGCAATATTACGATATAAAAATCAATTAGCAGAGAAAAGGTGCTGTTTTGTTTACTATAAAAACCTACAACATCAATTAATATGGTGTAGGTTTTTGATTTCTATCTAATTGTGAAACAACCGTTTTAAGTTAATAGGGGAGTTGTTTTTGTTTTTATCTAATGGATATTCATATAGGTGTACAAAGCATAAACAGCCATTAGTAGGGCAATAATCACTAGGTTTAGTATTAGTATTGAAGCGCTTTTTACAGATGAAATCATGAATTTTTCACCATAAAAGCGTCGATGTGCTGGGAAAAAATAATACAACATCCAGATAGTCCCGGCTATTTTAAGTAAAATATGCATCCATATTAATGCTGGATCCATACCTATTAAAGGAAATATTTTGTCAATGAAAAATAAACTTAGAATGACTAATAGTAGGAACGAAAAATAATGCAGCGTAAAAATCCCATTGTCAAAATAGTACCATTTCTTTTTATCGTGAAACAGCCATAGGATGAATGCAAAAACAGGCATGTATAAAAATAGTACTTTTGAAAGGTTGTGGGTGAAAGATTCGGTGAATTTGTCTATAATTTGTTCATTTGTATTTTCGTTTTTTACTTTCAGCCATTTTTTAAAGAACCAATATTCTGATTTGGTTACTTTATTTCTTTGAGAACTGTTTTCTTGAATTGAATCCAGTTGATTGATGGTTTTGAATTCGAAGATATTGACTGCTTTTTTGACTTTGAAATTGGTATCTACTTTCTTAGATTGAAAAAATAATTTTTTGAATACATCATTGTTCTCTTGTGAAATAATGCCAAACTTTGTTAGCCCATCAACTCCTTTTTCTTCAATATGTAAGGAATCTATGGTGGGAACCATAATTTGGTTTTTCTTGGGTTTGTAACCGCTTTTGTTTCCAGTTTCATTAGGGAATAATGAAATAGATAGAAAAGTAATGAAGCTAATAAATAAATAAATAAAGGCGCACGGGAGCAAGAAAAGATAATCTTTTTCCAGAATGATATGCTTTTGTTAGTGCTGCAGGTTTAAAAAAGAGATTGAATATAGTTTTCCAAAAAGCATTATCATAATGGGTTAAATCTTCAAAGAAATGAATGAATAAATGGTGAAAAGACTTCGTGCTTGTGGTGTTTTCTTGTCCGCAATTGGGGCAGTAGCGTTGGTCTACTACAAAGCTACAATTTAAACATGTTTTGTCTGTTCTTAGTTTTTCTTTGGACATAAGGTATGCTATTAATGAAGTTTTTTTGGTAAATCTATTTCATTTAGCAATACAAGTTTTATGTTTTAGTTTTTTATTAACTTCTGTAAATTGGTGTATTTATTACATTATAAATTATAAAATTTTAAATAAAACATAAAATTTTAAGACTTTATGTAGTTTAAGTATAATATTATCTTAAATAAAAAACTACAACAAGTATAGCTCTTGTTGTAGTTTTTTCGAATTTAAACAATATTGATCCAATTAATTTATAGTTGGCAAGTTGTAAGTTCTACTGAAACACATGAGGGTGTGTTTTAATAAAGAGTATTGATTTAGGGGTTATTTTATAAGTACAGTTTGAGTATTAATCGTTGTACACATTTGTTCCGTGTTCGTGAATGTCTAAGCCGTCAATTTCTTCTTCTTTAGTAACTCTTAATCCCATTGTTTTTTTCAATATAAACAGTACAATAAATGAAGTAGCTAATGCCCAAGCAACGATTGCGCCAACACCAGTAAGTTGAACGATTAGTTTGTCAAAACCACCACCGTAAAATAAACCACCATCTGTAGCAAAAAGACCAACTAAGATAGTTCCTAATGCACCACAAACTCCGTGAACCGATACGGCACCAACAGGATCATCAATTTTTAATTTTTTGTCAATAAATTCGATTGAAAATACGACTACAATTCCGCAGATTAGTCCAATCATTAAAGCTCCTGCAGGACTTACGGCAGCACAACCGGCGGTTACACCAACTAATCCGGCTAAAACTCCGTTTAAGGTCATTGAAATGTCTGGTTTTTTATAAAATATCCAGGTCAAGAACATTGCGGCTAATGCTCCAGCTGCTCCAGCAAGGTTTGTAGTAATAAAGATTGCTGCTACTTTGAAGGCATTGTCTCCAGAGATGGCAAGTTGCGAACCAGGATTGAAACCAAACCATCCCAACCATAAAATAAATACTCCCAAAGCGCCTAACATCAAGTTATGTCCAGGAATTGCATTAGATCTTCCATCAGTGTATTTCCCTATTCTAGGGCCTACCAAGGCTGCAGCGACTAACGATGCAAATCCTCCAACAGCGTGTACTACTGTTGAACCAGCAAAATCCGTGAACCCCATTTTGGCTAACCATCCACCTGCATTCCAAACCCAACTTCCTGAGATGGGATAGATAACCAAAGTCATTAGTAAAGAGAATATTAAATAGGTGGTAAATTTAGTTCTTTCTGCTATTGCTCCCGATACAATAGTTGCGGCAGTAGCGGCAAATACTGTTTGAAAGAATAAGCTATGCATATCAGGAAGGCTATCAAAAAATGCATACTGGCCCATATCTCCAATGAGTCCGCCAATAGATTCTCCATACATTAAAGAATATCCAACGGCCCAAAAGGCAAGACTCCCGATACAGAAGTCCATCAAATTTTTCATGATAATATTTCCCGTGTTTTTTGATCTTGTAAAACCAGTTTCTACCAGTGTAAAACCGGCTTGCATGAAAAACACTAAACATCCAGCGATTAACACCCACATTAAGTCCATTGCAGTATTCGTATCCATATTTTGTAATTTTATTAGTTAGTTTTGATGGCGGTTAGTTCACCGCGTCTGTTCCTTTTTCTTTTGTTCTTATTCGGTAGGTTTCTTGTACATCCGATACAAAAATTTTCCCATCACCTACTAGTCCAGTGGCAGCCGAGTTTAAAATAGCTTCTATTGTTTTTTCCAAAAAAGGATCAGATACCACAATCGACAAATGCCTCCTTTGGATGTCTGAGGTGCTGTATGTGATTCCTCTATAAACATGTCCTACTTTTTCATTTCCTACTCCGGTTACATCCCAATAGGTGAAAAAGTTGACTTCTATTTTATGTAAAGCTTCTTTAACTTCATCAAATTTTGATTTTCGAATAATGGCTTCGATTTTTTTCATAATGAACTGGTTTTATAATTGATTTAGATTTGTTTTTGCTAAAAACTGATTTTTAATATTTTAAGTATTTATTGAATTATGTTTACCTTATTGTTGTTTTTATGAATTATTATGTATTAAAAAACTCGTTTAACTGTTTATTTTTTGATAAAACAACGTTTTGGTCTGTTGCGAATGTATTGACTTTTATTTAAGATAAAGAATCGACAAAAGTTTTTTTGACTTGAAAGAAGCAGAATTATTAATAACAAAATAGGACTTATAAATAATAAATAATTGGCATTATAATTTTAAAAAAATTACAGTATTCGCAATTGAAATAATGAAACTAACCCCTTGTTTTTTGTTTAAAATTTTAATTTTATTTTAATTTTATTGCTATTTGGTCTTTTTTGTAATAATTATTCAGTTTACACCCCTGTTTTTAATAGGGTGTTTTTATTTTAATATGTTTTTGTTTTTTTTTTTTTAGAGCAGATCGATTTTGAATTGTAGTATAGGGAGTCCAAATGTTTTTAGTTGTCAATTTTCAATATTGTAAGAGGAGGGTAGTGTTTATACCGTTTTAGATCACTTCAATACGGCAGTACGGTCTGCTTTTAGTAGAATAAAATTATTTTAAAGGATGATTAACGCTAGCCATTTGCAAAAGAGTAATCCATAAAAAACTTGTTAGTAATTTAGAAGTAAGAGCTATAACCAGCTTAATTAGTGCAGTTTTATTACGTTTTGCTATTGAATTTTTGTCGATTTTTTCACTGGAATCTTTAAAGTTTTGCAGTATTCGGACTAGAAATTAAAGAAGGTAAATAGATTGGCTTTTTTTTAACACAACAGCTATTTTAACCTTCATAATTTTTTTTACATTTGCGCTCAAATGAGAGCACTATTACATATCACTTTTTTCTTCACCTTACTTTTTTCAGGAGGGACTAAAATGCACGCTAGTATTGTGCAGAAGAATTCTAGTGCTCAAACCATACGTTTCAATATTCCTGTGAAAACACACCATGAGTTTTTACATTCTAAAAGAGGGCATGCGTCAACGATAATTGCCTTTACAGATTTTGACTTGAATGAAGAATATTCAAGCGGAGATGATTACAACAATTCAAGCGATTCTAGTATTACTAAGTTCAAATCTTCTGAACTAGTAAAGTGGTATTTATCAAATGATAAGTCTCTTATTGCCACTTTTCCTTACAATCGATTTTACTTTACTAAGCCTTTAAACGGCCAATCTACACCCATCTACATCGCGCAAAGCGTATTGAGGATATGATAAACAGTACACATTAGTTGTTGAGACTAAGCTGTACTTTTTATTATTGAATAATACAGCTAATTCTCCTTGGAAGACCTATGTCTTTTCAGGCAACTACACCTTTTCACTTACCAACGGAATCTATGCATTCCAAAACTTCATTTCCTAAATCACCATTTTTACACCATGAAAAAAATTGTCATGATCTCGGGCTTAATGGCCGCGTTATTCCTTGTTAGTTGTAACAAAAAAACGGAAGAAAAAGAAGAAGCTATCAATTTTACTGTGACTAATCCAGTTCAAATAGATACCTCTTTTACTAAACTTTATGTTTCCCAAATAAAGTCGGTTCGAAACATTGAAATTCGCGCACAAGAAAAAGGGTTTTTACAAAATATTTATGTTGATGAAGGTCAATATGTAAAAGCGGGGCAATTATTGTTTCGAATTATGCCTAAAATGTATGAAGCCGAATTGTTAAAAGCTGAAGCAGAAGTAAAAGGAGCACAAATTGAATTGCAAAACGCCAAAACTTTGGCTGATAAAAATATTGTTTCGAAAAACGAACAATCATTGGCTTTAACCAAACTACAGCAGGCGCAGGCCGAAGTAGCTTTAGCAAAACTACATTTGTCTTTTACAGAGATTAGAGCCCCATTTGCGGGGACTATCGACCGTATACCTAAAAAATTAGGGAGTTTAATTGATGAAGGCGAATTGTTAACTAGCCTTTCTGATAACAGTAAAATGTTTGCTTATTTCAACGTTTCAGAGCCGGAATATTTGAATTATGAAACCGATATTAAAAATCGTGCGGATAAAAAAGTTGATCTTGTTTTGGCTAACAACGATGTATTAAAATACAAAGGAGATATCGAACTTGTAGAAGGAGAATTTGATAATGAAACAGGAAATATTGCCTTTAGAGCAGTTTTCCCAAATCCGGATAAATTGTTAAGAAACGGAGAAACAGGTCAAGTAAAAATGATTGTTCCTTTACGCAACGCCATTGTTATTCCGCAAAAAGCGACTTATGAAATTCAAGATAAAAAGTATGTGTTTGTGGTTGATAAAAACAATGTAATCAAATCAAAAGAAATAACAATTAAGGGAGAGATGCCTGATTTGTATGTCGTGGATAAAGGAATTACTGTCAACGATAAAATTGTGCTTGACGGAATTCAAAAAGCCAATGATAATGATAAAATTAAGTATGATTATCTAAGTCCAACCAAAGTATTATCAAGCTTGAGATTGAGAGCAGAATAGTGTTTTTAACGATATAAAAAATAAAAAAATGTTTGATAAATTTATACAAAGACCGGTATTATCGATAGTAATATCGTTGGTTATTGTTTTCTTGGGAGTATTGGCTATGACCGGACTTCCAGTTACACAATTCCCTGCTATCTCGCCTCCAAAAGTAAACATTACTGCTGATTACCCTGGGGCTAACGGTGAGTTGATGGTTAAAGCAGTAGTTATTCCGCTGGAGAGAGCAATCAACGGAGTTCCTGGAATGAAGTACATCACTTCGGATGCAGGAAATGATGGGGAAGCCTCTGTTCAAGTTGTTTTTAACCTTGGAACTGATCCTAATCAAGCTGCGATTAATATTCAAAACCGTGTGGCTTCTGTAATTAATAAATTACCGCCGTTAGTAGTACGTGAGGGATTAAAAATTACCCGTGAAGAACCAAACATGCTTTTGTATGTCAATTTATTCAGTAAAGATCCCAATACCAACCAAAAGTTCCTTTACAATTATGCAGATATCAATATTCTATCTGATTTAAAACGTGTGAACGGTGTAGGGGTTGCGGATATTCTTGGAAATCGAGATTACGCCATGCGTATTTGGTTGAAACCAGATAGAATGTTAGCGTACAAGATATCTGCCGATGAGGTAATGGAGTCGTTAAGTAATCAAAGTTTAGAAGCATCGCCAGGTAAAACAGGTGAAAGCTCTGGTAAGCGTTCTCAAGCTTTTGAGTATGTATTAAAATACAAAGGGAGGTACACTACTAAAGAAGGATACGAGAATATTGTTGTGCGCTCTCGCGCTGACGGAGCTTTGTTGCGTTTAAAAGATGTTGCAGATGTAGAATTTGGTAGTTCAATGTATGATATTTATTCTAGTATTGATGGAAAACCATCTGCTGCTATTACCATCAAACAATCATACGGTAGTAATGCCAGTCAAGTTATTAAAGATGTAAAAGCAAAACTGGAAGAATTAAAGAAATCGTTTCCAAAAGGAATGGATTATGAGATTAGCTATGATGTTTCAAAATTCTTAGATGCTTCTATCGAAAAAGTAATTCATACATTGGTTGAAGCCTTTATTCTAGTAGGTTTAGTGGTATTCTTGTTTCTTGGAGATTGGCGCTCAACGGTAATTCCTGCAATCGCAGTTCCAGTATCTTTAGTTGGTACTTTTGCATTCATGCAGCTTTTTGGAATTACCATCAACTTAATTACATTGTTTGCATTGGTACTTGCCATTGGGGTAGTGGTAGATGATGCCATTGTTGTAATTGAAGCCGTCCATGCGAAAATGGAGGAAGAGCATCTTTCGCCTAGAAAAGCGACTAAAAAAGCAATGTCTGAAATAGGTGGTGCGATTATCGCAATTACTTTCTTGATGGCAGCCGTATTTATTCCGGTTGCATTTATGTCTGGACCAGTAGGTATTTTCTACCGTCAGTTCTCCATCACTATGGCAACTGCAATTATCCTTTCGGGAATTGTAGCCTTGACTTTAACACCTGCGCTGTGTGCCTTAATGTTGAAAAATAATCATGGTAAAGAACGCCCTAAAAATTTGATCAATAGATTTTTGGATGGATTCAATAATAAGTTTGATCATTTATCAAATGGTTATAAAAAAGTATTAAACCTTTTTATTAACCGAAGATCGGTTTCAATTGGAGTATTGCTAGCGTTTTGTGTGGGTATATTTTTTATTAACAACAGTCTACCTTCTGGATTTATTCCAAGTGAGGATCAAGGAATGTTCTATGCTATTATTCAAACGCCTCCAGGTTCTTCATTAGAAAGAACCAATGAAATAGCTGAGAAATTGCAAAAAATAGCCGAAAAAGTAGACGGTGTGAAATCGGTTTCTGCTTTGGCAGGTTATGAGATTTTGACCGAGGGAACAGGTGCCAACACCGGAACTTGTTTGATCAACTTGAAAAGTTGGGAAGATCGTCATGAAAATGTAGTGGAAATTATCAAGCAATTAGAGGAAGAGACCAAAGATATTTCGGGTGCTACTATTGAATATTTCCAACCTCCAGCGGTACCAGGATATGGAGCTGCCGGTGGATTTGAATTGCGTTTACTTGACAAAGCAGGTTCCGGCGATTACAAGAAAATGGAAAAGGTAAGTAGAGATTTTGTGGCTGAATTGAAAAAACGCCCAGAATTAACCTCAGTATTTACATTTTATAGCGCGAGTTTCCCACAATACATGCTTGATATCGATAATGATATTGCACAGCAAAAAGGGGTGAGTATCGAGAACGCTATGAATACGTTGTCTACACTTGTGGGAAGTAATTATGAAACCAACTTTATTAAATACGACCGTCAATACAAAGTAATTGTACAAGCTTCGCCGGAGTATAGAGCACTTCCAGAAGATATTTTGAAATTGTATGTAAAAAACAATCGCGATGAGATGGTTCCGTTCTCTGCTTTCATGAAAATGAAAAAAGTCTATGGTTTATCAGAAATTACTAGACATAATATGTACAATGCTGCCGAGATAAGTGGTGCACCAGCGATAGGTTTTAGTAGTGGTACTGCGATTCAGGTGGTGAATGAAGTAGCTGCGAAAACACTTCCTAGAGGTTTTGGTATAGATTGGGCAGGTATATCTGCAGATGAGGTGGCTCGAGGGAATGAAGCTATTTATATTTTCTTGATTTGTTTGGGCTTTGTGTATTTAGTACTTGCAGCGCAATACGAGAGTTTTATTTTGCCATTGATTGTTATTTTCTCACTTCCAGCAGGGATTTTTGGAGCCTTTTTATTCTTAAAACTATTTGGTTTGGATAATAATATTTATGCCCAAGTTTCTTTCATTATGCTTATTGGTCTTCTAGGTAAGAATGCCGTATTGATTGTAGAGTTTGCCGCTCATAAGCACAGTCAAGGAGCATCGGTGATTGACGCTGCTATGGAAGGTGCTATGGTTCGTTTTAGACCTATTTTAATGACCTCGTTTGCCTTTATTGCTGGATTGGTTCCATTAGCATTGGCCTCTGATCCTGGGAAAATAGGTAATAGAACATTGGGATCTGCTGCGGCAGGTGGTATGCTTGTAGGTACAATTTGCGGGGTTGTGATCATTCCGGGTTTGTATTTCATATTTGCAACCATTTCTGAGAAACATAAGTTTCATAAAAACGAAGACGAAAATCCATTTACCGAATATTTAATTGAAAATGAATCTGATGAAATTATATAAATTTAGTATCGTACTAGGTATGGGTCTTGCAGTGGTAAGCTGCAAGGCGCCCATGGCCTTAAAAATGCCTGATAGTAAAGCAGTTCCAGCTAGTTTTGGTACTTCAAAAGACAGTGCAAATAGTTCAAATTTAAGTTGGGATGATTATTTTAAAGATCCTAATTTAAAAAGCTTGATTACGGTGGCTTTGCAAAATAATCAAGAATTGTTGATTACAATGCAAGAAATCGAAATGGCTAAGAACGACATTCGAGTACGAAAAGGAGCTTTATTGCCTTCAGTTGGTTTAAGAGCTGGAACGGGTGTTGAAAAAGTAGGGCGATACACGAGCCAAGGTGCGGGTGATGCTTCGACCGAAATTGCTCCAGGCAAAGAATTCCCAGAAGCGTTGACTGATTTCAATGTGGGCGCTTACGCAAATTGGGAAGTGGATATTTGGAAAAAATTACGCAATTCGAAAAAAGCGGCAGTCACTAGATATCTAGCTACGGTTGAAGGAAAGAATTTTGTAATTACCAATCTGATTTCAGAAGTAGCTGATTCGTACTATGAATTGCTTGCTCTTGATAGTCAATTGGCGATCGTGAAGCAAAATATCCAATTGCAACAAAACGCACTTGAAATTGTAAAAATTCAAAAAGAAGCTGCTAGAGCAACTGAGTTGGCTGTACAAAAGTTTCAAGCCGAAGTTTTGGCTTCTAAAAGTATGGAGTTTCAAATCAATCAAAAAATTGTTGAAACAGAGAATACGATTAACTTCTTGTTAGGTCGTTACCCTGAGAAAATTGTGAGAGATAGTAATGCGTTCTTGAACTTATTGCCTGCGTCGATTCAATCAGGTATTCCATCACAATTGTTAGCAAATAGACCTGATATTAAACAAGCAGAGTTGGAATTAACAGCAGCTAAACTAGATGTTAAAGTGGCCCGAGCGGAGTTTTATCCTTCTCTTGATATTTCGGCTGCCTTTGGTTTACAAGCGTTCAAAACATCTTATTTAGTAAAGTTTCCGGAGTCGTTATTGTATAATTTAATAGGAGATGTTGCGGCACCTTTAATTAATAAAAACGCGATTAAAGCAGAGTTTGCTAATGCAAATGCGCGCCAGTTACAAGCATTATACAATTATGACCGTACGATTTTGAATGCCTATTTAGAGGTTTCTAATCAATTGGCAAATATCAATAACTTAGAAAAAAGTTATGCTTTAAAGACAGATCAAGTAAAGGCATTAAATACGTCTATTAGTGTGGCAAATGATTTGTTTAAATCAGCTAGAGCCGATTATTTTGAGGTTTTAATGACGCAACGTGATGCGCTTGATGCTAAACTAGAATTGGTTGAAACCAAGAAAGACCAACTAAATGCTTTTGTACAAATATACAAAGCGCTAGGTGGTGGATGGAAATAGTATATTGTTATTAATTGAAAATCTTTGTAAATAGCATACTTGGTTAGTGGTGTTACTATTACAATTAGTTTTCAAGTGGATGAGCTCGATTTTATATCGGGCTCATCTTATTTTATGGTATTTGGTTTTTAATAAGTTGGTGATTTTAATTGTAAATTGGCGTTACTAATAGTTTTGAAATAGATTTGGATCCTATTATTGTACCCAAATTAGCAATCAAAGTATAATAGAACACGAAGTATGAAAATTTTATTGATCGAAGACGAACCTGAATTGCAAAAAAGTATTAAGCAATACTTTGAAATGGAAGGAAATGTAGTAGAGCTGGCATCGAATTATACTAAGGCCCAACAAAAAATTGCTTTGTATGATTATGATTGTATTTTGGTAGACATTACTTTGCCAGGGGGTTCTGGTTTAGATTTGATTAACGAAGTAAAGAACCAAAAATCAAAGGCGGGTATCATTATTATATCGGCCAAAAATGCTTTGGATGATAAAATCAAAGGACTCGATCTTGGCGCCGATGATTATTTGCCTAAGCCTTTTCATTTATCAGAACTGAATTCGAGAATAAAAGCATTAATTAGAAGGAAAAGTTTTGATGGAAATCTAGAGATTATATTGAATGAAATTAGAATTTCCCCCTTAGAGCGTACGGTTTTTATTCACGATGAATTGGTATTATTGACCTCAAAAGAATATGATTTACTGCTGTATTTTATTGCAAATAAAAATCGTGTAGTGAGTAAAAGTGCTTTGGCTGAACATTTGTGGGGTGATGACGCTGATCGGCTTGATAATTTTGATTTTATATACAACCATGTTAAAAATCTTCGTAAAAAATTAGTTGAGAAAAAATGTGAAGATTACTTGCATACTATATACGGGATCGGGTATAATTTTAAAATTCAACGATGAAACTACTCTCTAAAACCAGTCTTTACTATGTGTTGATGAGTATCCCTTTGTTACTTTTATTTGGTTTTGTTTGCTACCAAGTAATTACTGATGAGGTGAAACATAGCAATGATGAATTGTTGCTAAATCGAGTGCATTTGATTGAGCATTATTTAGCTGAAAATGACTCGGTTTCTATCGATTTTTTAATAAAAACGAAAGAAGCTACCATTACTAAAACACTTAAAAATAATTTCAGAAACGGTAGTAAAATCATTTTTTCGGATACTTTAATTTTAGATAAGAGCGAAAATGAGATGGCTCCCAATCGAATGATTTCGGCTTTTGTACAGGGAGAAAAGGCTAATTTCCAAATTAAAATTTGGCGGAGTACCATTGAATATGACGAATTAATTGAGGGGATTTTATATTTGTTAGTAGGGATTTTAGCGACTTTCTTTTTGATTTCGTTAGTACTCAATTTTTGGATTTCAAAAAAAATGTGGCAGCCTTTTTATACGGCAGTGAATAACCTAGAAGGTTTTCGTGCAAGCGATAACAGGGTTCCAATATTTGAAAAATCAACTACAAGAGAGTTTGCAGTGCTTAATAATTCGTTGCAAAAGATGATGGGTAAAATGATTACAGATTACAATAGTCAAAAGAAATTTACCGAGAATGCAGCACACGAAATTCAAACGCCATTAGCTGTAATTAAGTCTAAAGTAGATTTACTCATTCAATCGGAGAATTTACAAGAAAATGAAGTCGATTTAATTGTTGCTATTGATGACGCTTGCGCAAAAATGAGTCGACTCAATAAATCACTATTATTGCTCACAAAGATCGAAAACAGGCAGTTTAAATCGACAGAGATGGTAGCTGTTGCAAAGGTTGTGGATGCTTCCTTGTTGCTTTTTGAAGATTCTATTGCCAATAAAAAGATAAATTTGTTGCACAATACAACGATTGATTTATTGATTAATATGAATTCTGATCTGTGTTTAGTGCTAATCAATAATTTGGTTCAAAATGCTATTAGACATAATACTATTGGCGGAAGTATTACTATTACCACTAATAGCAACGAAATAATAGTCGAAAATACTGGAATAAGTCAAGCTCTTGACACATCTTTGGTTTTTGAGCGATTTCATAAAAGCATAGCAACTGATGCTTCGCTAGGTTTAGGCTTAGCGATTGCCTATGAAATAGCCGAAGTGAGCGGGTTGTCTTTACATTATCAGTTTGTAAACGATAGGCATTGTTTTGTTTTGAGGGTGTTGCAATCCCAAAAGATTTTTTTGTGAATTACAAAGGCATAGAATTGCAATAGAATTGTTACAGACATTTGTTTAATAAAGCATTATGGCTTCCATTTTTAAACAAAAAAACAATGAACACAATCGATCAAAGCACGCCAGAGAAAAACTTCAAGTTAACGGTACAGAACATCTTTTTAATAGGGGCAATAATTGTTAGCGCAAGCATATTTGCACAAGCAGAAGGGAAACCTAAAAAAGAAACAATACCCGTACTTGTAAAAGCAGCATTTGCCAAAGAGTTTCCATCTCAAAAAGCAAGTTGGGAAAAAGAAGCGGCAAATTATGAAGCTGAATTTCAAATTAATGGTACTGATGCTTCGGCTTTATATGATGCAAAGGGAAATTGTAAAGCACTTGAAATAGCCATTAAAAAAAACGAATTGCCTGCGGATGTTTTACCATATTTAAAGAAAAATTATCCAACAAATAAAATCACTGAAACAGCTAAAATCACAGATGATAAAAAGGTAATAACGTACGAAGTCGAGATTAAAAAAGAAGGAAAAGCGTGCGATATTTTATTTGATGCCAAAGGAAAATTTATAAAAATAGTTACGGGAGTGTAATGCCAAAGGAAACTTTTTTTAACTATTTAATTCATTTTTTCAATGATTAAAGTGATCGTTTATATGTTGCTTATTTCGTTTTCAATAAGCACTTACGCACAAAATTTTGACATTCAAACTTTACGAGAAATAAATGTGGAGCGTAACAGATCGTTAGATCCCACTTTCAAAGCGATTACTAATTCCGCTTCACCAATAAGTATTGCAGCTCCGTTGATTATTTATTCAATTGGAACGATAAATAAAGATGCCGATTTAAAAAAGAAAGGAATTTTTATAGGAGAAACATTTTTGGTCAACGCTTTTATAACGACTGCTTTAAAATATTCCATAAAAAGAGACAGGCCTTCAGTAACTTATACAGATATTGAAAAAATGTCTTCGGGCGGAAGTGGTTCATTCCCATCTGGACACACCTCAGAGTCGTTTGCAACAGCTACATCTTTGAGTTTAGCATTTCCTAAATGGTATGTTATAGCGCCTTCTTTTCTCTGGGCAAGCGCTGTTGGTTATTCTCGGATGGATTTAGGAGTTCATTACCCTACTGATGTTGCTGCGGGTGCGATTGTAGGAGCTGGATCAGCTTATCTTTCTTATAAATTGAATAAATGGATTAATAAGAAGAAAAATAAACCAATCCTTTTCGATGGTAAAAAAGAATAGTTTTCAATAAAAAAATCATTATCTAAAAAAATCATTATCTAAAAAGATTATTATGAATAAAATACGGGTATCTCTCCTTACTATTTTTTCCATTACCACATGTATTGGTCAAACCTATAAAGTTTTAGAAAAAATTAATATCCCGGGCAATCAAGGATGGGATTATGCAGTTGTTGACGAGGTGAATCAGCATTTATTTGTTTCTCATGGTAGTGAAGTGAATGTGATTGATTTGCATTCGAACAAACTCCTTACATCCATTCCTGACACCAAGGGAGTTCATGGTATCGCTATTGCAAATGATTTAAATAAAGCATTTATTTCAAATGGAAAAGACAATTCGGTTTCTATTATTAATTTGACGACTTATGAATTAATCGAAAAAGTGGTTCTGCCTGCTGAAAATCCAGATGCTATATTATATGATGCTTTTTCTAAAAAAGTCTTTACATATAATGGAAAATCCAATGATGCAACGGTTCTCGATGCAATTACAAATAAAGTAGTAAAGAGCATTCCGCTAGGTGGGAAACCTGAATTTTCAGTAACGAATACTAAAGGGTTGGTTTATGTGAATATTGAAGATAAAAACCAAATAAAGACGATCAACACTTCTACACTAGAAGTTACAAACACCTGGAGCATTGCACCTGGAGAGGAGCCATCAGGCTTAGCAATAGATTTAGAAACGAATCGATTATTTTCTGTCTGTGGCAATAATATAATGGTTGTTGTAAATGCCTTAAATGGGAAAGTGATTAAAACAATCCCTATTGGCGAAGGTTGCGATGGTGTGGCTTTTAATCCAAAAACCAAACTTGCTTTTTGTTCCAATGGTGACGGTACAATTACGGTTGTAAAAGAATCGAAAAAGGGGCGTTTTTCGGTTTTAGAAACGGTGAAAACGCAAAAAGGAGCGAGAACGATTGCTTTGGATAAAACCACCAATCGGTTGTATTTAGCTACGGCTAGTTTTGGTGATAAACCAGCACCTACAACCGAAAATCCGCATCCAAGATCAAGTATCATTCCTAACACGTTTGTAGTTTTAGTAGTCGATGCTAAATAAAGCCGCTATTTTTTTATAAATATATCCAATGAGAATACTATTTTTAAGTTTGTTTTTTCTAATAACTGTCAAGTCTTTTTCACAAGAAAAGGACTTGGCGTTTTATATCGAAAAAGCACAAACCAATTCCCCTTTATTAAAAGATTTGTCTAATCAAATGCAATTAAATTCAATTGATAGTTTGTTGGTTATAGCTAGTTTTAAACCCCAAATTGCAGCAAATTTAAATGCGTATGTAGCACCTAATCATAATGGATTTGGTTATGATACTGCTTTGAGTAACGGTCAGTCCGTATCGGGATTAGTTGGATTCAACCAAAAAATAATAGGCAAAAACAGAATCGATACACAGGCAGAGACTTTTAAAATTATCAAAGAAGGACTAGCGCTAAATAAAAAAATAGCAATAAAAGATTTGAATAAAGTTATAATCGCGCAATACGTCACTGCCTATGGAAGTGCTGAGCAAGTCGTTTATAATCAAAAAATGGTTGAGCTTCTTAAAAACGAAGCAGTTATCTTGAAGAAATTGACTCAAAATTCCATTTATAAACAAACGGATTATTTGATTTTTCTGGCTACCTTAAAGCAACAAGAATTGCAAGTGTTGCAGTTGAAGCAACAATATCAAAATGATTTGGGTTTGCTTAATTATTTGTCAGGAGAAACCGATGTAAGTTTTGTAAATTTAGTAAAACCAGCGATTAGTTTAAAAAGTATTCAAAAAGAACAAAACACTCTTTTTGAAAAGCAATTTGAAACGGATAGTTTAAAAATCAGTAATCAAAATAAGTTGATTGACAACAGTTATAAACCATCACTTTCATTTTTGGGTGATGCGGGTTATATGTCGAGTTTTGTGAATCAAGGGTATAAAAACTTTGGTTTTAGTATCGGTTTAGGATTGTCAATTCCTATATATGATGGAAATCAGAAAACGTTATTACATCAAAAAAATGAAACGGCTTTAGCTACTAATTTAGCGTATAAAAATAATTTTAATAAACAATTTGAGCAACAGTTATTATTGCTAAATCAACGTTTAAAACAAACTGAAGAAATACAAAATCAATTGCAATCTCAGTTGCAAATTAGTGACGCACTAATTGAAGCTAACAAAAAATTATTGCTTTCGGGTGATGCCCAAATTACTGATTTTATGATCGCTATAGGAAATGTGATTAGTATTAATAATACAATTTCTCAAAATAAAATAAATACATTTCAACTGATTAATGAAATCAATTATTGGAGCTCAAATGACTAATATTATGAATAAATCATTCCTTTTTATACTACTATTTCCGTTGCTTTTTATAGCATGTAAAGAGAATGCTGTATCCGAAAAACCAATTGATGCCAGTATTCCAGTTACCGTTACAACAATTGATACTGCAGGAATTGAAAATTTTATGGAACTCAATGCAACGGCCACCTACTTAGTAAAAAACAGTATTAAGGCAAATGCTACGGGGTATCTGAGTTCCGTTAATGTGGCGATCAATGATTTTGTAAACAATGGATCGACCTTGTTTTCGATAAAAACAAGAGAATCAAAAGTATTAGGAAATACGATAAACAAAATTGATCCGAGTTTGAATTTTGGCGGCGCAATACGGGTGCGTTCCAACACGAGTGGGATCGTTACAATGGTAAATGTACAACAAGGCGATTATGTACAAGATGGTGATCCATTGGTTGTAATTAATGATGCTAATAGTTTTGCACTTGTATTGAGTTTGCCTTATGAATTAAAAAAGTATGTTGCTGTTGGGCAGCAACTTCATGTCACTTTGCCTGATGGAAGTGCTAAAATAGCGACTGTGCAAAAATTTTCACCTACAGTAGATGCAGCTTCACAAACACAAAACGTAGTATTGAAAATAAACGGAAAACAAGACATTCCTGAGAACTTAATCGTAAAAGTACGCATCAATAAGTCGTCTAGTTCGAATGCTATTTCGTTGCCCAAAGCCGCCGTTTTAAGCAATGAAACCGAAACTGATTTTTGGATAATGAAAATGATAAATGCCACTACAGCGATTAAAGTCCCCATTAAAAAAGGAATTCAAACAGAAGACAGAATAGAAGTTATTTCTCCAGTTTTAACTGCCAATGATAAGATTTTATTAACTGGAAATTATGGTGTTGCTGACACGATTAAAGTAAAAGTGATGAGGAAATAGTGGTTAGTTTTTAGTCATCAGCCTTTAGTATTAAAAAACTTAGCGACTTTGCGCCTTAGCGGTAAAAATAAAAAATGAAATGAACAACTTCTTCGTAAAACATAAAAATGGGCTAAGCGCCATCATCTTCCTTATTATTTTGGGCGGTTTTTTTGCCTATTCGAAAATGCAAACGGGTTTGTTTCCCGAAATTACTTTCCCGAAAATAAAAATCATTGCCGATGCAGGACAACAACCGGTAGATAAAATGATGATTACGGTTACGAAACCTTTAGAAAATGCCATAAAAAAAGTGCAAGATTTAAAAACGGTTCGTAGCATAACCAGTCGAGGTAGTTGTGAGATATCGGCTTTTATGGATTGGAAAGCAGATATTGATTTGAGTAAAACACGTATCGAAGAACAAATTAACCAAATCAAAAATAATCTTCCGCCGGATACTCAAATCACGGTAGAGAAAATGAACCCATCTATTTTGCCTGTTATTGGGTATGCGATCGAAGGCAAAGGAGTGTCGGCTATTGAGTTAAAGAAAATAGCCGATTTTACGATAAAACCGTTCCTTTCACAAATAGATGGCGTTTCGGAAATACGAATAATTGGAGGTAAAGAAAAAGAGTATTGGTTGTCGTTGGACTTCAGTAAAATGACCGCTTTAGGTATTACTCCAGATGCCGTTTCACAAGTATTAAGTCAGACGAATTTCATCAAATCAAATGGGTATTTAGCGGATTATCGGTATTTGTATTTAACGATTACGGATGCCCAAGTTGACAAAAAAGAAGAGTTAGAAAACTTAGTGGTGCGTAATAATGGCAAAGGAATTGTTACTTTAAAAGACATCGCTGCTGTTGAAATAAGAGAAGCCAAGGAGTTTATAAAAGTGAATGCCAACGGGAAAGAAAGTATTTTGGTCGCTGTGATTAAGCAGCCCAATTCAAATTTAATTTCGCTTTCGGACGCGATGAATGCTAAATTGCAAGATTTAAAGCAAATACTTCCAAAAAGCATTAGTATTAAACCATTTTATGAACAAGCTACCTTTGTAAATGATGCTGTAAAAAGTGTTACTGATAGTTTGTTGATTGGTTTGTTTTTGGCTATAATTGTGGCAGTTTTGTTTTTGAAATCAGCCAAAGCAAGTGCAACGATATTGATTATTATTCCAGTGACTTTAGGGCTTACATTAATTGTTTTATATCTTACAGGTCAGACTTTTAACATTATGACTTTGGGTGCTATTGCAGCGGCACTAGGTCTTATTATTGATGATGCTATTGTGGTTGTAGAACAAATCCATAGAGCCCACGAAGAGCATCCAGATGAACCTACGGTTACGCTTTTGCAAAAAGCAATTCAATATTTATTTCCAGCCATGCTGGGTTCTTCGATTAGTACAATTGTGATTTTCTTTCCATTTGTTTTAATGAGTGGGGTAGCGGGCTCGTATTTTAAAGTACTAACAGATACGATGATTATCACCTTGGTTTGTTCGTTTTTTGTTACTTGGCTGCTGCTACCAGTCGTCTATTTATTGCTTTCGAAAAAAGATCGTGTAATTACAGAAACTGAAATACTTCCTGAAATTCATGAGGTAAAAAAGCAAAATTGGGTTTCGTATTTCATTGGAAGACCGTTCATAAGCATTGGTTTTTGTATTGTATTAATGCTGTCTATATTTATTATTTTGCCCAATTTAGAAACGGGTTTCTTACCAGAAATGGATGAAGGAAGCATCATTCTTGATTATGAAAGTCCGCCAGGAACTTCACTTGAAGAAACAGATAGAATGTTGAATGAAGTAGAGAAAATCATAATTAAAATTCCCGAAGTAGAGGCGTATAGTCGTAGAACTGGTACTCAGATGGGTTTTTTTATTACGGAACCCAATCGAGGCGATTATTTAATTCAGTTAAAAAAAGACAGGAGTAAAACCAGTAATGATGTAATTGATGAAATTCGCGCCAAAGTGGAAGCAACTCAGCCTGTATTGCGGATCGATTTTGGTCAAGTAATAGGGGATATGTTGGGCGATTTGATGAGTTCAGTTTCACCAATTGAAGTCAAAGTATATGGTAATGATCAAGCACAATTGCAAAAAACAGCCAAACAGGTTGCGGCTATTGTTGAAAAAGTGGAAGGAACGGCTGATGTTTTTGATGGAATTGTTTTGGCTGGACCGGTAATTAATATTCAACCTAATTACATTCAACTGGCGCAATATGGTATTGCGCCTGCTGACTTGCAATTTCAAATGCAAACAGCGCTAGAAGGTAATATAGTAGGTAATGTATTGGAAAATGAAAAACAAATCCCAATTCGATTGATTTATGCCAATAGTAAGAAAAGAAGTTTGGAGGATATTAAGCAACTTAAAGTCTTTTTACCCAACGGACAATCTGTTCCAATTACTAGTTTAGTGACTATTTCGATCGAAAAAGGAGTCGCCGAGATCGAGCGAGAAAATCTACAAATGATGACTGTGGTAACAGGTCGACTAGACAACCGAGACCTAGGAAGTGTGATGAAAGAAATACAAACCAAAGTCACTGCTCAAATTCATTTGCCAAGCGGTTATTATATTGAATACGCAGGAGCTTATAAAGAGCAGCAACAGTCGTTCAAAGAGTTGTTAATGATTTTAATTGCTTCCTCTTTATTGGTTTTTGGGGTGATCTTATTCCTTTTTAGAGATTTTAGAGTAGCGTTTGTGATATTATTAATTTCGGTTTTAGGAATTGCAGGAAGTTATCTTTTACTTTTTATTACAGCTACACCATTGAACGTGGGAAGTTATACAGGAATAATAATGATAGTAGGGATCATTGCCGAAAATGCTATTTTTACTTTCCTACAATTTAGAGAAACCTTCAAGTTAACCAGAAACCTGAAGGAGTCAATTGTTTACTCGATTTCGACTCGATTTCGTCCAAAATTAATGACAGCTTTGGGTGCGATTATAGCCTTGTTGCCTTTGGCTATAGGTATAGGAACGGGATCTGAATTGCATCAACCATTAGCTATTGCAGTGATAGGCGGATTCTTGATTGCGATGCCTTTATTATTGATTGTACTGCCTACATTGTTAGCTTTGGTTTATAAAAACGAAAAACATTTCAAACATTTTCTATAGTTTTTCAGCAAAATAGATTAGACTTAATAAAATTGAATTATCAGCCGAAACACACCGTTTCGGCTTTTTGTTTGACGGTCACTCGTAATTTAGAACGTCTTTTGAAACAAAATAAAATAAAAGGCTTAACTTTAGAAAAGAATATAAATTACTATTCGAACTGTATTACTGTTCCTTTTTCAATTAATTAAAAATCATTTTTATGCTACAAAATATCCTTATCGAAAGAAAAATTTACGCTACCGAAGAGCATAAAATGATGCAGTCCATGATTCAAGAATTTATTTCGAATGAAATAATGGGGCAGTTGGATGAATGGGAAAAACAAGGAATGGTATCTCGTGACATTTGGAAAAGAGCGGGGGAGTTGGGCTTACTTTGCCTTGATATGCCGGAGCAGTATGGCGGTGGCGGATTAGATTTTACCTTTAATTCCTTACTTATTGAAGAGTTTGCCAAAAAAGGAATTACTGGTCCAGGTTTTTCCTTGCATTCGGATATTGTAGCGCCTTATTTACTTAATTATGGCACCGAGGCGCAAAAATTAAAGTACTTGCCGCTCATGGCAAAAGGCGAGCTGATTACTGCAATAGGAATGACAGAACCCAATTGCGGTAGTGATTTGAAAGCGTTGCTAACTACTGCTGAGGATAAAGGGGATCATTATCTAGTAAACGGCCAAAAAACCTTTATCACCAATGGGTATATGTGTGATATGGCTATAGTTGCTGTGAAAACAAATGTAAATACAGCTGATGAAGGAGTTACTTTATTGATTTTGGAATCGGATATGGAAGGATTCAACAAAGGAAAACCCCTCAAAAAAATCGGAATGAAATCACAGGATACAGCCGAATTGTTTTTTGATAATGTCAAAGTGCCCAAAGAAAACCGTTTAGGAGATGAAAAAATGGGTTTCAAAATTATGATGAAAGAACTGGCTCGCGAGCGACTAACCGTTGGGATTATGGCGGTTGCCACTGCCGAAGGTGCTATTGAAGATACGATAAAATATACTACGGAGCGCACGGCTTTTGGATTGGCTATAGCGGGATTTCAAAACACCCAATTTAAAATAGCCGAATCTGTCACGCAAATGCAAATACATCAAGCTTTTCTAGACCGTTGTATCGAGTTGATGGACAAGCACGAATTATCTAGCGAGAGTGCTTCCATGATTAAATATTCGGCTACGGATATGTGTGGTAAAGTGGTGGATGACTGCTTGCAATTGTTTGGTGGTTACGGTTATATGTGGGATTACCCCATAGCTCGCATGTATGCTGATAATCGGGTGACTCGCATTTATGCAGGGACTAATGAAATCATGAAAATTTTGATTGCGCGTCGTTTGTTTAAAGACCTTTTAAAATAAAGAAGTCTGTATGAATTCGGGCTTGGTATTGCCGTTAAACGGAAAATGAGCTACAATTTTAAATTGTTAGAGGTGTAAAGTTATGTACTTATTTTAATTATTTGTAATCCAATGTGTTTATGCTTCATCATCTTAATAATTAG
>NZ_JACRUK010000033.1 GCF_014305155.1 Flavobacterium muglaense
TTATGTTTTAGACTAGTATATTTTATTATATATCAGCGTATTAGAGATTAAGTTCTAATCCCTCATCGCCCACAAAACTTCTCAAGAAATTGAGAAGTTTTTTTTTGTTTTAAATTTACTATATAATAATTTGGGATTGATGTGCATACATCAACCCCAAATTATTGATCATTAGAAACGTGTTACATTTAAAACTTTAGTTTAATTCCAGCATTTACTACAAAACCATCAAGCGGTGCGTATATGTCTTTAAAAACTGGGTTCGAAATAGATCCGGTATATATGTTTCCAAATTTGGTTTGTCTTGTATCAGTAAAGTTTTCAAAGTTGCTATAAACTGAAAAATTCTCCCATAACTTTTCAATCATTAAGCCAAAAATCCAATAGTCTGTGGTTTTATTACCGTCATTTAATTTTTGTGGACTATAATAATACGCTTCTAAACCTACTTTCCATTTGTCTTCTACTTCATACATTAAAACATTATTTAATCGGTGTTTGGATGTTAAAGGGTTTTCAGACTGTAGGCCAGAATTATTTACTGCTGCATCTGTGTAGGTGTAACCAAGGAATAATTTGAAATCCTTGTATCCTAATTTTACATTTGTTTCAGCTCCTTTAGTCTTTAAATAACCATCAACATTCACAAACTGAAAGTTGTTATTAGATAAAGTAGATAGGACAAGTGGGGTGTTAACCTTAGTGTAAAAAATTAACTGATTAATAGAAAACGAAATGGCATCCGTGATATACGTTTTGTAATTGATATCAAAATTAAAGCCGTAACTTTTTTCAAGAGTATTGATTGTTTTATTTATTGGAAGTACATTTTTGTATTGAAGGCGCTCGCTTTCTTCAGTAAATAAAGTGGGTGTTTTGTACCCCATTCCACCACCAACTCTAGAAGTCAGTTTCTGGTTGATTTTAAACAAAGCAGAAATTCTAGGCAAAAGAGAAAAACCATAATCTACAACATAATCACCTCTAAGTCCTGTTTCTATATCGAGCCAATGATTTGCTTTTACTGTGCTTTGAGCAAATGCTCCATAGGTGATTTGATTGTAGTTCCGCAATGGAAAACTAGTGTTGCTGTTTTCGGTGAAACTATCTGTATATAAATTAGCACCAGTAACCCATTCAGATGTAAAGCCATTAAAGGAATAAGTAATTTCAGAAAAACTACTGTTTTGTAAGCCATCAAAAATATAATTAGGAATAGTTATTACACGGCTAAAGTTATTAAAACTATTTTTTAAAGTAAGTGATTCTCTTTCGTTTAGTTGATGTGTAAAGGTGAATTGCGTACTGATACGCTGTGTTTTATTCTTTTCGAAATAACTATTAGGGTTGTCAAGTGGGTCCTTGATGAAATCAATATTCCCGCCTATTCTATTTTCGAATGCTGTATTTACGCCAAAATCAAGTTTTGTGTTTTCGTTGAAATAGATAAATAATTTGGGATTAAAATTAAATCTTTCAAATTTTGGTATGGCTGTGAGTTTGATAGCTGTAGGGTCGTATGGGGCGTTTCTATCATGCGAGGCAAAAACGGTCCATCCAACTTTATTTACGCGTTGTGAATAAAAACCATTAATATCTAGTCCGAGAGCAGAAGTACCATTGAGAATGAACCGCAAGTCTCTTTCTGTAGTTGGAGTTTTAGAAATAAGATTGACTAAACCAGCGATAGCACCACCACCGTACAGCGTAGAAGCAGCGCCTTTGATTATTTCTACTTGCTTCAAGTCTAAGGGAGGTGTTTGTAGCAGTCCTAATCCACTGGAAGCTCCCGAAAAAACGGGAAAACCGTCCTTTAATATTTGTGTGTAGCGACCGTCTAATCCTTGAATTCGAATCGAAGAATTTCCTGATGTTGCAGAGGTTTGTTGTGTTTGAATACCAGTACTTTCATTCAGCATCATTCTAATGTCTCCTGGCTTCATGTTCGTTTTTTCTTCTAGTTCTTCGCCTGCAATATATTCTACTCTAGTGGGAATGTTATTAATTGTTCTATTTCCTCGAGTAGAATTGATAACAATTTCTTCCATTTCTTCAGCTTCCTTTTTTAGATAAATTTCTAAAAAATCTTTAGTAAATGGAATAGCGAATGACGTTTTGTGGTTCTCGTAACCAGGAGTAGAAAACGAAATGAAGTAAGTACCATTTGGTAGATTATCAAACATTAATGAACCCGATCCATCCGATGTAGCAATCATATTAATTTGAGAAATTTGAGCAGAAGCACCAATTATAGGAGTTTTTGTTTCCAAATCACTAATTTTAATTTTGATTTTATTCTGTGCTTGTGCAGAGCCAATAATTGCTATTGCCGCAAGTACTATAATATATTTTAACATTTTTAAATTTCTTAACATTAGTAAAAATAACCACTTGCCTGATCTTCAAATCCTGCAGGTTTAAATTGTTCTAGATTGAGCTATTTTTAGGCGGTTGCCAAATTTTAGAAATATACGTCGAGCCTACAAATGAATCATAAGTAAATGGTTGTGTGATTTCATTTGTAATAAAACAGGTCTTATTGCTGAAGCTGCTGTAGGTTGTAGACACAATAAAACCAATGCAGGTGCCGCACGAGTAAAAAGGAGAACATTTTCCATTGCAATCGTTACCGCATTCATGAGGATCTTTATCACAGTTTTTCTCTATAGCGCAATTCGATCGCTTGGCAAAAGCCAAACAAGGAACTGTTGAGAGCGACAGTACAATAAACGATAAAATTGTTACCCATATTTTCACTTGGTAAATTTAAATACAATATTTCGTTTAATTTATTTTGCTATCGATTTGTTTGAATAATTCAAAGAATGACGCTAGAAAAGGTTTTTATATAGAAATCTATTATATAAATAGTACGGTATATTATTATAGACCTTTGGATAAAGTTACAGGAGTATTTTAATTCGGTATTCAAGATTACAAGTGTAAAATAAGGCAGCATTTCTATGTAAGCACAAAGAGAGTTTTAATCAACTGAAAAATTAAATCTACCATTTTCATCAACACCATTTATAGTTGTTTCTATATATACTGCTATATATGAATTGTTAGAATATGATGGAAATATTGTTTTAGAGATATTTAATCGATAAGTCCCTTTCTCAAGTAATGGAATACCGGCCCTAAATTCATATAAATTAGTAACTTGGTCAAGTAAACATATCGCTGTATTACCGTAATAATTGCTAGATTTTCCTTTTTGTATAATTAATTTTTCTCCTAAATCAATAGCGCTCCAAGTACCATAAGCCGATTTTTTCTCTAAATAAAAATTAAAATAATATTCGTCTGAACTTGTAGATTTATAAATATCTAAAAGAGTATCAAAGCCTTTTTCTTGTAAATATCTAGAAAATGTAGCGTTAACATACAACACATCGTTTAATTGATAACTACTTTTAGCCTCAATTTGAATTGCATTATCAATTGTAATAGTTTTTGATCCCATTACAATTTCATCTGGCTCTCCACAGCTAGATAAAACTATTAAGGACAAAAAAGCGGTAACGTAGTTTAAAATTTTTTTCATTATAAATAGTTGTTAAAATCGATATCCTGTACTAATGCCTACTCTTGATAAAAGAGCAGGGCTTGAATTATTAAATAAATTGAAACCTAATCCTAAATTTAAATTAATAGGAAAGCGGTGCGCAATATAAACTTTATAACCTATTGAACTACCTATAGCAACATCAGTATAATGGTACTCTATCTTATCATAATAGCCATATTTTTCGTTATTTAGTCGTGCTATTTTGTCATTAGATCCTCCATTAATTGAGCTGAAAAATTCGGCGTAAAATAGACTCCTGCGATTATTTGAAAAGGAATAACGAACAAATGGATCAATTTGATATTTTCTTTCACCTTGAAAACTATTATACGTTTTTTCTTGGCCGTTTATAAACATAGCACTTACCCCAACCGACAGTCTATTTTTTATAAAATATTCATAGGTGAGTTGTAATCTAGAATTTAGTATTATTTTTCCAAAATCAATTCTAAGCTCATTTTTTAGGTTTAGAATAGGGTTTTTAAGGCCGTCGAGTTCTTGTGCGTTAAAAGAGATTGATGTAAATAATAAAACTAATAAAAACCGTGTTTTCATTTTAACTTATTTGTAGTAAAAGTAGTTAAAATATATTAATAAAAAGTAAACGCAATATCATTTTTTTATTACAAATAGCTTGCAATCTATAGTCTATAATTAAATCTAAATTGTGATTTAATACAGGAAACTTAGCCCAGATAGCAGCGATATCCTTTTTATTTTTTTCTTTAAAAAATGAAAAGATATAGCGAATAGCTGGAAATAGCTCCTGAAAAAATGCTTTGTAAAAAATTAATTTAAGGTTAGTGCTCCTAGAATTTCCTCAGACAAAAAAGGGCCACCAGGATAATGGGCTGTGTAGTCAAGATTAAGCCATACTTGATCGCGCTCATCAATGTGGTAGTGCAGTTGCTTGCCATAACTTTCTTTGACAAATAATACATTTTTTATCAAATAATTGACTGTTTCTAGGTCGTTCATTGTGCCAATTAATATTTCGGGATAAATGTGGCCTTTGGTATGAATTAAGCGCGGTGTACCGCCAATGGCTCGTACTGATGCAGCCATTAATATGGAATGATCATCACAATCTCCCGAAAAATAATCTAACGATTCACTGGCTGTCGCTATATAATCGCCATCTTTAGGGTCGTTGACATAGTTCCAGCGGTTATTGATTTCCTTAAAAACAGCAAAACATTGAACGATAGTTCGGTAGTCAGAATATCCTTTTATGTCCTTGAAGTTTTTAGTGGTTGCCATAATAGCAAAATTGCGAACCTTAGGGTTTTTGTACTCTATGGCGTTCAAAATTTTGGATTTATTAGGGAATGGTAATAGCTTAGAAATGATAATGTCTTGCGGAAAAGGATTATCAGACATGGTGTAAATCATGGAATCATAGTCCTCATAAACGCTGTTGAACCCGTAATTCCCAAACACTGTTCCGTAGATTAAAATGCAGACATACACAAGAATGCAAATTATAATAATGGTTCGAAGCAACCTTAAAATGAACTGTATCACTACTACTAAACCTACAAACAGTAATATTCTATCAATGTTGTAGGCCCAAGGGAGTTCTATTAAATTTTGATGAGCGATTAAAAATAGCGGAATGGCAATTAAAATATTCAATACAAATATGATGACATCGTCCCATGGTTTTTTGACCTGGAGTTTCTGTTTTATATCCTGAAAAGAAATATTTTTAATGTTCATCACGCTAACTGAAAAATGTAAAAACTAAATTGCTTTTACAATTTCCTCAAAAGTACCTTTTTTATCAATGATTTTGAGATCAAATAACTGATTTTGGACATTGTTTAACAAATTTTTAGACAATGGTTTTTGTGACCAGTGCGTTAAGGAAAGCCATTCTTGAATATCAGCGGTTTTTTGGTGGTATTTTTCAGCCAAAATAGTGTCGATATTAGCGATTTCCTTGAAATTTGCTGTTTTCTTATTGATAATTTTTAGAATGGTTTTGATAATTTCGGGTTGCTTTTCTAAAACTTCCTCACGTACAGCAATAACAAAACAAGGCCATGGAGTAGGGCAGTCGCCAACACGTCTAAAAATACCTTTGTCTACCAATGGCTTGGTCATGAAACGTTCCCACATAAAATAATCAGCAGTTCCAGCTGTTAAAGCTTCAACCGCGCCATCGATGGTGTTTACTATTTCAAATTCTAAATTAGCGGTGTCCCAATTTTCATTTCCAGCATTGACATAAGCCATTAATTGTGAGCCCGAACCAAGTCTTGAAATAGCGGCTTTTTTATATTCTAAGTCGGGAATGGTCTGGTAACTCGAATTTGCCGCTACGTGAATCCCCCAAATTAAAGGCGAATCAACATATACCTGAACTATCCTTGAAGGATTTCCTGCGACGATATCTTTGACAATTCCTTCGGTTAGAATGACAGCGATATCCGTTTCTCCAGAGCGTAGCATTTGGCACATTTTACCAGTCCCTTCGGGAACATCAGTCCATTGTAAGTCGATGTTTTGCTGCTTAAATTCGTTGTTTTCTAAGGCTAAATGCCAAGGTAAATTGAAGTGCTCAGGTACTCCGGCTATTTTTATTGTTGTCATTGTGTGTTGCTTATTTTCTAATTCAAACCAAATGCACGGAATTTTATTCCACTCAAACTCATTTTTTGTTTGCATCCCTAGTTTTTCCAGAATATGGCGAGAACCTTTATTATCAACATGTGCCGAAGCATAGATTGTTTTAATATTCATGGTGTTGAAGCCATAATCTAGCCATGCTTTGGCTGATTCGTATCCAAATCCTTTTCCCCAAAACGCTTCAATAAAGCGATAGCCAATTTCGTAAAAATTCACATGGCCATTCTCGGGTTCTGTGATGTATTTTATCCCACACCATCCTATAAACTGATTGGTTTCTTTAAGAATAACGGCATACCTGCCAATACCGTTTTCTAAGTACTGTTTCCGGATGTTGTTAATGTAATCTTGACTTTTATCAATAGTAAGGATAGGGTTTTTACCCAAATAGTGATGCACATTAGGATTATTATCTAATGCAAACATTCCTTCTAGATCAGTATCGAGAATTTCTCTTAAAAGTAATCTTTCGGTTTCAATGATGATGCTCATGAATATTTAAGTTGAGTTAAGTGATGGGCTAAATGATCAATGTAATCTGAGATTAGAAATTTTAAATCTCTTAGCTCCTTATTGGGCAATAACAATTGAAAGTCTAAAAATTCAACTGGGAAGTTTTGAAGAATAAATAGGATTTGATTATTTATCTGAAGCCAAAACTGAACCAAGTCATTCTTATCTTTGTTTTGATAATTATTAGCTAAAACTAAGGCTTCTTGATTATAAGTTCTGACAGGATAAGGCTTATCATAAAATTGGATTTCAGTAAACCGTTGTAAATTGTTAATGGCAGAGTCAATTAAATGTCCCAATATTTCTTTTTTGGACCAAATTAAAACATCTAATTTCTCTTCAAAATTCGCAATAGAATTAGTCGAAAATAATTGTTCTAGCTCTTTAACATATAGTTGTAATCTTTTAATTTCATTTTCCATTCACTCAGTTTTTAAATGTGATATAACAATGCGATATCCATCCGGGTCCATAAACATTTTTCCGTTCGTATTCCAATATGGATTCTTAGAAGTAATGATTGAAACACCGCTTTTTAAAACATTATCAATTAGAGAATTATAATTTTTAATTGTTTCTGGATAAAGAACAATAATATCATCTTCACTAAAATGATGTAATGTATGGTCTAAAGATTGTGTAAACTCAAAATGCCAATCTAAATTAGGTATTCCGATAAAAATCCCATCATAAGAATCATGATTATTAAAGCTGCCGAGCAGTTCAAATTGTAGAATAGAAAGATAAAAAACTTTTATTTTCTCTAAATCATTGGTATGTCTGGCAACTCTAAGTTTCATAAGTGAATGTGTTTTTTTTAGCCCTGATAGGAGCGGCATCCTCTTGTGGTAGCGATAGCGTACACAAGAGATACAGCGGACAGCAGGAATTGGCTCCTAAAATTAATTTGTAGCCAACTTATCTAAGGTGTAGGCAATTAATTCGTCTACGGCTTTGTAGGGATCAGCGCTAAAAGTTCCTGTAGCACGGTTAGCAATAATAGCGTTTAGCGATAAAGCATGATGTCCCAAAAGTGCCGAAAGACCATATATTGCAGCCGTTTCCATTTCGAGATTGGTGATTCTATTATTTTCGAAAGTGAAATTATCCATTTTTGAATTCAGTTTTTCATCCTGAATATTCAAGCGCAATACACGCCCTTGTGGACCGTAAAAACCTCCAGCCGTAGCGGTGATTCCTTTATGCATTTTATCGCTTTCGATTACTTTTTCTAATTTTTCAGAGCAGGCAATCACATAAGGCTTCCCTTTGCGGATATCCCAATTGGTATGACTCACAAAAGCGTCTTCGATTTTGTCATTGGAAACTTCGTCAATTAAATACGAACGCAGCATGTTGTCAAGACCGAGGCCAAATTTTGACATCACAAAACTATCTACAGGAATATCTGCATGCAAAGAACCCGAAGTTCCTATACGGATGATGTTTAAGCTTGTTAAATTTTCTTTTGGTTGACGTGTTTCTAAGTCGATATTCACCAAAGCATCTAATTCATTAATTACGATATCAATGTTGTCAGGGCCTATTCCGGTTGACATAACAGTGATTCTTTTACCTTTGAACATTCCGGTTTGCGTTTTGAATTCTCTTTTTTGAGTCGAAAATTCTACACTATCAAAGAATTGTGTGATTTTCTCGACACGGTTTTGATCCCCTACAAAGATGATGTCGTGTGCTATATTTTCTGGTTTCAGGTTCAAGTGATACACACTTCCGTCTGGATTTAATATTAATTCTGATGATTGTATCATTTGTTTTTTTTGTTTAAAGTTTAAGGTTTCAAGTTGGTTGAAGGGCGTTTTTTTATCCTCCTACACGTTTTACTTTGAATCCTTTTAGTTTCAATATTTCCATTATTTTGTCGCGGTAATCGCCTTGAATGATAATAGAATCATCTTTAAAAGTACCTCCAACACTTAGTTTGGTTTTGATTTCTTTGGCTAAGATTTTAAAATCTTCGTCGCTTCCTTCATAACCTTCAATAATAGTAGTTGCTTTGCCTTTTCTTTTTTCGAATTTACAAATCATAGGTTCTTTTTGAACGTATAATTCATGTGGTACTTCTTCGGCTTTTTCTTCGGGAAGTGGTTCGTGATCCGGGAAAAGGTTTTTTAATTGGTCTGCTAAGTCCATAATTGTTTTAAATCGTTAAATTATTTTTTTACCACATAGAAGCATAGCTCTTCTTTAGTTTAAAAGGTGTTTTACTTTTTTTAAGTAAAACATAGTTATAAGAATCCACATTATGGACTCCGTTACCCTCTTTTTTCTATGTTGCTATGTGGTGAAAATTATCCTTTATCTTTAGTTTTGTGTTATTTTAAAAAAAAGAAAAAAGACATTAAGTAAACTCAATGTCTTTTATTTCTAGAAGTAAAATTAGGAATTATTTTTTGATTAATCCTAAATCTACCAAACGTTCGTACAAATAATCACCAGCAGTAATGTCGTCAAATTGTTTAGGGTTTTCTGCATCAATACAGTTTTCTAAACAGTTTAAAGGCATGTCACTCACTGGGTGCATGAAAAACGGCACCGAATATCTTGAAGTTCCCCATAATTCTCTTGGTGGGTTTACCACTTGGTGAATTGTCGATTTCAATTTGTTGTTAGTGTGTCGAGACAACATATCTCCTACATTAATCACTAATTCATCTGGCTCAGCGATGGCATCAATCCATTCGCCATTGTGATTTTGAACTTGTAATCCTTTTCCTTGCGCTCCCATTAATAGTGTGATCAGGTTGATGTCACCATGAGCAGCAGCACGAATAGCATTAGCAGGTTCAGATGTAATAGGAGGGTAGTGAATAGGGCGTAGAATTGAATTTCCGTCTTTGGCATAATTGTCAAAATAGAATTCGTCTAGACCTAAACGCAATGCCAAAGCTCTTAAAACATAAACTCCGGTTTTTTCTAACATTTGGTAGGCTTCTTTACCAACTGCGTTGAATTTAGGTAACTCATTTACAGTTACATTTTCAGGATATTCTGAAGCGTATTTTGAATTTTCGCTCACATACTGACCAAAATGCCAAAATTCTTTCAAATCTCCTTCTTTTCTTCCTTTTGCATGTTCAGTACCAAAAGAAACGTAACCACGTTGACCTCCAATACCAGGAATCTCATAACTGCGTTTTGTTTCTAGGGGTAAAGCGAAAAAATTTCTAATTTCACCATACAATTCTTCTACCAATTGATCATTTAAAAAATGACCTTTTAGTGCTACGAAGCCAATATCTTCAAATGCACTTCCGATTTCATTTACAAATTTTTGTTTACGTGCCGGGTCATCCGACAGGAAATCACGCAAGTCAACACTAGGAATGTTTTGCATACTTTAAAATATTTTTTAATAATTTGCAGGCTATAAAACAGCTGCAAACACAAAGATATTGATTATTTTTAGATTAATTTTTTAAAAGTTTTAAACAGTTTAAAAAAATATAACAATTTTACCGTAAAGTGTTATATTTTTATATCTTTGATATGACTAACACAGCTATAAAAATGAATTTTGATAAACAAAATCTTTCGAACGAAACACTATTAGATTTATACAAAAGAATCTTAAAACCAAGGCTTATAGAGGAGAAAATGCTAATTCTTATCCGTCAAGGAAAAGTGTCTAAATGGTTTTCCGGTATAGGTCAAGAAGCGATATCAGTTGGAGTTACCGCAGTATTAGATACTGACGAATACATTTTACCAATGCATCGTAACCTAGGGGTATTTACAGGGAGAGATATTCCGTTGTACCGCTTATTCTCGCAATGGCAAGGAAAAGCAAACGGCTTTACTAAAGGTAGAGATCGAAGTTTTCACTTTGGCACACAACAATATAAGATTATTGGTATGATTTCGCATCTAGGACCACAATTAGGTGTTGCTGATGGGATAGCCTTAGCCAATAAATTAAAGAAAAACGGAAAAGTAACCGCTGTATTTACAGGTGAAGGCGCTACATCCGAAGGCGATTTTCATGAAGCTTTGAATATTGCTTCGGTTTGGGAATTGCCAGTGCTATTTGTTATCGAAAACAATGGTTACGGGCTTTCGACTCCTACAAATGAACAATACCGTTGTGAAAACCTTGCCGATAAAGGAAAAGGATACGGAATGGAAAGTCACATAGTCGATGGAAACAACATATTGGAGGTTTATAATTTGTTATCTGATTTGAAAGCTTCCATGAAGATTAATCCGCGTCCTATTTTATTAGAATTTAAAACCTTTCGAATGCGTGGGCATGAAGAGGCGAGCGGAACTAAATATGTCCCACAAGAATTAATGGACCAGTGGGCAATTAAAGATCCTGTTGAAAATTATAGAAAGTTTCTAAAAGAAAATAAAATATTAACAGACGAATTTGACGAAAGTTTGCGCTCCGAAATCAAGAAAGATATAGATGAAAGTTTGGCTATTGCCAATGCTGAGCCAGAGATAGAACCTTCATTAAGTGAAGAATTATATGATGTGTATAAACCATATGTATTTGAAGAAGTTAAATCTACTAAAGAAAAAGAAAAAATACGTTTTATAGATGCTATTTCAAGTAGTTTAAAACAATCAATGGAGCGTCATGATAACTTGGTTATTATGGGACAAGACATTGCTGAATATGGTGGTGCGTTTAAAATTACAGATGGATTTGTGGCACAATTTGGCAAAGAACGCGTTATTAATACGCCCATTTGTGAAAGTGCTGTAGTTTCGGCTGGAATGGGATTATCGATCAACGGTTACAAAGCCATTGTTGAGATGCAGTTTGCTGATTTTGTTTCAACAGGATTTAATCCAATTGTAAATTTACTGGCTAAATCGCACTATCGCTGGTTAGAAAAAGCCGATGTTGTGGTGCGTATGCCTTGCGGTGGAGGCACTCAAGCAGGGCCTTTTCATTCACAAACAAATGAAGCTTGGTTTACTAAAACTCCAGGACTAAAGGTCGTATATCCAGCATTTCCTTACGATGCCAAAGGGTTGTTGAATGCATCAATCAACGATCCCAATCCTGTGCTATTTTTTGAACATAAGCAATTGTATCGTTCAGTTTATCAAGAAGTTCCTTCGGATTATTACACCTTACCTATTGGGAAAGCAGCTTTATTGCGAGAAGGTACTGATGTTACTGTAATTTCGTTTGGAGCAGCGGTACATTGGGCATTAGAAACTTTAGATAAAAACGCAACTATCTCCGCAGATGTACTGGATTTAAGAACTTTACAACCCTTAGATACCGAAGCTATTTTTAAATCGGTTAAGAAAACGGGAAGAGTCATTATTTATCAAGAAGATTCTCTATTTGGCGGTGTTGCCAGTGACATTTCAGCAATTATCATGGAAGAATGCTTCAAATATTTAGACGCTCCTGTAAAACGTGTGGCAAGCTTAGATACGCCTATTCCGTTTACGAAAGCCCTAGAAGATCAATATTTGCCGAAAGGCCGATTCGAAAAAGAACTACTCGAGCTAATAGCTTATTAATATTACAATTGAAAATGCCGTTCCATGAACGGCATTTTTTATATCTTTATTTTTTGAAATGAATTAATATGAAAAAAGTACTACTCTCGGCATTAATCCTATTTTTTTTAGCTGCTTGCAATAAAAAAGAAAAAGCCGCCGAAGCAACTAACTTCGACGCAAAATTTGATAATTATAAAAAAGAATTTGTTAGCCATTTATGGGAAGTTTACCCAGAATGGGCTTCAAATCAAGGATATCATAAACGAGATAGTGTATTGGTGGTTACGGATTCAATGTATTTGAAACGACAATTGGATTTTGCTCATTCGCAGTTAGATTCCATTCAAAAATATCCTTTAGATAATTTATCAGATGCGAATATCATTGATTATTATATCATAAAAAATCAATTGAAAGGTATTGTATTTAATGTTGATGAATTGAAATCATACCAATGGAACCCTTCAGAATACAATGTTTGTGGTTCATTTGCCGAAATATTAAACGGAAAATACGATACAGCAGAAGCGCGATTGCATAATTTTAATTTAAAAATGAATGGAATTACAGCTTATTATGAGGCTGCTAAAAAGAATATCCAAAACCCTACACTAGAGCACACCGCCTTAGCAATTAGTCAAAATTTAGGCGGCGTTTCAGTATTCCAAAAAGATTTAAATTACGCTTTAAGCAAAAGTAAATTAGCTCCAACCGAAAAAAAAGAAATACAAACAAAAGCGAAAATTGCTGTAAGTACGATTGTCGCGTATACCGATTGGTTGAAGAAATTAGATAATAAAACCCCACGTTCTTTTAGATTAGGTGCGGCATTGTACAAAGAAAAGTTTGAATTAGAAATTCAGTCTAATTATAAAGCAGATACAATTTTTAAAAAAGCGGTAGCACACAAGAAAGAATTACATGCCAAAATGTTTATTCTTGCAGATAAATTATGGGACAAGTATAATAAAGGAGATATAAAACCTATTGATAGTCTTAGTTTAATAAAAACGGTAATTGATAAAATCTCTTTGCAGCATACAACTCTTACCAAGTTTCAGCTAGCTATTGAAAAACAAATCCCAGAATTGGTCACTTTTGTTAAAGAAAAAGATCTGCTTTATATTGATCCATCAAAGCCATTGGTAGTTCGCAAAGAACCTGATTATATGGCAGGAGTAGCAGGAGCGTCAATATCAGCCCCAGGACCTTATGATAAAAATGCTAATACGTATTATAATGTAGGTAGTTTATCCGGCTGGAGCGCTCAAAAATCAGAAAGTTATTTGCGCGAATACAATGACTATGTGTTGCAAATTTTGAATATTCACGAAGCTATTCCAGGGCATTACACACAATTAGTATATAGCAATCAATCTCCAAGTTTGATTAAGTCTATTCTTGGAAATGGTGCGATGATTGAAGGCTGGGCGGTGTATACTGAACTGATGATGCTAGAAAACGGTTATAAAAACTCCGATGAAATGTGGTTGATGTATTACAAATGGAATTTGAGAACTACTTGCAATATGATCTTGGATTATAGTGTTCATGTAAAAAACATGACTCAAGAAGAGGCCATGCATTTACTTGTTGTAGAAGCATTTCAGCAGCAAGCAGAAGCTGATGGTAAATGGAATCGAGTAAGTTTGTCACAGGTTCAATTGTGTTCCTATTTTACGGGTTATACTGAAATCTATGAATTTAGAGAAATGCTAAAAAAAGAGCAAGGTGCGAATTTTAATCTAAAAAAATTCCATGAAAAGTTCCTAAGTTATGGTAGTGCTCCTGTAAAGTACATCAAAGAACTAATGATGAAAGATCTTAAAAAGTAATTTTATTTATGATATTAGGTAAATTTTATAAGACTAAAACTTACCTAATATCCAATACAGAATAATGAAGATCAATATGGTTCCAAAGCACCCGCCACCTAATTTTTTAGCACCGTAACCCGCAATTATTGTTTTAAAAAAGCCGTTCATATTTTTTGAATTTAGAGTTTTTATAAAAATAAGGATTTATTAGATAGAAAAGAGAAGTCCGTTTTGAATTAAACTCAAAACGGACCTTTTTTTTAAGTAAAGTTATCTATTAATTAATTTAGCTTTCTCTTTCATGATATCGGCTATTTTTCTATTTTCAATTTTGCTTTCGAGCCAAGAAATAATATCCAAGTACAAGAACGCTCTTTTTTCATAGGTATTTTTTTCTAATTCTATAAAACGCGCTCTCATTTTTATAAATTCTTTTTTTATATCTCCAGGATAGAAGGAATTTAAGTTTTTCATAAAACGGATGATTTCTTTTTGAACTTCATGTAAATCATTCATTTTTAATAAAAATTTATAAGTCGATTTTAATTGTGTTTCTAAATTAAAGTCTTTCCCCATTTCATAATGAACAATTAAGTACAGCAATCGTGCAAAACACATCAAATCTTCGCGCATTACAAGATTTTTATTATTTATAATTTTTTCAAGATAATAAATAGCTTCGGCATGTTTTTCAGTACCAAAATAGATACAAGCAATTTTGTAGTAAAACATCATTTCGTGGTGTTCGTCTAGATGCTCATTATGTAACTTTATTTTGTCTAGAATTTCCGGAATCAAATACTCACTTTCAACGAAAGTACCTTCTAAAATGTGGTAATTTAATTTGTTATTATATAGGTATAAAAATGAAAGTGATGCAATATTGTCATTTACAGGAAAACGAGGGTCTTCAATAGTTGATTCAAGTAAGTCAAGGTATTTTTTGAATTTTGACTTGTATTTTAGCATGAAAAATGACTCTAATAAATAATGATTTCCTTTTAAGAAAAAAACAGGATTTAAAAAAATCATATTGGGATTATCATAAAATAAAGTAACCCATTTATAGGCATATTTATAACTAGCGACAAAATCTTGTACTAAAAAGCTACGCCACAAATTAGCGTTGTAAAACCAGTATTTTTCACGGAAACCAAATTTACTTTTGTCGAATTTGGAAATGTGTTTTGTGAAATAATCATCGATGTATTTGTATTCCTCATCACTTTTTACATAACCTGTCTTAAGCATGATACCATACAATTGCAAAGATAAATTGGATAATTTACTGGAGATTGTATTTTTGTAATTGAGTTCTTTGGCTTGAATGACAAGTTCATCCGCTCGGCCTTGAATACTTCGAGTGATGTATTGTGATTCGATTAATTTTTCGAATTCCACAATTTCAAACGCCATATATTTTTCATCGTTTTCTAGTGCGATGATTTTTGTTTTATCTAAAATTTTTAAACTTTGTTTGTAAAGCCCTTTATTGTATAGAATGGCAGCAAAATCAATTTGCTCGCGCAATTGGTATCGGATATTTTGACTGGGAATATTTAGACGTATACTTACTAAGATTTGCTTGTATAAATAGGACTTCAGATTGGATAATTGTACTTTTTTAATAATACCATTTTTCAAAATTAGTTTTTCATCATACCCATCAGATTTGTCCAAAATATTGAACAATTCTATAAACTTTGTGTTAGAACTTGTCTCAAGTCGGCTTGCAAAAATCTTAAATTGTCTTTTTTCAGACTTAGAAAGGGATTTTATTAGCACAAATAAGAAATCTTTTTGATGGTTAGCCATTGTAAAATATAGAAGCTTAATTAATTGATTATCAGTAAATTGAAAAGTATTTATACGCTTTATGAGCAGTATATTTCATTAATTTGAGTTTTATTTTAAACTAATGAAATCTATTTTTGTTATCGAGATGTGAAATTACATTAAATAAATGAAAATGAATAGAGAGAAAGTTCAAATTTTTGATACCACTTTAAGAGATGGCGAACAGGTCCCTGGATGTAAATTAGATACTAAACAGAAACTAATTATAGCAAATAGATTAGACGAAATGGGTGTTGATATCATTGAAGCTGGGTTTCCGGTTTCAAGTCCTGGAGATTTTTTATCTGTTTCTGAAATAAGTAAAGTTGTGAAAAACGCAACAGTTTGTGGATTAACAAGAGCTGTTAAAAACGATATAGATGTTGCTGCGGCTGCATTAAAACATGCAAAAAAACCTCGTATTCATACTGGAATTGGAACTTCAAATTCACATATCATTCACAAGTTAAATACAACAAGAGAAGATATTATCGAAAGAGCCAAATTTGCTGTTTCACATGCTAAATCATATGTAGAAGATGTTGAGTTTTACGCAGAAGATGCAGGTAGAACGGATAATGATTTCTTGGCGCGAGTCTGTGAAGAGGTAATTAGATCAGGAGCTACCGTTCTTAATATTCCTGATACTACAGGGTATTGTTTACCAGAAGAATACGGTGCTAAAATAAAGTACCTGAGAGAAAATGTAAAAGGGATTGAAAATGTGATTCTGTCTTGTCATTGTCATAATGATTTAGGGATGGCTACAGCCAATTCAATTTCGGGAGCGATTAACGGAGCTAGGCAAATTGAATGTACTATAAATGGAATAGGGGAAAGAGCTGGAAATACAGCGCTTGAAGAGGTAGTGATGATCTTCAAACAACATCCTTACTTAAATTTATATACAGATATTGATACTAAGCAATTGAACGAAATGAGTCGTTTAGTGTCAGAAAGCATGGGTATGATCGTGCAACCAAACAAAGCTATTGTAGGTGCAAATGCATTTGCACATAGTTCAGGAATTCACCAAGATGGTGTGATTAAAAACAGAGCGACGTACGAAATTATGGATCCTTTGGACGTAGGAGTTAATGAGTCGTCAATTGTTTTAACCGCTAGAAGTGGTAGAGCAGCATTAGCGTATAGAGCTAAAAAAGTGGGATACGAATTGACAAAAGTACAACTGGATATTATTTATGTTGAATTTTTGAAATTTGCAGATATTAAAAAAGAAGTTGTAGATGATGACATTCATCAAATTATTGAAGCTTGTAAAATTCAAAGTGATTTAGTTAGAAGTTAATTTTTTATACCATATTCCATGAAGAAATTAAAAATAGCGGTTTTAGCCGGTGATGGTATAGGACCAGAGGTAATATTACAAGCGCAAAAAGCACTAGCTGCTGTTGCCTTAGTATTTGGTCATGAATTTACTTTTGAAGACGCCTTAATCGGTGCAGTAGCAATAGAACGAACTGGGAAACCGCTTCCGGATCAAACTTTAAATTTGTGTAAAAACACCGATTCTATTTTGTTTGGAGCGATTGGAGATCCTATATATGATAATAATCCAGAATCAAAGATTCGTCCAGAGCAAGGTTTATTAAAGCTTCGAAAAGAATTGGGTTTGTATGCTAATATTAGACCTATAAAAGCGTATCCTAAATTAATGGACGCTTCTCCTATTAAAAAGGAGATTCTGCAAGGAACAGATTTTGTTATTTACAGAGAATTAAATGGCGGAATGTACTTTGGAGAAAAACACTTAAATGAAGCTGGAACGTATGCTTCAGATTTGTGTGAATATAATGAAGATGAAATTGCCAAAATCACTCACCTAGCTTTTAAAGCTGCTCAAGAAAGACGCAAGAAAGTTACACTAGTTGATAAGGCAAACGTATTAGAAACTTCTCGTTTATGGAGAAAAGTGGTTCAGATAATCGCTAAAGATTATCCAGATGTAACATTAGAATTTTTATATGTGGACAATGCAGCCATGCAGCTTATTTTAAATCCAAGACAATTTGATGTTTTACTAACAGATAATTTGTTTGGAGATATTTTATCAGATGAAGCTAGTGTAATTGCAGGATCAAAGGGCTTAATGTCATCAGCCTCTGTGGGTGAAAAATATTCGCTCTTTGAACCAATACACGGAAGTTACAGTGAAGTAAAAGGTAAAAACTGTGCAAATCCAATTGCTTCCATTTTATCAGCAGCAATGTTATTAGAGCATTTTGGACTTTCAATAGAATCAAAAGCTATTATTGAAGCGGTAGAAAAAGCAATTATCAATCAAATTGTAACGATCGATTTAAAAGTTGATTCGAAAATAGGAACAAACGAAGTGGGTGATTATATTGCAAATTATATATTAAATAAAGGAGATTTATATTTTAAATTAGACAACGTAAACCTAGGGCAATCCACAATTGTATAGTTTTCGAAAAAAAATTAAAAATTAAAATACGACAAAAATAACAAATAATGGAATTAAATAAATACAGCAAAACCATAACTCAAGACGAAACACAACCAGCAGCGCAAGCTATGTTGTACGGAATTGGTTTAACTGAACAAGATTTAAAGAAAGCACAGGTAGGGATTGTGAGTATGGGTTATGAGGGGAATACTTGTAACATGCATCTTAATGGATTAGCAAAGCAAGTAAAAGAAGGTGTTTGGAAAGAAGATTTAGTGGGTTTAATTTTTAATACAATCGGAGTTAGTGATGGTATTTCAAATGGTACTGACGGAATGCGTTTTTCATTAGTTTCTAGGGATGTTATTGCTGATTCTATCGAAACAGTAATGGGAGCACAATGGTACGATAGTTTAATTGCTATTCCAGGTTGTGATAAAAACATGCCAGGATCTGTAATTGCAATGGGAAGAGTAAATCGTCCAGCAATTATGGTGTACGGAGGTTCAATTCATTCTGGAAAATGGAAGGGAGAGTCGTTGAATATAGTTTCTGCTTTTGAAGCTTTAGGAAAAAAATTCAGCAACACGATTTCACCTGATGATTTCAAAGGAGTAATTCAAAATGCTTGTCCTGGTGCAGGTGCTTGTGGTGGTATGTATACCGCTAACACCATGTCATCAGCAATTGAGGCGCTTGGAATGAGTTTGCCATACAGTTCTTCAAATCCAGCTTTAAGCGAAGAGAAAAAACAAGAATGTATTGATGCCGGAAAAGCAATCAGAATCTTGTTAGAAAAAGATATTAAACCTAGAGACATCATGACTCGTAAAGCATTTGAAAATGCAATTACAATGGTGGCTGTACTAGGAGGTTCGACAAATGCGGTAATGCACTTAATTGCAATGGCACATTCTGTTGATATTGAAATTACTTTGAAAGATTTTCAAGATATTAGTGATAAGACACCATTACTTGCCGACTTGAAACCAAGTGGTAAATACTTAATGGAAGATTTACACGAAGCTGGAGGAGTTCCTGCAGTAATGAAGTATTTATTGAAAGAAGGATTGCTACATGGTGATTGTTTAACTGTAACAGGGAAAACTTTAGCGGAGAATTTAGCTTCAGTTCCGGATTTAAATGACGGTCAAGAAGTAATTCATGAAATCCAAAAAGCACTAAAAGCAACAGGAAACATCCAAATTTTGTACGGAAATCTTGCCGAAGAAGGTTGTGTGGCTAAGATTAGTGGTAATGAAGGAGAGTATTTTGAAGGAGATGCCATTGTTTATGAAAACGAACACGATGTTATCACTGGAGTTCGTGGTGGAGAAGTTAAACCAGGTAATGTAGTCGTCATTAGGTATTGTGGACCCAAAGGAGGGCCAGGAATGCCTGAAATGCTTAAACCTACATCAGCTATTATGGGTGCCGGTTTAGGTAAAAGTGTAGCTTTAATTACTGATGGTAGATTTTCTGGTGGTTCACATGGTTTTGTTGTAGGACATGTTACGCCTGAAGCTTATGATGGTGGTGGAATTGCGCTAGTTAAAAATGGTGATATTATTACTATTGATGCGGTCAATAATACTATTAATCTAAAGATTTCGGATGAAGAGTTTGCAGCAAGAAAAGCTAATTGGGTGCAACCCGAATCAAGTATCAAAAAAGGAGTTTTATTAAAGTACATACGATCAGTTTCAAGTGCCTCAACAGGATGTGTAACTGATAAATAATATTCCCCCAGCCCCTCGGAAGGAGGGCAGACGAGGTTTTGAAGTTTGAAGTCAGAATAAAAAAGTTAGAAGTTATAAAAAACACTCCCATTGCGTTTTCTCTCCCCCTCATTTGGAGGGGGTTGGGGGGAGGATCATAAGATAGAAACAAAATGAAAACAAATAAAATATCAGGCGCAGAAGCCGTTATTAGATGTCTATTAGAAGAAGGAGTAGATTTGGTTTACGGCTACCCAGGTGGTGCAATTATGCCAGTTTACGACGAATTATATAAGTTTAAAGATCAATTGCATCATGTATTAGTACGTCATGAGCAAGGAGCAACGCATGCTGCTCAAGGATTTGCAAGAGCAACTGGAAAAGTGGGTGTCGCTATTGCTACCTCTGGTCCTGGAGCAACAAACTTGGTTACAGGTATTGCTGATGCTCAGATTGATTCAACTCCAATGGTTTGTATTACAGGTCAAGTAGGGAAACATTTATTAGGTTCGGATGCTTTTCAGGAAACAGATATTATCGGAATTTCGACTCCAGTTACAAAGTGGAATTATCAAATTACTGAGGCTTCGGAGATTCCAGAAATCATGGCAAAGGCTTTTTACATCGCGAGATCAGGTCGTCCAGGGCCAGTTTTAGTAGATATTACTAAAAATGCGCAATTTGACGAAATGGAGTTCAGCTATGAAAAATGTACTGGAATCAGAAGTTATGTAGCTTTGCCTAAATTAAAACAAAAGAAAGTAGTAGAAGCTGCTGAGTTAATTAATAATGCCAAAAAGCCGTTCATCGTTTTTGGTCAAGGAATAATTCTTGGTCAAGCCGAGGAGTTGTTAAAAGCATTTGTTGAAAAATCAGGAATTCCTGCTGCTTGGACTATTCTAGGTCTTTCGGCTTTACCTACAGATCATCCTTTAAATGTAGGAATGCTAGGAATGCACGGTAATTATGCGCCTAATGTATTGACAAACGAATGTGATGTTTTAATTGCATTAGGAATGCGTTTTGATGATCGTGTAACAGGGAATTTAGCAACTTATGCTAAGCAAGCAAAAGTAATTCACTTTGATATTGATCCAGCTGAGATTAATAAAAATGTAAAAGCAGATGTTGCTGTTTTGGCAGATGTTAAGGAAGCTTTAGCTGCTTTGTTACCTTTAATCGAAGAAAAATCACATGATTCATGGCACAATGAATTCAAGAAATTATACGAAATAGAATTAGATACAGTAATCAATGAAGAATTAGCACCTACGAAAGAAGGAATTTCTATGGGTGAAACTATCGAAATGATTAACAAGCATTCTAAGGGAGATGCGATTATTGTTCCAGACGTAGGACAACATCAAATGTTTGCTTGTCGTTATGCCAAATTCAATAAATCGAAAAGCATTATCAATTCTGGAGGATTAGGAACCATGGGATTTGCTTTACCAGCAGCGATTGGTGCCAAAATGGGAATGCCAGAACGTGAAGTAGTTGCTATTATTGGTGACGGAGGTTTCCAGATGACCATTCAAGAACTAGGAACCATATTTCAAACAAAGGTTCCTGTTAAAATTGTGATCTTGAATAATGAATTTCTAGGAATGGTACGCCAATGGCAACAATTGTTTTTTGATAAAAGATATGCTTCAACAGAGATGACAAATCCAAATTTTGTTGCTATTGCTGAAGGGTATTATATCAAAGCAAAGAAAGTAACAAAAAGAGAAGATCTTGATGCTGCTGTTGCTGAAATGATAGCGTCAAAAGAATCGTACTTCCTTGAAGTTATGGTAGAAAAAGAAAATAATGTATTCCCAATGATACCTACTGGAGCTTCGGTTTCGGATATCAGATTAAGTTAATAGTATGGAAAATCAAACATTCACAATTTCTGTTTATTCAGAAAATAACGTTGGACTACTAAATAGAATATCAGGTATATTCTTAAAGCGTCACATTAATATATTGAGTTTAAACGTTTCGGAATCAGAGATTGAAACGGTTTCTCGTTTTATTATCGTAGTTAATACTACTGAAAAATGGGTTCAAAATATTGTAGGTCAAATTGAAAAGCAAATCGAAGTGATCAAAGCATTTTATCACGTTGATGATGAAACTATTTTCTTAGAAAATGCTTTGTTTAAAATTGAGTCCAGCTTATTATTTGACGAAAGACAAATTCAAAATATAATCAAAGAAAGTAACTCGGAAATAGTTACTGTATCAAGAGACTTTTTTGTGATTTCAAAATCTGGACAACGTTCAGAAATTGAAGAGTTATATCAAAAATTAAAACCTTTCGGAATCATGCAGTTTGTGCGTTCAGGAAGAATATCGATTTCTAAAGAAAAAATGGAAATCTCAGCATTATTAGAAGAATTAAAACAAAAATAAAAATTAAAAAATGGCAAATTATTTCAATTCATTACCACTTAGATTACAATTAGAACAATTAGGAGTTTGCGAATTCATGGATCAAGCAGAATTTGCAAATGGGATAGCAGCTTTAAAAGGAAAAAAAGTAGTTATAGTAGGTTGTGGAGCTCAAGGTTTAAATCAAGGTTTGAACATGAGAGATTCAGGATTAGATATTTCTTACGCATTACGTGCAGAAGCAATCGCTCAAAAAAGAGCTTCTTTCATGAATGCTGCTGATAATGGTTTCAATGTGGGAACTTATGAAGAATTAATTCCAACTGCTGATTTAGTTTGTAATCTTACTCCAGATAAGCAACACACTGCTGTTGTTACTGCGATTATGCCGTTGATGAAACAAGGTTCGACTCTTGCTTATTCTCATGGTTTTAATATCGTTGAAGAAGGAATGCAAATCCGTAAGGACATCACTGTTATTATGTGTGCGCCTAAATGCCCAGGATCTGAAGTACGTGAAGAATATAAAAGAGGTTTTGGTGTACCAACATTAATTGCTGTACATCCAGAAAACGACCCAAATAATGAAGGTTTCGAGCAAGCAAAAGCGTATGCTGTTGCTACTGGTGGTCATAAAGCAGGAGTATTGAACTCTTCTTTTGTTGCCGAAGTAAAATCGGATTTAATGGGAGAGCAAACAATCCTTTGTGGGATGTTGCAAACAGGTTCTATTTTGTGTTTTGACAAAATGGTGGAAAAAGGTATCGAGCCAGGTTATGCTTCAAAATTGATTCAATATGGTTGGGAAACGGTAACTGAAGCTTTGAAACATGGTGGTATCACCAATATGATGGATCGTCTTTCTAATCCTTCAAAAATCGAAGCATACCGTCTAGCGGATGAGTTGAAAGATATTATGCGTCCGTTGTTTCAAAAACATATGGATGATATCATCTCTGGTGAGTTCTCAAGAAATATGATGATTGACTGGAACAATGATGATGTGAACTTATTGACTTGGAGAGCAGCAACTGCTGAAACAAATTTTGAAAAAACAGCTCCAACAGAAGCAACGATTTCAGAACAAGAATATTTTGACAATGGAGTTTTGATGATTGCAATGGTTAAAGCGGGTGTAGAGCTAGCTTTTGAAACTATGACAGAATCTGGAATTATTGAAGAGTCTGCTTATTACGAGTCATTACACGAATTGCCTTTGATTGCTAACACTGTAGCTAGAAAAAAATTGTATGAAATGAATAGAATTATTTCGGATACAGCTGAATACGGTTGTTATTTATTTGATCATGCTTGTAAACCATTATTGACTGAGTTTATGAAAACGGTTGAAACAAATATCATTGGAAAACCATTTTCAACTGCAACAGGAGTAGATAATGCCGTTTTAATTGCTGTTAATAAAAGTATTAGACAACATCCAATCGAAGAAGTAGGTGCATGGTTAAGAGAGTCAATGACTGCCATGAAAAAGATAGGATAAAGTATAATTTAGGAATTACCGCACATGAGGGTGTGTTGAGATAAGGCTCCATATCATTTGTTTCTTTTCATGTATTTTGGATTAGTAAACAACTTATTAAGATATAATGATAAAAGGTAGCTTTTACATTCACCTAGTTTTTAAAATTAGGTGAAGTAATTCCTTTTATATATTCAAAATAAAGTTTGTACTTTTTTCAAATAAAATGAAAGAAAGTAGCATGTTTATAGGTGTTTTTTGATGCTTATGTGTGTGGAGTATAATGTTAATTGTTGAGAAATGTTAAGTAAAAAAGGCAAGCTAACTCTGTTAGTTTGCCTTTTTTGCTTTTAAGAAAACTTGATAAATAGGTCATTTTTGTTATATTTTTATAAAAGGCATTAAATTTATATAGATTTACTATTTTTTTTCGTTAATTAATAAAACAAATAAGTTTAAGAATAGAGGTAGATTTAATACATTTATAAAAAATATATATCGCATGAGTTACTATAAGATTGAAAATTTAGAGCAATACTTCAAACATTACAATAAATCAGTACGCGAACCCCGTAAATTTTGGGGTAAAATTGCTGAAGAGAACTTTACTTGGTACCAACAGTGGGATAAAGTGGTTGAGTTTAATATGGCAGAAGCAGATATTAAATGGTTTACTGAAGCAAAGCTAAATATCACTAAAAACTGTATCGATAGACATTTAAATAAAAGAGGAGAGAAAACGGCTATTATTTTTGAGCCTAATAATCCCGATGAAAGCGCTTTGCATATTTCATATAATCAATTGCATCAAAAAGTATGTAAGATGGCCAATGTTTTGCGTGAGCAAGGCATTAAAAAAGGGGATCGCGTTTGTATTTATTTACCTATGATTCCTGAATTAGCAATTTCAGTACTTGCTTGTGCAAGGATTGGAGCGATACATTCTGTAATTTTTGCTGGATTTTCGGCTTCTGCTGTTGCTAATAGAATAATTGATAGCGAATGTAAAATGGTTATCACATCTGATGGTGGTTATCGCGGTAATAAAACAATTGAGTTAAAATCGATTATAGACGAGTCTTTAGAGAAATGTCCTTCAGTCGAAACGGTCTTAGTGGTTAAAAGAACAAATAATACTGTCGAAATGAAAGAAGACAGAGATATCTGGTTACAGCCGTTGCTTGATGAAGCCTCGGATAATTGTGTAGCTGAAATAATGGATGCTGAAGATCCTTTATTTATATTATACACTTCTGGTTCTACAGGAAAACCAAAAGGGATGGTTCATACTACTGCTGGTTATATGGTGCACACGGCGTATACTTTTAAAAATGTTTTTAACTACGAAGAGAATGATGTTTTCTGGTGTACTGCCGATATTGGTTGGATAACAGGTCATTCTTATATTTTATATGGTCCCTTATTAAATGGAGCTACTACTGTTATTTTCGAAGGTGTTCCGTCTTATCCTGATTTTAGTCGTTTTTGGCAAACCATAGAAAAGCATAAAATTACACAGTTTTACACGGCTCCTACAGCAATTAGAGCCTTGGCAAAAGAAAACTTAGAATACGTAAGTAAATACGAGTTAAAAAGTTTAAAAGTAGTAGGATCTGTAGGAGAGCCTATAAACGAAGAAGCTTGGCATTGGTTCAACGATCATGTTGGTGCTAAAAAATGTCCTGTTGTTGATACTTGGTGGCAAACTGAAACAGGTGGCATTATGATTGCTCCTATTGCATTTGTTACTCCTACAAAACCAACTTATGCAACCTTGCCTTTACCCGGGATTCAACCGGTACTGATGGATGAAAAACGAATAGAAATCGAAGGTAATCAAGTGGTAGGTAGTCTCTGTATAAAGTTTCCATGGCCAGGAATTGCGCGAACTATTTGGGGTGATCATCAACGGTACAAAGACACTTATTTCGCAGCTTATCCAGGTAAGTTTTTTACAGGTGACGGCGCTTTACGTGATGAAGTGGGGTATTATAGAATTACAGGTCGTGTTGATGATGTCGTGATTGTTTCAGGTCATAACTTAGGAACTGCTCCGATCGAAGATGCGATAAATGAACATCCAGCGGTTGCAGAGAGTGCTATTGTTGGCTTCCCACACGATGTAAAAGGAAATGCATTGTATGGATATGTGATTTTAAAAGAATCAGGTGAAATTAGAAATAAAGAAAATTTATTCAAAGAAATCAATCAACATATTTCTGATCACGTAGGGCCAATTGCAAAACTAGATAAAATACAGTTTGTTTCCGGTTTACCAAAGACCCGTTCGGGAAAAATCATGCGTAGAATTTTAAGAAAAATTGCTGCTGGTGATTATGCCAATTTCGGAGATATGTCGACTTTACTAAACCCTGAAATTATTGATGAGATTGTAAAGGAAAGTAAATAATAATTATTTAATACAGATTGTTAAAAGCTGCTTCAAAACTTGAAGCAGCTTTTTTTTTTTAGACTAAAAAACAGCTTCATTCGAAGAAATAACCTAATTTTATACTATATGAAAATAGATTCAGCTGTTATAATTGTGGGAGGTGGACTAGCGGGATTAACTGCAGCTATTCATTTGTCAAAACTAGGGTTTAGTGTTGTTGTAATCGAAAAAAATGATTTCCCGAAGCATAAAGTTTGCGGAGAATATATATCAAATGAAGTTTTGGGATATTATAAATGGCTGGATATAAGTCTTTCAGATTTGAATCCAACGGCTATTAAAAATTTAGAATTTTCTACATCGACAGGGAGGCTAATTACTTGTAAATTGCCTTTAGGTGGTTTTGGTCTTAGCAGGTACGCCTTAGATGAATTACTTTATAAAAAAACCATTGCTAACGGAACCATAGTTATTAAAGATACTGTTACCGATATTATTTTTAAAAATGAACAATTTACTGTTAGTACGGAAAACAGTGGGTATTTTAAATCGAAGATTGTATTAGGAGCTTTTGGGAAGCGATCCTCAATGGATCAAAGGATGGACAGAAGTTTTTTCAAAAAGAAGTCATCTTGGCTCGCGGTAAAAGGACATTATTATGGTGATTTTACAGATGATGTAGTAGGATTGCATAATTTTGAAGGTGGTTATTGTGGTGTTTCAAAAGTTGAAAATGATCAAATTAACATTTGTTATTTATGTGATTATGATTCGTTTAAAAAATATAAAAACATAGCCGATTATCAGGTGGATATTCTATATAAAAATCCGTTTTTAAAATCTATTTTTGAATCAAGTACTGCTATTTTTGATAAGCCATTAACGATAGGTCAGATTTCTTTTCGAAAAAAGAAAACTATCGAAAATCATGTTCTTATGATTGGAGATAGTGCTGGATTAATACATCCCTTATGTGGTAATGGAATGGCGATGGCAATACACAGTGCAAAAATTGCATCAGACTTAGTGTGTCAATATCAAAATGGAACTATCAAAACTAGAGGCGAATTAGAAAAAATATATAAGATTGAATGGAATACAAACTTTAGGTCAAGACTCCAAGCGGGACGGTTTTTATCAGCCATTTTGCGAAAGCAAAAACTGTCTTCTTTTATTTTACGTACCTTAGTCTTATTTCCCTTTTTGTTACCAATTATAATAAAAAAAACACATGGCAAGCTCATTATATAAAAGAACTAAATGTTTATAAGTACCAAATATAGAACAGATAAGGAAGAGGTTATGGATGATTTTACCATCGAAGGACATGTTTTAATAACAACTTTGGGACAAATTTCTAATATTAATCAGCAGTTAGGAGGAAACAAGCTAACTTTACAAGGAGTCAAGCGTTTGTTAGTACAAAAACAAATTCATGAGGAAATAACAATAGTTGATGTTGGTTGTGGTAATGGAGATATGCTACGTACGCTTGCAGAATATGGTATGAAAAATAATTTAAAGCTTAAGCTAATTGGAATTGATGCCAATCAATTTACCATTAATCATGCGATGGACTTATCAATAAAATATCCCAATATTAGTTATCGTTCAGAAGATATTTTTGATAAAAAATTTAGTGAGCTAAAGTATGATATAGTCCTGTGCACATTGACATTACATCATTTTAAAGAAGAGGAAATATTGAATATAATGAATACCTTTTATACTAATGCAAAACTAGGTGTAGTAATAAATGATTTACATAGAAGTAGCCTTGCTTATCGTTTGTTTCAGTTGGTTTGCATGGTTTTTAGGTTGAATGATATGTCAAGAGAAGATGGATTAACGTCAATATTAAGAGGTTTTAAAAGAGCCGATCTAATGCGATTTTCGAATGAGCTAAAATTTAAAAATTTCACCATTCATTGGCGTTGGGCTTTTCGATACGAATGGATAATTTCAAAAATATGAGTGCTAAAATAAGTAGTGTTTCAAAACAATTACCCAAATATTCAAGAACTACCGAGGAAATAATGCCTTTTCTAGATAGTTGGTTATCTGGGCAAGAGGATCGTTTTATTCGAAAAGTAAAAAAAATATTTGAAGGAGCTGCAGTGGATAAAAGGTATTCCATCATGGATCCTATCGAAGTTTTTACCAAGACTTCATTTGAAGAACGCAACGACATCTATGTGCGTGAAGTAATCGATTTAGGTGAGAAAGTGCTTGAAAAAGCTTTATTAAAATCAAGTTGGAAACCAACTGATTTGGATTACATTATTACTGTGAGCTGTACTGGAATTATGATTCCTTCTCTGGATGCCTATTTAATTAATAAATTACAATTGCGTCAGGATATTGTACGTCTGCCTGTAACTGAAATGGGGTGTGCGGCAGGAGTTTCGGGAATTATTTACGCTAAAAATTTTCTAAAAGCAAATCCAGGAAAACGAGCTGCTGTTATTGCTGTAGAGAGTCCAACGGCTACTTTTCAATTGGATGACTTTTCTATGGCTAATATTGTAAGTGCGGCTATTTTTGGTGATGGTGCTGCTTGTGTTTTGCTTTCTTCCCATGAGGAGGACGAAGGTCCCGAAATACTCGCCGAAGAAATGTATCATTTTTATGATAATGAACATATGATGGGGTTTAAACTAACAAATTCAGGTTTGCAAATGGTCTTAGATATCGAAGTTCCCAATACTATTGCATCCCATTTCCCAGCAATTATTCATCCTTTTTTAGAGAAAAATAATTTAAATATTACAGATATTGATCATTTAATTTTTCATCCTGGTGGTAAGAAAATTGTGCAAACTGTAGAAGCATTATTTTCTACTTTAGGTAAAAATATCGATGACACAAAAGAAGTTTTACGCTTGTATGGCAATATGTCTAGTGTTACCGTTTTGTATGTTTTAGAAAGGTTCATGGATAAGAAACCTGTCAAAGGTGAAAAAGGCTTGATGTTGAGTTTTGGACCGGGGTTTTCAGCACAGCGTATTTTATTACAATTTTAAAAGTATATAAATGACACATCAAGAAATAATAGCGCATCTTCCATATTCGAAGCCTTTTTTATTCGTTGATGAACTCTTAAACATCGATGAAAATAGAGTGGAGGGTAGTTTTACTTTTGATGAAAATCTAGAATTTTATAAAGGTCATTTTAAGGATTATCCTGTAACACCTGGAGTTATTTTAACCGAAACAATGGCTCAAATTGGAGTGGTATGCTTGGGAATCTATTTGTTAAACAATAGCTTTAATTATGATATTTCAATTGCTTTAACATCAACTGATATTGATTTTATAAAACCAGTTTTTCCAAATGAAAAGGTTCGTGTTTTTTCAGAAAAAATATACTTCCGCTTTGGAAAATTGAAATGCAAAGTTAGTATGAAAAATAGCTTAAACGAATTAGTTTGTCAAGGTGAAATAGCTGGTATGATTACTACTAGAAAGCAAGTAATTTAGCTTTTGATAGAAAATAAAAACGGAAGAAAATGAGTAGGAGAGTTGTTATTACAGGTTTAGGCGTCGTTGCTCCAAATGGAGTAGGACTTGAGGCGTTTACACATGCTATAAAAAATGGTGTCTCGGGAATCAAAAAAGATCCCGACTTAGAACGCTTGCAATTTTCTTGTCAGATTTCCGGTAAGCCTGAGATTTCCACCGAATTATCGTTGAATTATTTCACGGAATTGGAGTTGCGAAATTTTAATTCGACCGGAATTTTATATGGTGTGATAGCAGGTTTAGATGCTTGGCAAGATGCTGGATTAACAATTGAAACAAAGGAATACCCAGATTGGGATAGCGGAACTATTTTTGGAACAGGAACATCTGGAATTGAAAAATTTCGCGAAAGCATCTATAAAATTGATGATCTACAAACTCGAAGATTAGGAAGTACAGCAGTTGCACAAACCATGAACAGCGGAATAAGTGCTTACTTAGGCGGGAAATTGGGATTAGGAAATCAGGTAACTACTAATTCTTCTGCTTGTACAACAGGTACCGAAAGTATCATGATGGCTTTTGATCGAATAAAGTCAGGGCAGGCCAAAAGAATTTTAGCAGGAAGTACGAGTGATTCTGGACCCTATATTTGGGGAGGATTTGATGCGATGCGTGTTTGTACTTTTAAGCACAATAATGATCCAGAGTCAGGTTCACGCCCCATGAGTGCAACGGCCTCAGGTTTTGTACCAGGAAGTGGAGCAGGGGCATTGGTGATTGAAGATCTAGAAACAGCTTTGAATCGTGGAGCTAAAATTTATGCAGAAATTCTCGGTGGAAATATCAACTCTGGAGGACAACGTGGTGAAGGAACAATGACCGCTCCAAACCCAGTAGCAGTTAAAAAATGTATTACTAATGCCATTCAAAATGCAAGAATTGATGCACATGATATAGATGCAATTAACGGGCACTTAACAGCAACTTCAAAAGACAGTTTAGAAATCCAAAATTGGACAGCGGCATTAGGCCGAACAGGTACGGATTTTCCGTATATCAATTCCTTAAAATCAATGGTAGGGCATTGTTTGTCAGCTGCGGGAAGTATTGAAGCTGTAGCTACCATATTGCAATTGCAACAGGGATTTATTTTTCCAAATATAAACTGTACGGACTTGCATCCTGAGATTACAGCCTTAATTGATGCATCAAGAATACCTCAAAAATTAATTTCAACGGATATTAACATAATTGCCAAAGCAAGCTTTGGTTTTGGAGATGTTAATGGCTGTATAATTTTTAAAAAATATACCACATAAAATAATTATAATGAATAAAGAAGAAACGATTACAAAGCTAAAAAGCATCATTAAACCATTTGTCAATAATCAAGAAGCGTTTGAATCATTGAATGAAAACACTGATTTTATAGTAGATTTAAACATCAATTCAGCCAATCTTGTGGATATAATTTTAGATGTCGAAGATGCTTTTGAAATTCATATTGATAATGAATCAATGGAAAAAATGCTAACCGTTAAAGCAACATTAGATATTATCGAAGCTAAATTAGCAGAGAAATGATAGGGAATGATATTGTGGATTTGGCTTTAGCCAAAAAAGAAAGCAATTGGAAACGGGCTCGTTATTTAGGTAAACTTTTTACAATTCACGAACAAAATTTAATTCATTTAGCAGAAAATCAAGATGTTATAATCTGGAATTTATGGAGTAGGAAGGAAGCTGCTTACAAGATATTCAATAGACAGACACGAATTAGAGCTTTCAATCCTACACAGTTTGAATGCATTTATACCAATGAAAATTGTGGACAAGTACAGTATAAGAACGAAATCTACTATACAAAAACAACTATTGATAATGATAAAATTCATACCATAGCAACCGTTGAGGCATTGTATTTTGATAAAATTAATTTTATAAAAGACGACTATTTAATATATAAAAGAGATGGTTTTCCTTATGTACAAAACAGTACAACTACCGATGAAAACATCGTGTCTAAAAGTCATCACGGCAGGTTTAGTGCCTGTATTGCGTTGGTTTTATTTTAGACCTAATCTCGATTTTAATTTAAGAAAAAGTAATGCGATACGATATGCCTCATGAGCAGAGGAGTTTCTATCACTTACCGGAATTTTAAAAGCATCCGATAATTCATCCAATGAAAAATCCTTATCGGTGATGTCGTTTAACTTTCGATACATAATATCAATATCTAGTGCTTCATTTTTCAAACGGCCACATCCCATTTTTTCCAAAGCAATGTTGATCATTTCGACATCAAAATCTACGTGATGACCAACGATTACTGCATTACCAAGGTATTCTATAAAGTTAGTAATAGCTTCTGTTTCGCCTTGTTTAGGCATTTTACTTTCCAAAATGAATTCATTAAAAATTTTATTTTCGTGAAAGTACTTGTACTGCAATAAGATCGTTTCAAAATTGTCTCCTATCAGGATATTGTCATCAACAACTGCAAATGCACTAATTGAAAAAATGACATCTAGATGAAGGTTTAATCCAGAGGTTTCAGTAGATAGAACCACATATCTTTTTGATTTTTTATCAAATTTAGACAAATAGGTTTTCCAAAATTCAGGATAATCTTTATTTATGTTTTTAAGCCAGTCCAGCATATTTATGAAAATTGAGTCAGTTGAAAAGTGTCTTTAATTAAGTCTTCCAATTCTTTCATTGGAGCAAGTGCATTTTTTAATTTTTCTTTATCTGTTTTTGACAATTCATCTAAATTGATATATTGACCTGAATTATCATTTTTTAAGCCTTCCAAAGCTCTGAATTTTGAAAGTACTAAAAAAGCTTCAGCACATTCTAAGAATATTTCAGCATATTTTGGTAATGTTATGGCCAGTTGCTTGAAACGAATGTAGGTATTATTAATTCCTTTAATATTATGACTTAATGTAAATAGTCGAGCACCATCTATTAATGGCATCAAGGCACGGGTTTTTATATCGAACTTATCTTTATACGGGCCTTCTTCTTCAACATTAAATTTTTTGAAAAAAGTTAATGGAGCATTTTTACGCAGCGCATCGTTACCCAAGAAATCAAAAAACAGTGTGTTGTTAGTGACATTTTTGAATATAATTTCATTAATGGTGTCTTCAATTTTTTGTTCACCATAAACGATTTCATAATCAAAAAAGATGCTACTCAAATCATTGTTGTTTTCACCAGGAGTATTGATCCAATTATTATATTGTTTGGTCCAATCTGTCAGTGACTTACACCAAAGTCTGTTGCTAGCCATATGTCCATTTGGGCAAAGTTCATAACCTACCTCTTGTAATATCAAAGTTGTTTTTTCACCTAGATTAAGGAAATAGTCTTTGACTTCACGGTATTTTTCAGGTTCAACATCTTCAAAAATGAGAATACTATCTTGATCCGTAGGTAGTAATTGCTCTTTACGTCCTTGACTACCAATGCTTAACCAAGCAAATCGAGCAGGAGCGGAGCCAATTTTCAAAAGAGTAATTTCGACAGCACGTTTAATGATAGCAAAATTGATTTCACTAGCAATATTTGAAACATGTGTAAGAGGAATATTTTTTTGAATAGACATTTGAATCAAATCAGCAAGTCTTGTTCGAATAAGTTTTAAATCTAAAGCAGTATGTGAATGTTTAATTTCTTTTAATAAAACGCCTGGGTTATTAGCTTGAGCAACAACCAAATCATGTTCTGAAATCACGCCTTTAACCTCCGAATTATCAGATCCATCCGTTGTAACGCAGAGGTGCGTAACATTATTTTTCAGCATTAATAGTTGCGCTTCAGCTAATGAAACATTTTCTAAAACAGTGATAACGGGTGACACCATAACGCTCTTAACTGGAACAGTAATTGCGAATTGACCTGTTGCAATCTTTGAAGACATGTCTTTATCAGTTACAATTCCGATAGGCAAATTGTTTGCACTAATAATTGCACTAGTCGTTCGGGCTTCGGCCATTAGTTGGGCAACATCTTTCACTATTGTTGCTGTAGTTACAATTACAGGACTATTGTTGTATGATAAACTTTGAAAATATTGCATTTCAGATTGTTGACCGGAATAAGCAACAGTATCAGAAATAAGGTTGCTATGCACATTTTTATTCGACTTTGAATTACGAGTATTTACTGCAAAATTGTCCAATAAAAAATTGAGAACCTCAGTATTATTTGCAACAAAAGGACGAAAAACAGCGATAGGAATGGCGTAAATAACGCTTTCTTCACGTGCACGAGCCGTCATTATATAGTTGTTTTTTTCAAAAAAAGGTCGCAAGCCAAATATGGAACCTTTGTGACATTTATTTAAAATTCGTTCTTCGGCATCTGTAATAACAGTTAAATTAATCAAACCAGAAGCGACAACATAAAAGCTATCATGCAATGAATCGTCAATTTGAAACAGTGTTTTATTAATTTCTAAATTTATAACTCTAATGTTCGTAGCAATTGTAGACAACTCCTCAAAAGTCAAGTTGTTGAATGGTACATATTCTCTTAAAAAATCAGCAATATGATTGGCAATTGTGTTCATAGCGTTATAAATTTTACTGAAGCAAAATTAATAATTTTAAATGTAAGTTGGTCTGTATTCCTATTAAGATTTAAAGATGTTATACAATCTTTATGTGAGGATAGATAATGCAGTGTTGTAGTGTAATGATCGCTAACAGATTATAGATAGTGTTCTTCTTATTATTTCTATTTTACATAATATAAATTATAGTTCAAAAATACAGCAATCCATTTGTAATTCAAAGGTTGGCGGATTTCCTACTTTATATTTTACATTCACATTTGCTATTTTAAATTATCACTCTTTTGCGCAAACTTCCGATACAATTTTCAAAAACTACACGAAAATTGAGATTCAGAAAATTGACAGCGTTATTAATTTCAAATTGATAATTCTTTCGGTGTCGGCATAAATTTCTCTAATTTTTCAAATTATTTTCAAACCAAAAAACGCAATGAAATTGAAGCCGAAAAGCTAAAATTTCAGCTTCTTGATGCGAAAAATAAAACTTTGGAAAACCTTTCTAATGAATACGAATTAATCCTAAATACATTCGAGATTTTACGTCTAGAGCTAGAAAATACCACACTAGCAAAGGAAATTTTTAACCTTAAAAAAAGCCAGTATGAAAACAACAAAATAACCCTAGAAATGTGGTTAAATGTGCAAAATGATTATCAAAAAATTAATCTTTTGCTTTTTGCGAAGCGCAAAAATTTAATAACCAAAATGAAACAATTTGAAGTAAAAATAAAAAGTTCCTGCTTTCGACAGGAACTTGAGTATTTATCAATTAATCTGACTAATCAATAAATTTATTTTATATGGACAAAAATACAATATTATCAGTAATATCCGAACAACAAATATTTTTAGCATTCTTAAAGCTCTCGTATGTTCCCAAAGGAAACATTTCCTCGCCTTTTTCAAAGGATAAAAAAGCAAGCTTTAAATTATATGCAAATAATACTTTTAAATGCAATTCTACAGGAAAACAAGGCGATTGCTTCCAGTTTGTAGCTGATCTCAAAAACATTGATTGCAAAAGCAATTTTCACGATGTTTTAAGCGAAATCACAAAGGAATTCCCCGCTTTCGATTTTACAAAACCTATTCCGGAACATCAAAAAAGAAAAAATATTGCGGATCCTGGTCCCGAATTAAATCCCGCCCCAAATACTGAAATAAATGACACTCATTTTTCTTTTGCTACAAAGAAATTTGAAACGGCTCATTTAGATTATTTTTCGCAAAGTAACTGGAATGTATCACAGGAAATACTTAAAAAATACAATGTTTTTGCACTGGATAAATTTGAGTTTTACAACTCCAAAAAAGAGGAAATTTCAAAGCTTAAATTGTTTACTGGAGTTCTAGGCTTCGCCTATAAATTAAACGATTCTGTAGCCGAAATCTATATTCCACAACAGGAAAAAGCAACTAAATTCTTTCTCAATAAATTTCGCTCTGGCGATATTTTCGGCTTTGAGCAATTAAATCCTAAAGCGGAATTTATTATTATTTGTGCGGGCAAAAAGGATTGTTAAATCCTTAATGCAAACGGCTTTAACGCCGTTTCTTTTCGTTCCGAAAATCACAATATTACGCCCGAACAAATGAAATCTTTGGGCAATAAAAATATTTTTATTTGCTACGATAATGACGAAGCTGGCATAAATGCACGTAAAAAAATTGGTGCGAAATATGACGTTAAAGAAATTGTTTTACCAGATGATATAAATGATGTTGCCGATTTTTTTAAGACAAATAACAAAGCTGATTTTCAAAAATTGATTGATAATGTCACCGCTTCCAGCGTTGATAAATCAAAGGAAATATATTCTATATTCCATCAAACCGAAGATTTTATAAGTAATAAATACAAGTTCCGTTACAATCAAATTAAAATGTTTGTCGAAATCGCTCCGCTTAATTCCGATGTTTGGAAAGAATTAAACGAGAATAATTTATACTTGGATTTGCAAAAACACGGGATTAAAATTTCAATTGGAAATCTTTCCGCTATTTTGAAATCTGACTTTTGCAAAGACTTCAATCCTATTCAAAATTACTTTGAAAATCTCCCAAAATGGGACGGTCAAACGGATCACATTGCAAACCTCGCAAAATATGTTTTGGCTTTTGATGCTACAGCTTTTGAATACCATTTTAAAAAATGGCTCGTTCGTTCCGTGTTTTGTGCAATGGATGACCACTTTTTTAATAAACAAGCTTTGGTTTTAGTTTCTAATCAAAACGACGGTAAAACCTCGTTTTGGAACTGGTTAAGCCCCGCCCCTCTTTCTGCATATTATACCGATAGAATTACAACCGATAAAGACGGTATTATTTCGCTTGCACGAAATTTTATGATAAATATTGACGAATTAGCGAGTTTAAATAAACAAGATACAAAGCAATTAAAAGCGTTGTTTTCTATGAAAAATATTAATATTCGTGTGCCTTTTGGTCGTAATGAAGCTAATTTATTGCGCCGTTGTTCTTTCGTTGGTTCTACGAACGAACAAAGCTTTTTAGCTGACGAAACTGGCTCAGTTCGTTGGTTGTGTTTTAATATTAAAGGCATTAATTGGGATTACTCAAAACATTGCAATGTTGATTTTGTTTGGGCTCAGGCTTACGCCTTATGGAAATCTACCACAAACCGCAATCAATGGGATTTGTCAAAAGAAGAAATTGAAAACAACGAAAAACGCAACGCCAAATTCAAACAACTTTCAATCGAACAGGAATTAATCGGGCGTTATTTTGAAAAAGCCCAATTTGGTCAAGGAAAACACTTTACCAGTACTGATATACTAGTTTATTTGCGCCCTTTGGGCGTTAATGTCAATGCTGTAGCCGTTGGGCGTGCAATGCATTCTTTGGGTTATGAAAAGGCAAAAGAAACAGGCGTTTACGGGTATTGGTTACACCCAAAACCGCTTTATGAAGAAAGTAATTATAATACATTACGTGAAGGAAGTTTTCACAAACCCGATAGCCCACATATTCCAAATATTAAACCAGCTGTAGAACCAGTTTTGCAAACTGAAATCGAATTAAAACAAAACTAATTATGAAGAAAAAAACAAAGAATTTTTTCTTAGATAAATTCGAAGAAATACACGAAAATCAAATTATCAATCTTTTTTGTTTTGATACTCAAAATCCAAATTCGGAAAATGATTGTCATTTAGAAATCAAAGCATATCCACCAATTGGAAGCGTTATAGTTTTTGGAAATCATAAACCATCATTCAAAATTGAATCGTTAGAAATCCAATGGCCAAAAGGTCAAACTTGCATCGCAAATGGCGTTTTTTTGGTTTAAATCAATTTCCAGTAAAAAAATAAATATGAAATAATTACTTTGAAAATCTCCCAAAATGGGACGGTCAAACGGATCACATTGCAAACCTCGCAAAATATGTTTTGGCTTTTGATGCTACAGCTTTTGAATACCATTTTAAAAAATGGCTCGTTCGTTCCGTGTTTTGTGCAATGGATGACCACTTTTTTAATAAACAAGCTTTGGTTTTAGTTTCTAATCAAAACGACGGTAAAACCTCGTTTTGGAACTGGTTAAGCCCCGCCCCTCTTTCTGCATATTATACCGATAGAATTACAACCGATAAAGACGGTATTATTTCGCTTGCACGAAATTTTATGATAAATATTGACGAATTAGCGAGTTTAAATAAACAAGATACAAAGCAATTAAAAGCGTTGTTTTCTATGAAAAATATTAATATTCGTGTGCCTTTTGGTCGTAATGAAGCTAATTTATTGCGCCGTTGTTCTTTCGTTGGTTCTACGAACGAACAAAGCTTTTTAGCTGACGAAACTGGCTCAGTTCGTTGGTTGTGTTTTAATATTAAAGGCATTAATTGGGATTACTCAAAACATTGCAATGTTGATTTTGTTTGGGCTCAGGCTTACGCCTTATGGAAATCTACCACAAACCGCAATCAATGGGATTTGTCAAAAGAAGAAATTGAAAACAACGAAAAACGCAACGCCAAATTCAAACAACTTTCAATCGAACAGGAATTAATCGGGCGTTATTTTGAAAAAGCCCAATTTGGTCAAGGAAAACACTTTACCAGTACTGATATACTAGTTTATTTGCGCCCTTTGGGCGTTAATGTCAATGCTGTAGCCGTTGGGCGTGCAATGCATTCTTTGGGTTATGAAAAGGCAAAAGAAACAGGCGTTTACGGGTATTGGTTACACCCAAAACCGCTTTATGAAGAAAGTAATTATAATACATTACGTGAAGGAAGTTTTCACAAACCCGATAGCCCACATATTCCAAATATTAAACCAGCTGTAGAACCAGTTTTGCAAACTGAAATCGAATTAAAACAAAACTAATTATGAAGAAAAAAACAAAGAATTTTTTCTTAGATAAATTCGAAGAAATACACGAAAATCAAATTATCAATCTTTTTTGTTTTGATACTCAAAATCCAAATTCGGAAAATGATTGTCATTTAGAAATCAAAGCATATCCACCAATTGGAAGCGTTATAGTTTTTGGAAATCATAAACCATCATTCAAAATTGAATCGTTAGAAATCCAATGGCCAAAAGGTCAAACTTGCATCGCAAATGGCGTTTTTTTGGTTTAAATCAATTTCCAGTAAAAAAATAAATATGAAATATAGTGAAATAAGTTACCCATCTTACCCAATCTATATAAATACTATATTTTATAAGGGTTTAGACTGGGTAAGATACTTAAAATAAAAGTTACCCATAAGTTACCCGAAGTTACCCAAAAGACAAATGTTAAAATTTTAACATTTGGGTAAGATGGGTAAGATGAAAAAAGATGCTTTTTTATCTTACCCGCCCAGCTATCACTGGGCTGGGTAAGATGGTAAGATGTTTTAGCACTTTTGAGAAATTTAAAAATAGAAAACTATGAAAAATGCAATCAATTCTTTAATCATTAATTTCTTTTTGAGTTCAAATGAATTTGAATTTCGTGATTTTGATATGAATAAAACTATGGATGAATTAGAGCCACTTTTGAAATCTACAATCAAACATTATTTGTATCTCAAAAAAACAAATCCTACTGATATTCCGTACAAAAACGTTAATTTCATTTCGGAAAAAAAATAAAAATTCCACTCGGGTGTACCATCGGGAACCAGCCAAACGCAAGCGCCCCTATCGGGGTTGGTGGCTGGCACCCGCTGGCACACCGCTCGCTCCATAAAAAACCGTAGATAATCAAATTTACACGCCTATGTTAGTCAAACAATTTAATTACATCAGCAAAGAAGAATCTTTGCAAATGCTAGAGTCAATAAAATATATCAAACATCGTGTTATCGTACTGTTAATGCTGGATGCGGGTTTGAGAATTTCCGAAGCTTGCAGTATAAAATGTAAAAATTTTGATTTCAAAAATCGAACGCTAACAATACAATCAGCAAAAAAAAGAGGTGCAAAACATTTGCGCACTATTCCAATTTCAAACCGCTTGTACCAAGCTATTGCGGATTATTTGGCAAATGCCAAAATCTCAATTGAATCAGATTCTTATTTATTTCCTTCTCCATCGCTTGCAGGAAAACATTTGTCCAGAAAAACAATGTGGGAAGCGATTAACCTAATCAGCAAAAAAAACAAATATTCCAAATTTGCATCCGCACGCCTTACGGCATTCGTTTGCAACTCATCATTTATCTGCTGGCACTTCGCTTGCAGAAATCAAAGAAATGTTAGGACACACGAACTATAATACTACTTTGATTTATGCCGAAATTCCCACGGAAGAATTAAGAAATCGGGTTAATGCGGTTACGGCTTCGCCTCTTAAATGGTATCAAAAATTATATAATTTTCTTGTGCCAAAACCACTAGATAAAATCATAAATATTGATTTTACGGAATCGTATTTTACAATCGGGAGGAATCCCGAATTGATGAACTTAAACACCAATATCAATAAAAACATAAATACGCTTTTGATTGGAAATATTGGCGTTGGCAAATCGCATTTGCTTAAAAACATTACCACGGATAAAAAAATACTTCGCTTGGATGACACCGAAAATATCAAGAAATCATTAGCGCAAATATTGCTTTTCCTTTTCAAGGAAAAAGAAACCGTTCTAGCTATGTTGTGGAAAGATTTTACAACCGATGAAATCAATAAAAAAATACAAAGAGAAAATACAATCAATCTTTGTGAAACCATTATTTCAGCGGTTAAACCGCTGGAATATTGTTTGATTATCGATGATATTACAAACATCACGCCTACGGCTAAAAAAGTAATCGAACGATTAAAAGATACTTTTATAATCGTGGCGGGCGCACGTGAAGTAAAAGCCGTGAATACTTCATTTATTTGGAATTTCGAGAAAGTCGAATTGAAAAATTTGAACCGTCGCGAATCGTTTTTATTGATAAATCAATTGGCTAATAATTTGGATGTCCAAAACAAGGAATTGTTTTGGAATCATATTTATGATCAAACCGTGGGAAACCCACGGGCAATCTCTGAATTAATCAATCGATACAAAAAAGAACCTTTTTTGGATACTCAAACAATTAGGGAAATTCGCCATTCTGGCGCATTGCCCGAAATCGATATGACTTGGATAATTTTGGTGTCTTTGGGCTTGCTTACTTCGCTCCGTTTCCTCTCGCGGGAAATGGACGAACCTGCCCTGCGGTTCATCGGTTCAATGGCTATGATTTTGCTTTTTTTGGTGCGCCCGCTGATGGCGAACTTCAAAAGGAAGTTTTTGTAAAACTTTGTCGGGTTTTGGCACATTTCCAAACCCGTCATTATCTTTATTTTGTCGGGTGCGCGCCTTTCCGTATATAAGTATATTACATAGTAAATAGTAAGTAAATAAGTAAGAATAATAATAAATAATTGTAAGAATAAATAATAATAAAACTCAATAAATAATAATCAAATAATAGTATCTCATAAATAAATAGTAAATAATAGTCAATAAATAATACAAAGTGAGTAATAGTAAGACTTAACAAAGAATAATCAAATAATAATAGTACATAAATAATGAGAAGTAAATATATAATAGTCGTAATAATAGCAATGATTGTAAATAGTTGTAATAGTCAAAAATCAACTGTAAATAATAAACATCAAGAATCTGAAAATGATAAAAGACAAGAAGCATTTGACGAATTATATGAAGAAAATCACTAATGAATTTAGAATCTTTAATAAATGAAAACGTAAAATTGATAAATACTAGAAATGGTAAAACAATCGCTTTTGGAACTGTAGAATTAATTGAAGATTTAGACAATAAAAAAGTTATAAAACTTAAGAATAATACCAAAAAAATAATATTTAAAAACATAGAAATTCAATACATAATCTTATGACTGCACCAAATCATTTAACTGGAGGAATAGTATTTACAGGTTTATTTTGTAGTTTTTTTTCAGTGAATATTTTTGCGAATCCTATATTTATTACAGCTACGTTATTTGGTTCTTTATTGCCCGATATAGATCATACTAAGAGTTGGATTGGAAAAGCTTTTTATCCTATTGCTAAATGGTTATCTGTAAATTATGGTCATAGAACTATTACACATTCAGTGTTTTTTTTAATCGGAATTTGTCTTTTGAGTGTTTTTATAGAAAAGAATTTTAGAGCCGATTACAGCATTTCGATTATTTTATTTTTTTCTGTTCTTTCTCATTTGATTTTTGATATGGTTACACTTCAAGGAATTCCTTTATTTTATCCGTTTTATAAAAATCCTTGTGTTTTACCAGCCAATCCCGAAATGAGAATAAGAAGCGGAAATATTCGTCAAGAAGGAATCATTTTATTTATTTTTTGTTTTCTTACTTTCTTTATGCAGGATTTATTTGCAAATGGTTTTTGGTCCACAATAAACAATAATTTCAATGATGTAAAACACCAAATAAAAGAATATAAAAAATCTCCAAACGTTCTAAATATAGATTACGATTACAACATTTACCAAACCAAATACAAAGGAAAAGGAACTTATATACAAGCTTCTGAAAGTGAAATTTATATTTTATCTCAAGATAAAGTTTTAGCGTTAAAAAAAGACACTCCGGGACTTAAAATAAAATTGCTGAAAACCACAAAAACAAATCATAAAATCCACGAAAATAAAATTGAAATAACTGATTTTACTGAGGAACAACTAAATAATTTGATAAAAAGAAAATTTATAGCAAATGCAACAATTTACTCCAGCTTTGCAACTTCATTGATAAATAATCCTTTAGAATTAAAGAAAAAATTTGAGATTGAGAATAAATACAATTTGGCTTTTAAATCGCACATTCAAGATACAATTTTATCAAACAAACAAAAAAGGATTGCGGAATTGGAATTAAAGCTTAAAAGCGAAGAAAACCAACTAATAAACGATAACAAAAACTATTATTTATCACTGGATGAATTACAACAGCAAAAAAATAAATTACAATCTAAACTATCGAATTACGAACTAAACGAAATCAAGAAAAATATAATTGAACTCGAAAATAAAATTTCAAATTATCACATAAAAACTAATTTGATGATTCCAGAATATAAAAATCAATTAGCAAAAATTAAAACTTGTAAATCTCAAAACATCACTTATTCAGGACAAATCACTTATATCGAAATCATTAAGTAAATAAAAAAAGATAGGATTTATTTTTAGTGTTTTTTATAAGTGTGGCAAAGAAAAATTGCCACACACATAAAAAAATAAAAGAATTCGGATTCAATAATATTGTTTTCAGTTGCAGAAAAAGCAACCCAAAAACAATAACATTGAGTTTTAAATATTTACGGCTAACGCCTTAAAAACTCCGCTTCGCTCCGTCGCCTTCGCTTCGCATCAGAATTCCCGAACCGCTTACCAATCTTTGTCGATATGCGTGTGTCGGGGGTGGCTCCCCCGAACCCCCCAACATTCTTTTTCCATTGCACTTTTTGTTAAAAACAAAATCCGATTTTACCATTAGTGGCACAATAGGTATAGCGGGGGGCCTGCCCTACCACGGTGCAAAAAAACCACTAGCAACGGGGCTAAAAGTATATACCGCTTAGCCCCGTCGCCAGCGGTTGCACCTGAGCCCCCCGCTATTCGTTTATGTTCCGCCACAGGCAATTATTGCAACAATATGGCAGGGAAGAAAAATCCCTACCATATTGTCACAATAATAAGTGTCGGACGCTCCCGTCGCGGATAAAAAAAAGGGGCTATCTACTTGAGGGCACTGAAAAACTACGCATATTTTGATTAACGTCGTTTTCTAGAGATTAAAAAAGCGCTTATAATAGGATTT
>NZ_JACRUK010000034.1 GCF_014305155.1 Flavobacterium muglaense
ATCCTACCGAGCCTTTTTGGCGAGGTAGATTGTAGCGAATAGCAGGAAATAGCTCCTGAAAAAAACCTGATGGATTAAGACAGTATATCGATAGTACAAAGCTGGCTACAAGTTACCCACTTAACTATTCCAATAGAAAGCTCACACTTACATTCGCCGTTATTTTAATTTCGCCGGCCGCAACTGTTTCTCTTGGTGTTGCCATATCACTCATTTCTGTTTTCATCATACGCGCATAAACAACTGGCTGTGGTCTGTAATTTTGTGAGTTGTCGGAAATCGTTAGCGCACGCCCCACTTTCTGACCTAATACCGAGACATAATCTTCAGCTTTCATCTTAGCATCTTTCATTGCTAACTTTCTAGCTTCTGACTCATATTTACTTAAACTTGACGACTGAAATTCTACATTATTTATTTTATTAATTCCCTGACTTACCAATCCATCCATTAATTCATCATATTTAGAAAGATCTCGCACTATAATTTCCAAGGTTTGCGTGGCATTATATGATGTTTTCTTCTTTTCATAATCGTACTGAGGATTTAGGGCTACACGCTGCGTTTTATAATCCGTTGGAGCCAAATTCATCTTCTTGATCATTTTTAAAACGGCTTCAACTTGAGTGTCGTTAATTTTTTTTACCTCCTTAGCATTTACACCTTTTGTCTCAACAGTTGCACTTATAGTTGCTTGATCTGGCACCACTTTAACCTCTCCTACTCCATTGACACTTATTTGAGCCACTTGCTTGATCTCTTGTGCCTGCAGCGTAGTCATCATTACAACTGCCAGAATTACTAGTACTTTTTTCATATTAATAAATTTTTAAAGTTTTATTTGCTAAAGCATCATTCAAAAATTGTGCCACTACAACTTTCCCATTCTTGCCATAACAAATAAAATAATTATTGGAATGGTTAACAAGACGACCATAAATGTATTTTCTATTAATAAATGAGGATTAGTTACTAATGTGATAACAAAACCTCCAATCGCGCCACCAAAATGAGCCGTATGTCCAATGTTATCATTTTTGGCACGCATACCATATATAGAATACAATAGATACAATATTCCAAAAAGATAAGCTGGCACAGGTATGATAAAGAAAATACCTAACATCATATTAGGTTCTAATAATATTGCTGAATACAAAACCCCTGTCACTGCACCCGAAGCGCCAACGGCTCTGTAATTATATTCGTTTTTATGAAAAATTATAGTTAGCAAACTTCCGAACATCAAACTTCCAAGATAAATTATAATGAAAGAAAAAGCCCCCAAATGACCGATAACGACAGGCGCGAAAAAATATAAAGTCAGCATATTAAATGCCAAATGCCCAATATCCGCATGTAGAAAAGCCGACGAAAACAACCTGATTTGTTCCCCCGCTTGAATACTACCCATGTGGAAGTCATATTTTCTAAAGAAAGACTGGTCTTCAAAACCTTTTAGGCTAAACAATACGTTGGCAACTATTACTGCAATTAAAATAAAATCCATACAATTAATTTATAATGAATTGTAAATGTACTAAATCTGATAGATTCACATCCTACCCGCGTATATTATTACTGTAGATTCCTTTCTGTAATGTTTTTTCCCGTCCACCAATTACACAACTGAATCTACAATTAACAACTATACTGCTTGATTTTTTGACTATCAATCAAAATTTTGTGCGAACCATTTGAATTACACAGGTAATCCTTTACCTTAATTAAGCTTTAATTAACGGTAGTTTTTCTAAAATATGATTAATTTTGAAATTAAAATAGAAACATATGCATTTAAAGATAAACAATAGATTTAGCACGGAATTACCCGCAGACAAAGATGAAACCAATGTCACTCGCCAAGTAAGCCATGCCTGTTTTTCGTATGTTATACCACAGATCCCTTCCAATCCAAAACTCCTTCATTTTTCTGAAGAAGTAACTACAATGATAGGACTAACAATTGAGGAGGTAGAAACTCCTGAATTCACAGCTGTGTTTTCGGGTAAGGAAATCCTACCCAATACTAGGCCTTATGCCATGAGCTATGCTGGTCATCAATTTGGGAATTGGGCCGGACAATTGGGCGACGGTAGAGCTATTGTTCTAACCGAAATAGAACACAACAACCACAATCACACCTTACAACTCAAAGGAGCAGGAATGACTCCTTATTCACGAAGAGCTGACGGAATGGCCGTACTGCGTTCCTCTATTCGAGAACATTTATGCAGCGAAGCCATGTTTCACCTAGGCGTTCCCACTACCCGCTCCTTATCTTTAATGCTTACAGGAGACCTCGTACTTCGTGATGTAATGTATGATGGTCATCCCGATTACGAAAAAGGTGCTGTGGTGTGCCGAGTTGCTCCCTCGTTTATTCGTTTTGGTAATTTTGAACTCTTTTCATCTCAAAATGATTTAAAAACTTTAAAATCAATCACAGATTTCACTATAAAACATCATTTCCCTGAAATATTAAAAACCAACAAAGAAGGCTATATTCAGTTTTTTAATGCTGTTGCAAATAAAAGCCGAGAAATGGTCTTGCACTGGCAACGAGTAGGCTTTGTACATGGTGTGATGAACACAGACAATATGTCTATTTTAGGATTAACAATCGATTATGGCCCTTACGGCTGGCTTGAAGACTACAACCCAGACTGGACACCTAACACTACTGACAGGGAAAACCGTAGGTACCGTTTTGGGAACCAACCCCAAATTGTATTGTGGAATTTATACCAATTAGCCAATGCTTTATTTCCTTTAATTGATGAAGCAGCACCACTGGAAACCATTTTACATGAATACCAATCACTTTATGAGGCTGATTATGCAGCCATGATGCGAAAAAAACTAGGCTTGAGCACTATACAAGAAGAAGACAACCAACTTATTGCGATTTTAACAGACAACCTTCAATTAATTGAAACCGATATGACGCTCTTTTTTCGAAAACTAAGTCAGGTAAAAAAGAAAGAGTCTGTTGAAAAAGCGTTTACGATTATTACTGATTCTTTTTACAAAATCGAAGCGATAACGACAGCCGTTCAAGAAAGTTGGTTATACTGGTTTACATTATACATTAATCGCTTGAATGCTGAAGACACTACAGATGCCATCAAGAAACAAGCTATGAATCTTGTAAATCCTAAATATGTTTTACGGAATTATATGGCACAATTAGCCATTGAAGCTGCTGAAAAAGAAGATTATTCGATACTTGAAGAATTACATATCGTTTTAAAGAAACCCTATGACGAACAAGAAAAATACGATAAATGGTCTACCAAAAGGCCCGACTGGGCGAGAGAGAAAATAGGTAGTTCTATGTTGTCTTGCAGTTCATAGCGAGACAACATAGCACTTTATTCCTTTAAATAATTTATATAGAAAACCACTCTTTTACCAATTCATCTTCTAATGGTTGTGCACGTTTATGTACAAACTCATTCGATTCACGATTATAATCATAATCCAAAGCCCATTTTTTATGATTTTTTGCCAAATCAATAATACTACTACACACAAATTCAATCTCAGCGGTGGTAGTAGTAGGATGAATAGACATTCTAATCCAGCCCGGTTTTCTTATTAAATCACCAAGACTAATTTCATCTACTAATTTATCTGAAGTTTCTTGATCTACGTGTAATAAAAAGTGTCCATAAGTACCGGCACAACTACAACCACCACGTGTTTGTATACCAAATTTATCATTGAGTAATTTCACACCTAGATTAAAATGTAAATCATCAACATAGAAAGAAATGACACCAAGTCTATCCTGGTGTTGTCCTGCTAGAATTTTTATATTCGAGATAGCTCCTAACTCTCCAAAAATGTAATTTACAATTTCGTGTTCTCTATTTAGGATATTCTCAATACCCATTTTTTCTTTCAGTTGGATTGCCAGCGCGGTTTTGATTACTTGTAAAAACCCAGGCGTTCCACCATCTTCTCTATCTTCAATATTATCAATAAACTTATGTTTTCCCCACGGATTAGTCCATGACACAGTTCCTCCACCAGGATTATCTGGAACTACATTTTGATACAGTTTTTTATTAAAAACTAAAACTCCCGAAGTTCCTGGTCCGCCAAGGAATTTGTGAGGCGAAAAGAAAACAGCATCCAAATAACTTTCTGGATCCTTGGGATGCATATCTATAGCTACATAGGGTCCTGAGCATGCAAAATCCACGAAACAAAGTCCGTTGTTTTCATGCATCAATTTAGCCACCTCATGATAAGGAGTTCTAATTCCGGTCACATTCGAACAAGAAGTAATCGAAGCAATCTTAAAACTACGTTCCTTATATTTATCTAATAATACAGCTAAATTTTTGAGACTAAACAATCCATCCTCCGTAGCCGGAATTACCTCTACATCAGCAATTGTTTCTAACCAAGAGGTTTGATTCGAATGGTGCTCCATGTGTGAAATAAAGACAATAGGTCTTTTCTCGGCCGGGATTGTAATAAAATCTTTTAAGTTTTCTGGAACTTTCAAACCTAAGATGCGTTGGAATTTATTAACAACCCCTGTCATACCAGTTCCATCGGTGATTAGAACATCATTTGCGTCAGCGTTTACATGGTGCTTGATTATATGACGCGCCTTGTGATAGGCTTTTGTCATTGCTGTACCCGACACCGTAGTCTCCGTATGTGTATTTGCTACAAAAGGGCCAAAATCATTCATCAATTTCTCTTCGATCGGGCGGTATAAACGTCCGCTAGCAGTCCAATCTGTATAGATGATTTGCTGCGCACCGTATGGCGATAAAAAATCTTGATCTATTCCGATGATGTTTTTACGGAACTGCTGAAAGTATTGCTCTAATTGCGTTGGCGTTTCTGTGACGGTCATGACATTCTTTAATTAAAAAGCAAATATATTGAATTTAGTCGGTATAAAAATCATTCTTTTTGCAACTTCTTTTTATACCTTAAAAAACACAAAACCCGCTCCTATAAATAGCTGGAGCAGGTTTAGTGTTTAATTTACGTTTTATTTTACAAATCAAATCCTAGAGAGAATTGCCAAACACGGTTTTGAGCAGTATTGTTTTCATATAAATCACCCAAACCTAAATGATAACGTGCACCAATACTCATACCCGAATTTGTTTTAAAGCCAGCTCCAAAATTGACGCCATAATCAAAACTGTTAGGATCGTATTGTTGTGATGCACTAAAAAAACCATCGTAAACCTCTTTATGCGAAATAGCCAAACCTATTTGTGGTCCAGCTTCCAAAAAGAAATTCTGAGAAGGATAAACTTTCAGCATTATCGGTAAATTGATATAATCTAATTTTTGGGTAAATGTTCCACTCGCATTTTTAATTTCGTACCCTTGTTGTGAATACGTTAATTCCGGTTGGATAGCCACACTTTCACTAATAAACGACTCTCCATACACACCGATATGAAAACCATGACGCTGACCCGTTTCTCCGTTTCCGTCAAAATTAACCGCAGCAAGATTGTATCCTCCCTTGATTCCTCCACTAGATTTATGTGCCCCAACATCTTGCGCATTAGCAGTTACTAATAAGCCTATAATTAAAGTGATTGTTAAATAAGATTTCTTCATGGTTATGGTATTTATATTCGTTAGTATTCAACTTGGTTGTTGATCAAGGCAAAAATATTTCAAAACCATAGCAAAACTTTTATATAATTATCACTAGATTTTATAGAATTATGTTCTTTGAAACAAATTAGACAAAAAAATAGTTCAATACTTACATTAACAACAATTTGAAATAGTACTTTTAACAACGCTTCATCCTAAAATTGAACCGAACAAAAGCAATATTCACTATTAAAACATAAAAAGTCATGATCTTATTAGCAGGCATTGCATTAGTTTTAATTTTCCTCTCATTATCATTTATCCACTTTTATTGGGCATTGGGAGGAAACTGGGGCGCTGCAGCCGCCATACCTATAAAAGATGATAATACCACCAAAATGATTGAACCTTCTATTTTTAGCACATTAATTGTCGCTTTGATTTTACTTGCTTTTGGATTATTAGTAGTCTTAAAAACTGGAGCCTTCACTTTTAATTTACCATCATGGCTAAGTAATTACGGGCTTTGGATAATTGCCATAATTTTTTCGATTCGTACTGTAGGTGATTTTAAGTATGTGGGATGCTTTAAAACGGTAAAGACGACTACTTTTAGCCGTTACGACAGTCTTATTTTTACACCATTATGCGCTGCAATCACAATCTTGACTGCATTAATTGAAATACTCACATAAAATAGAAAATTGTTAGTTTTTACTCTATTACTAAAGATAATTACTATTCACTACCCTACTATCGTTTTTTTTATTACATTTATTTTTTAGATAAAAACAATCTTTGCACGCATAGTGCTATTGCATTAAATAAGTTGTTTTTGAATTACCATTTTGGTTGCAACGCTTCTCAAATTATGAAAACGAGCATATCGCTCTGAATAGCAGCAACCTGATTTATAAATGAGTCCAAAATGAAGCATGAAACCCTTACATCTGCTATTGATACAGTAGCTGATTCCAGAATAAAACCGGTCGTTTTTTCGGCTGATCCTTTGTCTCGCCTCGATGGAACTGAGATGAAGTACAAGCCTATGGCTGACCCAACCATTCCTTTTCGAGATGAAACATCGGTTGAAACCAAAAAAGAAAGCATCAAGCGTTTAATTGAAAAACTCGACGTTACAAAAAACATACGCTACAAAAGAACGGTTGAAGATACCTATTGCAATGTATATTCATTTGATTACTGCCATTTTACTAATGTGTATTTACCTACTGTATGGTGGACTGATGCCGCTATAACAAAAATACTAAACGGAGAAGAAGTACATCCTGTTTACGGAGATACTGTTCAAACGATTTACTCTAGCGCGCTACTGGATTGGTTTTTAAAATGGGGAAACAGTTTTGGATGGAAACGCATTTTGAATGTTGACGAGCTACAAGAAAAAGTAAACACGAATGGAGGCATAGGAATTATTTGTGCCAAAAGAAAACAGCGCGGATTATCAGGACATATCGTTCCTGTGGTTCCAGAAACTGCAAAAAACAAAGCGTATCGCGAAAACGGACAAGTAGTGTACCCTTTACAATCACAAGCAGGAAAGGTAAATTACAAATACTTTGCTACCGTAAAAAAAGACTGGTGGAATAATGAGTTATACTCGGATTCTGTGTTTTATTACCACGATTAATTTGTATTGTTTTAGTCCTGTTTTAGCTTGTAAAATCAGCTTCTTTCTTTCCATCAAGTTACTTAGCGTATCATGATGCAATAAAACGGTTTTTATCCTATCATTTTTTCGTTGAAAAATGAAAAACATTTAGCTATAAATCAACAATTTGAACCTTTTTTAATTCGAAAAATACAGCTTCAAAAAACTTCTTGCCATTTCCGTTGTTTTTAGTCTAAAAAGCTATTGTAAATTCCAATTTAATAAAGTACTTTTGCAATCTGGAAAAATACTAGAATAGCAAAAGGTTCTCCTGTGCAATTCGTCTACTTAAATCATTGCAATAAAAGACATTACAAACCATACTGATTTTGTAAGTTACTTATAAAATTAAGTCTTTTAGCGGTAGTTCGGTCGATACAAACACTAAATTTCTAAGACTTAAATTAAATTCCTGTAATTTAAAAGTAAAAAACATTTTTAACGACGACTCCATCGGTTTTAAACTAAAGAAAATGGCATTTAAAACTTTGCTGTCGCAAAAACTATAATACAAAACGCAATACAGATACATACATAACCATTTAAAAACAACACTCGTATAAATGAAAGAAAATCAGACACAAAAACACTATTGGGGTATCGGATTAGAGAACGAAACGTACCTACAATTTGAAGAATCCCTTACCGTATCTGGTGCATTTATACAAGAAAAAATTGGTTTTGAAAAGTACAGCATTGATTATACTAAATGTTACAAACCAGAGTGTTTACAGCCTTTGTTAGAAAAAGGATTTGCATGGGATAAAAATTATACCGTAAGCCGAATGATGAATAGTCATTCCTTAGAAAAACTAGACATTCATTTCCAGCATAAAACGGTGTCCTTACCTACAACTATTACTAATGCTGATGGAACAACTGAGATAAAACTAGAGCCACAAGAAAATCCTAACTATTCAGGACAATCGATCATGGAGCTATTTTTACAAAATCAGCCGTACAACATTCAAAGCATGATCACGCAGCGTGATAAAACCATGGGATCAGTACATTTTGACGGAGATTCTATTGAGTTTGTGACTAAATATTTTGAGAACAGAACTGTTGTTGATTCGACTAAAGAATTGAAAGCGACTAAAAAACTTTTTCTAGACAAAATCAACGAATCGGCTGTTTTGAACGAAAAACTGACTTTTCCTGATTATAACTCAGGACTTAATATGTTTATGAGCAATCAAGAAAACTTGGTGTTATTCAACAATGGAACTTATCATTTTCACATCACTTTACCCACACTTACAGAAGACAGTCGCATTGTGGACTACAAAGCATTCGAAAAAGATCATGGAAACGCCATTTACCTATTGCAATGGTTTGAACCTTTTTTCATCGCAACACTAGGTAGTCCAGATATCATGGGGATCATTTGCGAAAGCGAAAACATCGAACAAAAATTTACTTTGGGTTCTATGCGCAACGCCATGTCACGTTACATAGGTGTAGGAACATACAACAAAGGGATGCCAAAAGGCAAAATTTTGACTTACAAAGTAGATGAGTTCAGAAAACTATTGAAGTTTGACAAAGCAGATAACATCTGGTGGAGAGACCGCATTGAACAGGAAATGGATTATGAATTACTTCCTGAAGTAGGTCTAGACTTTAATCAGGAAAAAATGTATCAAAGCGGGTTTGAATTTAGAAGTTTTGATGAATTCCCAGCTGCTTATTTAAATGATGTACTTTTTGCCATTATTTTAATCTGTGAGCACGCCTTAAACTTAGAAGATGTAAAATGGGGTCACGATAGCGAAGTATGGAACAATCTAGTGTACAAAACATTAAAATATGGTTATTCGACTGAAATAGACGCTGCCGAAAAACAAGAAGTATTAGATTTACTTCAACTATTAAAGCCTACTGATGCTACTTACGATACATTGAAAGCTGAGTTTGACTCCATTATTTTATTAGACGCTTTTTTCTTTAAGATATTAGCAGTGTTACATGATACTTATAAAGATACTAATAAGTGTCTTGATGCTATGTATGGTCAAAAAGCGGTAACGGCTCCAGAATGGGATAACTTTAATAAATACCAATTAGAGCAGCATCGTTTACAAACAACTACTGTAGACACGTCTATAATGCTTGCTAACCGTAAAAAAATCAATAAAAAGAAGTCGTTAATAGCAGCGTCATAAGCAAATAATGAAAAAAGGAACTTTTTTTCTATAATTTATAAATAATTTTTTAATTATTCGTAATCAACTTAATTTCAGCTTATTAAATCAATAAAACTATATATAAGTTGATTGTACTGTATTCCAATAAAATGTTAAAAACATATTGTGGCACAGTTGTTGGCTTTACAGTAAATGTATATACGCAACGAATAAAAAAATTAGATTATAATTCAAAAATATAGAAACTATGAAAACTTTAAAATTAATTGCCACTGGAATAATTCTACTTGTATCAAGCGCTTCAAATGCGCAACTTTCAATCAGTTTAAACATAGGAAACGCTCCTGTTTATCGCAACGCCGTAGCTGTAGATTATTACTACTTGCCAGACATTCAAACCTACTTTGATGTTCGTGCTAATCAATATGTTTACCTTGAAAGAGGGAATTGGAAGCGTTCTAGAAACCTACCAGTATATTATAGAGATTATGATGTACGAAATGGATACAGAGTAGCCTTAAACGATTGTCACGGGAACCAACCTTATAAAAACTACAACAATGACAGAGCAAGATATTATGTAGGATACAGGGGTGAAAATCAAAGAACAGCTATGAAACGTTACAACGATCGTGATGATTATCGCAACAATGATTATAAAGGATACAAAAAAGAAAAATACGCCTACAACGACCATCACGACAATCGTGATAGATACGAAAACAACCGCAGATAAACGGTAGTTTACTCAAAAAACTAGAGAGTGTTTCATTGCGAAACACTCTCTTTTTTTATGCCTTCAAGTGAGGTATTGCCTAGTTCAAAAAGTTAATTAAATTTATCAATAAGTAGCAAACAAGCAGATGGTCATACAATCTTCAAATCCGCTTTCGCAAAAGAGTAAAGCTTGATAGAAAAAGTAAGCACATCCTTTGATACCGATTTTGGTTCAACCAACAATCTTCAAAATAAAATTGTATATTTCGAACGCAAAAAAAACGAAAAGCAACTAAAATTGAACCCTATGTTTACTCTAGAACAAATCAAACAAGCGTATGACAAAGTAAAAACAGAAACTGATTTTACTATTTACATTAACGAATTAATCGCCTTAGGGATAAAAGGATATGACTCTATGGTTGCCGATGGCCGAGTGGTATATTACAGCAATACCGATTATGAAGTAAGCACCGACAAAAAATACGACCTACTTGCGATTGCTCCAACAGCTAATAAGGAACGTTTTATTGAATATTTGGTCATGCACGAAGGAGGACAATCGGATTATTTTACTTTTTGCGAACAAGCTGCACAATGTGGAATTTATAAATGGCGCATAGACATTACCGAAATGACTTGTACTTATATCACTAAAGATGGTGATGCTTTGATTATTGAAAAAATTAATTAATCATTACTGTTTACTAAAAATACTATGAGTCGAACGCACTACTTTCTGATCTGTCTTTCTATTTTAATTACAAGTTGCAACGGACAATCTAGCCCTACCCTTAAACTTTATAACAAAGATTTTAAATGGACAATTACCATTCCTGAAGATTTTGAAAAAGTAGAAAGTGAGCAATGGAAAAAAATGCAAAATAAAGGAGCTGAAGCCATTGAAAAAACATACAATAAAGAAATCGTAAATGAAGCCACTGTTTTATTTGTCTTTAAAAGTGGCGCTACTAATTATCTAGAGGCCAATTACCAACCTTTTGATGAAAAAAAAGATGGATCCTATGTAGAAAACTGGAAGGCTGTAAATGAGGTTTTATATCATACGTTTCAATCTCAAATGCCAAACGCCAAGGTAGATACAACCACTACAATTGAGAAAATTGACAATTTAGATTTTCAAAAATTCATCATGAAAGTAGCCTATCCAAATAACATGATTTTGAACATTTTAATGTACAGTCGATTAATTAAACAAAAAGAATTTACTGTTAACATTATGTATGTCGATCCTAAAAAGGGAGAACAACTACTAGCAGCTTGGAAAGCATCAAAATTTGATGAATAATTTTAAAAACTATAAAAAAGAGCTCAGCCACTGATACCAATTTCACATTAAATATTATTAGACTCTACTATATTATAAGTTTAACTATTAAAGCGCCACGAATTGAAACAGTTCGTACACAAGTATAATTTACAATTTATCTATTCTTTGCAATCTGTAAACAACTCAATTGACACTGATACGTAAAAACTACAAACCTTACATTTACCTATACCATAAAATATGGAACAGCTAGTAAAATCCATTCGGCCCTTTATAGGAGCCAAAGATTATGCGGTATCCCGCGCTTTCTATAAAGACTTGGGATTTCAAGAAATAATTGTATCACCAAAAATGTCCTATTTCCAATTGGAACAACTGGGGTTTTACCTGCAGGACGCTTATGTAAAAGATTGGATAGACAATAGCATGATTTTCATGGAAGTAGTAAACCTAACGCTTTTCTACAATGCGCTACTCCTTCTTGATTTACCTAAAAAACACAAAGGTGTAAAACTTAGCTCCATCCGGATACAAGACTGGGGAAGTGAATGTTACCTACATGATCCTTCGGGTATTTTGTGGCATTTTGGTTCATTTAACACAGTCAAATAATGTACTAATAAAATGTGTTATTATTTCCAAAATACAAACTATCTCTAAATATTTCGCAATATTAACCGCTTTTAGCGTAAGAAATTTGAATTAATTTTTATAATTTTGAAACTAATACTGACTAATTCAGTACCCAATCAAAATTCAATACAATGACATCTTTTAACAAACAATTATCCCTTCGCTGGTCCGATATAGATCCTAACTTCCACGTGCGACACAGCGCTTATTATGATTTTGGAGCACAACATAGAATCGAAATTCTAGAAAGCCTTGGCTTGACCATGAAAGTATTACAAATGAACCATATTGGTCCCATTTTATTTAGAGAAGAATGTGTTTTTCGAAAAGAAATTAAGCTATCTGATACCATTATTATGCACACCAAAGTATCTAAACTAAAAGCCGATGCATCGAGATGGTCAATTGTTCATGAGTTCAAAACAGAAAACGATCAATTATGTGCAACCATAACAGTAGATGGTGCTTGGATGGATACAAAGCTAAGAAAAATAGCCAATCCTACACCTGAACTAGCTGTAGAAGCCTTGAGTAGCTTCCCTAAAAGTGATGATTTTATTACTTTTTAAAACCCATCGGCCAAAGCAAACTATCTTTTTCGAATAAAAAAAAGCAAAACTATAACCTTAAAAGTTATAGTTTTTTTTTGGGTTCATTCGTAGCTATCAAATTGTCGCTCCTACAAAGCAAGATTGTAGAGGAGATATTAAAGCGGATGTGGCAAAATTTAGAAAAATTTATAACTATTCCCTTGAATTTTGTAAGACTTTCTAAATATAAATTTTCATCTTTGTATAGGTTTCGATTTAAATTTAAAAAAATAGCATTTATCCAGTACAAGCGTACTATTTAAAGTCTAAAATAATATCATTTGAAAAAATACTTACAAAAAGCTTCGCGCCTATTTCTATGGATTTTAGGGGTCATTTTTAGCCTAATTTTGCTAAGCTTGATTTTAATCCAAATTCCTTCGATTCAAAACGTTGCGAAAGAAAAAGTGGTAGCTTTTATTCAAGAAAAAATCAAAACTAAAGTATCGATCGATCGGTTAAAGATTGCGTTTCCTCAAACCATATTACTAGAAGGGATTTATTTTGAAGGTCAAAATAAAGAAACACTGCTGGCCGGAAAAAAAATGGCTGTAGACATTAGTATTTGGCAGCTAGTCAATAATAAAATCATCCTTAATTCTATTGACCTAAACGGCATACAAGCAACTATAAAGAGGGATAACAAAGGAACATTCAACTTTGATTATATTATTGAGGCGTTTAACTCCCCGCAACAACAACCAACAGATAGTACGGCTGCACCGATGGTTCTTCGCTTAAACGAAATCAACTTAGATACCATAGCGATTCAGTACACTGATTCATATTCGAAAAATAATTTCGCACTAAACTTGGGCCATTTAGACACAAAAATCAGCACTTTTGACTTGGATGAAATGAATTTTTCTGTTCCAAAAATCAAAATAAAAGGGTTACAACTGAAATTAAAACAAGGAATCTCCACCGTGATTCCAGTTCCTGAAAAAGTAGATAATACTAAATCTAATTTGAATATTGCAATAGGAGAAGTTGATTTATCAAAAATTGCAATTGATTATGAAGATCAAAAGGGGAAATTAACAACGACCCTCGCCTTAAAAAAGGCCTTTGTTAAATTTGAAAAAACAGATATTCCCAATCAGTTTATATTGATTGACAGACTAGCATTATCAGACGCTGAAGCAGCTGTTGCTCTTGGCAAACTTAAAGAAATTGTAACAAGCAGTCCTGCAGTGACTAACGAGTCAAACAACTGGGAAGTAAAACTAAGAGAATTGAGCCTCAAGCGTATTGGTCTTGACTATAACAACAATGCTATTGCAGCCGTTCAAAAAGGAATGGATTACAATCATATTAAGCTTTCGTCTTTGAGCACGGAGGCTAAATTTATTCGCTACAATCCCATAAGTATTTCAGGAACTATCAATTCATTCCAGGTAAAAGAAAAATCGGGACTGGTAATTGAATCGTTTAAAAGTAATTTTTTCTACGGACGAAAGAACACATTCTTTAAAAACTTGTATCTCAAAACGCCCCAAACTGAAATAAAAGACGAAATACAAATAGGTTACCAATCGATAGATAATATCACAACAAACCTAGGAGACATTAGCATTATAGCGCAATTAAAGAAAAGCCGCATTGGTTTTAAAGACATCTTGCTACTCGTTCCCAGTCTAGCAACAACAAAACCATTTGACAGCAACCCAGATGCAGTGCTACTAATAGATAGTAAAATCAATGGTAAACTTAATGCTATTAAAATTCCAAAACTGGAAGTAAGCGGTATTGGCTCTACCAAAATTAATGCAAGCGGTACTATAACAGGATTGCCAGATGTAGCAAAAGCCCAATTTAACTTAGTACTTCACGAACTAAAAACCAGTGCGAAAGACATGAACCAATGGACGCCAAAAGGCAGCATCCCCAATAGCATACAACTACCTGCTGCACTACAAGTATCCGGGATATTTAAAGGAACAATCAATGATTTCTATACGGACTTGGTAGTGGGATCCAGTTTTGGACCTGCAAAAATCAAAGCACAATTCAACCAAACAATAAAAACCAAAGAAAAATACAGCGTCAATGCTAACCTGCTAAACTTTGATCTAGGCAAATTATTGAAAAATAATGAATTAGGCAAAGTGAGCTTACAAACCACAATTAAAGGAACGGGGCTAGACCCGAAAACAGCATCTACCGAGCTGAACGGAACCATCCAAAAATTGACTTACAATAAATATACCTATCAAAATATTGCTTTACAAGGAGGCGTTCGGCAAGGGCTGTTTAACGTTGAAGGAGACAGTAATGACAGTAATCTTACTTTAGACTTCATTAGTAGCGGAAGTTTTAAAGACAAATATCCAACCGGAACCCTGCAATTAAATGTAGATATTGCCGACCTGGAAAAACTAAATTTACACGCCGGTCCATTAAAAATAAGAGGTGTTTTAACGGCTGATATCCAGTCTGCTGATATTGATTATCTAAATGGTAGCTTTACAATTAAAAACTTAAGTGTTGCCGATGATGTAAATGAGTTTATCACCGATACTATTGTAGTAACGGCCTTATCAAACATCGACCAAAATAGTTTGAATTTCAAGTCGCCTTTCTTAAATGCTAGTTTAAACGGACAGTACCAGTTATCAAAAATTGGTGCGGCCTTGACAGCATCTCTTTCTAATTATTACAGCACGACGGCTCATTCGAAAAACAAAAAAACGGACGGCCAAGCATTCGATTTTAAAATAGGTATTATTGACAGTCCGCTATTTGCAAAATTGATTCCAGGAATCGAAAGCTTAGAACCCATTGCTATTAGTGGTCGATACAATTCTTTAAACGACAATATAACCATTAATGGTAACAGTCCAAAACTAATTTATGACGGTAATACCATAACCAATGCTGTACTACAATTAGATACAAAAAATGGCGCTTTGGTCTATACTATTATGGTTGATGATTTTCAGAATGCCCAGTTTCAATTGCCGTATGTCGCATTAACAGGAACTATTGCAAATAATAGTGCCAATTACCTTTTACAAATAAAAGATCAAAAAGACCAAGAACGGTACACCCTTGGTGGAACAGTTGAGGCTACTAACGGCTCGAACAACATCCATTTCGATCCTAATACAGTATTACTCAATTACGAAAAGTGGAAAATAGACGCAGACAACCTTATTCAATTAGGTGCCAAAGGTTTTAATATTGACAAATTAGCATTAAGCAAAAATAATAGTAGCATTGAAGTGCAATCAACCACTAACGCGCAAAATGCTCCGATTGACATTAAAGTCAAAGATTTTAAAATAGAAACCTTGAGCAGCGTAGCAGAGAAAAGTGATTTAACCATTAGTGGAAACACAAACGGAACCATTTCTTTAAAGAATATAAATAGTGGAGCCGTTTTTACTACCAATTTAACGATCGCTGATTTTGCGTATAAAAAAGATACCGTAGGGACTATAAAAATTCAAGTTGATAATGAAATAGCCAATAATTACCGTGCTAATATTGCTATAACAGGTCAAGACAATCAAGTAAATCTGGACGGAATTTACACCACTGGAGATCATACAATGGACTTTAATCTAGATGTTGTGAAACTAAACTTAAAAAGCATACAAGGTTTCACTTTGGGGAACTTGACAGAGAGCACTGGATTCTTTAATGGAAAATTCAGCATCAATGGAACTGCAACACAACCTAAATTAAATGGCGTTTTGAAATGGAATGAAATAGGTTTTAAACTAAAACCCCTTAATGCCACATTTAAATCTATGAATGATGCTGTATCATTTACAGACGAAGCCATTGTATTCAATCAATTTACGATCAAAGATGAAAAGGACAACGATTTAGTTATCGATGGAAAAATTAATAGCAGTAATCTGGATAATCTTGGTTTTGATCTGCGCTTAGATGCTACTAATTTTCAAGCATTAAACTCGACCGAAAAAGACAATGATTTGTATTATGGAAAATTATTTCTAGACAATCATTTACGCATTAAAGGAAGCTTGAATAGTCCTATAGTTGACGGAAACATAAAAGTCAACAAAGACACTGAACTTAGTATTGTCATGCCACAATCGGACCCATCAATTGCTGATCGTGAAGGGATTGTAGAATTTATCGATCAAGACCATCCTAGCATCGTTAAAAAAGTAACTGTAACCGAAAACTTGAGTAAAACGGAGATCAAAGGCATTAACGCTTCTGTCAATATCGAAGTTGACAAAGCCGCTGCCTTATCCATCATCATCGATAAAGCCAACGGTGATTTCTTGCAATTAAAAGGAGAAGCCGACTTGAATGGTGGTATCGATCCTTCGGGTAAAACAACTTTGACAGGAAGATATGAACTATCAGAGGGTGCTTATGAAATGAATTTTAATTTCATCAAAAGAAAGTTTGACATTAAAAACGGTAGTTATATTTTATGGACAGGCGAGCCTACCACAGCTGATATTAATATCACGGCCGTGTATAAAAATGAAGCAGCCCCTATTGATCTTGTCGATGGACAGCTAGGTTCACTTACTACTGAAGCCCGCAATACCTACAAACAAAAATTGCCATTTGAAACCCAATTGATCATGAAGGGGGAATTGATGAAACCAAGTATCAGCTTTGATGTGGTTTTACCCGACGGCAACAATAGCGTATCAACGGATATCATTACTACTACCCAGGCCAAACTGGCGCAACTGCGTCAACAACCCGATGAGTTAAACAAGCAAGTATTTGCACTACTGTTATTGAATCGTTTTATAGGCGAAAACCCTTTTGCTAGTGAAGCAGGCGGCAATGCATTGACAACAATGGCAAGGCAAAGCGCTAGTAAAATTTTATCAGAGCAATTAAATAATTTAGCTGGTGACTTGATCAGTAGTGTTCAGTTGAATTTTGATCTGAATTCGACCGAAGATTATACTAGTGGACAACTGGAAAACAAAACCAACTTGAATGTAGGAGTTACTAAAAAATTATTAAACGACCGATTGAAAGTCACGGTAGGAAGCAGTTTTGGATTAGAAGGACCACAACAAACCAATGAAAACACAAATACAATTGCAGGAGATGTCTCTGTAGAATACCAATTATCAAAAGACGGTCGCTATAAACTAAGGGCTTACCGTGTAAACAAATATCAGGTAGCACTACAAGGGCAAGTAGTTGAAACGGGAGTTGCCTTCATCATTACATTAGATTACAATCATTTTAAAGAATTATTTCAAAAAACTAAAACTCCAACAGCGAAAAAGGAATAATGAAAACGACGCAGCCCATTATGAAAAACAAAGCACCACTACTCTACTCCATTTTGGTTCTGTTAGTACTATCAGCTTGTAGTGGTACACAGCATATTCCCGCAGACGATTTATTGTATACAGGAGCCAAAATAAAAATAGAAGGAAACAACACTTCCAAAAAAGAACGTAAATCACTAAGCGAAGCCCTTGTTTTACTGGTAAGACCGCAAACGAATGCTTCTTTTCTAGGAATGAGACCCAAAATATTCTTTTACAATCTAGCCGGAAAACCTACAAAAACTAAAGGATTTAGATACTGGCTGAGAAACAAAGTAGGCGAACCACCCGTTTTATTTAGCAAAGTAGATCTAGCTTATAACAGCAGTCTGTTACAAAACTATGCTCAAAACAACGGTTATTTCAATACAAAGACGGTTGCTGATTCGAGTCGTACTGGTAAAAAAGCCACCGCCACTTATACGCTTGAACCACGTAAACGCTATTATATTCGCAACGTACAATTCCCACAAGATTCATCGGCGGTAGCTACGGCTGTGCGTCAAACCATAAAAGGAACATTCTTAAAAACAGGCGCTGCATACAGTTTAGACCATATAAAAGCCGAAAGAGAACGCATTGATAGCAGGATGAAGGAAAACGGATTTTACTATTTCAATCCCGACTATTTATTGGTACAAGTAGACAGCACAGTAGCAGACCACCAGGTTGATTTGATTGTAAAAGTAAAAGCAGACAGCCCGCCACTTGCCAATCAACAATACAAAATCAATAAAGTGGTCATATACCCCAATTATTCGATTAATTCAAAAGCGAGCGCTCCAGCAGATTCTATCGTGAAATACCACGATTTTACCATAATAGATAGCGAAAAATTGTTCAAACCTGCTATTTATGATCGAACGCTTTACTTTAAAAAAGGTGATTTCTACAATCGTACCAATCATAATTTGTCCTTGAACCGATTGGTGAATTTAGGTACCTTTAAGTTTGTAAAAAACCAATTTAAAGTAGCCGACACTACTGGGAATTATTTAGATGCATATTATTATTTGACACCACTTCCCAAAAAATCACTTAGCCTACAACTATCAGCCAAAACCAATTCGGCTAACTATACTGGAACCGAACTTAATCTTAACTGGAGCAACCGCAATGTTTTCAAGGGAGCTGAGCAGCTTACGGTTTCAGCCTTTGGAGGAGTCGAAGTGCAGGTTTCTGGTCAAAATAATGGTTTCAACGTCTATCGTTTTGGTACCGAAGCCAGCTTAATATGGCCTAGAATCATGTCACCGTTTCGTTTTCATTCGGCCAGTGGTTTTGTTCCCAAGACTAAGGCTACGCTAGGCTATGAATTTCAAAACAGAACCCAGTTGTACTCGTTACAAACCTTCAAAGGCTCTTTTGGCTATTTATGGAAAGAGAATGAGCGAAAAGAACACTTATTCAATCTAACCGAAATCACCTTTGCCAGTCCCCAAAATGTCACTGCCTTATACCAATCACAAATTGCAGCCAGCCCTTCATTAGAAAAAGTCATAGATAAACAACTAATTTTTGGCCCTACCTATTCGTACACCTACACCAACACCATGGATAAGAGGAAAAAAAACACTGTTTACTACAAAGGAAGCCTTGATTTATCTGGCAATATTGCTGGATTAGTAACTGCTGCTAATGTTGAAAAAGGAGAAGCTGTCAAAGTATTTAATGTTCCGTTTAGTCAGTTTATAAAGGTAGAAAACGAATTCAGGCATTACTTGAAGTTAAGTGAAAATTCACAGCTAGCAAGCCGCCTTATTGCAGGACTAGGATTTGCATATGGAAACTCGACAGCAATGCCCTTTATCAAACAGTTCTTTAATGGAGGAACCAATAGTTTAAGAGCCTTTAGAGCACGATCATTAGGTCCAGGAACCTTCAATGGCAGCGCCACAACCAATGGTTTTTTACCCGATCAATCTGGAGATGTCAAACTCGAATTCAGTACTGAATACCGTGCTCAAATTTATGGTTTAGTCAAAGGAGCTTTATTCTTAGATGCAGGAAACATTTGGCTCATGAAAGAAGATCCAGACAAGCCCGGATCAAAATTTAGCAAAAACTTCATCAATGAAATCGCTGTGGGGGTTGGTGCCGGATTGCGATTTGATTTTTCATTCTTGGTTTTAAGAACTGATCTGGCCTTTCCTATTCGCAAGCCCTATTTAGCCGAAGGAAATAGATGGGTAGTAGATCAAATCAACTTCGGGAATGGCAGTTGGCGCAATAACAATTTGATTTTTAATCTTGCTATCGGCTACCCATTTTAATCATTTTGAGATAAATAGCCTTGTATTTTTATACAAAAACAAAAAAACATAGCTTTTACTCCTTATCATATCTTCATTTAAACTTAATTATTTCGAAATAAAATTTCATATTTATAATTATTAGCCATTGTTCATTGCTAAATTCAATTATATTTGTCTAAAAAACAAACTAACTATGGAAGAGTGCATTTCGGTTTTTGACATGCTAAAAATAGGTGTTGGTCCCTCAAGTTCTCATACATTAGGGCCATGGCGCGCTGGCGAACGCTTTTTAGAAGAGCTAAGAGATGAAAAACTTTTAGAAAGCACCATCAGAGTTAAAATAGACCTTTACGGATCCCTATCTTTAACAGGAAAAGGACACGCTACAGATCTCGCTGTAATGTTAGGATTAAGTGGTCAAGATCCCGAATATATTCCGGTAGAAAATATCGATGGTATCATTCAAACCATTCAAACCTCACATAGCCTCCTTTTGGGCAATCAATACCCTATTAGATTCCACATTCAGGACGATATTGTATTCAATAAAGACTTTTTGCCGTTTCATTCGAACGGAATGATGTTCACCGCCTTCATGGCCGATGGTACCTCATTTTCATCAACCTTCTACTCCATCGGTGGTGGCTTTGTAGTCAAGGAAGAACGTACCAATGCCAAGGAAAAAATCAAGATAAAATGTGCTTTCCCGTACATGGTCAATAATGCTGCGGAGTTGTTAAGCTTTTGCGTAAGCGAAAATAAAAGCATCTCAGAAATCGTTTACGAAAACGAAAAATCCATGCGTACCGAGGCCGATATCGATCACGAATTAATGCGCATCTGGAACACCATGCTCGAGTGTATGTACATAGGTTGCCACTCCGAGGGGATACTTCCCGGAGGTTTAAATGTACGCCGTAGAGCATTTGACATGCATCAAAATCTAATTGGATTGTCAAATTATAGTGATCCACAAACTTGGCTAGAACAAATCCGTTTGACCGAGGTAAAATTTCGCCAAATCCTGAAATGGGTTAGCTGTTTTGCATTGGCAGTAAACGAAGTCAACGCAGCCTTAGGCCGCATTGTTACTGCTCCTACAAACGGAAGCGCAGGTGTGATTCCATCAGTATTGATGTATTATTTGGTTATCGAAAACCACCAAGCAGGACCAAAGGAAATCAAACAATTTTTACTAGTAGCCGGAGAAATAGGTAGTATTTTTAAGAAAGGATCAACCATATCTGCCGCTATGGGCGGTTGCCAAGCCGAAATAGGTGTTTCGTCATCAATGGCCGCTGCTGCTTTATGCGAATTAATGGGCGGAACCCCAGAGCAAGTCCTAATGGCTGCCGAAATTGCCATGGAACATCACCTAGGGTTGACTTGTGACCCAATAGGCGGCTTAGTCCAGATTCCGTGTATCGAGCGCAATACCATGGGGGCTATAAAAGCCATCAATGCTGCCGAACTGGCATTGTCTACCGATGCCAAAAATGCAAAAGTCCCCTTGGACAAAGTAGTTAGTACCATGTGGGAAACCGCCAAGGATATGAACAATAAGTACAAAGAAACATCCGAAGGAGGCCTAGCCATCGCCGTGAACATGGCCGATTGTTAAGCATATCATCCAATACCAAAGCCTAGTAAGTCGCACAATAACTGCACTTGCTAGGCTTTTTTATTTAGAAGTACTATTGCCCCAATACACTTTTCACTTTTCACTTCTTATCAACAACTTGGGCGTGCCCCTGCTTCCACTCCGTTGCAGCAGCGTCAGGCTCATATCTTTGCTTTGAATACAGATATATGAAATACTTAACTTTGAAATATTATTTGATAACAAAACAAAGTTGCATAATCGTGGTCGGGCTAGATACATTTTAATGATATTGACGGATAGGAAGATCAACTTTGTTTTTATTACATATAAGCCTCAATAAGTACTTAAGCACTAGATTAATATTTAGATGTTGTATAAAAAATGAGCAAAGGCATGTGCAATATTTTGTTATCGTAAAAACAAAAAAATTATGAATTTGAAGTATTCAGTAGGATTGGACATTGCTAGTAAAAAAATTGACATTTGTATGTCAGTAATTGATAGTAATCAGAGAGTAATTGTTGTTTCAAGCAAGTCATTTTTAAACACTTTAAATGGATTTAAAGACATGGATGAATGGGTTGTAAAAAACCACAAAGAAAAAGAAGTTCCGTTGGTTCTATGTATGGAAGCCACTGGAGTTTATCATGAAAATTGTGCTTTGTATTTTTCTGAAAGAAAATATAACACTTCCATTATTTTGCCAAATAAAGCAAAGCATTATTTAATTTCATTGGGATTAAAATCAAAAAATGATAGTATTGATGCCAAAGGATTATCAAAAATGGGAGCCGAACAATGTTTGAAATTATGGCAACCAATGGGTAAATTTTTCTATGAACTACGACAATACACAAGACAGTATCAAAATTTACAAGAACAAAAAACAGTTTTTAATAATCAGCTTCATGCTCTAGAACATGCAATGTTTAAAAGCAAAAAGATGATAAAACAACAACAAGACACCATTAAACTCTTTGATAAGCAACTCAAAGAACTTGAGAAATTAATAAAGAATCTGATATATTCAGATGAAATAATAAAACAAAAGGTATCTAATATTTGTAGAATAAAAGGAATTGGAATGCTTACGGCAGCAACAATTTTAGCAGAAACAAATGGCTTTGAATTGTTTAAAAATTATAAGCAATTAGTCTCTTATGCAGGTTTTGATGTTGTTGAACGAGAGTCTGGCACCAGTACCGGAAAAACAAAAATATCAAAAAAAGGCAACAGTCATATTAGAAGAGCATTATTTATGCCAGCCTTTGTAGCTGTTAAACATCATGAAAAACCAGCAATAGATTTATACAATCGAACCATTGAAAAACATGGGATCAAAATGAAAAGTTATGTTGCTGTGCAAAAAAAACTATTGGTCCTAATATACCATATTTGGAAAAAAAATGAGGAATATGATCCAAATTATTTAGAGAAAATCAATCAACAGCAAGAAAATATAACCAATCTTTTAAATGAAGAGAAAAACAAAAAAAATAGCCCCAATCAAGTCGAGGCTATACCAGATAAACAAATCATTATTGAAAATGAAACGCTTTCTATAGTTTAACAAATATATAAAAATTAAAAGAAAATCATTAGGATTTTAAGATAGTACCTATACACTGCAATCTTTTATTTTTTTAAAGAAAAAAAATAAAAGGATTTCCGTTGCTATCCTTCACGCAACTCGGCATACACGCACGATCCGTTTATTTCATTAGTAACGGAGATGATCTCGACTCCGTTCGATTTGACCAGATATAAAAGCTAAATGTAATCATCGATGGCTTCGGTTTTTCAAAAAGAATCTCGACTCCGCTCGATTTGACACTTAATGATGTAACACGTTTTTTGTTATGATAGCTAAAAAGAATCTCGACTCCGCTCGATTTGACAATTTAAAACAACTAGAGGAGGAAGCGATAACTTCTCTTTTCCCAAAATCAATCTCGACTCCGCTCGATTTGACAGCTCAAGTTGTTGCTTAGGGCGTGCTTTTTTCATTCGATACAAAAAAACGAAATCAATCTCGACTCCGCTCGATTTGACAAGATATAAAAGCTAAATATACTTATCGATGGCTCCCTTTTTCAAAGTCAATCTCGACTCCGTTTGATTTGACAATTTAAAAAAGAGTTTATCAATACTTTAAATACCGAAAAAACGCAACTGTATTTCAATCATCTAATGTTTACTTTTTTACTTTTAATTATGACTTGCCTACCTGTTCATAAATAAAAATCATAGCCTATTAAAAATCAACCTATTAATACTGTATTATTTAAAATAAAGTAGTATTTTAGTTGCATTATAATCTTGATATGCAAATAATTGTAAAAAAGATATGGCATCGCGATGCGGATCGAATTGGACTTTTTTTTAAGTATGACAGTGCTACAATTGCTCAATTGAAACAATTGGGAGCTGTTTATAGCCAATCGTTACGTTGCTGGTATCTAGATTACAATATAGTGAGTTATAAATTGATTAGTCAAACCTTTAGTGATCTGGTTATTGACAACCCAAAAAAAACAAAAACGCAACCGCTGGCCGGCCTTAAAATAAGCCGTGACCTTCCAGCCATAGCCACAAGCGACCTTCAGTTAGATTCGGCACCCGTGCTGCATAACCCTGAACATATAACGAGTACAACATCGTTAGCAACCAACATGCGTTTAGAATTACTGCCTAATTTAGGTAAATACTGGGTTTTCAAGATGCACTATTACCAGCATATTAGTAAGCAATTACTTGCTAACAAAGGGGTATATTGGAATGCCAACTATAAGGTGTACATGGTCCTGAGAAACAACAATGCCAAAACGGAGGTCGAAAACATATTGGGAGTACCTGCGTTTTTTCCTGAAAATGATTGTTATAAGAAGGAAACCATATTTACATCCGAATCTATCGTGATAAAACCACATACCGAAGACCCAAAATGGATGGAGGTCTACATGCCACCTTATGTAGTATTGCGGGAAAAGATAAAACGGTTCTCGATGGCGCGCTACAGCACCATCAAAGATTGTTACTTGCTACCCGCCGCGCCAAGCGTATATGAGGCAATGAGTATGCAATTTGAGCCTCATAAAGTACTTATCAACAACAGACTCCCAAAAGGGTATTTGCTGAAACAAAATCTCCCAAACAGGAAGCAACTGGATTTACGAAAAACCAAGGAGCAGCTTTTTAATCAGGTACCCGCTGCAGCGCATGAGTATATCACGATGATGGTAGACACTATTCTAGCGCTGAATTACAGTAGCTCTACCATGCGTACTTACACGAGTTCGTTTTTACAGTTTTTACGTGATCACCAGTATAGAGATCCTCATACTGTTACCCAAAAAGAAATTACAAAGTACCTTGCTTCACTTATGGAACGTGGTCTATCGGCTTCGTCAGGTCACAGTATGGTGAATGCCTTATTGTTTTACTACCAACAAATAGAACATCAAAAGGGTTTTGAGTTGAAACTACCACGCCCTAAAACCGAGAAAAAATTACCCGCTGTTCTAACCATGGAAGAATGTTTAGAAATTTTTAGAGCGGTAGACAACCCCAAACACAAATTACTATTATTAATAGGTTATGGCGCAGGTTTACGAGTGAGTGAAATTGTAACACTAGAATGGCGCGACATCTTATTCTCTGAACATAAAATACATATCAAAAACGCCAAAGGGAAGAAAGACCGCATGGTGATGTTGCCCTACTCTATTGTAAATTCTTTGGAGATTTACAAAAAACTGTACGAGCCCAACAAGTATGTTTTTGAAGGCCAATTTGCAGGCGAGCCATATAGTACTGGCAGTGCGCGATCTGTGATGAGACAAGCCTTAAAAAAGTCAGGATTAGAAAAAAAGGCAACGGTACACACCTTGCGTCATAGTTTTGCGACTCATTTACTGGAGAGCGGCACGGATATAAGATACATTCAGAAATTCTTAGGACATGCAAGCATTAAAACGACAACTATTTATACACATGTTTCAAAAATGGCGTCGGACAAGATTGTAAGTCCGCTCGATCGTCTTGTGGATGAAAATAATAAGAAAAAACTGAATGAGTGATGTATAATATCCAAAAAGATGTATATATTTGATGTTATATACAAGTTGGCAGTAATTCCCCCTAGACTCCCGCCCTGACCCCGTAAGCTAACGGCGGAAGAGCGGAAAAATGAAGGGAATTTATAAGAAAAAATGGTTTTGTAAATATTTGATTTACAAAACATTAACAAAACGTTAGTTAGAATTATATCGTAAAGAAAGAAAAAACCTACTCGAAGATAAGAGTATTTAACAATAACTTTTAAACTTAATTTTTTAATAATGAAGAAAAACAAACAAATTATAAGAATATTTTTATCACTATTCTTGTGCTATACATCAATAGCGAAAACCATAAATGCCTCAAATACAACATCAACCTACACTTCAATTCCTGATATCAACTTTGAAAAAGCATTGATTGCTAAAGGTCTTGACTCTGGTATAATTGACCACCTAGTCCTTACTGCTAATATTTCCAGTCTAAAAACTTTGAATGTTTCAAATTACAATATTTCAGATTTAACAGGAATACAAGATTTTGTAGCTTTGACAAATTTGTCGTGTGATAAAAATCAATTAACGACATTGGATGTAACCAAAAACACTGCTTTAACTTATTTAGATTGCTCTTCAAATTTATTAATAGCTTTAAATTTAAACACTAATACAGCATTATATAGTTTGACTTGTAATTCAAATCAGTTTACAACATTGGATTTGAATACGAACCTTAAATTATGGTACCTATATTGTAATTCAAACAAATTAACTACAATAAACTTAAATAAAAATACAGATTTGTTTGTTTTGGAATGTAATTTAAACCAATTAACTGCATTAGATTTAAGTCTGAATACTGACTTAGTTAGGTTATATTGTACATCAAACCAATTAGTAGAACTAGATTTGAGTAAAAACAATAATCTTAATACTTTAGTTTGCGATTCAAATCAATTAATAACTGTCAATATAAAAAACAGTCACAATAATGCAGGAGGTACATTCTCTTTTTTAAATAATCCCAATTTAGGTTGTATTCAAGTAGATGATAAATCATTTATGGATACTAAATATTCTAAATCAAAAGAATCATATTCAACTTACACGACAGATTGTTCAAGTTTTAGTGCTTTTACTTATATACCGGATGTTAATTTTGAAAATTATTTGATTTATAAAAAGATTGAATCAGGTATTGCTGATGGAAAAATTTTAACAGCAAAGATTGACAAACTAACTAGTTTATCAATTACTAGTTCTCCTACCAATCCAAAAATTGATGATTTAACTGGAATTCAGGATTTTATTTCTCTAACTTACTTAGTGTGTACAAATAATAATCTAACTTCTTTAGATTTAAGTAAAAACATAGCTTTGACTGAATTAAATTGTAGTCAAAATTACATAAAGAATCTAGATTTAAGTAATAACTCAACTTTAAGTAATTTAGATTGTAGTTATAATCAAATTATGACTTTGGATATAAATAAAAATCCTCTATTGAAATATTTGGATTGTACTAAAAATCAATTAACTACTTTGGATATAAGTAAAAATACAGCTTTAAATTATTTAGGATGTAGTTATAATTTTTTAAGTACATTGGATATTAATAGTACGGCTTTAAAAACTTTAAATTGTACTACAAATCAATTGCAAGTGTTAGATCTAAGTAAAAATGTTTCTTTAACTTATTTGGGTTGTGCCTTAAATAAATTAACATCATTAGATGTTAGTAAAAACATAGCTTTAACTTCTATAGATTGTAGTGGAAATCAGATATCAGCTATGGATGTAAGTAAAAACATATATTTAACTTCATTAGGTTGTTCTTCAAATCAAATTACAGCTCTAGATCTAAGTAAAAATATAGCTTTAACTGTTTTAGTTTGTTCAACAAATCATTTAACAACTTTAAACTTAAAAAACGGCAATAATTTTAAATTAAACACAGTTAATATTCTATACAATCCGAACCTAAGTTGCGTTCAAGTTGACGAAAAAACATATGCAGACAATAATTGGTCTAATTATTATAATAAAGACATTACCGCCAGTTATCAAAATGTTTGTACCAACTTGTCTGACAAAGATTTTAAATTAGATTACGTTTCTATCTACCCAAATCCAACTAAAGAGAAATTGAACATTAATAATATAACTTTAAACAAAGTAACAATTTATGATTTATTTGGCAAAAGTATAAAAACATTCAATTTTGATAGTAATGCTCTAAATAATGAAATCGATTTGTCTGATTTATCAAAGGGAATATATTTGGTTTCTATAAAATCTAACGAGACACTCATAATCAAAAAAATTATATTGGAATAATCTAGATTATTAGAATCAAAAACAATAGTTAATCAAAATAGGCTGTTTTTAAACAGCTTATTCTTTTTACATATTAAACGAGGAAATTTGCTTTGAAATTAAAAATAAATCAATTTTGAAAATACTACAACTTAAGAATATATTTGAACGTTGAAAATAAAAATAACTACTGCCAACACACGCTACAAGCAATTTGGGTATTAGGCTTAATGGAAAAATTGGTTTGTATTTGAAAGATTTGGCAAATCCGAAAGATAACGCTGATTTAGTCCCAAACTGCTTGTAGCGCGAGAACGTTGGCGGTCAGTTTGGCAAAAATCGCGACAATGCTAAAAACTCTAAATGAACCCAAAAAAACGTAATTAAAAAAATCAATATTACTATGCGCACTTTTATTTTTATTGTATTTTCCGCTCTTATTGGCTATTTAACAAAAGATGTTTGGGTAGAAATTAACCCTTGGTATTATAAGGTTGCTTTTTTAACTACAATTATTTTAATTCCTTTTATTTTATACTCTATTGCGGCTGAAATTGCGTTAGAATCTGGTTGGTTTGGTGGTATGCTAACAATGATTATTATTATGGTTTTTGACAATTATCTTACTACGGCAATGTCTTTATGTATAATTTCAAAATCGCATAATGGTTTTTTTGATTACTCTGGTTTTGCGTTAAGTTTTGAACTTTTAAAATTACCTTGGTATTCTTACGCTGTAAGCGGAATAATGGGCCTAATTACTGGAGCTATAGGAGATAAACAAAGACAAATTGAAAGAGAAAACGAGCAGAAAGCTCTTTGGCTTGGTGTATATCTTTTAGCAGGACAATTTTTGGGTATAGCCGTACCTGAAATGACACCAATTATTAGTAGAGTTACTCCTATTGTCACCACTGTGTTGACTGCTGAAACTGCTACAAAAGCAAGTAGCTTAGCAATTTCTGAAACTAGTAAATTAGCTCAAAAAAATGTAATCAATAAGACGGAACCGATAATTATTACTGCTGCAGAAGAAACAACAGAAAGCATTTTGAAAGTCAAATATTTCAAACATTCTTATCTTAAAAACGGAGAAACTAAAATTTTAAACATTCCAGACTTTACAAAAACTTCAGTTACTGAAATTAAATTACCCAAAGATTTATATCTACAAATTGATAAAATTCAATTTGAAAAAGCTACTAATTTATATAACGAACAACTTCTTAAAAATCCAAAATTACTAGAGCTTCTTAAAATTACAAATCGAGAAATGTTAAAAGAAGATTTGTTGTACCTTCAAAAAAATAAGCCATCAATATTAGAAGCACAAACTAAAATGTTGGAAGCAACTAAAAACAATAATTTAATTGATCAAACTAAGTGGTTAAAAGAACTTCGTCAAAGAACTAATAAAATAACATTCATTCATACTCCAAAAGGAAAGCCTTATAGTTTATATACAGAAAAAGAAATTTTAGCTAAACAATTAAGTGATATTTCTAATTCAAGTAGCAATACTCAAGGCAGAATATTTGGCTACATCTGGCATCATAGTGAAAAACCTGGTGTGATTCAACTAGTAAGAAAAGACGTGCACGAATTTAATAGACATACTGGCGGAAATGCAATTTGGGGAGGAAATATACGATAGAATACAAACAATGAATAAAAAACCGAACCGCCAACAGCCGTTTGGCAAGATTGCGAATTTTGTGGTAAATTCACGTTTACGTTTCGCAAGATTATTTATCTTTAACGGAAAATAAACGGTTACGAAGTTCGCAACCTCGCCAAGCGGCAAACCGTTACCTGCCATTTTGAAAAACAAACCACAACAATGAATTATACAGGACAAAATAACGAAATTTTAGAACTCAAAGAATATAAAAAGGATGAGCTGTTAAGGCTTGAAAAAGACTTAAATAATCCGCTTTTATTTATTTGGGTTAAGGGAAAAGACTGTGAAATAAAGTATGAAGGAACAACTCAAATCATAAAAGACAATACTATTTTATGCTTGACAGTTTTTCATAGAATTGAGTTCAACAATTTGGAAACGGCAAGAATTATAAAATTTAACCGGGAGTTTTATTGTGTTTTAGACCACGGCAGCGAAGTAAGTTGTAAAGGTTTATTATTTTACGGTGCTACTCAACTTCCATATTTTCAAATCCCAGTAGAGGAAATAGAAAAATTTGAAACATTTTGGCAAATGTTCAATATAGAAATGCAATCAAAAGATGAACTGCAACTAGAAATGCTACAAATGATGCTCAAAAGGTTTATTATACTTTGTACTCGTATACATAAACGCCAATATAATATTTCTAAACTTGATAATAAAGAGGTAGATATAATTAGAGAGTTTAATTTTTTGGTAGAACAGCACTTTAAAACCAAGCACACCGTAAAAGAGTATGCAGACCTGATGATAAAGTCGCCTAAGACAATATCCAACACTTTCTCACAATTATCAGACAAAAGTCCGCTGCAAATCATACACGAAAGAAAACATTTGGAAGCCAAAAGAATGTTACGATATACCGACAAAGCAATCAAAGAAATTACCTACGAATTGGGCTTTGAAGATATACAGACTTTTAGCCGTTTTTTTAAAAAAATGGAAAATATTAGCCCTTCCGACTTCAAAAATTCATTTTTGGGAAATATTGCCAACTCATCGGGTTTAATGACCTAACAGAAGGCCTCTTTAAGACTGCATCTTTGCATCGTAATTAATTTATAAACAATATAAAATTAAAAAGATGACAAATTTCACAGTTCCCACCCGAGGAGAAGTATCGGAAAACAATCAAGCCATTTTTGACAACTTGCAAAAAGGTTTAGGCTTTGTACCCAATTTGTATGCCTATTACGCAAAAAACGAAACGGCACTAGGCGATTATCTTGCTTTACAAAATCGCAAATCAACACTAAAAGCCAAGGAAAGGGAGGTAATTAATTTAATAACAAGTCAAATTAATGGTTGCCGTTATTGCCAGTCGGCACACACCGCATTAGGTAAGATGAATGGCTTTACAGAAGACCAAATCATTGAATTGCGCAAAGGTTCTGCCTCTTTTGATTCAAAATTAGATGCCTTAGTAAAATTCACAGCATCCGTAGTAGAAAACAAAGGAAACGCAACACAAGAAAGTAAAGATACTTTTTTTGAAGTAGGCTATACAGAGGCTAATTTGATTGATGTAATAATCGTTGTGGGCGATAAAGTAATTAGCAATTACATTCATAATCTAACTGGGTTTTCAATAGATTTTCCAATAGCAACAGAACTTTAATCTTTATAATCACTTAAACAATAACACAATGAAATACAGTAATTTAATAATTCGCATAGGTTTTGGTTTACTCTTTGTTTGGGGTGGCTTAGAGAAATTTTTTGAAGGCTTTTTAGGAGGCGTAGGTCTTCAAAAAGGGGCAGATATTCTAAAGAGTAGTGGTTTGAGTTTTTTAGGAGACAGCGGCACTTTTGCTTTAGTAGCACTATTAGCCTTTTTAGAATTGGCTGCAGGTATATTGGTGCTTGCTAATAAGCAACTTAAATACGCTTATGGCTTTTTAGCATTCATTATGCTTATGGCTTTGGTATTGGTTCATATTCCATCAGGAAATTGGATGAACATTATGATACACATAGCTTTATTTACAACTTTTTTAGGCTTAGCTCTAGACCATTTTTCAACTTCAAAAAGCAACTAAAACAATGGCAACAGTAATCAAAATTAAAAATCTACAAGAAGGTTATCAAAGCATTATTACCAACGGTACACATAGTATCGTTGGCGATGAACCAGTTAAAAGTAAAGGAACAGATTTAGGACTTAGTCCATCAGAGTTGGTTCTAAGTGGCTTGGCTATGTGCAAAGTAGCCACGGTAAGATATATAGCACGACAAAAAGGTTGGGTAATAGGTGAAGTAAAAGCCGAACTATCTCAAGAAGTAAAACGTGAAACAGATGGGCTAAAAACCAATATAAAAATAGGTATTCAGATAGAAGGCAACATCACCCAAGAACAAAAAGACGAGCTATTAAAGCAAGCAGATGCCTGTTACATCCATCGTCAAATAATGGGAGAATGGAATATAGAACACGCCACCGAACTGCAACAATAAAAACGGCAGGTAACAAGGGTTTTGCGATAGTGGGGCGACAGTGCTTAATTCAACATTTGTGCTTATATTTGGCATCTGTGTTGAATTGAGCATTTGTGCATTTAATTCCCCACCATCGCAAAGCCCCAAACCGTTGGCGGTAATTTTAAACAGACGACCCGAAACTAAAACAATTCAATATTCAAAAAAGAAAAAATATGTCAGAAGGACTTTTTATATTACACTCAAAAAACATTCCGGCAGGCGACCAGCCAATGGCTATTGCAGAGCTTATTGACGGTTTGGAGTCGGGAGCAAAACATCAAACACTCAAAGGTATCACAGGTTCGGGTAAGACCTTTACAATGGCGAATATCATTCATCGGATGAAGCGACCAACGCTGATTTTAGCACCGAACAAAACCTTGACCGCACAACTTTATGACGAAATGAAACGGTTCTTCCCCGAAAATGCTGTTGAGTTTTTTGTTTCTTACTATGACTATTTTCAGCCCGAAATGTATCTGCCCGGAAGCGACCGTTTCGTTGAGAAAGATTCATCTATCAATGAACATTTAGAAAGATTACGCCTTTCAACCACAAAATCGCTCATAGAGCGCAGAGATACGATTGTAGTCGCTTCGGTATCGTCAATTTATGGTCTTGGCGACCCGAAAGATTATCGGGCATTGCAAGTTCATCTTACATTGGGACAACCTATTCAATTAGATAAGTTGGAACAAGGGTTAGCACAGTTACAATATGAACGCACCGAACGCAAGTTGAAACGAGGCACTTATCGGATTGACGAAAATACCATTGATATTTTCCCTGCCGATTCGGAATACAAAGCCATACAACTAATTTTAAACAATGAAGTAATTGGTTCGTTGCGTTGGATAGATTCCGCTTCGGGCAATCATCTTGAAGACATTACTCAATATGCTATATCACCAAAAACACTTTTTGCACCGTCAAAAGTGCAGGCAGAGGAAGCAGCAGAACAAATCTTGATTGAACTTGACGAACGTGTTGCACAACTCAATCGTGAAAACAGATTGGAAGAAGCCGACCGTCTTTACGAACGAATTACCAATGACGTTGAAATGCTTCGGACTGTTGGCTATTGTTCGGGTATGGAAAATTATGCAAGTTATTTTAGCGGTCGAGACCCTAAGCTGCCGCCTACAACTTTGCTTGATTATTTGCCGAAAGGCGGACTTTTGTTTATTGATGAATCTCACGTTATGATTCCGCAAATTTCAGCAATGTATAAAGGCGACCAAGCACGCAAAGACACGCTGATTGATTACGGGTTTCGTCTTCCTTCATCAAAACATAATCACCCATTGAGTTTTGAGGAATTTGTAAAAATAAAACCGCAGACAATTTTCGTTTCTGCAACACCAAGCGATTATGAATTAAAAGTTTCAAAAGGACGGGTTGTTGAACAAGTTGTAAGACCAACCGGACTTCTTGACCCGATTGTAGAAGTGCGTCCTTCCAACGGTGCAATTGACAATTTATTGAACGAAATCAAAACTTGCGTAAGTGCGGGTAATCGTGTTTTGATTACAACCCTCACAAAGGCAGCAGCCGAAAATCTTAATGAATACATTGAGAGCAAAGGTTTTCGTGTGAGATATTTGCACTCGGATTTTAAGACTACTGAAAGAACGGAAATCTTAAACGATTTGAGAGCAGGAGAATTTGATATTTTAATAGGTATAAGTTTATTGCGTGAGGGATTGGATATTCCAGAGGCTTCCCTGATTGCGATTTTAGATGCCGACCACGCAGGATTTCTGCGGTCATCGAGTGCATTGATACAGATGATTGGTCGTGTAGCCAGAAATGTGAACGGAAAAGCCATTATGTATGCCGACAAAATTACCCCTGCAATGAAAGAAGCCATTGACGAAACCAACAGTCGCAGACAACGGCAGATTGCCCATAACAAAGAAAATAACGTTTCGCCTGTTTCTTCTGTCCGTAAGCTGAATGCAGATACCACAGAGGAAGAAGAGATATTCTTTCATACGGAAGAGTTCTGCAAAAATATTGAGGAACTTTGCGACAGGATTACCGAAAAGGAACAACAGCTTTTGTCCGCTTCGGACGAACACAACGAAAAACGCATAGAAGAAATACGACAACAATTAGACAGGCTTTATCGGCAATACATCTATGTTTGATAGGTTATTACGGACAAGTATTTACAACTTTTCGCTTGTGCAACACGGACGACAAAAAAACTACCGCCAACAAGGTATTGCCGCAATGGGGGCTGATGTGCTTCTATGAAACTTTTGTGCATAAACAAACGGCAGTGCTTCTATTGAACATTTGTGCTAAAAATCCCCCACTGCGGCAATACCCGGCACGTTAGCAGATATTGTTGAGAAACCGAGTAGAAACAAGGAATATCTTCAAAATTCAAAACTTAAAAAATATCTTTTAACGGCGGGAAATTAGCTGAAAAACCGAAAGCCAAAAAATGACTTTTTACACCAAAAAAGCATAAAATAAAGTAAGCATAAAATAATTTATATTAATGAAAACAAATTTTTTCAAAGCAACAATTTTAGCATTAGTTACAATTTTTACAATTTCTTGTTCAAAAGATGACAGTTCAAGCACAACAGAAACAAATACAAGTGGTGGAACTACAATTAGCACTTGGGCTAAATTTACAGTTGCAACTTCAGCAGGTGTAGTTAAACCAAACTATATTGTAATGATGTTTGAAACACCATTTTCACCAACTGCACCTTTACCAACTATTATTAAACAAGTAACAGCAGATGCTAATGGTTTGGCAAATTTTGATTTAAACACTTTAGTAACAACTTCAACACCAAAGAAATATTATTTTGAGGTATTTACACAATCTGGAACAAGTTATACTTTAAAAACAACTTATTCACGATATGATAGTGATTTTGTAAAAGGCTCACATTTAACAACAACTTTATTGGTAAACAACTAAAATAGAAAAATGAAAAACAGAATTATACTTTTAGGATTAACTTTGACTTTAGCAAGTTGCGGAAGCTGGAACAGAATTGGAGATTTAACAACAATCGGAAACAGAAATGTTGATGACAGCAAAAAATATACACTTTTAACTCGTGAAGTTGAAGCAAAAGCGGAAGCAGATAATGATGCACTAGAACAAGCAGTTGACAACTTAACTCAAAAATATCAAGGAGAATTTTTACGAAACGTAAAAGTTTATGTTAAAAGCAACGGTAAAAAAGTAAAAATTATTGGCGATGTTTGGGGAACACAAAACACATCAATAAATGTATCAACCGAAGCAAATGCAAAAGTTACTTTGAATGTTGGAGATAGCGTAGTTTTCAAAAGAAAAGGAAAATTAACTGACGGAAAAATTATTGGAGTTAATGCTAACTTGGTAATTGTTGAATTTGACGGCGACAAAAAAGTGGAATTAAAATATGATGAAGTAACGAAAACGAACAAATAAAAATTACAACATCTGCTAACAGCAGTTTGCAAAAATGGCGGGTTTTGGGCTTAATTTAAAGTTGGTTTTGTACTTGCAAAGTCAGTGTTTAACCGAAAGTTTAGGCTTCCTTAATCCGCCACTTCTGCAAGCTGCATCACGTTATGGGCTAGTTTAAACGAAATAGCGGTCAGACAAGAGAACTACCGGAGTACAACTTTGATAGTTCTTAAAATATTTTTCGCAAATGACAAATAAAAGTTGAGACCAGAAACAACTTAAATAAACGGGGCGTAATCTGAAAAGCCAAATGAGTAGGAAATTAAATTAAATAGGTATGAAAATATTTAAATACAGAACTCATTATGGTGGACAAGGAGATGTTACAGGTACAATAGAACATTTAGATGACCTTACAACAAGTGATAAAGAAAGATTCGTGAAACAACTTATCGCAAATAAACACGGTCTAGATGTTTCTAAAATGCAATCCACCTGTTTCGTTACAAGAGATAGAGATGCTGAAAAAGGATTTTCTAGCAATGGAACAAATAATACCAACTCAAACCAAGTAAGTAATTCAGGAAGTGGACTCGGTAATTTAGCGGAAGGTATTGGTTCAGGTGTAGGCAGTTTAGCGGGTTTGGCAGGTAAAGGTGTTGGTTCTTTTTTTGACATGGTTGAAAAAGATAAAGAAAACGATAGAAGAAGACTGCAAGAGGTAATAGATAAAGGAAGCGAAATCTCCGAAATCGAATTTGGCACTACTGCAAATGAAATACAGAGTCAATTAGAACAATTAATAGCTTATAGCAATTCTCTTACCGAAAAACAGTATCCAATAAAAAAAGCAGTTTATTCTAAAGTAACTTTTGGCATTATGCGTTTAAGAAGTTTAGGTGCTACTGACAATGCAATCTTCTTCGAAACTGAAAGCAAAAAAATCAAGCCAAATTTATGGAATGCATTTATGTTTTTTGCGTCTGGTGGATCCACAGGACGATGATATTTAATAATTTGAGCAATTAGGTGTAAGAACCTAATTGCTTTTCTCTTAAGATTATGAAGAAAACAATAATTAAATCAATTGAAGACATTCTATTTAACAACTACGAAATAAATATTGAAGAGGAAATTGCAGATGAATTATTTGAAAGAAAAGAAATATTAAGAAAGGAGTTACTCAATAAAAGCACCTTAGCGAAAATTTTAATGTTGACGAATTCTATTCAAGATATATTAAAAGAAGGCAATCAAGAATCCAACGAGTTTAAATCTCTTGTGGATAGACTTTTAAAAATGGATAATGCATTAAATCGTGATGAAATAATAAACAAAATTTTAAATAATGAATAAATTAAAACTTATTGACTGGGACATTATGAACAGAGTTTACTATTGTTTATATCAAAAACAAGATAATTACAGAGTAATAACGACTAATGTAAATAGTGATTTAGATAGACTAACAATAACAAATGAAAATGGTGAAAAATTATTTTCTATTGATAAGAATCTTAGCATAGAGGCACACGACACAAAGACAAGGGAAGAAATCTCAAATTGTTTTACTGAAAATGGAATTCACGCATCGTAAGATAAAGCAAACCAGCCCATAACCGCCACTACAACGGATTTGGGCATTAGGCTTAATGGAAAGATGGTTTTGTATTTGGGATGATTTGGCAAATCCGAAAATAGGGCTTAATTTAGTCCCAAACCCGCTGTAGTGCCAAGACGTTAGCGGTCATTGTAAAAAGACAGACAGTACAAGCATTAAACGCCCGACAAAAAAACTAACACTTCGTTGGTCTTGTTAATTATTTTTCGCAACTCGACATTGACTTCTTAAACTTTGTTTATATTTGTGCCATTATGAGGCAATAATATTTTCATAGCGTTCTACGCTTTTTTTCTTAACCAAATCTGGTTGAGACTCTTCTTAATTAAATTTATTATTAACAAACTGCATTATACTTTTCAGAGTAATGCTATAATTTATCGCTTCATAAAAATGAAATCAAATCATAAATCAACACTCATATTTGTATTAATAGTTGTCGTAATTGACACCGCAGGTTTTGGACTAATTTTTCCAGTTCTACCACAACTACTAATTAATCTACTTCATTCAGACATCAGCACAGCCGCCAAATACGGAGGCTGGCTCTCATTTGCTTATGCAATTATGCAATTTGTTTTTGCACCAGTTTTAGGGAATTTAAGCGACCAATATGGCAGGCGACCAGTACTTTTAAGCTCATTGTTTGGGTTTAGCATCGACTGCATTTTTCTTGCTTTTGCACCAAGTATTTTGTGGCTTTTTGTTGGGCGGACAATTGCAGGTATAACAGGAGCAAGCTATTCCGTTGCATCTGCTTGTGTTGCCGACATTAGCACAGACGATAATAGAACTAAAAATTTCGGACTTATAAACGCAGGCTTTGGTTTGGGGTTTATAATTGGACCCATAATTGGCGGAACATTGGGACAATTCGGAACTCATACACCCTTTATTGTTGCTGCTATTTTAAGTTTTATCAATTTTATTTTCGGCTATTACTTTTTCCCGGAATCGTTAAAAGCAAATAACCGCAGGAAATTTGACTGGAAAAGAGCTAATCCATTTGGTTCCCTCAAACACTTACAGAAATTCCCATTGATAAAAACTTTAGTGCTACCAATGATTTTTGTTTCCATCGCTAATCACAGTATGGAAAGTGTTTGGGCATTTTTCACCATTGAAAAATTTAAGTGGAGCACCTCTCTTGTTGGCTACTCATTAGCATTTATAGGCATTCTATCAATTATCGTTCAGTTATGGTTAGTCAGTATTTTGGCAAAAAAATTGAGCGACAAACGAATGGCAGTATTAGGATTTGTACTTATGATGACGGGCTTTTTTCTGTTTGCTTTTACACCGTGGCAATGGTTGCTCTTTACCGCTTTATTACTTTTCATAGTTGGTGGAATTCAAGGCACAGCCGTTCAAAGTATTATGTCTTCTGCAATGCCCGACAACGAACAAGGTGAACTTCAAGGTGCTTTAGGCAGTTTAATGGGCTTGACAACTCTGATTGCACCACCGTTAATGACAAGCAGTTTTTCTTACTTTACGGGAAAACAATCCGAGATTTATTTTCCAGGAATTCCTTTTTTAATTGCTTCAATATTGACATTAATTAGTTTAATTTTGTTTCTTAAAAGTTTTAAAAAATCAAATAGACTGATAAAATCGGTGGACAAGTAATGACCATATAGACAGAAAACAACGAACCGCTAACAGCACCTAAAAAAAATGGCGGGCGAAGTGCGAATATAAACAGTTGTGCAACTAATAAACATTGTGCGTTTAGACAGTTTAGTGTTCCAAAGCCGCCACTTCTTTTAGCCGCAACCCGTTAGTAGCTATTTTTTCCGAACTGGCTCATACAACGAATTACCAGTTAAAATTATCGGTACAATTACAGTTTCTACACCAATAACACTCCATACTACATTTCCTGTATTAACCTTGTAAATAACACTATCGTTTTTCATTTCGGCTTCATTCATCCATCCATAAGGCTCTACAATTACATCCTTGCCGTTAATATTAATTTTTTTACTGTCAGCACATCCGACAAATAAAACAGCTACTAACATCGTGTATAGTAGATTGCTTGCATTAGGCATTTTTTTAAACATATTTTTTTTAATTTAATGATTAGTAATTTTTGGAGGTATTAGGTTCAATCGGCGCAACCTCCCATACACGCCGTCCGTTAACAATAATACTAGGATTGCGTTTCAATAGGGACGTCTTTCCATTCTCGATTTCCTAAATTACTTGTATGTAGTTGTTGTAAAACATTTATATTTTTCTGTAAGCTTCTACCTCCTACTAACTGACTATTAAAATCATTAACTAATCTGTTTACAAATCTTAACTGAACGCTTGGTTGCCATACTTCGACAATTGTTAAATACCCTATTCTAATTGTTTCTTTTTTCATAATAATATTCTGTTTTAAAATTAAGTCCTATTGTTAACAGCCAGTATATTTCAGCTTTTACATTAGTGCTTAGGTTATTAATTTTTTGTGTTTGTTTTTATCGTTCTTAAATTTTTACAATCGGTTTACTTGCAAGCCGAAATTATACTGGCGACCCGTTGGCGGTCAGTTCATCAGAACGTACTCGGAAAAAAGAATGTTTCATAATATTAAAATTTAAAAAGATGATAGTAAAAGAAGGAATGATTGTTTGGTTAAAAACCGGTGGACCAGCAATGACTGTTTCAAGTTTAGCTCGTCCAAATACTTGGATTTGTAAATGGTTTGTCGGAACAAAATTAAGCCACAGTCAATTTAAGTCCGAAGACCTAACGGACAAAGACCCTAATCAGAAATAAAAGTTAAGTCTTTTAAGTCGTGAATTTCTGTATGTAGTTCTGTATCTATAAAATACTTACATACGGCTTTTTCGTTTGAAATTATCTCACTCAAAGTCATTTTGTGAGAATGTTTAGATGTAGAAACTACATTGCCTGATTTAAATTTTTCTTGCATAATAATTAAAATATAAAAAATGATTAATAAAAAAACAATCCTATTTGCATTACTTGTGTGTATTTATTCTTGTGGTAAAAAAGAGCCAAGTAATATAACTCCAGAACCAACTTATGAGTACAATTCAAATTCGGAACAAGTTTCTGACCCAACTATTGAACAAACAGAAGTAACAGAAATAGCAGATAATGAAACTATAACAACCGCACAAAAATTAGCTACATTAGATTCCGATTCTCCTGAAACAATCCAATTTGACGATTATCGAGTTCTTGAAATTCAAAAACACTTATATCGGCTTTCAAAAGCATTTAATGAAACCGAAGAAAGTATCGGAAATACTACACATAGTACAAGCATACTACTTAAAAAAGAAAAAGGACTAAACTATTCTAATCTCGAATTATTAAGAGTTGCAGATAAAGATTTGGACGAGATTAAAGATAGCGGAGTGAAATATGCAGAATTTATGGCTCTGCTAGCAATGATGACCGAGGAATAGCTGTAAAAAAATGAACCCGAAAGGAACTAATCGTATTTTTCATAATAATTAATTTTAAATTGTGTTTCTGACTTTAAAACGGCGCAGAATCTAAACCAAAAATTGTAATAAATAAAGAACCGAACCGCCAACAGCAGTTACAAGAAATGGCAAAATATGTGGTAAATTTACGTTTACGTTTCGCAAGAACTTTTATCTTAGCCGAAAGTATTCGGTTACGTACTTTGCCACTTCTTGTAGCTGCAAAACGTTATCACTCAGCTTGGTTAGAACGTTCAAAATTATCTTTAAAATATTGTTCAGCAATTAGCCATTGGTCTGAATAGTCTTTTGGATTCCTTGCAATCATATCGCCAATTTTAGGGCTTCCATTATTTTTATCGGCATCAGATATAGATATATTATTGCCAAAGGGGTATTCTGATATATGTATAAATCCGTGATTCTTAAATATATTAATATCTTTATCTGATACTTTTCGCATTTCTGAAATTTGTGTTCTTTTAAACTCTTTAAATTCGTTCATTTTGTTTAGTGTTAAAAAGCCGAAGTGATAACAGCGTATTGCCAAAAGTGGCAGTTTTTTAGTATCATCACGTTTTCGTCTTCGATTAATATTTATTTTAATTTGAAATTATCGTTTTCATAAGTTGCCACCTTCGGCAATACGCAAAACGTTGGCGGTCAGTTCATCAGAACGTACTCGGAAAAAAGAATGTTTCATAATATTAAAATTTAAAAAGATGATAGTAAAAGAAGGAATGATTGTTTGGTTAAAAACCGGTGGACCAGCAATGACTGTTTCAAGTTTAGCTCGTCCAAATACTTGGATTTGTAAATGGTTTGTCGGAACAAAATTAAGCCACAGTCAATTTAAGTCCGAAGACCTAACGGACAAAGACCCTAATCAGAAATAAAAGTTAAGTCTTTTAAGTCGTGAATTTCTGTATGTAGTTCTGTATCTATAAAATACTTACATACGGCTTTTTCGTTTGAAATTATCTCACTCAAAGTCATTTTGTGAGAATGTTTAGATGTAGAAACTACATTGCCTGATTTAAATTTTTCTTGCATAATAATTAAAATATAAAAAATGATTAATAAAAAAACAATCCTATTTGCATTACTTGTGTGTATTTATTCTTGTGGTAAAAAAGAGCCAAGTAATATAACTCCAGAACCAACTTATGAGTACAATTCAAATTCGGAACAAGTTTCTGACCCAACTATTGAACAAACAGAAGTAACAGAAATAGCAGATAATGAAACTATAACAACCGCACAAAAATTAGCTACATTAGATTCCGATTCTCCTGAAACAATCCAATTTGACGATTATCGAGTTCTTGAAATTCAAAAACACTTATATCGGCTTTCAAAAGCATTTAATGAAACCGAAGAAAGTATCGGAAATACTACACATAGTACAAGCATACTACTTAAAAAAGAAAAAGGACTAAACTATTCTAATCTCGAATTATTAAGAGTTGCAGATAAAGATTTGGACGAGATTAAAGATAGCGGAGTGAAATATGCAGAATTTATGGCTCTGCTAGCAATGATGACCGAGGAATAGCTGTAAAAAAATGAACCCGAAAGGAACTAATCGTATTTTTCATAATAATTAATTTTAAATTGTGTTTCTGACTTTAAAACGGCGCAGAATCTAAACCAAAAATTGTAATAAATAAAGAACCGAACCGCCAACAGCAGTTACAAGAAATGGCAAAATATGTGGTAAATTTACGTTTACGTTTCGCAAGAACTTTTATCTTAGCCGAAAGTATTCGGTTACGTACTTTGCCACTTCTTGTAGCTGCAAAACGTTGCAATAAATAATCTCGCTGAGCTTTGCGTTTAAAAAAAATCAGAAAGTAATCGTTTAGCGGAAAGTACTTTGGTTAAATTAAAGCGATGTAGTTTGCGTCGAAATGGAATCTACCAAAATTGCTAAGCGGAAAATAAATTGGTTAAATGAAAGTGATTCTGTTTGCGTTTAAATTGAATTTGGCGAAATCGTTAAGCGGAAAAAAATTTGGTTAAATGAAAGTGAAGCAGTTTGTATTTAAAAGTATTGCGCTGAAAAACCGAATTTTGAAAATAATTTTTGTCAATAAAATTACTTATTGCAACACTCGTTTTGCCGTATTTGGGTTTTAGTGGAATTATCGTTTTTAATTCGTAATTTCGTTCAGTCGAAAAGACTCGTTTTCAAAACTCCCAAACACGGCAAAGCGAGGAAACGTCAGGCTGTGAAAAAACCTCATTTAGTCGCTATTTTGACTTAAAATCATCCTCATAAACATCACTACAATCGT
>NZ_JACRUK010000035.1 GCF_014305155.1 Flavobacterium muglaense
TAATACTTTCTCCTTTGAATGATTCCATAATAAAATTCTTTCACGAAAGATAAGAATTTATCTTTACACCTCTATAACTTAATAGGGTTTGTTTTTCGTATCCATCTTCAGAATATTTTTGAATTATAGAATTAAAAAAGGCTCTTTCATCTTCTATGTGGATTATATCATTTAGTTTAATTTTCCTTTCTGGTGATAAAATATAATTTATAGAAATAATTTCACTTCTTGGATATGGACCACCTAAAGAACTAAAAGTAACGATATCAATACTAATAAATTTTGAGGATATGAGGTTTATATTGTAACCTATTTCATAGAAATAATCGTAAACTTGAGGAACTTCTTCCAAACTTGTTTCTGAATCTATTAAGCCAGTTCTTAAATCACTTAAAATTTCATAAACTATATTTTGAAGATTACTATTTATATTGTTAGAATCAAATTTATCGCTATTTTCAAAAAAGGGTATTGAGCACTCATAATTTATTTTGACATTATTCTTAATGTTTAAAGGCAATTCGATTTCCTTAAATTTTATAGTTTTAGAATCTGAATCTTTTAACCTCAGTATAAAAGCTCCGCCTTCATGTCCTAAGCCATTAAGTATTCCACTGCGTGGAGTCTGAATTATGTCTTTTGGGAAATTTAAAATTACCTGATTTGCAATAATTTCTATTGAAATCTCTTCTAAAGTATTTTCTTCAAGTACTTCACACAAAACTTTATTAAAAGGACTTGATTCTCCTATTTTACCGTCTTTTACTTTTTCGCTACTTCCAGATGTTAAAGCAAATCTTGATTTTCGATTTTCTAATGATTCTATTCCTCCACCTCTTTCAGATTCTTCAAAGATTGCGCCAGAATAACAATTATCTGCTATCAAGCAAAAATGCATTATTTCAGCTTTTTTTACAAAATTTAGTATTTCAAGAGTTGAAATCCAAGTTGATTGATCGTAAATATCTGCATCAGATGGAAGCCAAAATGAAGTTTCAATTCTTGGATTGTATTCACCATGACCAAAAAAAAGAATTATTAAATTTTCATCATCTAAAGAATTTATGATGTAATCGTAAAGAGTTTTATAAATGAAGCTTTTTGTTGTTTGCTCTTTATGAAGTAATAATTCTACATCGTCAAACTGATATTTAGATTGTAATAAACTGATTAATTTATTCAAATCACTTTGACAATTATTCAATTTTTTAATTCTATCATCTGAATATTCATCAATGCCAATTCCTAAAATTTTATTTACCATTTATTATATTCAAATTTATGTTTGTTTCCTACTTTCTGCGCCAAAATATCTGCCAACTAGTATATAACATCACTTTCTCTCCTCTCCACAACCCACTCTGTTACGCACTACTTTTCCTAGTTGTAAAGAACTACTTTAAAAATTAGTATTCCTATACCTACTTTTAGTGATATTTTGACGGATTGATTATTGGCCTTCAACTATGGTTCTAAAGGTGAGGTTGACTCGGGCTTTGGTCACTAGTTTCGTTGGGGGTAGGCGGTGCAGCCAGTGGGTTTGGGTTTGGTCTTTCATGACTAGTAGGCTGCCGTTCTCTAGGATTCTAGAAATGGTTTCTTTGGTTTCTTTGTGCTTGAACGCAAATTTGCGTTCGGCACCAAAGCTTAGGGAAGCAATGGCGCCATTTTTCTTGAGGTCTTTCTCGCCGTCGCTGTGCCAGGCCATGCCTTCATTGCCATCGTGGTATAAATTGAGGAGGCAGGAATTGAATGTTTCTCCAGTACGGGCTTCGGCTAGGGATTTGAGTTCTAATAGTGCTGCTGTCCACGGCAAGGCTTGCTTGGTGGTGTTAGAGTAGGTGTAGTTGTAATTTGCATCGCCGTACCAAGCGACTTTGCGTTTGGTAATGATGCGTTTCCCAAAGATGATGGCTTGATCGTTTTGCCAGTCAATGTTAGTGAGTAATTCTTGCAGGTAGGCCACGGCTTTTGCGCTGGGCATCAAGGGGCCGTAGTAATTTACGGTTCCGTCATGAGGTAGTAAATTGATGGTTTCTTGTGGTGCGGTATTGAATAAATCCATAGTGGTACGGGAAAAGGTATCGGGAGTACAAGATCGGGAAATGTTTTTGAAATTCGAACTTTTTTGGTCCAAAAATAAGGGGGTCACAGCGACGGTTTTGCGTGAGGGGTTGCAGTGAAAATCCTCCCGTTTTCTCGGGAGATTGCAACGGAAGACCCGACCCGTAGGGGCACGCCCAAACTATGTACCTACTACACGAACTCTGGATGGGGTGGAACGGGGACTTTGGCTGTTTGTGGCTAACTGCTTTATCAATTGTTAATTATACGTTAAATGCCATTCTAAAATGCATTAAAACGAGGTTTAAAATTATTTTTGGTAGAAATAAATCATAAAAAACACCCCTATATGAAGAAAGTATTAATTGTAGCTGGTCTTGTTGCCTTACTGTTTGTACCCCATCAAATAGTTGCCCAAAAGAGATGGCATATTGATTCGAAAAAGAATAAAAAACCTGCGGTTGTAGCGCCTGTCGAGAAGAAACCGGAGACGACTATTAAGGAATACAGCAAGGTGATTACGAAGGATGCCGTGACTGACGCAGGATTGTTTGCGGTGCATAAAGTGGACAAAAAGTATTTTTTTGAGATTCCCAATGCGTTACTTAATAAAGATATGCTGCTGGTGAGTAGGCTGTCTAAACTGCCATCTAATTTAGGAGGTGGGTATGTGAATGCAGGATCAGAGACTAATGAGCAATTGATTGTTTGGCAGCGTTTCCAGGACAAAATATTGATCAAAGTTAAGTCGTATAATGCCGTGGCCAATGATAGTTTACCTATTAGTATATCTGTCAAATCGAATAATTATGAGCCTACTTTGTATGCGTTTGATATTGTCGCTTTTAGCAAAGATTCGGCCAATACGGTGATTGATGTCACTAAATTTTACAGCACCGATGTGAAGTCCATTAGTGGCTTATCGGGCAGTATGAGAGAGGCTTACAAGGTAAAAGGACTGGATGATTCGCGTAGTTTTATCAATGCGATGCGCAGTTACCCCATGAATATTGAGGTGATTCAGGATTTTACCTATAATGCCTCAAAACCTCCCGTGCTGGAAGATACAGAGACGATAAGCATCCAGATGAATCAATCGATGATCCTATTGCCCGAAAAGTTAATGCAGCCTAGACTGGCAGATCCTCGAGTGGGATGGTTCACGATGAGTCAATACAATTACAGTAGTGAGGAATTAAAATCAGACCAGAAAACATACATTCGCAGGTGGAGGCTAGAGCCCAAAGATCCTATCGCTTACGCAAAAGGGGAACTGGTAGAACCGATCAAACCGATTGTTTACTACATTGATCCTGCTACGCCAGAGAAATTGCGAAAGTACATCAAACAAGGAATTGAAGAATGGCAAAAACCATTTGAAACCGCAGGATTCAAGAATGCTATTATTGCCAAAGATCCGCCTACTAAGGAGGAAGATCCTGATTTTAGCCCAGAGGATATTCGGTATTCGGTGATTCGTTATGTGGCCAGCACTACGCGTAATGCGGTTGGCCCAAGCGTATCTGACCCAAGAACGGGGGAGATAATTGAGAGCGATGTAATATGGTACCACAACCATTTGCGATCGTATAGAAACCGTTATTTACTTGAAACTGGTGCGGCTAACCCAACGGCGCGTACCTTGAAAACAAGTGATGAGGAAATGGGTGAAATGATGCGTTTTGTAATTGCGCACGAAGTGGGACATGCACTTGGTTTTCCGCATAATATGGGAGCCAGTTGCGCTTATGATACCGAGAGTTATCGTGATGCTGCTTTTACGCAAAAGAATGGTATTGCTGCCAGTTTAATGGATTATGCTCGTTTTAATTATATCGCACAGCCAGGAGACAAAGGAGTGCGTTTCATACGCCAGATGGGACCTTATGACCATTATGCAGTGAATTGGGGCTACCGCGCGATTGCTAATGCAAGTACTCCAGAAGCCGAAGTGCCAACACTGGACAAATGGATTATGGAAAAAGCAGCTGATCCTATGTATAAATTTGGAAAACAAAGCAGCAGTTTTGATCCCAGTTCACAAACCGAAGATATAGGGAATAACTCGATGAAAGCGAGCACCTACGGACTTAAAAACTTGCAGTTTGTAGCCAGTCATTTGTCACAATGGACCAGTGATGTGACTAATAATTATGAGGATCTGGATGAGTTGTACAAGGAAATGCTGGATGTATGGAGTAGGTACGTAGGTCATGTGGTTACTAATGTAGGTGGTGTATATGAAGACTTAAAAAAACCGAACCAAAAAGGAGCGGTGTACGAACTGGTTGCCAAAGAAAAGCAGCAAGAAGCCATGCAATGGCTGCAAAGTAACGCTTTTAACTCACCTACTTGGTTAGTGAATGTATCTACTTTAAAGAACATTGATTATGCTGGTTATACAGAGCGTTTTAGAAGTTTGCAAGTACGTCATTTAAACAACGTGTTGAGTTTTGGCCGTATTGGTCGTTTAATGGATGCCGAGATTCTGGGTGCCAATAATTACAAAGCATTGGACTTGCTGCGTGACATGCGCAAAGGGATTTGGAAAGAAGCAATCTCGGGAACGAATGCCACGATTTACCGCCGAAACTTGCAACGTGCGTACATTGAAAGAATGGAGTACTTGATGAACGAAAGCTTGAAACCAGGCGGTTATGAAGAGTATTACAATGTATCACAGTCTGATGTGCGTGCACTGGTGCGCGGAGAGTTGACCGCTTTGAAATCAAGTTTGAATCTTGCCAAAGCAAAAGCGGTAAATACGGAAACCAAATACCATTATATGGATTGCATCAAGCGAATCGACTTGATACTTGATCCTAAGTAATACAAAGACCAGATTGCCCTTTAAATGAGGTTGCTTTAGCTTCATTTAAAGGATCGCAATCCAAGGTTGCAATACGTTTAAATGGTTTTATATTAAAAAGCAGTAGTTGCCATTATGCAATTTCAAATAGCAGTGAAACCCTTTAATAGGCACTTATAGACAAAAAAATATCCGCCATTGGCGGATATTTTTGTTTCAGGAACTATTTCTTTTTCTTGGCTTTAGGATTTGTCACCGTTTTCTGGATGGGTTCGCTAAAGATCTCTAAATTCTTTTTCATAAGTCGTTGCTCTAGCCAGCTTAATAGTTTGGCTCTGGATGCAGAGTTCAGTTCGACTTGTGATTTGTAAATCAAAATAGGGACTGTTTTAAGGCTGTCTGTACCTTCATTGAAGCTGTGATTTGCAATCGAAATGTTTTGTACTTCTGGGAACAGAATTTTTATTTCGGATAGCAATAGCTTGGTTGGGTATTTATTGTCGGCTATTTCTTTTTTAAGTTTTAAAATCGAAATATCTTTTTCACTCAAAACGGATTTGTTGTACTTAATTTCGTTTAAGATATCGCTTTTCAAATCTGTGGTATCCTGCATCACAATCAATTTGGTGTTATTGATGTCGTAGGCTTTTAATTTTTCATTCAGCGCTTTTATCTCTTTATCGCTAAATTTTTTAGTAAGGAATCCCAGCTCTAGTTTTTTAGGACTTACGTTGAATTTTGTTTTTTTATACAAAATGGCAATTCCTTTGTTGGTGAATTCTGTTTCCATAAAAACATCAATCTGATGTTGGTATTTTTTTTCTTTAAACAATTGATTTGCAAAATAAATACTAGGCAGTACTAATAATGTGATCAATACGGTAATACTGTTTTTTACAATTTTTTGATGTCTTTGATCCAATAGTTTTTTGATTGGATATTTTAAAAACTTAACAATAAAGAAAGTCGAGATACAGATAAAAACACAATTAATAGAGTACAAGTACATGGCTCCAAAAAAGAATTTAAAGTTCCCTAATGCTAATCCATACCCTGCCGTACAAAGTGGTGGCATAAGAGCAGTAGCAATGGCTACACCTGGAATAGGATTTCCTTTGTCAACCCTAGTAGTAGCAACTGCACCTACAATTCCACCAAAAAAGGCAATAAGAATGTCGTAGATGTTGGGCGATGTTCGGGATAATAATTCGGGTTGTACTTCTTTAAACGGACTTAAATAAAAGTAAAAGGCGGATACTAATAGACCTACTAAAGTAGCGACTAATAAGTTTTTAAGCGATTTTTTTAGTAAATCAAAATCATAAATTCCCAAACTAAATCCGGCACCTACAATAGGTCCCATCAATGGAGAGATAAGCATAGCTCCAATAATTACAGCAGTCGAGTTGACATTTAAACCTACAGAAGCAACCACAATGGCGCAGGCAAGAATCCATAGATTAGATCCTCTAAATGAAATGTTTGACTTTACATCTTCTAAGACTTTATTTTTGTCTTCTTCGCCTTTGTTCAGATTGATGTAATCAAAAAGCTTATTAAGAATTATATTCATTTCCCTGTTTTAAAGTTTTTTTTAAGAAGAAAAAACCAATTACTCCTGCAATTAACGATGATAAAAGTATCGCAAATTTGGCATGACTGATAATGGTTTGATCATCAAACGCGAGTAAAGTTATGAAAATAGACATTGTAAATCCTATTCCTCCTAAAAAACCTACAGCAAAAATTGTTTTCCAGTTCAAATCGGCTGGTAATTTACACAGTCCTAGAGTGACAGCAAGGAAGCTGAATAAAAAGATTCCTACCGGTTTCCCAATCACTAGTCCTAATGCAATTCCTAGACTATAATGTTGGGTAACAATATCTACAATATCAGCACCTATAACGATAGCAGTGTTCGCTAATGCAAATAATGGCAGGATAATAAAACCAACAGGTTTGTGTAAAAAGCGTTGTAATTTGGTCGAAATAGAATCTTCGTCGCCCTTACCAAACGGAATAACAAATGCGAGTAAAACTCCTGTTACTGTTGCGTGAATCCCAGAATGTAGCATGAACCACCACATAATCACACCACCAACCATGTAGGGAATGATGTTGTGTACTTTTCGTCTATTTAATACAAACAGCAATAGCATTACTCCTAATGAGATAAATAGATTGGTCCATAAAATGGTTTTGGTATAAAAGATAGCAATGACAAGAATAGCTCCTAAGTCGTCTATAACAGCAAGTGCTGTCAAGAATATTTTAAGCGATAGCGGTACTCTGTTTCCTAATAAGGACAAGATTCCTAAGGCAAAGGCAATATCTGTAGCCATTGGGATACCTGCTCCAGAGTGGGCTACCGTTCCATAATTAAGCCATAAATAAAGACCAGCAGGAACAAGCATACCGCCCAGTGCGGCAAATATTGGTAGTAAGGCGTCTTTGATGTTTGATAGTTCACCTTTGTAAATTTCGCGTTCAAGTTCTAAACCAATTAGTAGGAAGAAAATAGTCATTAAACCATCGTTGATCCAGTATTCTATAGGCTCACCAGCTAATTTTGTGTGCCAAGTATGAAGGTATTGTGTAGCAAATATCGAATTGGCCATTACTAATGAAAACAACGTACACCCGATCAAGATTAATCCACTTGCTTTTTCATTGTCAAAGAATTCTTTAAAGAGATCACCAGTATAAATTTTCTTAATGGTTTTTTTCATTTTTCCTTTCATGTATTCTAAAGTATTTTTTTGCCCATAATCAAGGGCTTATTGTCTGTTTGCTGCTGTTTTTTGAGCTTATTTACAAAAATAAGTAAATTGTTACTAAACCCCACTTAATAAAAGATTAATTATGGGATTTTTTTAGAATTCTAAAAAAGAAAGCAAAAACAATTTACTACCGTAAATAGGAGGTTGTAGCGATCCTGTTTTCTTTTTTGAAGATCTTAAAATGCAGGTAACATTATAATTTGTTTAGCATTAGCTTGTTAAGGTAGATATTTATTTTAGCAAGGAGAGTTTTGTATTTCTTTTAATATCGAATAGGATTTCAACCGTGCTTCATGATTGTAAATGTGAGAAACCACCATTAACTCGTCAATTTGTGTTTGCTGTACAAACTGCGTTAGTTGTTTTTTCAGGTCCACAGGATTACCAATGAAAGAATATTTTAAAAATTGACTTAAGGCTTGGCTTGCTTGTGGGCTCATCTGGAAATTGGAGTCGGCGGGTTGCAATGGTTTGCGATCGTTAGTCAATATTCCTAAAAATATTTTTTGCATTGAAGTGGCAAGTATTTGTGCTTCTTCGGTAGTATCGGCGGCAGTTACGTTGACGCATGCCATAGCATAGGGTGCTTGTAAATGCACCGAAGGCTTAAAATTAGTACGATAAATACGCAAAGCTTCGTGCAATTGTTGTGGTGCAAAGTGACTGGCAAAAGCATAGGGAAGTCCTGCTGCAGCAGCTAGTTTGGCACTTTCAGTACTGGATCCTAAAATCCAAATGGGAATATTGAGGCCTTCACCAGGAATGGCCCGTACGGGTGCATCTTGATTGTCATTTGATAAATAATCTTGTAGTTCGCGTACGGTTTTTGGAAACGCAAATGCTGCTTGGTCGTTGCGTTCTAAAGCTCTTGCGGTTAACTGATCGGTTCCTGGAGCACGACCAAGACCTAAGTCAATTCGATTGGGATACAGGGTGGCAAGTGTGCCAAATTGCTCTGCAACAACAAGTGGTGCATGATTGGGAAGCATAATACCTCCGGATCCTACTCGTATTTTAGTAGTTCCATTGGCCACATGACCTATTAAAATGGCTGTCGCCGATGAGGCTATGCTTGCCATATTGTGATGTTCAGCCAGCCAGAATCTATTGAAATCTAGGGATTCGGCTTTTTGTGCTAAGTTAAGGCTGTTTTTGAAGGAATCAGCGGCTGTTTTTCCTTCTAAAATGACCGCTAAGTCTAAAATGGATAAAGGTATATTTTGAAATTCGTTTGTCATTTTAAGTGTTTTTTTATGAAACTATTCTACAGCCTGATACGCAATAGTATGTTTCATTAGTAAGTCGGTTTGTTTGTCATTGCCCACAGTAAAAACATGAGTATCAAAAGTGCTAAAACCATTTTTTGTATAAAAAGCAATTGCTCGGTGATTTTGTTCCCAAACGCCTAACCAGATAAAAGTGACCGGTTTTTGCTGCACGATTTTGAATACTTGGTCTATAAAAAGTTGGCCTATTTTTTTTCCATGGTATTCTTTTAAAACGTAGATGCGTTGTACCTCTAATGCCTTTTGGTCTATGACTTCGGTTTGTGATTGACCAAAATTGATTTTGAGATAACCAATAGGGAGATCGTCCCAAAAAGCCAAATAAAATTGGGATTCTGGATTTTGTAATTCGCTTGTTAATTGAGGGGTATTGAAACTTTTTTCGAGGTATTGGGCGATGTTTTCGGTGGTATTTTCGGATGCAAAAGTTTCCATGAACGTTTGTTGTCCTAATTGTTGAATGGAAGTAAGATCGTTTAAATCGGCTTTTTTCAGTGTTATTGCAGGCATATTTAATGTGGTAAAAGTATAATTGGCATTCTGATTCAAAAATACGGTAAATAAAAATTGAAACCATTTTTAATTTCTATTTCATCATAGAACTATTCAATTTGTAAATAGCTATTTCTTATTTTCAATTTGTACTTTTGGACTATTAGAAGCATCAACCTGAAATAGGAATTACTTATGAAAATCGTTATATCGCCTGCCAAATCATTAAATTTCGAAAAAGACCTACCTACAACGCACTATACTGAGCCTTTGTTTTTGAAGGAATCCAGACAAATTCAAAAAGTCTTAAAGCATGAAAGTCCGAAAAACCTATCGGAACTGATGCATATTTCAGAAAAATTAGCCAATTTGAATTGGCAACGCAATCAAGATTGGAAAACTCCTTTTACAATAGAAAATGCACGTCCAGCAATTTATACGTTTGATGGTGATGTGTACACGGGTTTAGATGGTTATTCCATACCGATGGAAAAATTAGACAAACTTCAAGACAGTTTACGCATTTTATCCGGATTGTACGGTTTATTAAAACCTTTAGATCTCATCCAAGCCTACCGTTTGGAAATGGGTACAAAAATTCCTATTGGCGAAAGCAAAAACTTATACGAATTTTGGAAAACAACCATTACTAAAGCCTTGAATAAAGAGCTAGAAGAAGGGGAGTTGTTTATCAATTTGGCAAGTAATGAATATTTTTCGGCTGTTGATGTAAAAGCATTAAAAGTACCAGTAATTACTCCAGATTTCAAGGACTATAAAGAGGGGAAATTAAAAATAATTAGCTTTTTTGCCAAGAAGGCGAGGGGAATGATGGTGCGCTATATTATTGATACCGATGCTAAAACCATTGACGATTTAAAAGGATTTAATTACGAGGGCTATCAATTTGACGCAAATTTATCAAAAGGGAATCACTTAGTTTTTACACGATAACGGATGATGAAACCCGATAAAAAAACGCCAATTTCAATAGTTGAAATTGGCGTTTTTTATTTTATTACTAGTGCATTGCATCGGCCGGATTGATTTTGTTTTTTCCTTTTTTAATTAGAAAAACAATCGGTATGCAACACAGGAACATAATTCCTAAGTAGTAAAAAATATCCATATACGATAAAATAGTACTTTGCTTCATCACGGAATAATCAATGGCTTGATAAGCTTTTTTTAAGGCTTCATTGGATGTAAATCCTTTGGACATAAATCCTTGTTGTAATTTGATAATGCGTTGTTGTACTTCGAAACGACTTCCGTCTAAATGCGAAACAAGATTTACGCGGTGTTCTTGACTAAAACGAGTGATAAAAGTGGTGATAATTGCAATACCAAAGGAGCCTCCCAATTGTCGCATCATTCCTGTAAATGCAGCTCCTTCACCAATATTCTTTCCAGATAAAGTAGACAGCGATAAGGTTGTAATAGGAACAAAAAGCAATCCTAAACCAACTCCTCTCAAAATTAATGACCAGTATAAATGTTCAACTCCGGTATCTGGTGTCATTGCGTCATGCATCATGAACGTAAAGATAAAAAACACAAGAAAACCAGCACTTACCATATAACCTTGAGGAACTCCTCTTTGAATTAGTTTACCAATAATAGGCATCATAAAAGCGGTTGTGATGGATCCAGGAATTAATAATAAACCAGCATCTGTGGCGGTCCATCCCAAAACAGACTGCGTGTATATTGGAATAATTAAGGTAGATCCGTACAAACCAAAACCTAGAATAAAGCTCATTAATGTTCCTATTCGTAAGTTTCCATCTTTTAATACGCTTAAGTTAACAATTGGATATTTATAGGTTAATTGTCTCCATATAAAAAACAGCAGCGCAAAAAACGAAGTAACACTCAATGTTATAATTAAATCATTATTGAACCAATCGTCTTGTTGGCCGTGTTCTAATACAAATTGTAAGGAACCAATAAATGTGGCTAGTAGAATAATTCCGTACCAATCGACTTGGTTTGACTTTAATTTTTCGCCGTATTTTGGACTTTTTACAAAGCTAAGTGTTAGTAATGTAGCTATAATTCCCAGCGGGATGTTGATATAAAAAATATAAGGCCAAGAAAAATGATCGACTAAATATCCTCCTAATGGCGGCCCTAAGGTAGGTCCAACAATAACCCCCATTCCGTAGATGGCTTGGGCCATTCCGCGTTTTGCAATGGGGTAGCTTTCGGTTATAATAGTTTGAGCGGTTACTAATAAAGCACCTCCACCAAGACCTTGAACAAATCGAAAGGCCACAAGTTCCCATATATTGGTAGCATTACCACATAAAAAGGAAGAAACGGTAAAAATGATTATTGAAACAGCAAAATAATTACGTCGTCCAAATTGCTGAGACAACCAGCTCGTCATGGGGATCACAATCACATTTGCAATAGCATAAGCAGTAATTACCCAAGCCACATCGGTTAGGGTGGCGCCTAGGCTTCCTCGCATATTGGTTAGTGCAACATTGACAATAGTTGTATCTACAATTTCCAGTAGGGCACATAGCACTGCTGTAATCGTAATAATAACACGTCTAAAGCCGTATTCTACTAAATCGTCTTCTGGTTTTACCATGTTATTTTATATGTACATCAACATCCACATTCATTCCTGGACGTAATAATTTTATTTTTTCTACATCATTATCGGCATCAATACTGATTTTCACAGGCAAACGCTGAATGGTTTTTACAAAATTCCCTGTAGCATTGTCAGGAGGCAAGATTGAAAAACGAGATCCTGTTGCTGGTGAAAATGAAGTAAGAGTTCCTTTGAAGTCATAGTCAGGGTAAGCGTCTACTTTAATAGTCACTTTTTGTCCTGTTACCATTTTATTCAATTGTGTTTCTTTAAAATTAGCAATAACCCAAGCTTCTTGATTGTTGATGATATAAAATAAAGACTGTCCCGGTTGTACTAGTTGCCCTGGTTGAATATCAATTTTAGATACTTGTCCGTCAATGGCAGCAGTAACTACAGTGTAGCTTAAGTTTAAAATGGCAGTATCTAGTAACGCTTGCGCTCTTTTAATATTGGCAGCAGCCACATCAGTTTGCTTGCTTGAAACTTTGGATTTAGCAATCGTAGCCGATTTTTGAAAAGCAGATGCTTTTTCTTGCTGTTGTAAAATACGCACTTGATTTTCGGCTTCTTGTTTTGCTGCTAATGCTTGCTCGTATTGTTGTTTTGTAATAGTATGCGATTGATATAAATTGTTATATCGATTAAAATCACTAGTCATACGACCTAATTTAATTTTAGCCGATTCAATATTTCCACCTGCCGATTTAACATTGGCATCAGATACTGAAATACTAGCCAAAATAGTTCCGATATCGGCTTTTGATACTTCAAAATTCCCCTCGGCAGCAGCAAGATTAGCCGTTGCTTCGTCAATTTTTAATTGGTAATCTCTTTTGTCAATGGTAAATAAGGTATCTCCTTTTTTTACAAAATCATTGTCTTTGATGTATACTTTACTCACATAGCCCGAAACTCTTGGGATTATAGGATTCATTTTCTTTTCAACTTGTGCATCATCTGTTCCTTCATGTGAAAGAGAGTGAATGTATTTGTAAGTTCCATAAGCAAAACCTAATAGTACTAATGAAACGATGATTATGATAAACTTTGGGTTTGATTTTTTCTTTTCCATTTTGGTACTGATTATATTTTTGAAAGATTGAAGGTTTGGTTTAATTGTCCGCTTACTGAAAGCAGTTCGTAATATTTTTGAATCACATTTGCTTTCGCTAATGTTTTATTGATTTTTGAGCCTAATTGTTCTACATCTGCTTCTAGTAAATCATTAGTGTCTGAAAGACCGTTATCGTATTTGTCTTTGATGATTCTATAATTTTCCGAAGCTTGTTCAACAGCTTGGTTGTAAACTAGGTTTTGTTTTAAGGCTAAGTCATAATCTTCGATCGCTTTTTGCACCTCAATCTTGATGTAATCTTTTAGCATGGCTTCGGCATTTTGAAGTTCTAATGCTTTGCTTTCGGCAATTTTGACAGTAGTACCGTTTTTCAAAATTCCGCTTAGATCATACGATAGTCCAACACCTATGTTCATGGCGTTTTGAACAACCAGCACGTTTTTTAGGTTTAAGGCTGTGTAACCACCTAGAATAGCAATGGACGGATAATACCCGCTTTTTGCAATTTTGATATTGGCTAGACTTGCTTTTTCTTGAAACTGTATTGCTTCAAGATCTTTACGGTTTTGCAAAGCCAGTTGCTCGTCTGTAGGGATATTGTTCATTTGAAAGTCGGCAAAATCACTTTCTCTAACTTCCAACTTTGTTTTAGCATCCATTTTTAACAGACTAATAAGCTCAAAGTTGACTACGTTTAAATCACTAATTGCGCGGTCTAATGTCAACTGTATTTTTGAAACTTGAAGTTGTGATTTCAATAAATCATTACGCGGAATAATTCCGTTTTTCTCCAATTCTATAAAGTCAGTGACACGTTGTTGGGCACTTTTTTGATTCTCTTTAAGCAGTTCAACCGTTTTTTGTGCTTTGTATAAACTAGCGTATAAGTTCACCACCTTCATAGCCACCTCTTCCTTAGTTTGCATTGCATTTGCAGCCTCCGCTTGGTAGAGTTGATCCGAAAGCTTAATGCTATTTTTTATTTTGAACCCTGCAAATACAGGCAAAGTAGCATTGGCTTGACCTAAAACCAATTGATCTACAATAGGCAAAGGATCTGAACTACTGCTGCTAGTTGTTTTTAAATCAATAGTTACTTTAGTTAAACGCTGGTATTGGCCAGAGATTTTAAAATCAGGATACTGATTGTTTTTCGCCGATTGCAATTCCAGTCTTGAAGTTTCTACCTTGGTGTTAGCCATAGTAACTTCATTACTTTTATTCCAAGCCATTTGAATAGCTTGTTCGAGTGTTAAACTCGTTTTGTCTTGTGCTTCCATCGAGTAGATTCCTATAAAGAAAAATCCAAAAAGCATGATTTGACTAACTTTCATATATTAATAGCGCTTTTATTGTTTGTTGAATGTGTTTGGTAAGACTTGTTTTAATATAACTTTCAAATTGTTCCTCTTTGTTTAAATGTAGCAGATTTTGAAAAAAAGACTTATTCATGTTAAAATGAAAGAACGTCCCTAATATAGTAGGGGAGATCAATTCAATAATAATGTCTTTTCTAAAAACGCCTTTGTTTTGCCCTTCTTTGATGATTGCAGTCAAAGATTTTAAATTTCCTTTTCGCAATTCATCAAGAACTTCGATTTTTATATCATTATTGCCCACTGCAAATTCAAAATGTAAAATCCTGTAAATTCCTTTGTTGCAATTGATTCGATTGATATATAACTCGATTAGTTTATCAATTTTATCAATAGGTTCTAGGTTTTCGGCAGAAAGATTTTCTAGTTGAAATTTTAAATCCTTAGTTCTATAGGAAACTAATGATTCTAGCAGTTTCTCTTTTGATCCAAAATAATATGAAATCATGGCAACGTTAATCTTGGCTTCCTTAGATATAGATCTAATAGAAGTGCGATCAAAACCATTCTCGGCAAATAGCGTTTCGGCTACTTGTAGAATTTGGATTTGTTTGTCGTTAAAAGTTTCTTCTGAAGTCATATTAAAAATAATGTTAAACAAAATTAAACAACTGTTTAATTTAAACAGTTGTTTAATTTTTATTTAACATAAAATTAACAAAATTATTTTTGTGAAGGAATCTTGTTTTAAAAGGGGTTTCTACTAGCAATCAGCAGGGTAGCTTTGTTGCTGTTTGCGTTTTAATACTTGTTTGGTATCCAATGGTTTTTAGGTATTAGAGCCATCACTCATCTTGATTTGCGCTAATAAGTGCAACAACTTGGCTTCGTTGAAGGGTTTGCTGCCAAACTGGAATACGCAAGGATGTGCAATAGCTTTTTTTTCATCTGCAGGATTTGCGGATGCGGATAGCATTATGATTTTGCTTTGAGCTGTACCAACAATTTTTTGATATTCATCTAGAAAATCCCAACCATCCATGATAGGCATATTGATGTCAAGGAAAATGAGTTCTGGTACAACAAGCGGTTGGTGCGATTTGTCAAATAGTAGTTCTAACGCCTGTTTCCCGTTGTTTACGATATGTATGTTGTCTATGATTTTTAATCGTTCCAAAAATATTTTATGTAAAAAATTGGAAGCAAAATCATCATCAATTAATAAAACATTGCTAATTCGTTTCATAAGTTAGGTTTTTGATATTGTAAACATAAAGGTAGTTCCTTTATTTTCTTCAGATTCAAACCAAATATGGCCATCGTGCATTTCGACAATTTTTTTACAATTGGCTAGTCCGATTCCCGTTCCGGGATACTCATCTTGATTGTGTAATCTTTGAAAAACATCAAATATTTTTTTGGCATAAGCACTGTCAATTCCTATTCCGTTGTCTTTAACGTTAAACTGGTAATACCCATGTTTTTCTTGGCAGGATATGTCAATTTGAGGTGCTTTTGAGCTATTAAATTTAATAGCATTCGAGATTAAATTTTGAAACAACAATCGAATATTAATCTCTTGTCCTTTCATTTTTTTAGGCAATGAATCAATGTTAATTGTAGTATTAGTTGCTTTTACAAGCGCGCTCATATCAGTTATAATTTGATTTATTGTATTTAAAGGAGTGAATGAAACGGTGTTTACTTCATTGTCTAGTCTAGAATGTTCTAGGACTGCTTTGATTAAATCCTTCATTCTATTGCTTGAATTCAAAATAATATCCAAGAACTGCTGCCCTTCATCGTCAACAATGCTGTCGTATTTTTCGATAAATAACTTGATGAAACTTACAATATTATTTAAGGGCTCTTGCAAATCATGCGAAGCTACGTAGGCAAACTGCGATAATTCATTGTTAGAGATCACTAATTTGGATAAAGACTCCTCTAGCAGTTGTTCGGTTTTCTTTAATTCGGTAATTTCCATTGATACTCCTAGGATGTTGGTAGAGCCATCAATTAAGTTTTTTACTAAAATTTTACTAGTGTTTAACCATTTTAATCCTTCGCTTGTTTCTAAGGATTGTATGGTATTTAATTTAGAAATTCCTGAAGCCATAATAGCTTTGTCGTCTTCCCAAAATGCTTTGGCTTGTTTAGCGGAATAGAAAGTTTTTAAATTTTTTCCTTCAATTTCTGTTTTATCTAGGTTATAGGTGTCGGCCATTAGTTTATTGACCTTGAGATAGTTGTTATTGCTGTCTTTGTAAAAAATCAAGCCTGGGAAGTTGTCGATAATTACTTGTAATTCATTGTGTAAGTTTTTATGTTTCTCTTCGCTTCTTCTTAAATCTTTTTCAATTTGTTTGGTGTTGGTAATATCAACATAGGTAATTACAACGCCGTCAGTGCTTTTTTTAGATGTTACATAGGGTAGGATTTTATTCAAGTAAATATTTCCATCTGTATCAAATATTTCCAGTTCTATGGCAGTTTGAGTGCTGATGACTGTTTTAATACTCTCTATAAATTCACCATCATTTCTATTGGGGAATTTATGCGTAAAATTACTAATCGGTCGGCCTATGTCTGTGTCTTCTAAATTAAAGTGCTTCTTTAATGCCGGAGTAAATTTACGAATGACTAAGGTGTTGTCTAGGAATAATGTACCTATATCTGTACTAATCAATAAATTATTTATGTCGTTACTCAAGTCTTGCAATTCCTTGTTCTTAGCCTGTAGTTCCGTATTGACCGTGTAGAGTTCCTCGTTAACAGATTGTAACTCTTCGTTCGTTCCTTGTAGTTCTTCATTACTGGCCATTAATTCTTCATTTGAAGCTTGCAACTCTTCGTTGCTAGTTTCAAGTTCTTCTACTACATATTGCAATTCCTCCTGCTTGGTTTTTAAATCAATTTCAAGGTCGTCAATGCGCTGTTTGGAGAATTCATCGAGTTCATATTGATCGTATACTATCGTTTTTGCATCTCTGTTTTCTTTTTGATCAAAAGCAATGAGGTACATGACATTGTTTTCTTTCGTTATCCTAGTAAAAGATATATTTAATTTGGTTTGCGTGTTCTTTTGCGGGTAAAGAACGTTGGTGAACACTATTGATTTTTTTTCTTCATTCAGTCTTCGTATTCCATTGCGCACCATTACTGCTAATTTTTCATCTAGCAACAGCATTAAATTCATTTGTACAATACCTTGAGGAATTTGGATTAAGTCTTGGAAATTCCCTTTTATATATAATATGTTGTACTCATTGTCAATAAAGATGCATTTTGGAGCAAATATTTCTGCTAGTTGAGAAGTAAAAACATTTTCGGGAGAGCTTTTTTGCTTTTGAAATTTGGATGTTACATGTAAGTTAGAGTTATTAGTAGTAATTTGATGCATTTTATCTCCTTGGTCAAAGGATGGTAAAACTCTTGTTTTGGTTTTATTAATATAGATGCGCCACTTATTGTTTAGTACTTCAAAATCTTTTTGTAAATCGCCTAAGTTTTCGCTATTTCCTAAAAATAGAAACCCAAACACATTTAAAGAAAACTGAAAATGTTGGAATATTTTTTGTTGTGTTTTCGGTTGTATGTAAATTAACAAGTTGCGACAGGAAATGAAATCCATCTTGATAAATGGTGGGTCCTTGATGATGTTATGGGTCGAAAAAATGATCTTTTTTCGAATTCTTTTAATGATCTGATAGTGTTCCCCCGTTCGTATAAAGTAATGTTCGAGCCGTTGTTGCGAAATATCGTTTACCGCATTTACAATATATTGGCCATTACTAGCTATGTCAATAGCTTTTCGATCAATGTCAGTAGCAAATATTTTAAAGTTGTGTTTTAATCGATTTTCTTTAATGTATTCGTCAACTAGTATAGCTAGTGAGTAGGCCTCTTCGCCTGTGGAACAACCTACAGACCATAATCGAATAGGTTCGTGTGTAGGTCTATCTTTGAATAATTTGGGTAAAACAGTTTCTTTTAAAGTGATGAAAGCCTCTTTGTCTCTAAAAAATGTGGTTACCCCGATAAAGAAATCTCCTTTTAAAATTTCTAGTTCTTCGTCATTATTTTTGATGAATTCTAAGTAATCCTCTAGCTCGTTTATATCTAGTAAATTCATTCGCTTTTCAAGACGTTTTACTAATGTATTGTTTTTATAGAGCCTAAAATCTACACCACAATATTTATGTAGTTCATCTAAAATTTGAATATAAATAAATTCGGTTTCGGTAGTTGTACCGCCGTTATTTACATTTCCGAAGAAGGTGGGTTTGTACGGAAATTTGATGATTTCCTGAGCCAGTTTTGTAGGCGTACCAATGTATTCAGCAAAGCCTGTTGAGATAGCAGTATTGGGCATTCCGTCAAATTGTGCCGATGATGGTTCTTGTACCATAACTGTACCTCCAAAATCTCTAATAGTGCGTATCCCGCGGGAACCATCAGTTCCTGTTCCGTATAAGATTATTCCTATAGCGTTTTCTTGAAATTCTTCGCCTAGTGAATGAAAAAACATATCAATAGGTAAATTTAAAGTGCCTCGTGTTTCTTTTTCAATGTATTCAAAGCAACCATTTTTTATTTTGAGACTAACTTCTTTAGAGTTGAGATAAATGCGATTGGGTTCAATTTTTTCTCCGTCGATTACTGTCGAAATTTTCATTCTAGAATGCCTGCTTAAAAGCTCATCCATTAAACTTTTAAAATTAGGAGATAAATGCTGTACAACACAAAACGCCATACCAGTATTTGTAGGAATATTATCAAAGAATTCTTGTAAAGCGTCCAGGCCACCGGCAGATGCACCAATACCCACTACATAAATGTCATTTCGAGGTTTTTTTACTTTAATTAGAGCAGGTAGCGCTTCACTCTTTGGGGTGTTTTTTTGTATAGCCATTAATTTACTATTAATAATTCCCTTAAAATTTATTCTATGATGTAATACTGTGAGATTACTATTCTTTATTTGTGAATTCGAATATTCCTAAAATAGAACCGATATTTTTTTACTTCTTTTTGTCTAATAGTAAAAGAATAGTGCAACAGCACTTTAATCAGGATCTATATTTACTCAATTTTAAACGGTATTTTTTAATTAGAGAATAAGCGCTTTATTTGATTAAAATTAATAACAGTATTTTATAGCTTTTAGCTAGTCAAATGTAATATTTTATTTTAATGTAATCGTTGTTTTTATGTCGAATTTAAATCAATAACTATAAAAATATAGCAATTCATTAAAAAGCTTCTTAAAAGACTGAGGAGCGCCTTTAAAAAAGGTGTTTTTAAGTATTTTCTAAATATGGTTTGTCTATTTGTGGTAATTGTTTAAAATATTAAGTAACTATGGACTGTAATATGTGTAATTCGTAGTACAACATATTCGTAAAGACATCTATTTTTTAGGCTTCTTTTTTTCGAATTCTAATTTGTAAATCAACCATCCAAAGCCTACTACTAGATGTAGAATTACGATACCGAAGATTATTTTTTCCATTGTAATTAGTTGTTTGTTAAAGGAATGAAGCTTGAATTAAATAAAGTTTCCGTTTTTGTTTTTAATAACTAGTGTCATCTAGTTGTACTTTACCGTTAAATGTGCGATACAAAAAGAAAAAGTAAGCGCCTAATAGCGGTGCGCCAATCAGGACAATAGTTAGCATAATTCCTAGTGATTTTTGTGATGACGCTGCGTTGTAGATCGTTACACTGTATTTTGGATCTATGGTCGAAATTAAAAGTGTAGGGTACAATTGTAAAGCTACTAAAATCAATAAAAAAGCCATTGTTAAAGACGAAAATACTAGCGCTAGCATGTATCTTTTTTTCGAAACCAAACGAGGTACATTGGCTACAGCCAAAAAGGAAAGAACAGGTACAGCAAAATATAAAGGGTTCGCTCTAAAAGTAGCCGTTACTTCAGGAATAAAAATCAAAGTATACATAGTGGTAATCCCAAAACAGATAATAAAAAAGATCATCCCTTTTCTTAGTAAAAAAGTGAGTCGAACGTGTAGTTTTCCTTCTGTTTTTAATAAAAGATAAATAGCGCCTTGCGTCATAAATAAAGCCAATGTGGTAAATCCAACCATGATGGCATACGGATTTAAGAAAGAGAAAAATTTCTCGCCTTGATAGGCAAAATTAGGGCCTAGGGCAAAACCTTGCAAAATATTTCCCAATACCACACCCAATAAAAAAGCGATCATAATACTAGAAACGCTATAAGTAATATCCCAAGTTTTACGCCACCACAGCATTTCTTCGGCGCTTCTAAATTTTATGGCAGCGGCACGAAGTACATTAAACATTAAAAATAACATAAACGGTATGTACATAGCTGATAGCATGGTAGCATACATCACGGGAAAACCAGCAAATAAGGCGCCACCACCAATTACCAACCAAACTTGATTTGCATCCCAAACAGGCGCTATAGCGTTTATGGCTATTCGGCGACTTAAATCTTTTCTAAAGAACAAATGCCATGCGCCTGCACCAAAATCAAAGCCTTCTAAAATGGCATAGCCCGAGAATAATAATCCAATTACTAAATACCATAATGTTGGATAATCAATGCCTAAAAAAGTTTCCATAATTATAATTTAAAAGGATTTATGTTGTAATGGCTTTTGTGCTTCGACATAAGGACCATGTTTTATTTTTTTGTTTACAGAGTAGATAAATAATACCAACAATAAAGAGTAGACAACAGTAAATAACACTAAAGAAAATACGATCTGATTTGAGGACACCTCTTGCGAAAACGCTCGATTAGTGCGTAATAACCCATAAACTACCCAAGGTTGTCTCCCCATTTCGGCGGTAAACCAGCCTACTTGATTGCCTATTTGGGGTAATATTACCGAAAATGAAAAAATCCACATCAACCATTTTGTTTCAAATAGTTTGCCGCGCCACCATAAAAAACTACCGTATAAACTGAGTCCTATCAAGGCCATTCCTATAGCAATCATGATGTGATAAAATTGAAAAACAGCATTTATTTGACTCGGTCTATCTGCTACAGGGAAGCTGTTTAAACCTTTGATTGGTGCATTAAAATCTTGATGCACTAAGAACGATAAACCACCAGGAATACCAATTCCAGTTACTTTTTGATGTTCTTTATCCACCCATCCTAAAAGGTATAAATCTGCGGGGGCATCTTTTTCAAAATGTCCTTCCATGGTAGCTAGTTTTGCGGGTTGATTAACGGCAACACCATCGGCAGAACTATGCCCTGATACTAATTGCGTAAGAGAAAATACGGTGGCGACTACTAAAGCTATTTTGAACCCTTTTTTCGAGATTTCAATATAACGGCCTTTACGGATGTAGTAGGCGTGAACACTCAAAACTAAAAAAGCACCAGCCAAAATAGCCCCTTGCCAAGTGTGAATAATGCGGTCCACACTAGAAGGATTAAAAACCATGGCCCAAAAATCAGTGACTTCGGCCCGTGCATTTAGACCTTCGCCCACAATATGATAGCCTGCGGGAGTTTGTTGCCAAGAGTTGGCTACAACAATCCAAACGGCTGAGAACATAGATCCTAAAAACACCCCTAAAGTAGAAATGAAATGCACCTTAGGACTCACTCGATTCCAACCAAATAGGAGTACACCCAGAAAAGTACTTTCAAGCCCAAAAGCAAATAGTCCTTCGGCAGCCAATGCACTTCCAAAAATATCACCTACATAGCGCGAATAGACAGCCCAATTGGTTCCAAATTCAAATTCCATTATAATTCCTGTGGCAACACCGATACCAAAGGTGAGAGCAAATATTTTAATCCAAAAACGAGTTAGGATTTCATAATCTTTATTTCCAGTTTTAAGATATAGGCCTTCAGTGATAACCATAATTAATCCTATCCCTATACTTAATGGAGGATAGATATAATGAAATGCAATGGTAAAGGCAAACTGGATACGGGCAAGTATTTCAACATCCATGAGGTAGTAATTTTGTATTCAAAAGTAAGTGTAAATTTACCATAAAAGCGTGACTTATGTTACATAGAAAACAAATTAATAAGTAGTTTTTTGTGATGTTTCGGCTGGAATATTAGCTGTTTTTTGGCTAATTTTTAAATTGTTTTTTGTACCTATAAATAAAAATTTGTTTAACTCATTGATAGTGTGTTCTTATTTTTTTTTCGAATAAATAACTACTATTAAAGTGCAATATTTGGCTGTTTGAGTTCGTTGTTATGAATGCTGTATTGGTAGCTAAAAGTAAGTAGCGTTCCGTTTTTTAGACGAGGTTTTTGTTGTAATGGCCTGCTAATTATATAAAAAGAAGTAGATTTGTAACAAAGGAACTGTTATAAATAGATTCTTTATAGCTGTTAATACTAGGCTTTTCATTTTTTTATGCAACATTAAAAACGACTTCTTACTAATGATCACTACCCATACAAAACGTCTAAAATTGATTTTCAAAACAAGTTTTTTAGTGCTTGTTTTAAGTAGTTTTAGCCATCCGATTGCAACCAAAAACAGCCAAGTTGGTACTGAAAAAATCACATTCAAAACCAATAATTCAGTAGTGCCAACTAATAGGGATGATGATTTGCGAGAGGATATTCTGCGCTTTGGGCAAAGTTTACTGGGTACTCCGTACGTGTATGCTGGTACAAGTGCTAAAGGTTTTGATTGCTCTGGTTTTGTCTATTATGTTTTTAAAAATTTTGATATCAAAGTACCAAGAAGTTCCTCGCAGTTTAAAAATTTCGGACAAGAAATTCCGATTGCAGAAGTAAAAAAAGGAGATATATTACTTTTTTTAAGTCCAACTAGAAAAGCCATAGGTCATGTTGGTATTGTTTCGGAGGCGAACGGAATGGATAGTAACTTTATTCACGCATCTTCAAGTCGGGAAATGAAGGTTATGATTTCGAGTCTAAAGCAAAAAGGATACACCAGAAGATTTGTAAAAGCAGTTCGTGTGCTAGAGTAGCAACCTTTGTGGTCCTACAATCAATTTCCAAGTTAGAAACACACATTAAAATAAAACAGGCATTTATTTGTACTGTTATTTCCTGCTATTTGTAAAAAAAATAGTATATCTTACTTTAAATTAAAACGATACTAATTATGAAGAATAAAATAGATAAAAATTGGATTTTAGAAAGCTGTTTGGCAAATCAAAATGAGCTTATAGCTAATTTTCAAAAACGGGAATCCGAAATTAATGACGCTGCTTTCAAGAAGAATGCATCTGCTAGTCAAAGTGAAGACCGTAGCGCAGGTAAATATGAATTGCTAAAAGCAATAGGGGATGAACTGGCTTTCGCCCAAAAAGAGTTGGCTTTTTTAAGTGATCTCGATGTGACTACTGAAAGTACTGTTGTAGAACCAGGCGCAGTTGTTGTGACTGATAAACTGACTTTTTTCATTGCAATTTCAAGTGATAAAATAGAAAAAGACCAATCTACAATCGTAGGTATTTCAACCAGAGCACCTATCTATGCGAGCATGAGAGGATTAGAAAAAGGGAATTCTTTTCAGTTCAATGAGACGACTTATGTTATTGAAGATTTGTATTAAAAACAAAAAAAGCTTCGAATTAAGTTGATTTGTTGTTTTTGAAGTAGTTAGATAAATTTAAAGTAGTGGGTGTCAAATTTGTGAATATCTATTTGATGAATTGGCGATTTTTTTTTCTTTAAAAATCTATCTTTGACATCCTTAAAAAATAAAATTATGAGCGCAACTTGGTACGAATGCAAAGTAAAATATAGAAAGACAGATGATACTGGAACACAAAAAGTGACTACTGAACCGTATTTAGTAGATGCTTTATCATACACAGAAGCAGAAAGCAGAATCAATGAAGAGATGTCGGCTTATATCAGTGAAGAATTCAAAATCACGAATATAAAAGTAGCAAATTATGCAGAGATTCACCCTTTTGAAAACTGTGACCGTTGGTTTAAGTCGAAAGTATCTTTGCTCGCTTATGATGAAGAAAGCGGAAAAGAACGCAAAACGAATATGTATATTTTATTGCAAGCCAATGATGTAAAAGAAGCTTTTGATAATACAACAGCTGTGATGAAAGGTACAATGGGAGATTACAGTATTCCTGCTATTACAGAGTCTCCGATTATGGATGTATTCCCCTATTTCTCTGGAGAAGAAGGAGATTTAGAAAAAATAGAACGTTTTAATGTTTTAAAAGCATCCAAACCTGAAGTAGTCGCAGATGTAGAAGATCATATGGAGTTTGCAACTGAAGAAGAGGTGGAAGAAGAAGCTGCCCTATAATATTTTTTCTTTACAATAACACCGCAAATTCGCAAATTAGTATAACCATTTTTTAAGTGGTTTAATTTGCGAATTTGCGGTTTTTTATTCGATCAATGTTCAACTAATCTTGAATTGCCAATACTTTTTCATACGCTTTTCTAGGACTTCCTCTAAAGAAAACTTCGCCACAAAGAGTATATCCTAAACCTTCAAAAACCTTCATCATCGGGATATTGTCAAAATTCGTATCGGCTTTAACGCTATAAATATGATTCTTAAGCGCCAATTCTTCAATAAACCCCATGATTATTTTGGCAAGACCTTTTCCCAATTGACTTTCTGAAACTGCTACACGATGAATAACAACAAAATCCCCATTAGTCAACCATTTTCCTTCTATTCCAGCATATGCAGGCTCATCATTTAGTAAAACGGCGGTGTACCCAATAATGGTTTCTTGATCAACTAAAACATAACCGTAGCCTTTTTCGATATCATTTTGTACCACATCAGGATTGGGATAACCATCCTGCCATTGATTGCTACCGTCTTTTTTGCGTCGAATAATGGCTTGCTGTAAAATTTCCCAAACCGTATTTTTCTCGGATAAATCTGCTTTTCTAAAATGGTAGTTCATGGTGTGTTTTAAAGTTGTGGTGAAATAAGAAATCAAAATTAAGTTTTATTTTCGGTTATTTCTAAATGGATTTATAAGATGTTAATGCAAGTAATAAATGCGTAAAATTCAAGACTTTACGCATTTAGAATTAAACAATTGAAGTTGTTTTAAAATTTATAACTGTAGCCAAATCGTACGACTTGGGTTTCATAATAATCATTGCTGGTATATTTGAAACCTTGACCGTCAATTTGTTTTTTGATGATCATAGTATTCAGCAAATCAGTTGCGTTTAAAAACAGTTCGCCTTTTCCTTTCTGAATCGCTTTTTTTAATCCTAGGTCTAATGAAAAACGCGATTGTATTTTTCCTTGCGGAATAATATCGGGTGCTAAATAAACGGTCGTAAGTTGCGCATCAATTCCGTTTGCAAAATGAAAGCTATTATTCAGTTTTAGGTTACCCGAAATTAATTCTTGCTGATCAGCAGCGAATGTATGTGTCGTAGGGTATTTGTTTTCGACCGTGAAAGCATCAATTTGATTGCGATAGGCGTTCAAGTTTATATTGAATGAATACAAGCTAGATAGCTCTTGTGCCAAAACCATTTCAACTCCCGTATTGTAACTCTTATTTACATTTTGAAAAGTAGCATAAATTAAAGTGCTAGGAGGCACAGTACTTGAAATTCGAGTGATGGTTCCGGTAGCAAATCGATGGTAAAGGGCAGCATACAAACTTCCTTTTTCCCAACTTGTTTTAAATCCCATTTCAACCGAATTGGTAAATTGTGGTCGTAAGGCTGGGTTTCCAACTTTGATAATCTCCGCATCATCATATTTTGGAAAAATACGAATATCCACTTCGTTAGGCCTGTCAACTCGTCTATTATAAAAGATAGAAAGTTTATCGTTGTCATTAATTTTATAAGCCAAGCGCATAGTAGGAAACGGTTGTGTGTAGTTGTAACCGTCACTTTTATACACTACATGCCCCGGATTTACATCGTACTGAATTTTGACATATTCCAGTCGCAATCCCAGTTCTGCTTCCCATTTTTTATTTTCAAAAATATAGTTTCCATAAACTGCAGGAATCAATTCTTTATAAGTCGCCCATCCGCCTGCATTGTTGTCTAGAACCGAATTTGCTCCTGAAATAAACAACATATTAGTGGGGATATTGCGGTTTCTTAGTTTAATTCCCGTTTCTAATCGGCCGTATTTTAAGGGTTTGATGTAATCAATATTAAAATCATAGACTTGCTCATCAGACAATAGTTTAAATGCATCTGTTCCAGTTGAGGATGGCAAATAATTGTCGTAAAAATATTTTTCGTCTTCTCTATGAAAGGTGTAATTAAAACCAACATTCAATAAACGACCGGCTTCCTTAAATTTATGTTGGTAACTAGCTGTGGCCATAACAGTAGTTTTCAATTCGTCTTCTAGAAACTGCCACAAACGCAATCGCTCTGTAAAATCACTATTAAAAAACGGTTGGTCACCACGATCAATTATTTTTTCGCTCCCAAAAAGTCCAGAGATTGTTACTGAATTTTGGTCGTCAATAGCGTAATCAATCCCCGATTTTAAGGTGGCAAACTGCGTATTTCTATTTCTTTTCAATTGCGAATTTATTATGGTTCCGTCATCATACGTTCGGGTCACAAATTCGTTTTTATTGAGTGTTTCGGTGTACAAATAATCCCCTTGGAAAAACACATTTACTTTGTCTTTTCGGTAGTTTAGCGATAGACTGGGGTTGATTTTTGGGGTAAAAGTGTATTGCGGTCTTATGGTGGGTAAATTCTCTTTTCGAACCCATAAAGAACCCAAACCTGTTGTTAAACCCAGCTTCCCATTAAACCCATTTTTTTTATTTTTTTTGTAAATAATATTGATTATTCCCGCATTTCCGTTTGCATCATATTTAGCCGAAGGGTTGTTGATAATCTCGATACGCTCAATCGCTGAAGCTGGAATGTTGTCTAATCCAGTGGCGTTTCCAAAACCCGTTAAGGCCGTTTGTTTTCCGTCAATAAGCACTGTTACTTTATCGTTTCCGCGCAATTGCACTTTTCCGTCTTGGGTGGTTACGCTTGGTAAGTTTTGCATGGCTTGCAATACTGAGCCTCCATTTTGACTGATGTTATCGGTAAGCGAAAATGTTTTTTTGTCCATCTTATCGCTGATCTCTTTTACTTTTGTAGTAATGACAACCTCGTTTAGCGAAGTGGATTCTTCTTCAATTTCAATGGTTTTTAAATCCAAATAATCCGAAAGTTTCCCAACATATAAGGATTGTTTTTTGGTTGCATACCCAAGATATGAAACAACTATAAAGTAATTTCCAGAAGGTATTTTAGACAACGAAAATCGGCCTTCTTCGTCCGTTACTGTCCCGCTAACAAATGCGTTGTCTTTTTCGGTTTTCACCACAACATTTACATAGGGAAGTGCACTATTATCTGTTTTGCCCTTGATTAATCCCGAGACAGTAACGCTTTTGTCTTGAGCAAATACGGCTGCCGAGAAAAAGCTTATAAATAGTAAAGTGTAAATTAATTTGGTTTTCATTCTGATCTGATGTTTTAATTTTATTTGTAATCTAATATTTTTCAGTTCTTGTAAAATAGAAGTACAAAGTTGCCATTCAATTTGGAAGAAATTTAGAATTTTTTCGCTTTCGCAAAAGTAAATTTCAAAACTGTACTTTGAAAGAATGCAGTTGCTCTTTAAAAGTATAAGAAACGGTCCAATTATTAACGGTTGCAATTTTCTGGATAATCGCTAGTCCCAAACCATTGCCATGATCAGAAGGATTTGACTTTGAAAAACGATTGAATAATTTATCTGTAATCAACGCTTTTGATTGTCCCGAATTTGAAAAAATCAAAGCGTTATGGCCTGTTTTTACTTGAATAACACCTTCGTTTATATTGTGTTTGATGGCGTTAAGAAACATATTGCTAATCATAATCTCAGCATGTACAGGGTTAGATTGAACAAGTAGATTTTCAGTTAACTGAAGCTGAATCGTTACCTTTTTTGCGAAAGCCTGTTCCCTAAAAAAATCAATATTTTTCTGGATGATTTCTGGTATATTAATCGTTTGTTTTTGGCTATAGTTATCATTTTCTAATTTAGAAAGCAATAGCAAATTCTTGTTCAACCGTGTCATACGAACAATAGTTTCGTTTATGGAACTTAGTTCTTGGTATTGTTTTTCGGTAAAAGAACCCGTTTGTACAAAACTGTCTATTTTGGCCTGAAAAACAGCCAAAGGGGTTTGTAATTCGTGAGCGGCATTTTCTATAAACTCCCTTTGTGAACGATAAATGGAAGTGTTTTTGACTATTAATTTTTCGATACTAGCATTCAATCTGTTGAATTCGGCGATGGTTGTGGCAGGGAATTGTGGTAAATTAGATTTATCAATTTCAAATTGTTCTATTTGCGCAAGTGTTTTATAAAAAGGCTTCCAGAGTTGGACTGATAATCGTTTAGTGATCACGAATAATCCCAGGAGTAGGAGAGAAATGATACTTAGAAATAGGATTGCAATATTCTGCATTAAATCCTCAGTTTCTACTAAACTGATGCGTTCCATGTAGCTATACGGTTTGCCTTCAATGGTAATTGTAGCATTCAATTCGCGGTACGGTTCAATCTCGTTGTCTAAAACATCGTGATAGGATGTATAAAATAGCGTATCGGTTTTTATGTTTTTAAAAACTTGAATCTTGCTGTTTCTATTGTATGCATTCCATGGTGCAATTTCGCTAACTTTTAATGTAGGTAAAGTGAATTTTACAAACTCATTTTTATGCAAAAGGAGCGTATCATCCGTCTCATCAATGTATAATTTTTTAGTGCTATAATAAAATAAAGGCGCCGAAACTACGAGTAGTAACACCGAAAAAAGCACATAAGCTCTGGAGGTTTTATAAAGTAAGTTTTTAGTCATTTTGCCACTTATAACCCAGTCCGTAGACGGTTTTTATATAATCATCGCAACCGGCCTCTTTCAGTTTGTTTTTGAGATTTTTGATGTGTGCATAAACAAAATCGTGGTTATCTAGCATATCAGCCATATCGCCCGAAAGGTGTTCAGCAATGGCGCTTTTAGGCAATACTTTGTTCAGGTTACCTATTAAATACAGCAATAAATCAATTTCTTTTTTAGTGACGGCAACTTGCTCGTTTTTTACTTTTATTGCTTTTGCAAGTGTGTCAATTTCAATTTCGTTAAAAACGACAAGATTATTACCATTAAAGTTTTTACGCCTAATTAAGGCCTGAATGCGCACTAAAAGTTCCGATAAATGAAAGGGTTTTGTCATGAAATCATCGGCGCCAAGTTGGAAACCTTCGATTCTGGTTTCTAAGTTCTCCTTGGCCGAAAGGATGATGACACCTTCGGTTTTGTTTTGCTTTTTAAGTTCTTGTAACACCGAAAATCCATCGCCATCTGGCAACATCAAATCAAGTAAAATACAATCGTATTCATAGTTCGAAATCTTATCAATTGCCGCTTGGGTAGTAGACACCCATTCGCACACAAAATCTTTTCCTGTCAAATAGCTTTGTATGCTATGCGCCAAGTCTTTTTCGTCTTCTATGAGGAGTAATTTCATGAAAGCAAAGATAAGCAATCAATTTAGAAGAAATTTAGAATACCCTTTTATTCCTTTTTTGTGTAATGAAACTGACAATCATTCACGTGATGCTGTAAAGGTCAATGCCGTTCGATCAATTACTTTTACTTCGCTTATGGCTTTCATAAAAACTGCATAATCAACTTCAAGCGAATTTGATTGTGGCAATGACTTTAAATTCTCCCCTAAAGCGAAAAGAGCAATTGTGTATTCGTGTTTTCCTGGACCCTTGGAGCAAGGCGAAGTATAGGAGACTGCTGTTTTGTCTTTATTAGCACCCATAAACCAGTTGGGATTATTGGCCGTTTTGTACGGAATATTCGAAACAGAAGGATCAATATTCCATAAAAGTAAATACGAGTTGACTTCTGATTTGTCGTCTTTTTTCGGGTAGTGGTACATTATAATAGCTAGCGATTTGGTTCCTTTGGGCACATTAGACCAAGACAAAGGAATAGAGTTCTCAATGTCGTTAATTTTTTCTTCGCATTGGTACGCTGGTAGCAGCACGCCTTTCTCCACAGCAGGACTCGTTATTTTAAAATTAGTATTAATAGTTTTAAAATCATCATATTTTTGATAAGTAGCTGTGCTGTTTTTATGTTGGCAAGCATTCATGAAAAATGCAATTGCGGTAACTGAAAGGAATATTTTCAGGGTATTTAAGTACTTCATCTTATTGAGTTCTATAAGGCGTTTGATAATTTAAATCGACAACCAAAAGTAAAAAAAAATAGGAGTCAAAACATTTGTAATGACTCCTATCTCGATTATTAACAACCTTTATTATTATAATTAAGCTTTATTTACGTTTCACAGGACAACCAATCGCTTTTGTGAAGCTTGGGTCTGGTTTTTTTCCATTTTCTAATGATTCAATGGCTTTTTCAACGTATTTTATTTTCACCTCTTTCGCAGATTTGGCATTATCATCAATCGTACCTATGTATTGCACCTTTAAATCACGATCTAATAAAAACACATGTGGCGTTCTAATAGCGCCAAATTTTGAAGAAACTTTTTGATCTTCATCAGCTAAATATACATACGGAAACTTCTTTTCTTTGGCTCTTTTTTGCATAGATTTAAAATTCTCGCCTTCATTATCTTCATTTGCATTAGGATTGATGGTAATAACGGAGTATCCTTGGGGCGCATATTTTTTATGTAATGCAATTAAACGGTCTTCATACATTTTAGCAAATGGACATTCATTGCATGTAAAAACAACGATATAACCTTTGGCACCCTTTATATTTGCTAATGAAAATGGTTTGTTATCTACATTTTTTAGTTTAAAGTCGGTTGCTGTGTCGCCTAGTTTATACCCGCTCATTTCTTCCAAGCTTTCTGTTTGCTCCGGATTATGTCCACCGGGAGGAGGGCCAGAGTGTTTTCCATCTTTAGGTGGTCCTTGTCTGTCTTGAGCATTCATAGTCGCATTTATAAAAAAACTGCTAACTAAAAGGATCATCGTTAAAAGTGCATTGCTTTTTTTCATTGGGAATTGTTTTATTGATTTATAATTTTGTTAATTTCATTTTCTAAGTCTTTACTGTCTACAAAAGCCCGTTCATGATACGATCTGTTTTTACTGTTAAATAGTATGGTAAAAGGTAATGATCCGGACCAATTAGGGTTTATTTTATCAATCCAGCCGTTAGCATCAGGATCATCAAGAATAACCACCTTTGCAGTAATGCCTTTTTTCTTTAAAAAGGGCTTTAATGATTTTTCAATATTTTCAGGAAAATCAAGGCTAACTAGTAACAACTCTACAGTAGGATTGTTCTTTTTATATTCGGCAATTATAGGCAATTCTTTTACACAGGGAGCGCACCACATGGCCCAGAAATTGACAATATATACTTTATCGGTCTCGGTGTACAATAGCGGTTCTAGTGATTTGAAATCATAAACAGCAATTGCATCTGTTGCCGTGCTACTTTTTTGTGTTTCTGTTGCTTGTGCATAAAAGAAAGGGCTAATAAAAAAGCAGGTTATCAAGAGGTAAGCTTTCATGTTTTTATTTTTTATTAGGTTAAAGATGCAATTCTAATATATCATTTAAAAAGCAAATAGACGTTTAGGGATATTCAACCTATAAACTATCTTATTTTATAGATGGAATTATGCTCTTTTTAGTTAATTGCTAAGCTAGGGAGTTAGTATTTTTTTCTAATAAAAAACGCAAAAGCGTTGAACGTTTTGCGTTTAATTGAGTGCTATTTTTAACTGTTTTACTAAGCTGATGTAAAAGAGTTTTAAAATTATTTGTGAAGTGGCGATAAGCCTACTTATGATTGCTATTTTTTTTGTAGTCTAATATGTTTTTAGTTAGTGTTTTGTAAAGCGGCAATAATGTCGTCTGGTTCTGAACGAGTTCTATAATCAACATTAACATAGTTCCATGCCACTTGGCCATCACTACCTATAATAAATGTAGCAGGAATTGGTAGTATACTTCCGTTGCCATTATTTATTTTGTCGAGGTCAAGGTTGCGATCTACACGCATATGCGCTACTAAGAATTCTGGTACTTCCCATGCAACACCATATTGTGAAGCGACTTTGGCATCTTGGTCAGACAACACAATAAAATCCATTTCGTTAATTTCATTTTTTGTCAATGATCCGTCTGGAACCTGTGGACTGATGGCAACCAATGTTGCACCCAGTGCATGAATTTCGCTCAATCGGGCTTGCAAAGCTCTTAGTTGTAAGTTGCAGTACGGACACCAATCACCGCGATAAAATGTAACAACAAGCGGACCTTTATCAAGTAAACTTTCTAAGGATATCAATTTGCCTTGGGCGTTAGGGAGTTCGAATTGCGGTGCTTTTTGCCCAACTTTGATAGCATCTGCGCCTTGTTGAAAAGCTTTTGCCTTGTCAATGATAGCGTCAACATTGCTCATGAAATCAGGATTTGCTTGGCGTCCTGCTGCAATTTTGGCGTCTGTTTGTTCTTTTAAATAGCTCATAATTTTGCTTTAATTTGTATCGTTTTATCGATTCGTATTGCTGTTAGTTGTTGTAAATATTTGACTTTTCTAAGGTCATTTCAATGATCTAATCAAATGGATCAATTACCAAATGGATGATTTATTTTTAGTGTAGAATGTAATGGAGAAAATAGCTAAACAAGATTTGGATCACAATATTAGTGTTCTAATAACAACTTGTTTTCCTCAATAGTGTTATGCTACCGAAAAAGGTGTTAAAGTATCACTACAAGGTTTCGTTTTAAATTGAACATAGTTCATTACTGTAATAGTTAGTGATAAAGCGCTGTTTTTACTTTTTTAGTAGTGTATTGAGATTCTCAAAAAACATTTTCCATCCGTGTTCTATTCCCGAACTAAGAACCGTTTCTTTTTGTTGCTCGGTTGCAAAACTTGAATATAGTTTCAGTATGGTTTTGTTTTCTAAAGGCTCGAAAATTATTTCGGTAATAATAGGTTCGTTATTGGCTCTATCATCATCCCAAGAATCTTTATATACCATTCGATTTGGTTTGTCAAGCAATAGATATTCTCCTCTTGTAGGATAAATTTCTCCTTCTGGGGATTTCATGTGTATGCTAAAGTAGCCACCAACTTTTAAATCCATTTCGGCTTGTGCAATTGAAAAACCAGTAGGGCAAAACCATTTTTTAAATAACTCCAAATCAGTCCAAGCTTGGTAAACGGACTCACAATTGGCGTCTATTTCGTGTTCAAGTAGCGCTATTGGCTCCAGATAGTTGTCTGTTTTAAAAAGTGTTTTCATGTTTTCTATTTTTAATAACCAACAAAGTTTTTATTACTATTTAAAATTAAGCAAAAAAAACAGAACTTTTTAAAGCAGCAGTAATAAGATAGTAGTCTTAAATAATTACTGTCATCATTAAAAAGGGTAATAAAAAAACGGCATCTAGTTTTACTTAAACGCCGTTGTTATTATTTTATAAAATGGATATTATCGAATTGCTTTTACAAAATCGGCAATTTTAGTAGTTCCGTTTTCGGTTAGATGCTGGATGAACGCACTTCCTATAATGGCACCTTGTGCAAATTGGGTAGCTTGTTTGAAAGTTTCGGCATTGTTGATTCCGAAGCCTATAACTTGTGGGTTTTTCAAGTTCATGCTAGCAATGCGCTTGAAGTAGTCTTCTTGCGTAGCTCCAAAACCAGATTGTGATCCCGTAACACTTGCTGAACTTACCATATAAATAAACCCATCAGAAACACTATCGATAAAATGAATGCGCTCATCGCTGGTTTGTGGTGTTATTAAGAATACGTTGATTAAACCATATTTCTCAAAAGTAGCTTTGTACTCATCAGCATACACATCTACGGGTAAATCAGGAATGATCAAACCGTCGATGCCTATTTCTTGGCATTTTTTGCAAAAATTTTCTATTCCGTATTGTAACATTGGATTGAAATAACCCATTATCACTAAGGGAATCGATACGGTTTTACGAATGTCTTTTAATTGGTCAAACAACACTTGCGTTGTCATTCCGTTATGTAAAGCTTGCGTTGAACTCGCTTGAATAGTTGGTCCATCAGCTAATGGATCACTGAAAGGCAAGCCAATTTCGATCATGTCAATGCCGCTTTTTTCTAAATCTTCAATGATTTGAACGGTGTCGGTTAAGCTAGGATATCCAGCAGAAAAATAGATAGATAGTATTTTTTTGCCTTGTTGTAATTTTTGATTTATTCTGTTCATTAGTATGTTGTTTATTCAGCTTGTGCTGCTGTATTGATTGGTGTTTTGTCTTTTTTATGTGGTAGCACTGTATGCCCACGCTACTTCATTAGACTGTAATTGCACTTCAATTCGTTTGTAATATTTGCCTTCATAGGTATCAGCAAGTTGTAATTCGCGAACGGTCAATTCATACAACATCCCGTCGATGGTGTCTTCATTGTTATTTGTGGCTGCAATAATAGGGTAAGGTTCCATTCCAAACTCTTCTTCGATTAGGATTTCTTTTACTACGTATCCCATCAAGGTTACAGGAGTTCCTTGAAGTGAGCGTCCAAAAATAGTTTGCTGAATGTCATTTTCTTTTAATGAACCGTATGCGAATAATTTTTCCATTTTTTCTGTTTTTGAAATTGTAATATGAAAACTAAATCTTCTTGTTTTGTTTGCGTTAGGGATAGTAGTGAAAATCCTTTATTAGCTCGTTTTTTAACGAGCTAATAAAGATTGTAACGAATAGCCTGACCGCTTTTTCAGCGGTAACGCCCAACTATAATTTGAAATAATCAATATAAGTGTTCAAATCCTTGTCGCCACGTCCCGAAAGGTTGATGACCACAATATCGTCTTTTTTAAATTTCATTTCGTCTAGAACGGCAAAGGCATGTGCACTTTCAATGGCTGGTATCAAGCCTTCTAATTTGGATAATTTCAATCCCCAATCCATCGCCTGCTCATCTGTAATTGAGATGAACTGCGCACGTCCTGAAGCGAACAGATGGGCGTGCATAGGACCTACACCAGGGTAATCTAATCCCGCCGAAATGGAGTAAGGCTCCGTGATTTGACCATCTGTGGTTTGCATCAACAAGGTTTTACTTCCGTGAATGACACCTACTTTTCCTAAAGCAGAAGTAGCAGCACTTTCGCCAGAATGTACGCCCAGACCAGCAGCCTCAACAGCGATAATGTTCACGTCTTTTTCGTCAAGAAAATGATAATATGCACCGGCAGCGTTACTACCACCACCTACGCATGCAATTACGTAATCTGGGTTTTCACGACCTTCTTTTTCTAGTAATTGCGATTTTATTTCCTTAGAAATCACCGATTGAAAACGCGCCACCATATCAGGATAGGGATGCGGTCCAACCACAGATCCGATGATGTAATAGGTGTCTACAGGGTTGTTGATCCAGTCGCGAATGGCTTCGTTTGTAGCATCTTTCAAGGTTTTTGAACCCGAAAGTGCAGGACGAACCTCAGCGCCTAGCATTTTCATACGAGCCACATTTGGGGCTTGACGCTTGATGTCAATTTCGCCCATGTAAACAATACATTCTAATCCCATTAAAGCACAAACCGTAGCAGTTGCCACACCATGTTGGCCAGCACCAGTCTCGGCAATGATGCGTTTTTTACCCAAACGCTTGGCTAATAATATTTGGCCAATAGTATTGTTGACTTTGTGCGCACCCGTGTGACACAAATCTTCTCTTTTTAGGTACACCTTAGTGTTGTACATTGCAGACAGACGCTCTGCAAAATACAAAGGAGTAGGGCGACCTACATAATCTTTTAGTAAGGCGTCAAATTCGGCTTGAAATTCTGGTTCAGCCGTGATTTTTAAATAATTCTGACGCAATTCTTCTACATTTGGATATAACATTTCAGGAATGTAGGCTCCTCCAAATTCACCGTAATAGCCTTTTTCGTTTACATTGTATGACATCTTTTTATTTTTTTATTGTGGATCATTAAATGTAGAGACGCACTGCAGTGCGTCTCTACAGAATGATATATTTTTTAATCCAGGTTCTATTTCAAATTTACTGTTGACGTCTATGGCGTGAACGGGTAAATTGGTTTTTAAAATTTCATGAACGGCATCCATTTCTTCTAGACCTATTCCGCCGCTCAGGAAGAAGGGTTTTGATGATGGATATTTCTCGAGCACTTTCCAGTCAAATGTGGTTCCGTTTCCGCCGGGTAATTTTCCTTTTGTGTCAAAAAGGAAATAATCACAAACCGATTCAAATGGTTCAAGTACCGCAAAGTCAAAGGTATCCAAAATTGAAAACACTTTTATGATTTCGATATGGTTTAACAATGATTTTTTTAATTCGGCACAAAAAGCCACTGATTCCTTACCATGCAGTTGCACTGCTTGTAAATCGTGTAATTCCACTTTTTGAACAATTGTTGCTACCGATTCATTGACAAAAACGCCCGTTTTCTTAATGGATTTTGGCAGTTCAGGAATGATTCCATCAAAATAGCGAGCCGATTTCTCCCAAAATATAAATCCCATATAATCGGGTAGGAGTGTACCTAGCTCGAGTATATTATCGGGGTATTTCATACCACAGATTTTTATCCCCACCCCGGCCCTCCCCGAAGGGGAGGGAGACGTTGTGTTATGTTTGATTGCGTTGTTCATTGTTTTGTGATTTAGCGTTCCATTTTTCTGGCGAAAAATCGAACGCTTTGTTTACTCTTACTTCTTTTATTTCCCCACAAAAGGGGAGTTCCCCCTTCGGGGGCTAGGGGGCTAATTGCTTGATAAATTCCGTTGCAGCTTGACCTGCATTATCGGTTTTCATGAAGTTTTCGCCTATTAAAAATCCTTTGTATCCGTACGGTTTTAATTCGGTTATTGCTTCGATAGAACTGATGCCACTTTCGGAAACTTTTACAAAGTCATTCGGAATTTGATTCGCCAATTGCTTGCTGAAATCCAAACTTACTTCGAAGGTTTTCAAGTTTCTATTGTTTACCCCAATCATATCTAAAGTAGGCATAATTGATTTTTCTAATTCTTCTTGATTGTGAACTTCTAATAATACTTCAAGACCTAATTTTTTTGCAAATTCGGATAATGATTTGATTTCGTCACGCGTTAATACCGCTGCGATTAGTAAAATTAAATCTGCACCATGTGCTTTTGCTTCTAATATTTGGTATTCGTCTACGATAAATTCTTTTCGCAATAACGGTATATTCACTGAGGCTCTTGCCAACAATAAATCATCCAAAGAACCTCCAAAGTATTTTCCATCCGTTAAAACCGAAATTCCGCAGGCACCAGCGCTTTCATAGCCTTTTACCACTTCTTCTACAGTGAAACCGTGATTGATTACTGACCTAGAAGGGGAGCGGCGTTTGTGCTCAGCAATGATTCCTGTATTACTATTCTTTAAATTCTGACTTAAAGAAATAGTTTCTTTCCCGAAAAATACCGAAGCTTCCAATTGGGAAACCGGAATGATGGATTTTTTGAGAATGACTTCTCGTTTTTTATCAACTATTATTTTATCGAGTATGTTCATTCTGATTTGTTTAAAGTTTTCTTTGTTTAAAGTTTAAAAGTTCTCGGTTTGACTAACTTTAAACCTTAAACTTTAAACTTTTTTTTATTTACTTAACTCTTGCAATTTTGTCAATGCTTTCAATCCTTTTCCTGAAAGTAAACTTTCTTTGGCTTGGGCAAAACCTTCTAGTGGTGTGCAATTGGTCACTGTTGCAATTGCCATGGCAGCATTGGCGCAAACCACATTGTTTTGTGCTTCGGTTCCTTTACCCGAAAGGATATCTGTAAAAATTTGTGCTGATTCGTCTATTGTTTTTCCACCTTCTATTTCGCTTTGGGCTAATAAACCCACGTTGAAAGTTTCGTGTGTCAACATGCCTTCCATGCTGCTGGTGATGATTTTTGTTGGGCTTGTTAAGGAAATTTCGTCATATCCGTCCAATGAATGTAGAATAGTAAAATTCACATCGGTATTTTGATATAAGTAGGCATACATTCGAGCCAGCTCTAAGTTAAAAACCCCAACCAATTGATTTTTTGGAAACGAAGGATTCACCATAGGACCCAACATATTGAAAAAGGTTTTTACGGCTAATTCTTTTCGAATAGGCCCCACGTTTTTCATAGCGGGGTGAAATAGGGGAGCGTGCAAAATACAAATTCCAGCTTGATCGATAGATCGTTCAAGGAAATCGGCATCATTACTGAATTTGATTCCTAAATTCTCCATCACATTGCTCGAGCCGGAGATCGATGAAAGTCCGTAATTTCCGTGCTTTGCCACTTTTACTCCCGCGCCAGCTGTAATAAATGAAGCTAGAGTTGAGATGTTGAAAGTGTCTTTTCCGTCACCACCCGTTCCGCACAAATCGATTGCATTATACTGCGATAAATCCACGCGAATACACAATTCTAAAAGCGCTTCACGAAAACCAGCTAGTTCCTCGATACTGATGCTACGCATCATGTACACGGTGACAAAGGCCGAAATCTGGCTTGGGTTATAACTTCCGTTTGATATGTTAACCAACACCGCTTTAGCTTCTTCTTTTGAAAGCGTTTCGTGATTGATTAGTCTATTTAATATGTTTTTCATTAGCCTCCCCCAACCCCTCCGAAGGAGGGGAGTAGCCTATTGGGGTAAATAGGGTTTTAAATTTATAATGTCTTTCGCTAGTTTATTAGCCCTTAGAGATTTGGGTGCTTTTTACCCAATTTTCTAACATTTTTTTTCCGTTTGGTGTCAATACACTTTCTGGGTGAAATTGTACGCCTCGTACATCATACGTTCTGTGGCGTAAGGACATTACTTGACCATTTTCATCGAATGAAGTGGCTTCAAGCACATCTGGTAAATCAGCATCCACTACCCATGAATGGTAACGTCCTACCTCAAATTCGTTGCCTAATCCTTCAAATAAAAGCTCGTCATCGACTACTGTTTTTACATTAGTAGCGATTCCGTGATATACTTTATCTAAGTTAGAAAGTGTTCCGCCATATACTTCGCCAATGGCTTGTTGACCCAAACATACGCCAAAGATACTTTTGGTTGGACCGTATTTTTCGATCACTGCTTTCAACAATCCCGCTTCATCTGGAATTCCAGGACCAGGAGAAAGTAATATTTTATCAAAATGAGCAATGTCATCAATAGCAAACTCATCGTTTCTATACACAGTCACTTCACAGTTTAAATCCTCTAAGTAATGTACTAGATTGTAAGTGAAGCTATCGTAATTATCTATAACTAAAATTTGCCCCCTAGCCCCCGAAGGGGGAACTGTTGGAGTAGATATGTTGTTAATCATTTTTTTATTTTTTTACTAATTGATGTTTTTTTTATTCCCCCTTAGGGAGTTAGGGGGCTAGATTGTTTCGGCTAAATCCAGCGCGGTATTCAATGCTCTTAACTTGTTATACACTTCTTGCATTTCGCTTTCTTCATCAGAGCTCGCTACAATTCCGGCACCAGCTTGTGAGTGCAATTGGTGGTTTTTACTCAGGAAGGTTCGAATCATAATTGCGTGGTTAAAGTTACCTTCAAAATCCATGAAACCGATGGCGCCACCGTAGAAATTACGATTTGTTTTTTCATAGTCTTCAATGAGTTGCATCGCTCTGTGCTTTGGTGCTCCACTCAATGTTCCTGCTGGAAAAGTATCGGCTACTACTTGCATCGTGGTTGCTTTTTCGTGTAAATGTCCTGTTACTTTGGAAACCAGATGAATTACGTGAGAGAAAAACTGTACTTCTCTGTAGCGTTCTACATTTACGTTATGACCGTTGCGACTCAAATCATTGCGAGCCAAGTCGACCAGCATCACATGTTCGCTATTTTCTTTTTTATCTTCGGATAATTGTTTCGCTAGCACAGCATCTTTTTCATCATCACCTGTACGCTTGAAAGTTCCAGCAATTGGGTGAATTTCGGCTTTACGATCTTTTACAATAATTTGCGCTTCGGGCGAAGATCCAAAAATTTTAAAGTCACCATAATCAAAAAAGAAAAGGTAAGGAGAAGGGTTGATGCTTCTTAATGCTCTGTAGACATTAAATTCATCTCCTTTAAATCCTTGTGTAAATCGGCGAGATAATACCAATTGAAAAACATCGCCACGGAAACAATGCTTTTTGGCCAAAGCCACATTGTGTTTGAACTCTTCATCAGTTAAGTTAGAGAACCCTTCGCCTTCTTTGGTAAATTTATACGAAGCAATATTTCTAGATTGTAACAGTTGTTCCATCTCAGAAATATTGTTTTTATCCTCTACACTGTGGCAAAAAAGATAAGCTTGATTCTTGAAATGGTTAATGGCAATGATATTTTGATAGACTGCATAATACACATCAGGGATGGTATTGCTGTTTTCTTTTTTTGCAATTTTTACTTTTTCAAAGTAACGAACCGCATCATAAGAAATGTACCCAAATAAACCATTATTGATGAATTTGAAATCATTTTTCTCTGATTTAAACTGTCGTGAAAATTCTTCAATTATTTCAGGAACATTTGTAGTTGCATTGATGGCTATTTTCTCTGAAGTGCCATCAGGATAGTTTTTGAAAATGGTTTCGTTTTCAATTTTTATCGAAGCAATAGGATTACAACAGATGTACGAAAAACTATTGTCACTCCCGTGGTAGTCACTACTTTCAAGCAATAAACTGTTAGGGAATTTATCACGTATTTTTAAATAAACGCTTACAGGAGTTATCGTGTCGGCGAGTATTTGTTTGTATTTAGTGTTTAATTTAAATGATTTCAAGGCTAATAAATTTATATGATTTGTAATTCATTTTTATTCAAAAAAGTATAAAAACAGAAAAAGGCTTGTCGTGATGACAAGCCTTTTATATTTGTATTCAAAAAATACTATAGGAGCTTAGTTCACGACGACTGACGTAAATTATTCCACCACCAAGTATTGTTTGTAATTGTTTTCATAAGTCAAAGATATAAATATAATTTTGTATGACAATCAGTTAAAACCAAAAAAAATCTATTATTTTGATGTTTTTTGTTAGAATAATTAAATGTACCCCATAAAAAACCCAACAATTGCTTGTTGGGTCCCTTTATATCTTACTTTAAAAAAAAGAATTAGAATTTTAAAGCTACAGCTAATTCAAATTCGTCAGAGATTGCTTTGTCTCCTAAGTTGTCAAAAATACTTCCTGAACCGTATTTAATGTCATATTTAGTTCTGTCTACCATAAATTTTGTAGTAGCAGTGTTTCCTTTTACAGCCATTTCAAAAGTAACTGGTTTCGTAATTCCTTTGATAGTCAAATCAGCAGTTACTGTATATAGGTCTTTAGATTTTGTTCCGATAGTTTTGAAAACCAAAACAGAAGTTGGGAATTTTTCAGTTCCGAAGAAATCTTCTCCTTTTAAGTGACCGTTTAATTTCCCTTGGTACTCACCAGTTAAGTCAGTTGCAGTTAATGAAGTCATATCTACCGTAAATGTACCACCTGCTAATTTAGTTCCTTTGAAAACTAAAGCACCATCTTTAAGGTTTACAGTTCCATTGTGTTGACCTGTTACTTTTTTTCCAACCCAGTTGATTGTACTTCCTGTAACATCTACTTTTTTAGTTTGTGCTGTTACTGATGCTGTAGATAAAACTACAACTAGTGCTAATGCGATTGCTTTTAAATTTTTCATTTGTTTAATTTTTGTGTTTGTATTTAGTTTAATTTGAGTTCGAATTATAATTATATTGTGATGAATAAATCTTCGTTAGATTTTCTTACTTTAATGTAATGTTGTGTGTCATCCTCAGCGTGACGGTAACCTACAGGAACGATTACGGTTGCGTTTAAGTTTAATTTATCTAGGCCTAATATTTCATTAAATTGAGCGGCATTAAATCCTTCCATAGGAGTTGCATCAATATTTAACTCGGCAGCGGCGCTCAATAAATTTGCCATTGCAATATACGTTTGTTTTGCTGTCCAGATACTTTTAGCGTCTTCAGGCATCGGGTTGATGGTGCCTTTCATGAAATCGCCATAACCAGCAAGAGCTTCGATAGGAAGCTTTCTTGTTTCGCTAGCATTTTTCAAATAAGCATCTATTTCAGTATTCCCTACATTGGTTTGCGATGCAAATACAAAGATATGCGATGCATCTGCAACTTGAGTTTGTCCGTAAGAAGCAGCAACTAACTTCGCTTTTACCTCATCACTTTCGATAATTAATACTTTGTATAATTGTAATCCGTACGAAGATGCACTTAGGCGAACGGCTTCTTTTAAGAAGGCAAGGTCTTCAGTACTTACTTTTTTACTGTTGTCGTATTTTTTTGTGGCATAACGCCAATTTTGATGGTCTAATACCGAACAAAAATATAATATAAACCAATTTTGATAATTGGTTTTTTTATATTATATTTGGTCTATATTATAAC
>NZ_JACRUK010000036.1 GCF_014305155.1 Flavobacterium muglaense
TTTTGTGGGCGATGAGGGATTAGAACTTAATCTCTAATACGCTGATATATAATAAAATATACTAGTCTAAAACATAAGGGTCTCGATTTTGCTCCTTTTAACAGATACAAACATCACTAAATCTTATAGTATAAATTTACTGATTAATAAGTAATTAACCAAATGTATATGGGATTAATTCATACTAAAAAATGAACTAGTTATTAAACTAGTTGAGTATGCTTGGGAATTATATTCTCTTTTTTTGGGTTTCTCCTTTTCATCCAAAAATTAGCGGTTCTACTTGTTCAATTTTCAAACCTGCATACTGACAGAATTCCTCAATAGTTACTAACTCATTTTCAAGCTTATTCAGGCTCTTTCTGATAGCTTGTAACATTCTAGTGCTTTGTCTGTAACTCTTGCCTGTTATGCGTTCAATGTCTTTTGGATAGATACATATTCTCTTAATTTGCATTTTCATACATTATCTATGCCTTTGACTAGGCTTTGACTACCTTAAACTTACTATCAAATAATATTTAAGATTATACAAAAGTAGGATTTTTTAAAATATTATTTGCTTCCGCAATTTAATACTGTTTTATGTGCTTTTTAATAGGCATTTATGTCGATTTAAGCCATTTGTGTCGCTTTGCGACATATGGAACTAGCTACTCTTTTTTTATCTGTTTTATTGGCTAAAATTTGTTCTCAAATCAATCGAAAGATGTTGCAACAAGAATGATGATTGAGGGAATTGTTCACTGATTTATAAACAAAATTTTAGAATTTATGGCTAGACAGAAAGGCATAATTAAGTTGAAAGGTACTATTGGAGATATTACTTTTTATAAAACCCAAGACGGACACTTAGCAAGAGAAAAAGGCGGAATTGACGCCAATAGAATTGCAAGTGATCCAGCGTTTCAAAGAACGCGTGAGAATGGTTCTGAATTTGGTCGTGCCGGAAAGGCAGGTAAAGTTTTGCGAACTGCTTTGAGAGCATTGCTTTTGAATTCTGCCGATGGTAGAATGGTAAGCCGTTTAACGCAACAAATGGTAAAAGTTATTCAAGCGGATTTGATTAACCTCAGAGGTTTGCGAAACGTTATTGATGGCGAAGCGGAATTGTTAGCTGGGTTTGAATTCAATATTCGCGGTAAACTTGGAACTAGTTTATTTGCTCCTTTTGTAGGAGCAATTGACAGAGTTACTGGAGAAATTACTGTGGATTTGGCTCCATTTATTCCGAGCAATATGATTGCTGCACCAAGTGGAACTTCACATTACAAAATCATTTCGGCTGGTGCTGAAATTGACTTTGAAGCTGAAACGTTTGTGGTTGCCAATTCGGAAACTGCAATTTTACCTTGGGATGCGGTTGCTACGGTTGCCATTGCTCAAGTTAATGCAGTTACTCCAGCAAGTACCAAACCTCTTTTCTTGGCATTGGGTGTTGAGTTTTACCAACAAGTAAATGGACAAATGTACCCACTTAAAAATGGTGCATACAATCCATTATCGCTAGTGCAAGTAAGCGGATTGTAAGATGGTTTTAGAACTATCGAGAACTTATTTTCCAGATGGAACAAACGGCAAACTCGAATGCGATGGCAAAATGATTTGTTACACTATCGAATTGCCTTGGAAGAATAACGAAACGAAGGTTTCCTGTATTCCAGATGGGAAGTATTTTATTAAAAAGCGATACAGTCGCAAGTTTCAATGGCATTTGGAAGTGATTGATGTAAAAAATAGAAAGTTTATTCTATTTCATCCTGCCAATAATGCTTTGAAAGAACTAAACGGATGTATTGCACCAGTTACAAAAATTAGCGGACCAGGATTAGGTCTGCAATCTCGACTGGCATTTACCAAGTTGAAAAACTTGGTTTACCGTGCTTTGGATAGCACAGAAACAGTTTTATTAATTATTAAATCATAATAATATGAAAAATTTAATCGGAGCAGTTGCTCCAACAAATCGTGTTTTAGTAAGCTTCAAATTTTTGATGCTTATTGTATTGGTAGCTATTGGATTTACAAGTTGTAAAGACCAATCTAAATCGGAAGTTTCACAAGAAACTGAATTAATTGCAAAAGCAGATTTGCAAGGTGCACAAAGTAATTTTGATATTGGTGGAAATTGCGGTCAAGAAAGACGAAATTTTGACATCGGCGGTATTGGTGGAGGGCAAACTCCTCCTAGACGCATTTGTGAAATGTACTCTACTAAAGAAATCGGTGGAGGTAAAAACTCTAATGGCTGTTTAGAAAAACCTTCTGATACTGTAGGAAGAGGTAATCAAGGCACAACTGGCGAGTATGCTGTTTCCGATATTGGAGGTAGAAATACTAATTCAACCGGAAATTACACTTCAAACGATATTGGTGGTAGAGGAACAAATACAGGAACTGGAGAATATTCTATTTCCGATATTGGTGGTGGTACAGGTGGAAAAGGTACTTCAAGCGATACAGGTCAAATAGAATCTCCCGATGATTTTGATGATTTAGATACTGGCGGTAGTAAAGGTACAAACACAAATACTGGAGAATATTCTTTTGCTAATACTGGAGGAAAGAACTCTACTGGTGGTTTAGAAAAACCATCTGACATTGGAGGAAGAGGTGGTGTTGAACCACCAGGTGTTATTGATCTAAACACTGAACTACCGACAAATAAAAGATTTGGTTGTATTCGCAGTTCATTTTAATTGTTGAATAGAAAAAAAACAAATTATGAATGTTATCAAAAGAGCGAAAGCTCCCACTCCGAAATTTTTTAAAGTGCTTCGAAATATTGGTTTGGTAATCGCTACAGTTGGCGGAACGATTTTAGCTGCTCCAGTTGCTTTGCCAGTTGTGGTTACTACAATTGGCGGTTATTTAGCTGTAGCTGGTGGCGTTGTTTCGGCAGTTAGCCAATTAACAACTGAAAAGGATGCAAGCGCAAAGTAACTCAACTTTAGTTGGTACAGCTGGCGGTACATTTTTGAGCATTGTACCGAATATCTTATCCGAAGATGTTGTAAAAACGGTTATTTTAGCAGCCGTTGGAGCCATTGTAAGTTTTGCGATATCGCTACTACTCAAATGGCTAACAAAGAAGCACAGAAAATAGTTTAACTCTAGTTGTGGTGACCTTTGGGTTAAACTTGAAAATGCCCTTTCCTATTGGATTGGGCATTTTTTTTATTAAATCTCCTCAAATAAATTGAGTGTTACTTCTAAAACCACAACTTCGGAATTATGATTGTATAATTCTTGCCATTTTGCGCTGTCAATGGCTTTGGCTCTAGTGTCGAAAATGCCAAAACATACTCTTGGTGCTTTGGACTTCCAATTGTCGGTTTGGTACAAAATAAATAGTTTCATATATGTGAATTTTAATTTTTAGTGGTCATATATGTTATCGCCTTAATTTATTGGTGTTTGTTTGCAACAAACAAGTTTTTTGTGGCGATTTCATAATAGCGGATTAAGATTAGTTATTATTTTCTGCAATACCTGTATAAAATGCTTCTGCGTAAGTCATTTATGAGGTTTATATTTTCGTGAAATTGCTTTTCTTTTTGTTCTAAAAGTTTTAGTGTCGCAACATTTTTTTGATGCTCTTCGTGTTCTTGCATCATTAAACTAGCTTTTGGATTAAATTCGTTTTTGAAGTCTGGAAGGCGTAAAAATGGAATTACTGAACCGCAAAGGAACTGATGCCAAAACTTGGTCTGCCATAAGCTGTAAGCGACAAAATAAATACTTTCGCAATCTGTTTCGTTTTGAAAAATAACTACAAAGCTGTTAGTAAATGGCGTGTTTTGTGGCTTTCCGCTGTTCATCCCTTTGTTAAGTATGAATAAATGAGGCTTGGCGTATAAGGTGTCTTTTCGGTGCGTTTTGATGATAAAATTCGGCATACTTTCGGTTTTTTAAGATGATGTGCCTCGTTACCACAAACCACACATAAAATTTTTAAAAGAAAAAAAAGAAAAAAAGAAAGTCGTCCTTCAAGTGGAGGTTTCAAGAAAAACAAGTTTTTTAGAAAAAATACTACCCGATAAGTCATCGGAAATGTAGGCGTGAAATTGGAAGTGAATGTTGTTGCGAAACGGTATGGGTGGAGATTTTTTCTAAAACCCGTAGGGCTTGAACTTTTTTTTCTTGAAACCGGAACTTACCTTTACTTTCTTTTATTTATTATTTTTTTATTTTTCTCTTATCCCATTAGGTCTCTGTAAAAAGAGATCTAAAAAAGTTGATGAGAAAGATGAGGTTCTTCAGAAAGGGTATCAAATTTTAAAGCAGAAAAAAGTAATGTATAATCTATTCCGCTTATTTTTCTGCTTTAAAATTTCATACTCTTTCTTACGGTTGATTTTGTGGGTGTGAAAAATTGCTTTATCGGGATTGTGAATTTTAGAAGTGGCGTTGTAAAGCAATTTATTACACTTACAAAAACAATGAAAAGATAATACCGAGTGTGATGCGGCAGAAGCGCAGGCAAGTGTGTGGTTTTTATTTGCTAACTGGAGTGTTTCTGATTGTTTTTATGATGGCTTGATGCCAAGATTTTTGTTAATTTTGAAATGTTCAGTTTGTAGAAAAAGTTGTTTGGAATTGTTATGGCATCTTGGCCATCGTGAAAACAATTTATTCAAATTTTCTGGCAAATAAAAAATGACACTCTTGCTGGCATTTTTGGTTTTGTGGGTGCCAAAAATGGCATCATCAAAAGTTGTAGATTATAGAAAATATTCATTGCTATTTATGGCACTTACAAAAGCAATGCAAACACTACCGATTTAGCCACACAGTTGCTAAAAACAGTTACCGTAAAAGTTCTTTAAAGCAAGTACAGCCGTAAAGTTTCCGATGGAATAGCGAACGTTTTTAAAGGCAGTGGCGAAGGACGGTGTTTTTTGTAGCTGGGTGATGCGATGGGAGCTGCAAAAAATGTTGTCCTGGAGCCACTGGCAAGCGCGTTGGGTGTGGCGGCTGTTTTACATAAATGATATTATAGCTTCATTGCAAAAACCAAAAAAACAATATAAAAACTTTGTAATGAACTATAATACTCAATTATGTAACACAGCTTGGGAAAAAAATTACTGGCACGAGTTGCGAAGCGTACGTGTTTTTGACTCAAAAACCGTGACAGTAATTTTTTTTGGAGCGTTGGCAAAGGAGTGGCAACTGAAATGTAAAACGTTCTTTTTAAAACGAACAAAAAAGAATGTTCTCGTTATTGAAAATGTAATTAGCGAAATGAAGCAAACAAAGATGTTAGGGTAGGAATACTTGGACTAAACGAGGATTTTGTGCAGCTGAATGAGATAATGGGTTGTGAAAATACCTTAAACATTTGGAGTTGGTAATCAAGTAAGTCTTTCCTCAATCAAATCTTTCCAAATTACAAAACCTTTTCTGTCGGCGGAATAATCGTGGAGTATTCTACTGAAATTATTGGGAGGATTTTCTGTAAAAGCTTGTCTTCCGTTATTTTTAATGGTATTTAGGTAGCTGTCTATTTGTTTTAATTTATCGGGAAGCGATTGTTTGTCGTTGTCAAAATGCCAAATATAGGTTGCTTCTTCCGTATTTAACGTTTCTAAAACGATATGAAATCCCGTTTTTCCTGCTAAAAGGAAAACAAATGAAAATGGATTCAATACAAATCGAATTTTAAGAATAGTTCTCTCGTGATGATTGGCTAAATATTGTAAATGAGCTTGATGTTTGTAATTTTGATTTTGCAAAAAATCATTCAATAATTCATCTCCCGAATCATATAATTTGACATTGTTTTCATTTTGTAATTGATTTACATCAAGTAAATTTTCTTGACCAACCGGATTTTGTTTTCCTAAGAAAGTCTTGGTTATAAAAGTAAACTTTACGCTTTCAATCAGATCTCTAGTTATCTTTTTTAAATCATTGGATAATGCTAATTGTGAAATTAGCTGTCGGTTTACGAATTCAGCGTGAATAGTAACTGTTATGTTTTTTATTTTAAGTGTTTTAGAGAAATAAGCTTTCAAAACTTCAAATTCTGGTCTTATTTCAAAGTTTTCAATATCAAATTCAAGTTCGGTTTTCATTTCTGAAACTTCATATTTAAAAGCGATACTCCCGTAACGAAATACTAGTTTTTCAAATGGAATCTTTACTTTTTTATCAATACTAAAATTGTTTTTAGGAACAATAATTTCTTCTTCGGGTTCATCAAACAACGTCGCTTGTTTGTCAATTTTCCTGTAATAGACGTTTCTTTTCAGAAACAATTTATTCAAATAATCTATCTTGATATCACGATAATCATAAATTGTGGGTGTTATTTCTGAACGTTGTACTCTGCCTATATATTGAATCAATTTCCCTTCAAAAGAAAACGGATAAACCAGAAAAAGACAATTGGCATTTTGCAAATCTGTTCCCTCTCCAAAGAATTGTCCTGTGGTTATAACTACTTGATAATTCCCTTCTTTTAGCAATTTCCATTTAGAGTTTTTACTGCTGTCAGAATCTTCTCCACTCAAGGTAATCACTTCGTAGGATTGCTTTAAATATTGATGTAGCGAGTCAATATGTTCTTTACGTTCGGTAATAATAATTACTTTTTTGTTCGATTTCAATTCATTAATAACATCTTGAAGAATTACTTTGTTCCGAGTGGAATCGTGAACTAATATTTTTGATAACGTTTCAAATTTGTCCGTTTTTGAATTAAAAGGAACATCTAGTTCTGTGTTTCTAATAATGATTTTTGGTTTTTTAACGATGCTTATTTCGTTAGATTTTATTTCGGAAATCACTTCGCCTAAATGTATAAAAATCAGTTTGCTATCATTGTATTTTCGAAATGGTGTTGCCGTCAATCCATACAAATAAAAGGATTGCAGTTTTGAAATTGTATTTCTGAATGTTTCCGCAGGAATATGATGGCATTCGTCCAAAATAATTGTGCCAAAAGCATTCAAAAGTTTTTCGCCATCGGGTTTCTCCAATTCTTTTGACAAACTTTGAATCATTGCAACTGTTATTTGCTTGCCAATTTTGGTTTTTCCTTGCCCAATTTTTCCAATCTCATTTTTTGGAATTCCAAGAAAAGTTTCAATTCTTTCCATCCATTGGTCGGCAATTTGTTTTCGATGAGTGATGATTAATGCTGGTTGCTTTTTCTCTGCAGTAATTTTTAGTCCAACGATAGTTTTTCCAGAACCTGGAGGTGCAACAATTACTCCTAAATCTTTCTTGGTAATTGTATCAATCACTATTTTCTGGTGTTTTAGGAGTAGCGCATTGAATAAGAAAGAAACCTCCTTTAATTTTTTCCTTTCATCTTTGAAATCATATTCTATATTATTTTCTCTACAAAATCGAATTATTTTTCCAATAAAACCTCTGGGAATAATGACTTCGTTTTCATTTTCTTCAACCAATTTGAAATATCGTTCTGTTCCAAAAGTGTTTTTTCCAATCTTCTTTTTTATTAAAAATTCTGAATTAAGAAAATTCAATTCTTCTTTTAGAAAATTAATTAGCGAATTTGGAATAGCATTGCGATTAATCTTTATGTCATTTGCCAATCTTATCGTTAACTTTTCATTGTATAATTTTGGTATAATCGAGGCAGGAATATTTTGTAGTGTATTATGAATTTGGTATAATTCATCCAATTTTATTGTCGAAATTCTTTGAATATTCTTTATAAAATACCATTGATTTGGAATAGGTTCTAGGCTTTCAACATCAATAAAACAACTGTTTCCTTGTTCAAAAGTTTTCTTATATAGCGGAAGTGCTATCAAATTTCCAAATCCCTTTCCAGAAAGAAAATCTTGATTGGGAAACATTCTATCAAAACTGGAACTCTTGTCAAACAGAGAGAATACGCCTGTTTCTTCTAAAATCGTAATGAAAATCTTTCTGCTTTTTATAGCTGGAAAGGGTTGTTCAAAAAATATCCAAACGTGTCCGCCTTTACCCGAACGAGAACGTTCCAAATAGGCAGGAATTCCTTTTTCAGTACAAGCATTTATATACTTTTTGCAGTCCTCAAGCCAATCTACTTTGTCAAAATCGGCAACAATAAACCACGAAGTATTGTCTTTGAGCAAAGGATAAACGCCAATATGTTGTTCGCCATTAAGGTGTTTTTCAATTTCCTTTTCAGTGAAAGGCAAATATTCTTTATCAGCATAATTTTGAAAAGTTCCACCATTCATTTTATGAGCCCGATACCGATAGGGGTCATAAAAATAGGCTGGCATATAGCCACTTTTGTTCCCTTTTTCCCAACGAACCGCAAACACATCTTCTCTTCCTTCAAAAACAGATTTGAATAGTTGTATGTTATTTATTGGGTTTGATGGCATAATTTAGATTATTCAAATAGTCTATCTTTAAATAAATAGCAAGTGAGTTAGAATACTAGATTTTTTGAATATTTTAGATGTGAATGAGATAATGGTTTGTAAAAATTGATTTATTCACACACTTATTCACCCACTTTTGGATTAATATAGTGTAATATCCAAACTCCACCTTTTGTACCTTCTCGTTCTAATAGCCCTTCTTTTTTAAGAACTTCTAAATTATTATCTATTGCAGTGCCACTAAAATCAGTCAGTTGCTGTAAAGTTGATTTTTTTACTTCTTGATTTTTGTGAATAGCTTTTAAAATTATAATTTGTTTTTCGGATAAATTATTCACCCACTTATTCACCCACATTTCGAAGTCAAAAGGTCTTCTAAATGTAACTGTAAACATTCCATCAATATTAAATTCAGGCGGTGTTAGTCCTTCTTCTTTCATTACATCACGCATTCTTGCAATACCTGAACCTATTTGTTCTACTAATCTCATTCTTTCAAATAAACCAAAGATTAATGGATTTCTACTTGCACTTCTTTTACCAAATTCATTTCTTGGAACTGCACTAACTAAACCACCAGGATTTGATATTTCTACACGATCATCAAATACTTCAATGGTTGTTCGTGCTCCTTTATCATAATAATCACGATGCGCTAGTGAATTAATAATAGCTTCTTTGAATGCAATTATTGGAATTTCCCAATACTCATTTCTTGGATTGGCTCCTTCGCCTTCAATATCATATCTTACATTTAGTTTTGATTTTAGCCAAATCATACTTTTTTGATATTGCTGATATAATGTTCCGGTCATAACTTTGTCATCAACAATATATCTTTTGTCTATGCCATCAAAGACTAAACAACGAATAACTGCTTTTTCAAAGAAAACTTCTGGTTCTTTTCCAAAGAATAAAACAGTACCGTTTTTTAGATATCCATCATTTGAAATTAATTTTAAGTTGGTAAATAATTGTTCGTCAGATGTTGCATTGACTAATTCAGCTTCAAAACGGAACGTTTTAATACTTTCTTTTGAAATGTCATTTTCTATATTTGCTTCTACACAGGAAACTTCGTCGAAGAAAATTCTATCTGTTTGCTGAAAGAAGTTTCTCATTTCTTCAACAGTAGTTAGTTTTTGAGAATTTGGTCCTTGGCGCACATATATTGCACCTGATAAAACATAAGGTTTATTTTGTCCAGAAGGCACTTCGATAACTGCAACATTTTTACCATCAACCTCAACGATGTAAAATTCACATTGCAATGGAGGCGAAATCTCTCCTATAGAATTTTGTATTGCTGAACGTTTGGAATTATCAATATTTACACCTTGAATAACATTCTTATCATCAACACCAATTAATAAAACACCGCCAGAAGCATTCGCAAAAGCACATACTTCTTCTGTAATCCCTTTTAGATTAGTTGGTAGACTTACTTTGAATTCGGCATTAAAACCTTCTCCAGAGCTTACTATTGATTTTATTTCGGTTGGGTTGAGCATTGTATATTGATGTAGATATTTAGCAAAATTAATATTACCTAGCTTAAAAATTGATTCTGTAAATAGAAAAACTAAAAACCATATTTTTCCTCACGTTTTTTAAATGCTTCTTTACCACCTTCAACAATATCTGCTATATGTTCTCTTACACCCATACTTTTTAATAAATCAGTTTGAGTTTTATTCAATGTTAGTGTGTTTTCAATTGAACCATTTATATAATCAAATTGAAATGGACTAGATGTTATTTTATCATTTTGCCCTTTCTGATTTGCAATAATTACGTTTTCTGCATCGGAATTTACTACAACATTTGGATTATGAGTAACTAATATAATCTGTCTATCTAGTTTTTTATTTCTTAAATATTCTACTAAATCTTTGGTTATTGAACGATTATCTAAATTATCCTCTGGTTGGTCTATTAATATTGGTGCTTTAGATTTACTCAAACCAACAATCAACATTAAAATAACAAAACTAGCTTTTCCAGTTGACATTTTAGTTAATGTATCATTGTCATAAATCACTTCCCAATAATCAAAAAAGTAGTCGTCTAACAATATTTTAACCGCACTTTTAATATCCGATTTTGTATTAAATGAATAATCTTTTGTTTCTACCATTGAATTGAATATAGCCTTTAATTCATTAATAGAACTTTCTAAATCAAAATTTGAAGTTGCATTTTTATTTTCATCAAAAATGGAAAAAGGGTTATAAGATGCTTTTCTACCATCGCTAATTTCAAGGATTTTGTTTTTGAGTTTTGGATAGTTAAATTTAGGAGTTCCGTCGATTTTTAAATTATCACTTTCCAATAATTTAGTTCTTTCTTCAAGCTCTGAAATAACTTTTTTATACTCTTCAAAATTTTCAGTATATATTTTAAAAATTTTTACTTTTTCAGATTCCAATGCTACTTCATTACTTTTAATGTCAACTTTATATTGATTTATAACACTTAATTTTTGCTTGTCTTCAATAATTAATTTTTCAATATTCTCAATTTGTTTTTTAATTTCCTCGCTATTAACAAATGGTTTTAGTAAATCTTTCAATATTACATTCCGCTTACTTCTTGAGGAAAATTGGTCTTTAAAAATATTTTCATTTACAAATCTTCTTTCACTATCTAGTTTTACCAACTCTATCGAGCTTTCAATTGATGATAAAGCTTGATTTATTATGTTTAATTCAGTGTTATAGTGTGCCTTTATAGTTTCATTCTCTAAAGAATTTAAAATTAAATTTTTCTTTTGTATTAATTCTGTAAGAGTATTTTTGGTGTCTGTATGAAATGAAGTGACTTTTGAATAATCTGATTTGACTTTTCCAATTTCAATTTCAATTTTTTCTAATTCTTCATTGTAAACATTATATTGCTTAATTTGTTCTTCAGTTAATCCGATTCCTTCTTTGAGTTTGTTTATTTTTTCATTGTTTCCCTTAATATTTAATTCTAAAACTTCTTCATTGCCTTTTAAAATCAAATCTTTTTTTAATGATTCTATTTTATCTTGTATTTCGAAATAATTGTTTATAATGGATTCTCTGTTAATATCATTCGACTTAACTCGATTTATAAACTCTTGGTATTTAATTTTATAATCTTCATCTTCAAGCAATAATCCTCTAACTAATTTTAAAAGTTCGTTCCCTTTTTTATTCTCGGGTTCAGCCAATTTTGATAAATAGTTTTGTGGAATATATTTTATTTCGGATAAAATACTTGGTAAATCATCTGTTCTTTTGATAGATTGAGAAATTCCAGAAATAATTTTAACTTCAAAATCAAAATCATTACCAAAGTCATACTTATAATTAAATGGATGACTTTCGTTTTTTAAAATTTTTCTATCAGCCAATAAAGTTTTAGCAATGTTGTAAAGTAATATTGATTTTCCAGAAGATTTTCCGCCAATAATTACGTTTAAATTTCTATTAAAGTGTATTTCATCAGATGTGAATGTGTTATCATTAGAAATGAATTTTACACTATCAATTACTAATTTTTCTTCTTTAATGTCTGGTTCTAAATCTTGTATTTTTACCCTTTGCTCAGGTTCGTAAATAATTTGTTTTAATCCTTGAAAATTCAAATTTGATTTTATCCAAGTAAATCTTTTGAACAAATTCTCTTCTTTATGTGCATCACTTCCAACTAAACAAGGTTTTAAAGAACCTCTCTCTAAAATGACTTGTTCTTGTTCATTACTTTTTTCAAGTTCAGTTACACCAATATTATCACTTAATCGCTTTCCTAAAAAATATTTAACATCTTTAGGATTGGTTGAAAATATTGCATTTGAAATATTATAAATAGTTCTTCTAACTCCATCTAATGAACTTTGTTCTCCTTCAAATAAATCATAGTGTTTTTGCAATCCAGAATTTCCATCATTACTAGAATTACTAACTACAATGATTGTGTTATTTTTTAAATTTGAATTTTTATCAATTAATTCTTTTACACTTTTCGGATCAATTACAAAATTATTTATTCCTTCTTTAAATAATAAATTATCGTCTGTTATATCGGGTTTTAATGATTTGCCATAACTAATAAAACCTGCACGATTCATTTTATATCTATCTTGATTCCCAATCTCATTAAAAAAATCATTATCCAACTCTGTAACATAGTCTGGATTAAATATGCAATGAATGTTTATTAATTTTTCTACACCAGTTGAAGGCATCATTCGTAATTCAACATTAGGAAAAATGAAAATATTTTTGATAAAATCAATTTCTGAATCACTAAATAATTTCTCTCCTAAATCATTTACTTTAGTTTCAATCAAACTAACGTATAGTCTTGCTTTTAGATAGTTATCAATTGTAAAATAGTCAGTTATTCCAATTGCACTAATATTATAAACAACAGCTTTCTTAAAAAATAATTCAAAAAAACTTTCTGTCGAATTTGAACTAAATTGGTCGTTTTTATTTGTTCCTTTTGTGTGAACGTGTAAATCCCATTTTCGCCATTCTGAACCTCTATTTGCCATAATTTGTAATGTAAATATCATTACTTTTTTTGAACTAAAAGCAACTTTAATAATCTACCAAAATATAAAACTTTCGTCAATTATTTCTTTTGATACAATTTGACTTATTAACTTACTTATCAAACTCTTTTATCATTAATATTTCTTTCAAACCCTATTAAATTAATCATTTCCCTTAATCTAGAACGCACCCGATTCCCATAAACATTCTCAATCTCACTTGCTGATAGATTTGTTGTTACATGAGTTTGAATCTTTTTAGTTGTGAAAATATCATACCTGCTTAATAAAACCTCTGCCATTACATTGCATTCGTTTCCGTAATATTTGAGGTTGTTTTCCGTGCCTAAATCATCGAAGCATATTGTTTTGGGTTCGAATTCATATAGTTTTCCTTTGCTGTATTTGTGAATGATTTGGTAACCATCTTGGATAAATTCAAAGCTGATGTCTCGACATGGTTTCACTAAAAATTTATGTTCGGTTGGAGTTAGGTATTTCATTAAATTCATTAATGAGGTTTTGCCACAACCAACAGGACCAGAAAGTAAAATTCCCTTATGGAGGTTAATGTCATATTGAAAACAAGTTGCTTCATCTTTTAGAAAATAAGCAATGAGTTTGTAAATTATGAGATAATCGGTTTCAAGGATTTTGAAATGATTCCCGTATAATTCAACACCTTTTTTTTCTAACCAAATAATTATTTCAGTATAGCTATAATGGCTCTGAATAGTCTTTATCTGTTCCAGTACTGAGGTGTTTTGCTCTGTTGGATTGTTGCTCATTTGAAATGAATTTAGGTGCGTTTAATATCCAATTTTGTGCTGCTGCTTGCCAATCGACCATTGGTGTTTTGCCTCCGACTAACCAACCATTGCTTGAGAAGTAATTGAAAAACTTTATGGCTTCAATTTCCGGAAAGTTTTGTTCGATGAAATAAGCTTTGACGTTTTCGATTGTTGGCTTCACGACTGCGCTCGAAGTGACAAGAAACTCTTTCTTTTTTTCGCGCAACTTTTTTTCTTTCTCGTCTTTCTCGTTTTTTATAAACTCATCTTCAATTTGAAAATTTTTTGCTTGCTCGTCCAAGTTTACAATCTTTAAATCGTTTGAAATGTTTGGTATGTTTGTATTGTTTATATAGGATACTAGAGCTTGTTCATTACTTGTCTCATTACTTGTACCACTACCAGTATAAAGCTTGTTCACTACTTGTTCATTAACCAGTTCAAAAACAGGTTCATTATTTGGTATAGTTGTTTTTTCACTTTTTGGAATTGGTTTTAAATCGTCTGAAAAATTGAATAGGTAAACATGGCTTCCTTTGAATGGATTGTAAGATGGCTCATAGTTTATATATCCTAATGAATGTAAATTTTTAAGGCATTTGTGATAGGTTGCTTTAGAACTTATTTTACTTATTCGCATTACCTCATCACGAGAAATACTGATTGGATTTTTGAACCGATTGCAGTTCCAGAATTGGAACAATGCGACATACAAACTTACATGTGTTGGATTGAGTGTTTTGTCGATAGCTACTTTTTCGAAAAACCCTGTTAGATGTTTTATGTAATTCATCTTTTGAGTTATTTGCGATTGAATAAATTGGGCGTAGCTTCGACTTTGTTTGTTTCCAGCACTTTGTCTAAATCGGAACTGGCATAATAAAGAATACCGCCGATTTTGGTGTATGTAATAGTTCCGTTTACACGAAGGTTTTGTAAAGTTCCAGGAGAAATATTCAACAGCTTTCTGACTTCATTAGATTTGAGCCACTGTTTTGTTTGTTGGGGTTTTGAATTAAACATTGTGTTTAAGTCGGAAAGCAGGAGTGTGCGGAATTCGTTTAAATCTTCACGAGTGATAACTTCGATTGCCATAATGTGCCGTTTTAAATTGTTATGGCACAAAATTGTGTATTTTGAATTGTTTTGTTTGCCAAGTTGGTATCAACTTGGCAATGATTTTTGTGAAAACAACCTAAATTATTTATTTTCTTCTTGGTCGATTTTCTTTTGAAGTATTGTTTTAAGACTGTCTAGGAATAGTGTTGTTTCTGTTTTTCTACCTCTGATGGAATACCAGCTTCTATACACATCGCCTAAATCGATATTGAATACCGTTTCAAGATAATTTGCTATATCTTTTATATCAGCAGTACCATTATTAAAACTACCTTGATAATAAAGTGCATAAAGTATTTCAATTAATGCCGATTTATTATCTGTCCAAGTGAGTTTTACTTTTGGAATATTTTGGTTCTTTGCTGTCATTATTTCTTTTCTATCTAATGAGGCGAGTTGCTCTTTGAGATAAATTTCTAATAGATCATTTGCAAGTATTTTTGAAACTTTAAAATCGTGACTTGTACTAAAATCATGGTCTGACATATAAAAAAATGTATCCAAAGATAGTCTGATATCAAACTTCCCTCTTAAAAAATATTTGTCATCTAAATAAATTGCACCAGTTCTGTAATATTGGTAAAAGTCTAAATTGTTATCAAAGAAGCGATGTAAATTGTCTAATTCGTTCAATAAATATTTTCTTTGAGTTCTATCCGTTCCTTTTGGCCTTTTTGTTTCAATATTGAGGACTTTTGTTTGGTAAATCAATTTTGAGAAAAGTAAAGGCTTTACTTCTTTAAAGAATTTAATTTCCTCATGTTCACTTTTAAAATTTGTTTTGATTACTAAAACTTTAAGTTGTTCTAAAGATTTTAGAAGTATATTGATTGCAAACTCTGAAAATTTGATTGTGTCTTCATACTCGAATACTAGTGCTTGAAGATTTTCCTCTGTTTTTGATAGGATTTTTGATATGACATTGTTCATTAAAATAAGTTAAAATTGAAGTTGTATAAAAAATTTCCGTTTAATTAATAATTAAAATTGTTTTTTGCTTGTACATTAAGAATAAGTAAAATTAACAACCGTTTTTTTAATAATTTGTCACCTATTTTACATTTCCAATTGAAAAAAGAAAATATTTTTTTTATTACACTTGCTTTTATTAATCAAATAATTTTTAAATTAATGAAGGTTCTTTTCATCTTACATAAGATAAATTATGAACTCAAAACCAAGAAAATATATAGTGATGAAATAATAAGCGTCAAGAGGTCTGTAAAGTAAAAAATATAAAATAGCAACATAATTTTAAAAAGGTATTTGGGTATAAAACATATCTAAGTGCCTTTTTTTGTTAGTGAAAAATTCATAATTTATTAATAACCAGAATCTTATGTTAAGAAATAGTAAAAATAATTGCGATATGTAAAGTACTTTACATTTTGAATTTAAAACCACCAATACATTTGTCAAAAATTTAAACAACATGAAAACAAAATCAATTTTAGCAGTACTAATGCTATTTACAGGATTAGTATCATTTGCCCAAACGGCAGAAAAACAGTTTAACAACCTTAATGACAAAGGAGTAATTATTGATGGCTACGATACTGTAGCTTTTTTTACAGATAGTAAACCAGTCAAAGGAGATGAAAAATTTAATTATTCGTACAATGGCGCAAAGTACTTTTTTGCTTCGCAAGAACATTTAGATTTATTCAAGTCAAATCCGACAAAATATGCTCCGCAGTTTGGCGGTTGGTGTGCTTATGCAGTATCACTTGGAAGAGTTGCACCGGTTAATGTTGAATTTTGGTCTATTGTGGATGACCGATTGCTTTTGCAACACAACAAAAGAGCCAATGATGGTTGGAATAAAGATGTAAAAGGAAATTTAACATTAGCAGATCAATACTGGCCTGCTGTTTCTTCAAAAAATGGAGAACAAATTGTAACAGATGAGGAAAAAGCTTTTTACAACAATAACGATAAAAAAGGAGTTTCAATTGGCGGTTATGACCCAGTTGCTTATTTCACAATGAACAAACCTATTAAAGGTAACAAAGACTTTTTTGCCCGATTTGAAGGTGCAACCTATTGGTTTTCGTCACAAACCAATACTGATATGTTTAAAAACAATCCTAAAATGTTTGCTCCAAAGTACGGTGGTTTTTGTGGTTATGCCATGAGTGATGGGGGCAGAAGAAGACCTGTAAATCCAAAATTATTTTCGATTGTTGACGGGCAGTTAATTCTTCAACATTCAAAAGGGGCCGTAGATTTATGGAATAAAGATATTGCTGGTCAAAAAATAAAAGCGGATGGTTTTTGGCCAAATGTGGTTACTAAATTTCATGGTCAAAAAACGGAGTTTGATTAATAACACAAAGCTAATTTTAAATTAATCCTAATGACTAAATATATTTATAGTTTTATTGTCACAATTACAATTTCGTTATTTTCTTTTTCTCAAGTTACCGATGTAAAAAGTGTGGCTTTTACCGTAGCCGATTTAACCAAAGAAGTGCAATTTTTTCAAACCGTTTTACAATTTAAAAAAGTTAATGAGTTTGCTTTAGATGCCAAAACATCGTTAGCTCTTTTTGGAGTAAAAACCAAGCAAACCAAAATTGCCGTTTTGCAACTCGGAGACGAAACCATTCAGTTAATGCAATTTGAAGGAGTTCAAAACAAACCTTTTCCTACTGATAGTAAAAGCAATGATTTATGGTTTCAACACATTGCTATTGTTGTGAGTGATATGGATAAAGCGTACCAAATTATTAAAGACAATGATTTGCAATTTGTTTCTTCATCGCCACAAACCTTACCCAATTATTTGCCAAATGCTGCAGGAATTTCAGCCTTTTATTTTCAAGATCCAGAAGGTCATGTATTAGAATTAATTCATTTTCCAAAAGACAAAGGAAATCCAAAATGGCAAAAAACTACCGAAAAATTATTTTTAGGAATCGACCATTCTGCCATAGGAATTGATAAAACAACAAAATCGTTACCTTTTTATACTCAAATCTTAGGATTACAAGTTGGTGGAAATTCTGAAAATTACGGTACCGAACAAGAACATTTAAACCAGGTTTTTGGTGCACATTTATTAATTACTGGTTTACACGCTAATACAGGTTTTGGCGTAGAATTTTTAGATTATCTAGCACCTCAGGGCGGAAAATTATATCCACAAGAAAGTGCTCCAACCGATTTATGGCATTGGAATTATATAATGAAAGCGAATAATCTCGAAAAAATATATACCGATTTAAAAGCCAAAGAGTACAAATTAATTTCAAATGGAATCGTCAATCTAAAAATATCCGAAACAGAAATATCAGGAAAAGCATTACTGGTTAGAGATCCTGATGGTCACGCAATATTAATTTATCAAAACTAAAAAAAAATGAAAAAATCAATTTTATTATCAATTGCAATAGTAACATTCTTTGCAACAAACAGTATTCAAGCGCAAGTAAAAGCAACCTATCAATTAACCATTGAATCTTCTAAAAAAGTAATGACAAGTGCTTTAGAATATGCCAAAACAGTAAAAGCACCAGGTGGTTCTATTGCTATTGTTGATGCTGGTGGGAATTTATTATTATTTCAAAGAATTGACGGAACCTTTCCAGCATCGGCAGGAGTTGCCATAGAAAAAGCAAGAACAGCGGCACTTTTTAAATTTCCTTCTGAAAAATTTGAAGATGCCGTAAATGGTGGAAGAGTTGCTTTGGTTACTAATGGATATAATTATCTAAAAGGAGGATTACCAATTGTATATAAAGGCGAAGTTATTGGAGCGATTGGACTGAGTGGTTCGGCAAGTGCTGATCAAGATGTGGAAATTGCTAAAGCTGGTGCTGAAACTAAAATCGACTAATAATGAAAACTAAAATTTTACTGACAGTATTTTTCCTTTCTTTTAGCAAATTGGTACTAGCTCAAGATATTAGAGAACTCTCGTTTGGAAAACCATTTTCAATTGTAAATCTAAAATCATCAGAAGGTACAAAAGCAGTTAACGGACAATGGAAGTTTTCAAACGCAACCATTGTAGAACAATCTTTTAACGAACCTGGAAGTAGTAAAACCGATAATTTAAAACTATATCCAACAGGAAAATCAATAACTACTCACAATATTGCTCCAAAAGCAGGCGCAAAAGATTTTGAAGACAAATCATGGGAAAACCTAACTCCAGAAAGTTTAGAAGACAGAAAAGGAACTGGGTTGTTGTCTTATGTTTGGTACAGAATCAATGTGACAATACCAGAAACTTTAGCAGGAAATTCGGTTGAAGGTTCGACTGTTTATTTTGAAATTGTAATGGATGATTATGCAGAAGTATTTGTTAACGGGAAACTAAATAAAACTTTTGGTGATGTAAACGGGCAAACTATTTCTGGTTATAATTCAAGAAATCGAATTGTACTGACCAATAACGCTAAAGCAGGCGATAAATATCAAATTGCTATTTTAGGAATTAACGGACCGATGGCTGATTTACCCGATAATTATATCTGGATTCGTTCGGCAACACTCGATTTTTACAAACAAAAACCGGTTAATCCTGATTGGGATTCTATTGGAAAAATAGAAAAAGAAGATGCTGCTATAGATAATATTCTTTCGACTGATGCAAAAATTACCAAACTTGCCGATGGATTTTCTTTTACCGAAGGACCGGTTTGGCACAATGATGGTTTTCTACTTTTTAGTGATCCCAATCAAAATGTAATTTATAAATACGATCCAATAACATCAAATGTATCGGTCTATATCACTAAATCCGGTTATACCGGAATGGATATTGGAGAAAGAAAACAACCAGGTTCTAATGGTTTAGCTTTCGATAAAGAAGGACGTTTACTAGTTTGCCAACACGGCAATAGAAGAATTATTCGCCACGAAAAGAAAGGACCAATTACCGTTTTGTCAGACAATTGGGAAGGTAAAAAATTAAATTCCCCCAATGATATTGTGCTTCGTTCTGATGGTACTGTATATTTCACTGATCCGCCTTATGGTTTACCCAATTTTTACAATGATAAAACTAAGGAAACCCCACATCAAGGTGTTTATGCCATTATAGATGGTAAAACAATTCTTGTTGCAAAAGATTTGGGAGGACCGAATGGAATTGCTTTTTCTTCAGATGAAAAATATTTGTATGTAAGCAATTGGGACATTCGTGATATTCATAAAACCAAAGTAATTTGGAAATATGAAGTTCAAAAAGACGGCACTTTAAAAAACGGTGCAGAATTTTTTAATATGAATAGTACTCCAGACGAAGAAGCTTTAGATGGATTAAAAGTTGACCATCAAGGAAATATTTTTTCTTCTGCTCCTGGTGGTGTTTGGATTATTTCTCCACAAGGAAAACTACTCGGAAAAATAACTGCTCCAGAGCGTCCTGCTAACATGGCTTGGGGTGGAAAAGACGGTAAAACACTATATCTCACGGCACATTCAAGTTTGTATAAAATAGAAACACTTACAGGAAAATAAACCCGATTTTATTTTTTGTAAAAACTTTAGCTTGAATGTAAAGTACTTGACAAAACATAAAATAGATGACCCTTAAATTTGTTAAAAAATAAATACCATGTACGATATTATTATTATAGGAACGGGTTCTGGTGGAGGAACAATCGCTCAAAAATTAGCCCCATCGGGAAAAAAAATTCTAATCATAGAAAGAGGCGATTTTATACCTCGTGAAAAAGAAAATTGGGACATTGAAGCGGTTTCAAAAGGACGTTATCGCACCACAGAAAAATGGTATGATGCAGCTGGAAATGCTTTTGAACCTTATACACATTATGTTGTAGGTGGTAACAGTAAAATGTATGGTGCAGCAAGTTTTAGATTAAGAGATGAAGATTTTTCTGAAGTAAAACATTATGCCGGAATTTCGCCAAAATGGCCTTTAACTTCAATCGATTATTTGCCTTATTATAAAGAAGCTGAAGCATTGTTTTCAGTTCACGGGCAAAAAGGATTAGACCCATTTGAGCCGAAAAATCAAAGCGATTTTCCTTTTGAACCTATTTCTGTAGAACCTTTTACGAAAGAGTTATACATCAATATGCATAAAATTGGAGTTAGGGCTTTTCCAATACCAATGGCAGTAAAGCTTGCGCAAGATGAAAGCACTCCTGATGCTCCTCATATTTTAGGAAACTTTGATGGTTATCCTGATCCTTCAGAGGCTAAGGTTGATGCGCATACTTCTGGTATTAGAAGTGCTTTAAAGTACAGTAATGTTACACTTTTAACCAATGCAAAAGCGACCAAATTAAATACCGATGAATCGGGTAAAAAAGTAGTTTCTGTTGAAGTTGAAATTAATGGCGAAATGAGTACGATTGCTACAAATTTAGTAGTCCTAGCTGCTGGGGCAATAAATTCTGCGGCATTATTATTAAAATCGGCAAATGAAAAACATCCCAATGGATTAGCCAATAGCAGTGATCAAGTGGGTCGAAATTACATGACGCATATTAACGGCTGTCAAATCGCTTTCACGCCTAATAAATTAAATGTTAGTGCTTTTCAAAAATATTTTTGTATTGGCGATTATTATTATGCTAGTGCAGAAAATGAATTACCATTAGGGGAAATTCAACTCATGGGGAAAAATGATAATGATACGTATTTAGGTATCGGAGGAGAATTTTTTCCTGGAAAAGATGCTCATTATATTGCGCAACATGCTATCGATTTTTGGTTGACATCCGAAGATTTACCAGATCCTAATAATCGAGTAAAGTTGACCGAAAACGGTGACATACAATTGTTCTACAATCGCGAAAAAAATAATGTGGAAGCGTTTGAAAACTTAAAAATAAAATTACATCAAATTTTTGAAAAATTAGCAGCTGTTGACCCCGATTTAAAAGAAGTCCATTGGGGTGGTTATGATTTAGGAATTAGCGGTGTTAGTCATCAGTGTGGTACGTTGCGATTCGGAAATGACTCAAGCACTTCTGTTTTAGATTTGAATTGCAAAGCACATGATTTGGATAACCTATTTGTTGCAGATGCGAGTTTTTTTCCAGCATCGGGAGCTTACAATCCATCTTTAACTATAGCTGCAAATGCTTTGAGAGTTGGAGATTTTATAAACACAAATTTTTAATATTATGAAAACTATGTATGGAACTAAATGCTATTGAAGTTGAAATTGATAAATGTCCATTGTGTGGAAGTTGTTCATTACCTTTAAACAAACATTTTCATTCAAAAGCAGAAGCCGATCTTTTATTTGCTATTCAAAAGGTATTACCTGGATGGACACAAGAAGACGGAATTTGCTCACGTTGTACCGACGAATGTAGATTTGAAGTTGAAGCAATGCACAAATCAATGGATAAGCTAAAAATGAAGCATTTATTTAATTTTGATTTGGACTTTTTAGTGTTACCAATACCTGTAAGAGTAGATGCTGATACACAATACACTGGAAAAGGAGTTACTATTTGTTTTATTGATAGTGGGTTTTATCCCCATCCCGATTTGGTATCCAATAAAAATAGAATTAAAAAAATTATAGATATAACCAATCCCGAAAACACTCTTGATAATTATTTTTCTAAACCTCATAATCAAAGTTGGCACGGAACAATGACAAGTGTAGTTTGTGCTGGTGATGGTTTTTTATCGGGCGGATTGTATAAAGGCATAGCTCCTGATGCCGAATTAGTTTTATTGAAAGTACAAGATAATGAAGGTAAAATAACAGGAGAAAATATTGTAAAGGCTTTAGAATGGGTTAATAAAAACCATAAAAAATATGGAATCCGAATTGTAAACCTTTCTATTAGCGATGATTTTGCAGAGTCATTCAAAACCAATTTAGTAAGTCAAAAAGCCGAGGAGTTAATTCGTAAGAACATTTTACTTATAGCTGCTGTCGGGAATGATGAACATGCCGAAATTTTACCTCCTGCAAGTTCTCCAAATATTATCGCTGTTGGCGGAGTTGACGATCATAACAAGTTAGATGATTTTCTCGAACCATATCATTCTAGCTACGGACTGACGATCGATCACATCATAAAACCCGAGTTGGTTACTAATGCTATTTGGATTCCAACTCCTATTTTGCCTGATTCATTTGAAATGAAAAACGCAACTATTTTATTCGAATTACTTCATGAAAAAGAAAATTTCCATCAACTCTTAAGTGATAATTATAAAAAATTAGGTTGGTCAAATTACATTCAGGTTATGTCAGAAAGTGAAGCAAAAAATGAAATAAAAAAAGCAATTTGGGATAAAAAATATTTAACAAAACATTATCAGCATTCTGATGGAACTTCATTTGCAGCACCAATAGTTTGTTCCGTAGCGGCACAGTTGTTAGAAATTAATCCTGAATTAACCGTAGCACAATTACGAGCTATTCTTTTCAATACAGCAAAAAAGCTACCAGCTTTTCCACAAGAAAAACAAGGATTCGGTGCTATCAATCCAAAAAAAGCTATTTATGAAGTACTAGAAAAGGAACCGATAGATATTCCTCTAGAAATTCCCAATATTGATTTAAAAGAAGAAAAAATTGTCTTTTTCACTTTCATTCCAAATGCAAAAACAGTTTCATTGGCTGGCGATTTCAATAACTGGAAAGCCGATGAAGTAATTCTACAACCTTTCAAAGATGACGTTTGGAAAGTAGAATTACCCTTATTACCAAAAGGTGAATATGTATATAAATTTTGTATTGACAATCAATGGTGGAAAGAAGATAGTTCAAATCCGTATAAAGTAGAAGATAATTATGGAGGTTGGAATAGTGTTTTTAAAATTAATTAAAAAATCAAATTATAAAATTGAATAGATATACATCATGAAAAAAAATCAAATTTATTTAGATGGACAAACCGCACTAGTAACCGGTGCAAGTTCAGGGATAGGAAAAGCAACTGCCATCGAGCTAGGACAAGCGAGAGCAAATGTTGCTGTAAATTACGCTGGCAATTCTGTTGGTGCAGAAGAAGCTGCTGATATTATTATTAAAAATGGAGGAAAAGCCATCACAGTAAAAGGCGATGTTAGTAAACAAGATCAAGTTAAAAGCATGTTTGCAACTACTATTAAAGAATTCGGAACGCTGGATATTTTAGTAAATAATGCTGGATTACAAAAAGATGCTCCTTTTTTAGAAATGACTTTAGAAGATTGGAATTTTGTTCTAGATGTTAACCTAACAGGACAGTTTTTATGCGCACAAGAAGCCGTAAGAGAATTTAAAAGGCGTGGACCAAGACCTGAAATATCGGCTTCTTTGGGTAAAATTATTTGTATGAGTTCGGTGCATGAAATTATTCCTTGGGCTGGACATATCAATTACGCTGCTTCTAAAGGAGGTGTAATGCTTTTTATGAAATCATTGGCACAAGAACTTGGACCATCAAAAATAAGAGTAAACAGTATTGCACCCGGAGCGATTAAAACACCAATTAATACTTCAGCTTGGCATACTCCTGAAGCTGAAGAAAAATTACTAAAATTAATTCCGTACAAAAGAGTTGGTTTAACTTCTGACGTTGGAAATGTAGCCGTGTTTTTAGCTTCTGATTTATCTGATTATATTCATGGAGAAACCATTTTTGTGGATGGTGGAATGAGCTTGTATCCTGGTTTTGAAGACGGAAACGGTTAAAATTGAAAAGTAAATCTAAAAAGTAAAAACATAAAACATCATGGAAAACGAAAGGCTATCGGATCATTACAATAAAAAAACAAATTGGCTAAAATTTGGACCGTATCTCAGCGAAAGACAATGGGGAACGGTAAGAGAAGATTACAGTGAAGGTGGTACCGCATGGGATTATTTCCCTCACGATCATGCACGTTCTCGAACCTATCGTTGGGGAGAAGATGGTATTGCCGGAATTTCTGATGAATTGCAACGTATTTGCTTTTCGGTAACTTTATGGAATGGTAAAGATCCTATTTTAAAAGAACGAATTTTTGGTTTGGCTGGTCCAGAAGGTAATCATGGTGAGGATGTGAAAGAGTTGTATTATTATTTAGATAGTACGCCTACGCACTCTTATATGAAACATTTGTATAAATATCCACAAGCTGAATTTCCGTATAAACAGTTGGTTGAAATGAATAGAAATCGTTCTAAAAGCGAAGCCGAATTTGAGCTTTTAGATTCTGGTATTTTTAATGACAACAAGTATTTTGATGTCTTTACAGAATATGCCAAAAATAATGAAGAAGATATTTTAATCCGAATCACAGTTGCCAATCGAGGTAATGAAGCAGCGCCAATTACTATTTTACCAACACTTTGGCTACGAAATCTTTGGACACCAAACGTCTTGAAAGAAAAACCTAGTTTAAAATTATCTAAATCAGGTACTACAAAATTTGTAGTGTTAAATCATTCTGAATTAGGAGACTACAATTTTTATTTTCAAACCGTAGATGAATTACTTTTTACAGAAAATGAAAGCAATAAAGAACGTTTGTGGAATCAACCCAACGAAACTCCTTTTGTAAAAGATGCTTTTCATAATGCCGTAATCAATAATGATTTTTCATTATTTAAAGATAATACACAAGGCACAAAATTTTCTCCTTTATATCAAAGAACAGTTCCTGCTAATGGAGAAACAGTTGTTTATGTTCGACTTTCAAAAGAGGCGATTAAAAGTCCTTTTGATGCAAAATCACTGCAATTATTTGATCAAAGAATTAGCGAAGCCGATGCTTTTTACGATAAAATAATCACAAAAGATGCAGCATTAGCTAACATACAACGCCAAGCATTTGCGGGAATGTTGTGGTCTAAACAATACTATAATATAGACATTCCTATTTGGCTTAATGGTGATGAAGGACAAGTTCCACCTCCAGCCAATCGAAAAACAGGACGAAATAGCAATTGGAAAACCTTGAATAATGAAGATATTATATCCATGCCAGACAAATGGGAATATCCTTGGTATGCCGCTTGGGATTTGGCTTTTCATTGCGTCCCGCTTTCCATGGTGGATACCCAATTTGCAAAAGACCAATTGATATTGTTTTTAAGAGAATGGTACATGCATCCAAATGGTCAAATTCCGGCTTATGAATGGGCTTTTGGAGACGTAAATCCTCCTGTTCATGCATGGTCAGCTATGAAAGTGTACCGAATGGAAAAAGAAAAAACAGGTCAAGGTGATGTTGATTTCTTAAAGCGCGTTTTCCATAAACTAATGCTCAACTTTACTTGGTGGGTAAACCGAAAAGATGCAAAAGGAAATAATGTTTTTGAAGGTGGATTTTTAGGATTAGACAATATTGGAATTTTCGACAGAAGTTCTGCCATTCCTGGTGGCGGTCATTTAGAACAAGCTGATGGTACTTCCTGGATGGCAATGTACAGTTTGAATTTGCTTGACATGGCTTTAGAAATTAATGCTTATGATAAATCCTTTGAAGATGTTACCACCAAATTTTTTGAACATTTTGCCTATATCGCCGAAAGTTTAAACCGCATCGGACACGATTGGTCTGGCGCATGGGACGAAGATCAAGGTTTTTTCTATGATATTTTAGCATTACCCAACAATGAATATGTGCCTTTAAAAGTAAGATCTCTAGTCGGTTTAACTACTCTTTTTGCTGTTTTACCTTTAGATAAAGAACGATTGGACAAAGCTCCTGATTTTTTGAGAAGATTGAAATGGTTTTCTAACTATCAAGAAAAAACGCATGATTATCAAGTAATTGAAGAAGCGAAAAACGATAAGATGCTATTGTCTTTAATTCCAAAAAAACGTTTAAAAAGATTATTAGAAGCAATGTTGGATGAAGCCGAATTTCTTTCACCAAATGGAATTAGATCGTTGTCTAAAATTCATGAAAATGGGTATAGCGAATGGATTGCTGGTGAACAGTTTGGTTTAAGTTATGATCCAGCCGAAAGTAATTCTGGATTGTTTGGAGGAAACTCCAATTGGCGAGGACCAGTTTGGATGCCAATGAATTATTTGCTAATTGAATCATTGCGAAGTTATTACAATTATTACGGAGCTAGTTTTAAAGTCGAGTTTCCTACTGGTTCAAATAATTTATTACACTTAAATCAAGTAGCGGATGAATTATCTAAACGATTAATTGGAATTTTTCAAGAAGATGCTTCAGGAAATCGACCAGTAAATAATTATGATTCTTTTTATAAAAACGAACATTCAAAAGACCTTATTCTGTTTTACGAATATTTTCATGGTGATAACGGAAGAGGTGTTGGAGCTACACATCAAACAGGTTGGACTGGAGTAGTTGCTGAACTAATTGATAAAGTTTACACAAAATAAAATATAACGATTATGGAAAGAAATTTATTAGAAAAAGAATGGATTCATACCAACGGAATTGGTGGTTATGCTTCTTCAACAATTTCTGGAGCTAATTCTCGTCGCTATCATGGATTATTGGTAGCTTCCTTAAATCCGCCAACAGACAGAAGAGTATTAGTAAGTAAGATTGATGAAGAAATCAAACTTTCAAATGATGAAACAATTCAATTAGGTTCGAATCAATATCCAAATGCGGTGTATCCGCAAGGGCATTTTTTTATCAAAGAATATCAAATTTTTCCGTATCCTGTTTTTACATTTGAAGGTGACAATTTTAAAATTCAAAAATCTATATTTCATAAACGCGGGTCTAACTCTGTTTTTATTGAATATGTGAATCAAGGAAAAGAAACCATCGAAATTTCTTTAAACACAACTTTTGTCAATAGAGATTACCACAGCATGTCTCACGAAAGTGAAAACTGCAATTTTTATAAAGCGGAGGTCGAAAATGGTCAACAAATCATTTATGCTTACTATGAATCGATACCCGTTTACGAGAAAATTTCTAAAGGAAAATTCGAAGAAAACAGACAATGGATAAAAAATGTGGAGTACAATGAAGAACGAAAAAGAGGCTTGGATTTTAATGAAGATACCTATTCTATTGGTTCTTGGGTTGTCAATTTAAAACCCAAAGAAAAAGTAGTTTTATCTTATTCTACAGATGAAAATCTATATTCATTTGATCCTGAAAAAGAAAAAAAAGAGATTATTGCTTACCAAAAAACAATCACTTCTAGTAAAAACAATACCTTTTTTAACGACTTATTGCTTTCTGGAGATCAGTTTGTTGTAGATAGAAATTCAACACAAAGCAAAACTATAATTGCAGGCTATCATTGGTTTACCGATTGGGGAAGAGATACTATGATTGCCATGCGTGGATTAAGCATTGCCACTGGAAGACAAGATGAGTCCAAACTAATTTTAGAAACATTCTTAAAAAGTTTAAACCAAGGCATGTTGCCCAATCGCTTTCCGGATAACCCAAATGATGAACCAGAATTTAACACTGTTGACGCTACGCTTTGGATGTTTATTGTTTTATATGAATATTATGAAAAATTCAAAGATTTAGAATTAATTCAGAACAATTTCAACCAATTAACTGAAGTAATAGACTATCATTTAAACGGAACCCGTTATAATATTCACAACACACCAGAAGGCTTTATTTATGCAGGAGAAGGAATTGCTCAACTAACTTGGATGGATGCGAGAATTGGTGATTATGTTGTAACGCCAAGACACGGTTGTCCGGTTGAAATTAATGTCTTATGGTATAATGCCTTAAAAATTTATCAGCATTTTTCAACTTTAGCAAACCATTCAATTGACGCTAGAATAACTGAAATCATTAATCATTTCTCTCACAATTTTAAAAATCATTTTTTTAATAATAAAGGCTTTCTTAATGATTTAGTGTTGCCAACAATTTCTGAAGATCAATCTTTGCGTCCCAATCAAATTTATGCTTTGAGTTTGCCTTTTAATCTTTTAAATATTGAAGATGAAAAATCGGTTTTTAAAACCGTTGAAGAGTATCTTTATACTGATTTAGGATTACGAACTTTAGCAGACAATCATCCTGATTTTAAACCTTTTTATGGTGGAGATATTTGGAGCAGAGATAATGCTTATCATCAGGGAACCGTTTGGCCATTTATTTTTGGCGAATTCTGGACAGCAAAATACAACATGAGTAGTGATAAAGAAAAAGAAAAGGTAAAAAATGAGTTTGTAAAAGCAGTCCAAACGCTGAAAAATCATTTTTACAACGAAAATGGATTGTATTCCATCTCTGAAATATTTGATGGTAAAGACCCAAAACCAAATCTTGGAAGAGGTACAATGCAACAAGCCTGGTCAGTTTCAAATATCATCAAAGTAATGATTGATTTTGGATTGACTGGAAACGAAATAGAAATATAAAAATGATTACAACCTTTAAATCCAATTGGAAAATATACAGTTATGAAGCATTAGCATTAGGCTTGTTCATGGTCTCGGCTTGTGCTTTTGCCATTATTATTGAGCATCCCGATTTTTGGATAAAAAACAATGTTGAAAGTGCCATTTTTAGACGATTCTTAATGGGTTGTGCAATGGGATTAACTGCCGTTTTATTAATCTATTCTAAATTCGGAAAAATATCTGGAGCACACATGAATCCTGCTGTTACAATTGCCAATTGGCAGATGGATAGAATGAAAACTTCTGATGCTATTTTTTATATTATTTTTCAATTTATTGGAGGCATTTTGGGAGTACTACTATTTAAAATTTTCTTTTTTGAATATATTAGTAATCCCGAGATTAATTATGTTGTAACAATTCCTTCAACTTCTTCGAGTTCTGCTTTAAAACCCTTTTTATTTGAATTTTTAATTTCATTTATAATGCTTTTATCGGTTTTAATTTTGAGTAATGTTCCAAAATTAGCCAACTACACTGGTTATTTTGTGGGTGTTTTGCTAGTGATTTATATCACATTTGAAGCACCTATATCAGGAATGAGTATAAATCCGGCAAGAACAGTCGCATCAGCATTCTCATCTGGAAATTATTCCAATTTATGGCTTTATTTTGTTGCTCCCATATTCGGAATGTTATTAGCAAGTCTGATTTTCAGAAGAGCGTACAAATCAATAAATTGTGAATGCCAAACTATGCAATGTTTTATGTCTGGAAACAAACACACTAACAAAGTTTACGAAGTGCTAAAATATTACTTTAACTAAATTATTATTAAAAATTATATGAAAAAATCAATTATTATTAGTGGTGCTTCTGGAAATTTAGGGAAAGAAGTGGTGAAAAAATTAGCTGAAAATGGCTGTAACTTGTCTTTAACCGTAAGTAATCGAACACCTGATGAATATAATCATATAGAAAACACCTTTAGCAAAGTTGTTGATTTGAATAACGAAACCGAAGCTAAAAATTTCGTAAATGACGCAGTTGAAAGAAAAAAAACTATTGATGCTGCCGTTCTTTTAGTTGGAGGATTTACCTCTGGTGATATAAAAAATACCACCAACGAAGAGGTTATGAAAATGATAAATATCAATTTCTTTACAGCATACAATTTGGTTCGACCATTATTAAATCATTTTGAAAAACAAGGTTTTGGACAAATCATTTTAGTAAGTTCAAAAGCAGCTGTAGAACCAGGAAAAGGAGTGACTTGTTTTGCTTATACCTTATCGAAACAAATGCTGAACAGTTTGGCACAGTTTATAAATACTTCCAGCGAGAAAACGGTTGTAAATATAATTGTTCCTAGCATAATAGATACACCAGCGACAAGACCGTCTGCTCCAAATGCAGATTATTCGCAATGGGTTTCTACAGAAACGTTAGCTGAAAGTATTGCTTTTTTAGTATCTGATACTGGAAAACAATTGAGAGATACTGTTTTAAAAGTTTATAATAATTCCTAATGGAAACAAACATCGAAACTATAATATCTTCAATATCATTTATAATTCAACTTTGTAGTGCCTCTATTTTATTATTTGGATTTGTGAAAATATTCATCAAGTTTTGGCTATTTGAATTTAAAAGTTTCCGATTAGAAAACAAAGAAATACCCTCTAATTTCAAACAATTAAAACTTGAAATTGGTGCTTACATTTTGTTAGGATTGGATTTTTATATCATTGCTGACATACTAGAATCAATGGTGGCGCAAGACGAAAAAAGCTTAATTAGATTGGCATTAGTAATAGTAATCAGAACCGTCATTGGTTATTTTCTTGGAAAAGAATTAGAGCATGATAATCATGAAAATAAATTAAATTTACAAAAACAAAATTAAAATGATAGTCATCTATTTACTCTATTTATATGTCCTTTTAGGAATTTTAATTGCTTTATGGTTTGCTTTTTTTAAAGTGCATCATCTAGATCATAATGCCGAGGAAACCTCGTTATTATTCCGACTTTTAATACTTCCTGGAAGTATTATTTTATGGCCGTATATCATCTATAAAAATTATAAACATGATCGCAAAGTATAGAAAAACACACTTTTTTTTATGGATAGTTTTGACAATCGTATTGATTTCATTAGCTATTTTAGGTTATTTATGTATTCCAAAATATTAAAAATCAATTAGATGTCAGTAAAATATATTCCAATAATTTGGAACCCTTTCAAAACAAAATACGATGTTATTTTTGCTTTATTCGTTGTTTTATACTTAACCGGATTCATTTCTATAAGTATGTATTTGTATCCACAACTTATTATCGATACCATAATAATTCGCTCTTTTGGAACTTTAGCAATTTTAATTCTGCATATAATTTTGGCGATTGGTCCATTATCAAGAATAAATAAAAGTTTTTTACCCATCTTATACAATAGAAGACATTTAGGTGTTTCGATGTTTTTAATCGTCAGTGTTCATGCGGTATATTCTATTATTTTCTTTCATGGATATGGTGTAAACAATCCGTTGTATAATCTATTCACAGCCAATACGCATTACGAATCATTGACATTTTTCCCCTTTCAGATTCTTGGATTTTTTGCTTATCTAATTTTAATGGTAATGGCATTTACAAGTCATGATTTTTGGCTTAATTTTCTTTCTCCAAAAGTTTGGAAAGCCATGCACATGATCGTTTATATTGCCTACGGATTGGTTATAATGCATGTAGTTTTAGGAATTATACAATATGAAAATAGTCCCATCTTATTTTCCTTATTGTTTTTAGGTTTGGTTACTATTTTGTCATTGCACATTATTTCAGGTTATAAAGAGTATAAATTTGATAAGAAAAAAAGCATAACTGATCATATGGGTTGGGTGTATGTGTGCACTCCGAATGAAATCGATGAGAATTGCGCCAAAATGGTAACAATTGATGGCGAAAGAATTGCAGTTTTTAAATACGGAAACAAATTAAGTGCCGTTCATAATGTTTGTAAACACCAAAACGGACCATTGGGCGAAGGTAAAATTGTAGATGGCTGTATTACCTGTCCATGGCATGGGTATCAATATTTGCCGGATAAAGGTAGAGCTCCAGAACCATTTACGGAATTATTGGCTACTTATGAATTGAAGTTAATTGGAGATAAAATTTATGTAAATCCTAAAGCATTTCCCGAAGGAACAGCTATTGAACCAACAACAATTCCATCTGAGGAAACGAAATTAGATACTGATTTTTTTATTGGTTGGTTAGGAAAAATTCCAAATTCGTACCAAAGTACATTGCGTTTCTTTGTACCTTCTCTATTTATCATAAGCATTCTATTAATAGTTATAATTAGCAATTCAACAAATAAAATTAGGTTTAGTTCCTATGATTATTATAAGACACTATCGTTTGAAGGCGAGCTTTTATTGAAACCATTTCCAATGCTACGCGTTTTAGAAATGGATAAAAATAGAAATCCTAAAGTAGTGCTGTATCCGTTAGTAAATGAAGGTAAGTTTGGTGCTGACCAATCGGTTCAAGCATTTTTATCTCAATATCCAAATGAAAAAAGGGTATTTGTACAAATTCAAGCTAAAATTATCGAACGCGATGGTCAAGTTGCAATGGAGTTAATGAATAAAAAGAATAATATTAAAAAGATTAAATTCAATGCTTCTATAACACCTTTAGTGTTTGGAAAACCAAAAGACACTATAATGAAAGGGCAAATTATTGATCCAAAATGTTATTTAGGTGTTATGAATCCTGGCGAAGGAAAACCGCATCGTTCTTGTGCTATAAATTGCATTAAAGGTGGGATTATGCCCGCTTTTATTACCGAAAATAGCCAGGCAAAAAACTATTATATCTTAATTGGAAATGATGGAAAAAAAGTAAATAATGCCATTTTGTTTGCTGTTGCCGAACCTATTGAAATAAAAGGGAAAGTACAAAAAATTGATAATTGGAATTTACTTTATATTGATGCTAAAGCTAGTATAAAACGATTGTCATATCCTATTGATTCAAATTATAATTGTGGTTTATTTCAACATTAATTTACAATCTAAAGTTATTATGGACTTTTTACAAATAGTATTTAATAGCCGTTATTGTTTTGATAACGGCTTATTCTATATATACTAGCCGCAATATGACGGATTTTGTTCACTCGGAATGTCAAATGGTTACAAAGCCTCAACAAAACCAATAGCTTTTACAATTGTAAATGACAAATTATATTTAAATTGTAATTTAAAATATAGAGAAGATTGGTTAAAAGATAAAGAAGAACGAATAATAAGAGCAGACTGCAATTGGGAAAAATTACACCAAAATTAATGTTATACTACTTCAAATCCATTCGATAGAATAGCTCCTTTTTTAACTACAATTATACCGTCTTTAATTGTATACAATTCAGTATTTTTATTTTCAAGATGTTTACCACCAATTAATTTCACATCATTACCAATTCGACAATTTTTATCTACAATAGTATTGTTTAAAACACATCTCTCTCCAATACCAATATTTATTAGTTTTTTTATGTTATTGATATGAATTTCTTCTAAATTTTGATAATAATCGTTACCCATTAAATAGGAGTTTGTAATTGTTGAATCTTTGCCAATTCTACTTCTAATTCCTACAACAGAATGTTTAATTGAAACACCATTAATGATACAGCCTTCAGCAATAATTGATTTGTCAATAGTGGACGAACCTGTGATTTTTGATGGTGGTAAAACCCTAGCACGAGTATATATTTTACTTGAATTATCAAAAAGATTAAATTTCGGAATGTCATCGGTTAATCCTAAATTAGCTTCAAAAAAGGAGTCAATGTTACCAATATCAGTCCAGTATCCTTCGTATTGATAACTTAATATTTTTTGTTTTCCAATAGCTTGCGGAATAATTTCTTTGCCAAAATCTTTCGTTTCTGTTTGATACATTAATTCATTTAATAGCTCTCGGTTAAATATATAAATCCCCATTGATGCTAAATAATTTTTGCCTTTTGCTCTCATTTCCTCACTAACTTCAGATTCCCATTGAGGTAATAAATTAGGACTTGGTTTTTCTATAAATGAGGTAATAAAATTATCAGAATCAGTTTTTAAAATTCCAAATTCTGGAGCATCTTTAGCATCTACAGGTAAAGTAGCGATTGAAATAGTTGCTCCGCTTTCTCGGTGTGCAGTAATCATTTCATTAAAATCCATTTGATACAATTGATCACCCGATAAAATTAGCGCATAATCATAATCATGACTATTAAAATGAGGCATACATTGCCTAACAGCATCTGCTGTTCCTTGAAACCAAGTAGGATTATCAGGAGTTTGTTCTGCAGCTAAAATATCAACAAAAGCCGAACTAAAATGGCTAAAATGATATGTGTTTTTGATATGTTGATTTAAAGAAGCCGAATTAAATTGTGTCAAAACAAACATTCGATTTATATTTGAATTGATACAATTGGATATTGGAATATCTACCAATCGATATTTTCCTGCAATTGGAACAGCAGGTTTGGATCTGTTTTCTGTTAGTGGTGATAATCTAGAACCTTGTCCTCCGCCTAAAATTATTGCTAATACACTTTTTTGCATAGTTTCTATAAATATTTGTTGTACAAATTTAAGACAATAAAAAAAGTGAAAATGTCCGTTAACTTACAAAACCGTTGTTTTTATTTTTAAAATTAATTGGCTGAAATACTTTTAATTAGTTCAAAAGAAGTTAAAACTATACATTTTAGAGCATATCTCTTTCAGTCTCCATAAACTTTTACTGCTAATTAGTAGACTTTTTTCAAGTTTATATTTAATCTCTGATTTTGTAGAAGCTCTTTTTTAATCTTGCAACTTTTCAGACTTTAGTTATCTAAACTAAAACTGTGGACTTTCCTTTCATATCATTTTATTTGTAAAGTTTTCATCTTGATGATATAACGGATTAATTTTTAAAATTTGAATAATTGTTTCAGGATTTAAATAGCGTTCTTTTTTTGTCATATATTTAAAGTTATCAGCTCCACGCCAATTGTCGATATTTAGATTTTTTCTCACTGATTTGCTCCAATCCAATAATTGATACCCCAATCCGTGGTTAATGCAAATGTGATCTGTTCTTGACTCTAATTTGTCGACTTGATTTTTAGAAAAGATTTCAATTAGTAGAAGATTACACATTTTGCTAAAACTTTTGGTCATATAATCCGAAACATGAGAAAGTTCATGCCCTAAGACACCAATTTGAGCATTAAAATTTAAATTTTTGAGAAGGATTGGTTCTAGTCTTGAATTGGTTAATTCACTTATTGTTATAATGTATTTTCTTTTTTTTGATGATTGTAATAATCCAAAAAAATTAGGTCTTGAAGAAAGTGGTGTGTTTGTTTTTTTTAGTTTGAACTCGATAATTGTGTTTTTTAGTTCTGGAAAGTAGGAAAGAGCAATTAGGATTTGTGTTTCATAAAGAGTTGGAATAATTTTATTTGTTCCAAATTCTTTTTTTAATTCATTTAACGTATCAATTTCATAACTGTTTGACGCAAAGTTTTTTACTACTTCTTGTGCATTGATTGACAAAGAAGCAAAAGCAATTATTATAAAAAGTAACTTAAATTTGGGTTCTAGTTTCATAGAGTTATAAATTGTTATTATTGACACAACTAACAATCAAATCAAATTATTAACCAAATGATTATTTTCTTCTTCTATAATGTTATAACTGTTTTTAAGATGTGTTAAGATATCTAATGCAACTTCTTTTTTGTTTTTTAAAGGAAATGAAAAAAGTGATAAATTTTTATCTACAATTGTTATTTTATTTGTGTCATAACCAAAACCCTCATTAACATTAGGCGAATTAACAACTATTAAATCAAAGTTTTTCTTTTTGAGTTTGTCTACAGCATTTTCATGAATATTGTTAGTTTCCAAAGCAAACCCAACAGATTTTTGATTTTCAGTTTTTACTTTTCCAAATTCAAAAGCGATGTCAACATTTTTTTCTAATTCTAATGTGGTTTCGTTTTCGATTTTCTTGATTTTTATAACCGAAGTATTCTTTGCTTTGTAATCGGCAACAGCTGCACAAAAAATAGCAACATCAATATTTTCAAAATGTTTTTGACAAGCTTCATACATTTGATTGCCACTCATAACGGAAACTATTTTATTCTTTGGAAATGATGAGGTTATTGATACTGGACCACTAATTAAAATAACATCTGCACCCATTTGATGCAAAGCTTCAGCAATTGCATAACCCATTTTACCACTACTTTCGTTTGATATAAATCGAACAGGATCAATATATTCTCTAGTTGGTCCGGCTGTAATGAGTATTTTTTTATTTTTTAGTGAGGTTTCCATTAATTTAGTTTTTTATTTAATACTGCAAAATAATATAGATTAAAGAAGCATTTTGTCAGCTATCTATCAAATTGATTAAATTCATTTAATTTCTGATTTTGTTGCTCCAATTATTGCGCCTGTAGTTGAATTTTGAAGGTAGGCAACTACCATAAAATCTGATGGTATTTTATTTGTATTAAATTCAAAACTTGTTTTGTTGATAGTATTTGAGTGACTTTTTATAGTTTTAAAATCGTAAACTATATTGTAACTCGTTTGTTTTAAACCACTATTTTCACCTCGTTTGATATTTGTGAACTCTTTTTTCTTTACCAATGCTAAATTGGTAATGATACTGGCAGCCGTAGCACCAGTTTCATATTCTATATTCAAAGTATTTTCATTGATAGATGATTTTTCGATGTTGATATGGAACGTATTTTTTAAAGCTAATTCTTTGTTTACTATACTTTCAATAGCAGTTTCTTTACTTCCTACTAATTCATATTTGCCGTTTATCACAATTTGTGGAGTATAATTTCCTTGTGCATTTAATTGACTAACGTAGTTGCTTTGCCTTGCGGTGAATTCTGATTTACTGAATGGATCATTCCACCCAAGTCGGTTCCAATAATCAACATGAAACGCTAATGGAATAATATTTGGATTGTTTTGAGTAGCGTATTTAGCTAAAACTGAATCAGCTGGCGGACAACTGCTGCAACCTTGTGAGGTAAAAAGTTCAAGTACTGCAAAACCTTCTGTTGCAGTTTTACTTTCTTTGTTTTCTATTACTTTTTTTAAAGTAAAACTTGATATACCTAGAGTTAAGATTATCAAACCTGTGTAAAGTACTGTTTTTAAAAATGAATCTTCCATTGTGATTATTTTTTGTGATTAGGAATAAAGTCTAATGCGATTGAGTTCATACAATATCTTTTGCCAGTTGGTTCTGGACCATCATCAAAAAGATGTCCTAAATGTCCGTCGCATCTGCCACAAAGCGCTTCCAAACGTTCTACTCCTAATGAATTGTCTTTTTTGTAAACTACACTTTTTGAATTGGCTTGCTCAAAGAAACTTGGCCAACCGCAGTTGCTAGAAAATTTTGCTCTAGAACGAAAAAGTTTAAAACCACAAGCTGCGCAGTAATAAGTTCCTTTTTCATCAGTGTCCCAATATTTTCCGGTAAAAGGTCGCTCGGTATCTGCATGCCTTGAAACGGCATAAACATCAGGTGAAAGTACTTTTTCCCAATCAGCATCGGAAAGTTTTAGCTTTTTTGTACTTGTGTTGGAATAGTAAGGATTGCTGGGTTTTGTTATAGTATCATTGTTACTAATAACTTCAACCGCTTTTAATTCATTTTTCTTAAACTGGTTAAAAGCAGTTAAAAAAAGAACTGAAAATAAAAGTAGTGCGCTAATTTGTATATTAATTTTTTTCATCTTTTTAAATTTTATAGTACAAATTTATTGAGATGAAAAAGGTAATAGTGTCACCTAATTTACAATTGGAGATAATTAGGACTTTATTAACTTTTAATTAAGTTTGGTAATATCTTCAATAATTATTTTTTTTCTATCATATGAAAGAATTCCCATATCCTCTAACTCTTTAAGTAAAGTTGTTGCTGTTTGGCGAGAAGTACAAATAATTTGAGCAATATCGTTTTGAGTTAAATAATTATCAATTATTACTCTTTTCTTATCTATCAATCCGTCTTTAGTTGCCCATTCTTTTAGAAAGTGCAATAATCTATTTTTAGCATCTTTAGAAACAAGATTAGAATATTGATTTTTAATATTTTTTAATTTTAAACCAACAAATTTTGTATATGATAATGACAAATTTGGGTATTGCAACAATAAATTTTCAAAATCCGACATTAAAAAACTACAAATACTAACATCCTCCGTTAATGCTTTTGCATATTCGTTTGAAGTAATATCATTCTCTAATGACAATTCACCAAATAAATCTCCCTTTTGAATAATGTCTTTAATAATTTCGTTCCCATCTTCATCAATTTCAACAATTTTTATGTGTCCTTTTGTTAGCAAAAAAATTCTTGGTAAATCTGAAGACGAAAAATAAATTATTTCTCCTTTATTCGCTTTCTTATATTTAACTATAATACATAATTGCTTAATCTGATTATAGTTCAAAGTTCTAAACAATTTATGATCTCGCAAATACCAATATTTTAATTCTTCGGACATTGTTTTTTTGTAAAATTAGCATTTTTTATGCATAAAATCAATTATAAATAACTCTTATATCTTTATTGAATCCCCTGTTTTATAATAATATTATTATTATTATTCAAATTTCTTGAAAGCAGTAGGTAATAAAATTAATTAGCCTTTGAAATTATAATAATTCGCTTCATTTTATCTCTTAAAACCTGCATATCCTCACTTACTTTTTTGTCTAAAATTTTTGCGTAGTGTTGTGTAGTCTGTATATTTTTATGACCTAGCATTTTGCTTACGGTTTCAATAGGAACGCCATTTGTAAGTGTTACAGATGTGGCGAAAGTGTGTCGAGCCATGTGGAAAGTAATTTCTTTAGGAATGTCGCATAAGTCACCAATTTCTTTGAGATAGGCATTCATTTTTTGATTGGTCAAAATAGGCAAGACGCTATCTTCATTTAAACACTTTGGATGATCAGAGTATTTTTGGATGATTTCTTGGGCAATTGGCAGCACAGGAATTTTTGACTTTGTATCTGTTTTCTGGCGATTTTTGAATATCCATTTTTCGCCATCGATGCCTATTGCAATGTGATCTTTCTTCAAACCTTTTACATCAACATAAGACAATCCGGTGTAACAAGAGAAAATGAAAATATCTTTTACTAAATTTAATCGTTCTGATGAAAAGCGTTTGTTATAAATTCTGTTTAATTCTTCTTCAGTAAGAAAATCCCGTTCCACTTCTTTCATTTTTCCTTCGTATCTACTACAAGGATTTTTATCTAACCAATCATTGTCCAGACAAATCTTGATTATTTTTCTAAAATTCCTAACATATTTAACCGCAGTATTGTTATTGCATTTTTTTACACATCGTAAATAGAATTCAAATTCGGTTATAAAAGCATAATCAATTTTAGCAATGCTAATGTCTGAAACATTATATTTCCACAAAATGAATTCTTGCAGGTGTTTTAAAGATATTTTAAACCGTTCTAACGTTCCGTAAGCATATCCATTTCCGATGAGGTCTTCGATTTTATCATTGTGATTTTGATAAATTGGAATTATCATTCGCTCTCGTTGATGGGTACCTAATATTCTTGACTTGAAATTCTCCAGGGATAATTCTTCATTTTTATGGATTAACTGCATTTGAATATCAAAAACTTTAGATTTCATCAAATCAAGATAGTTATTTAATGTTCTAGCTTCTTCGGAGCTGCCCTTCATTTTGGATAGTTCTGGAGACCATTTTGATTTATCAATGAATTTCTTGGAACTGAATTCGAAGCGTTGACCGTCAACGGTTAATCGAATATAAATTGGTAATTGTCCAGCTACATTAGCTTTTGTGGTTTTCGTATAAATGTGTAAAGTGATTTTTGCTTTCATAGTGTTAACCTTTTAATTAGTATTCAATTTAATTTTCTAATTGGTAGCAAACAAGATGTACATATTTTGAACAAGCATTGAACTGGTTACTAGTACGACTGTTTGCAAGTATTGAGAAGATTTAGCGAGACCCTAAATTGTAAATTTTTTAGGGTCTCGATTTTGTCCCTTTCCAATTAAGATTGAATGAATAATTTGGTATATGCGCAAAAGAAAAAACCCTATAAATCTTAAGATTTATAGGGTTTTAAAACCATTTGTTATTAGACTTGTGGGCGATGAGGGGTTCGAACCCCCGACCCCCTCGGTGTAAACGAGGTGCTCTGAACCAGCTGAGCTAATCGCCCTA
>NZ_JACRUK010000037.1 GCF_014305155.1 Flavobacterium muglaense
GTTATAATATAGACCAAATATAATATAAAAAAACCAATTATCAAAATTGGTTTATATTATATTTTTGTTCGGTATAACATAGAAATAAGAGAGATGGATAGCCCAATTCAGGGGTTCACATAGCTATGGTTTTCTACAATAAAGTAAAACGAAATTAAAATTTAATAAAATCTATGTTACTATGTGGTTAATAAATTACAAAATTTGAATGACACTCAACGGGTTATGTTTTAGAAAGAATCTATACTTTTCCTAAGGTGTATAATTGTTCCATTGTAGGCGTTAAGCTACCGCCTTTAGGTTCCAGTGTAATCCCAAAAGCTTCGGCATCTCCTGTACTGTTCACAGCAAAAATGCGTTGGTTATTTTTATCAAAATTATCAAGTAATCCAATACTAGTAGGTGTTAAAGGATTTAGTTTTAAAGCCCACACTTGGTATACCATTCCTTTTGGAGGCTCTGGTAATCCTGCAGCATCGACATAAACTACTTGTGTTTCTTTGTTCCAATATACTTTGGCCGACGATTCTGGAGCAACTGTTTGACCACCTAATGCAACTACCGTATTTTTTTCATCTCGTACTACAGCAAGACTCGTTTCATTGTTTTTGTTTTGTAGTTCCAATGATTTTAGTTCTTTTTCTATTTTTACCTTTTCAATTTGAGAATTTGCCACTTGATTAGTTGTTAAATTCAGTTCATTGTATTGGTAAGCAACTCCTAATAGTAGTACAATTGCTGCTGCCCAACCAATGTATTGCGACCAGTTTCTTGAAGGTTCTTCTTCGTCCAGCTCTATTACTTTTGAATGTTTTAATTCGAGCTTTTCTTTAATTTTTTCATAATTAGCCACAGAATGAAAAGGGGCAAAACTAGATGATAAAGCTACAATTGATTTTTCAATGGCAATTATTTCATCATTTATTTGGGTATCGTTCTTTGCTTTAGCAGCGATTTCTTCGTTTTCAGCTTCACTAAGTAAACCATAAACGTAAAGCTCTAAAATTCCGGATTCTATGTATTCTTTATTTTCCATTATACTTTCAGATAAGTTCTTAAATCATTGATGCAATTGCGATTGTGTGTTTTTACCGTTCCTAAAGGAATATTCAGCTCTTCTGAAGCTTCTTGTTGGGTAAATCCTTTAAAAAACAATAGATCTATTATTTGAATACATTTGGGTTTTAGTCGTTTTACAAACTCTTGAATCCCAATAGTATCCACTTTGCTCGTCAGTTTGTTACTGTCGTCTAATAGATTTACGAAATTATCTGAAGAAAGGTTTTTTTGGCTATTATTAAAGTTTTTAGATCGCAGTTTATCAATAGAAGTATTTCTAGCAATATTGAGAATCCAGGTATAAAATCGACCCTTACTTTCATTATAGGAATCAATGTTTTTCCAGATTTTCACAAAAACATCTTGAAGTACATCTTCGGCCTCTTCTCTATTTCTCACTAGTACGTTGATTACAGAGAACAGACTTTTAGCGTACATATCATAGAGATGCGTGAAGGCTCTTTCGTCTTTTTTGTAAATTAATACTAATAGTTCTTCTTGGGTCATAATGTATAAGTTTAGCAATTACAAACTTATACAAACTTATCCATATTTAATTTAATTTATTAAAAATAGCCTTCAAATAAAAATTAGATTTAAAAAATTGTGATTTTTTTACAATTTTAAAATATTGATAATTAACGCTTTGAAAATTATTTTAAGTTTTTTTTATTTTTTTTAAAACCCTAACGGAAACATTCCCGTAAATGCTTTTATAACCTTATAAATTATAACAAAATGAAAAAAACAAAAATGATATTAGGTCTTTCGCTAGTGGCGATGTCAGGTCTAATTCTAGTAGCAGCAGATCACGTAGATGCTCCATCAGTAACAGGTAATGCAGCAGACATTACAGACATGTACACTTTTCAAGGACAAGAAACTAGTAATTTAGTTTTTGCAGTAAACACTCAAGGATTGTTAAGCCCTAATGCAACAGCGGGAGCGTCTTTTAATGAAAATGTGATGATTGAAATTAACATCGACAATACCGGTGATAATGTAGAAGACTTGGTAATTCAAGCTATTAAAAAAGGAGATAAGATGTATTTCTTCGGACCTTATGCACCATCAGCAACAGGTACATCAAGTACTATTAAAACAGCTTCAGCTTCTGGAAGTGTAGAAATTTCTAAATACGGAGCTACTGCAATTACTTCAACTCAAAACGGAATGAAATTTTTTGCTGGTCCTAGAGATGATCCTTTCTTTTTTGACTTAGGTCAGTTTCAAGCAATCCTTGGCGGAACTGCTACAGCATTTAAAAATCCAGGTACAGATACTTTTGCAGGATCAAATGTACTATCGGTAGTAGTTGAAGTCCCAAAAACAATGTTAGGTACAGCTGCTTCTTTGAATGTGTGGGCTGAAACTAAGAAAAAACAATAATAAATTTTATTCTAAAAAATCTAAATTATGAAAACAAATAAATTCAAAATCATAACACTAGCACTAATAGGTGCACTAGCTACAGTAAGCTGTAACAATGATGACAATAATGATACTATGGCAAGTGCTGATTTCTCTGGGACTTTTGTACAACAAGATCAAATGGCTAGACCAGCAATAAATACTGTTTTTATTGCGTCGGGTCAACCAAAAGACGATTTTAATGCAGCAATTCCATCAGCAATGGGTGCTAAATACCAATCTATCTTTCAATCAAGATTGATGGCGCTAAATCCAGGATTTACAACAAATGCCTTGGGACAAACTGCGGCGCAATTTACAGGATTGTTAGCTACTGACGTGTTGAATGTTAAAACTACTGGGAAAACTACTTTCTTTGATGGAACTAATGTCTTAACAGGTAGAGCTTTGGCTGATGACGTAATTGATGTAGAACTACTTTTAATCTTTGGAGGTTCTAATGGGGCAGCTAATCCTGGACTTACTTCAGATCACGTGGATGCAAATGATAAAGCATTTACAGCTTCATTCCCTTATTTAGCAGCTGCTTGGTAAGAGACTACTAAAAAAAAAACAGAGTACCGAATGAAGTTAGTACTCTGTTTTTTTTTCTACTATTAATTAATCACAAAAACATTTAGATTATGAAACCTTATAAAGTTATCCCCGTCCTGGTTTTTACAATCCTTTTTATTTTCGCTTGCGATACTAAACCAAACCAAATTACAAAAACTGCCGATTACGATAAATACTTGCATCTGGCAAGCAATGAATCACTGGATTTTGCAAATAAAGAAATAGCTTTTTGGCAAGCCAAGTACGATGCCGCACCCAATCAAAAAACATATTTGGGCGTTATAGCTGCTAAGTATGCTACACTTTTTGAGTACACCGGAAACATTAAAAACTTATATAAAACCGAAGATTTACTAACACAGTCCAATCAAGCGAGTCAATATTCTAAAGTTTCAACCTTGCGTTCTTTGGGACGTAATTATATCGCGCAACATCGATTTAAGGAAGCTTTGGCTTTGGCCAATAAAGCATTGGCAATAGGCGAGGGACGTAAAGAAACTCAAAAATTGTTATTTGATGTCCACATGGAATTAGGTGATTTTGCGGAAGCGGAAACTAATTTGAATGCTATAAAAGACATGAAGGATTATGATTATTTAATACGTTTGGCTAAATGGAATGACCATAAAGGCGATTTAAAAACAGCAATCACTTTCATGGAAAAGGCGCGAGACATAGCCGAAAAAGAAGACAACAAAACACTTAAAATATGGTCGTATTCTAATCTAGGTGATTTTTATGGTCACGCAGGAATGATACAAGAATCATACGACAGTTATTTAAAAACATTAGCAATAGATCCCAATTATTCCTATGCTCTAAAAGGAATTGCTTGGATTGTTTTTTCGCACGAGCGCAATACAACCGAAGCAAAAAGAATTGTCGAAGCTATTGAAGTTACCCATAATACACCTGATTTCTTTTTATTGAAATCGCAAATTGCACAATTTGAAGGCAATAAAAAAGAAGCTGATGCCAATGAAAAAGCCTATTTCAATATGTTGAATGCTAATAATTATGGTGCGATGTACAATAAATACAACACCTTAATCTACGCCGATGAAAAAGCAAATACCTCAAAAGCAGTAGAAATTGCAAAGATCGAAGTGGATCACCGACCTACACCAGATTCCTATGATTTATTGGCTTGGTCTTATTTAAATAACGGTCAACCTAAAAAGGCGCTCGAAATTGCCCAAAAGCATGTTGTTGGAAAATCATTCGAACCAAAAGTGCAATACCATTTGGCGATGATTTATAAAGCAAATAAAGAAATTCAAAAAGTAGCTCCTATAAAACAAGACTTACTAGCCAGTCTTTACGAATTAGGTCCAAATTTTGAGAAGAAAGTCAATCAATTATAAAAACCAGATGAGATATTTTATAGCCTTTATGCTTTTCTTTACTGGATTAGTATCGCACAGTCAAGTCCAAAAGGGAACCATCACAGATCAATTTGGGAACGTTATTGAGAATGCTTACATAATAAATACAAACTCAGAAAGTCATGCGCATACTAATTATTTAGGGATGTTCAGTATTGATAAAACAACTATTGGAGATCGATTAAAGATAAGTGCTTTAGGCTATAAAAAGTTGAATTATATGGTAGTTAATGGTGAAAATAATATTCGGTTAGAAGATGATATTTTTAGATTGAACGAAATTGTAATCCAACAAAAGCTCTCAGCTATGAATGTGATTTCTAAAATTGATTTGGAAACAACACCCGTAAATTCGTCTCAAGAAATTCTTCGAAAAGTACCAGGATTATTCATTGGGCAACACGCAGGAGGAGGGAAGGCAGAGCAAATATTCTTGAGAGGTTTTGATATTGATCACGGGACTGATATTGCTATTTCGGTAGATGGTATGCCGGTTAATATGGTTTCTCATGCGCACGGTCAAGGCTACGCCGACTTGCATTTTGTGATTCCAGAAACGGTAGAGAAAATAGATTTTGGAAAAGGCGCGTATTATGCGGACAAAGGGGATTTTGCAACCGCAGGATACGTAGCCTTCCAAACCAAAGAAAAATTAGACAAAAGCAGTATCAGTATTGAAGCGGGTCAGTTTAATACCTTGCGGACTGTAGGTTTATTTAATTTATTGGACAAACAAAAAAAACAATCGGCTTATATCGCTACAGAATATATCCTAACAGATGGCCCGTTTGATTCTCCCCAAAATTTTAATAGAGTCAATCTGTTAGGGAAATATTCGGCAATTTTAGACGATAATAGTAAATTTTCCATTGCTGCCTCACGTTTTTCTAGTAAGTGGGATGCTTCTGGCCAAATACCACAACGGTTAGTAGATAATGGTACCATTTCTAGATTTGGTGCCGTTGATGATACCGAAGGTGGGAATACGAGCCGAACTAATATCAATGCAAGTTTCAAGAAGCCCATCGATGAAAATACATTTTTGAAATCCAATGCTTTCTATTCAAAATATGAATTTGAATTGTATTCTAATTTTACTTTTTTCTTAGAAGATCCTATCAATGGCGATCAAATCAAGCAAAAAGAAAACCGTTCAATTTATGGAATGAATGCCGAGCTGAATAAGAAAGTAAAAAATAATAATTGGGATGTGCTGTTTCAATTGGGAGTTGGTTATCGCGCTGATGCTACAGTTGATACCGAATTGTCACATACTTTAAATAGAACAACAGTTCTAGAACGAATCAAACTAGGTGATATTGATGAAACTAATGGTTTTAGCTATCTGAATACCGAGTTCCGATTTGGGAAACTGATGATTAATCCCGCTTTGAGAGTGGATTATTTTAAATTCAATTACCAAGACAAATTAGCAACGAGTTATAAAACACAGTCGGAAACTGAAGTAAAATTGTCTCCAAAATTAAATTTCATTTATTCTCAAAATAACAACCTGCAGTTTTTTGTAAAATCAGGATTTGGTTTTCATTCGAATGATGCCAGAGTAGTGGTTCAAAACAACGGAAAGCAAGTTTTACCTAGGGCTATCGGCGCAGATGTTGGGACAATTTGGAAACCATTTCCTAATTTAATAGTGAATTCAGCTTTATGGTATTTGTACCTAGAGCAAGAATTTGTGTACGTGGGAGATGCTGGAATCATTGAGCCGAGTGGAAAAACAAAACGCATGGGAGTCGATTTAGGATTGCGATACCAGTTGAATGATTATTTATATTTTGACGCTGACGCAAATTATACTTACTCCCGTAGTATTGATGAACCAAGCGGACAAAACTATATTCCACTTGCTCCAGATTTTACATCAACAGGGGGGTTGAGTTTTCAAAAATGGAATGGATTTTCGGGAGGATTGCGTTACCGTTACTTAAAAAGTCGCCCTGCTAATGAGGATAATTCGATAGTAGCAAAGGGATATGTAATAGCTGATTTGAATTTAAATTATACTTATGATAAAGTCATTTTCGGGCTGTCAATAGAGAATTTATTGAATACCAGATGGAATGAAACCCAGTTTGCCACTGAATCCAGATTGCAAAACGAAACTGCTAGCATAAAAGAAATTCATTTTACTCCGGGTACTCCTTTTTTTATGAAGGCTAAAGTGACCTATATATTTTGATTTAAACTAATCTTTGTGGGTCTGATCAAAGAATCTAATTATAAAATTTAACCACATAGAAGCACAGCAAAAAAGAGTGGTATAGCCCAATTTTGGGTTCAGATGGCTATGGCTTTCTATATTTAAGTAAAACGACTTTTAGGATTTATAAGCCTATGTTTCTATGTGGTTGAAGGATAACAAATATAAAATTACATTCAACAGCTAATGTAATAAATGAATGGTTTGTTTTTTAGTTTGTTAGCCTAGCGTTTTGGTTTAGCGCTAGGTTTTTTTTTTAACAGTTGTTCAATATTAATAAAAAGTTAATACACATAATAGTACTAACAATTTGTTTAATTTTATCAAAAAAATAATAATATGAAAAACCTATTAGTTATAGCTTGTTCAGCACTACTACTTTTTAGTTGCAAAAATGAAGCTCAGGGAAAAAAAGAAAACAATAAAAAAACCGAGATGGCTATGGAAAAACAAAATATTTACCAATTTAAAGTAGAAGATTTATCAGGGAATATCTTTGATTTTGCTTCGTTGAAAGGTAAAAAAGTAATAATTGTCAATACAGCATCAAAATGTGGTTTGACACCTCAATACAAAGATTTAGAAGCTATATATAAAGAATATAAAGACAAAGGGTTTGTAATTGTAGGCTTTCCAGCAAATAATTTTGCGTCGCAAGAGCCAGGTACAAACGAAGAAATTGCTTCTTTTTGCCAACTTAATTATGGTGTGACTTTCCCCATGATGGACAAAGTTTCTGTAAAAGGAGATGATATGTGTGCTATCTATCAGTTTTTGACTCAAAAAGAGAAGAATGGATTGCAAGATTCGAATGTAGAATGGAATTTTCAAAAATACCTTATCAATGAAAACGGTGAATTGGTAAAAGTAATTGCACCAAAAACATTACCTACAGACCCATCAGTTGTGGACTGGATCAAAGCGTAATTTGATAAAAAAATAAACAAAGTTGAATGCACTATTTCCATTTGGTTAAACAAAGGAATAGTGCATTTTTTTTATTCTAAAATCAATTGCATGAACACCGAATGCAACCAACGGTCAAATTTAAAACCAGATTCCTTGATGATTCCTACCGTTTTGAAACCGTATTTTTCATGAAAGTCAACACTACTTTGATTTTCGGCATCAATTACCGCAATCATGGTGTGTAATCCTTGCTTTTTGGCAAGCGCAATTAATTCGACAAGAAGTAATTTTCCAATTCCTTTGCCGTGAAAATCGTTGTTGACATATACAGAATGCTCGACAGTGAATTTGTACGCTTCGCGAAATCTAAAATCACTGTACATCCCAAAACCGGTAACAACACCATCTAACTCGGCTACAATTACGGGGAAGTTTTTAGCTATTTTATCATCCAAAATGGCTTTTTGTTGCTCATAAGTGCGAATGTTATAATCGTACAAAGCAGTTGAATTTAGAATATTGTAATTAATTATTTCTAAAATGGCTTGCGTGTCTTCGGTTTTGTAGGCTCTTAACTTGATTTCCATGACATAATTTTTTGTTCCCAAAAATAATAAAAATCAACCGAAATGAATCAAAAACAGCCTGCAAGTTTGTAACTTTGTACCCGTTGAGGTTCAAAGTAATTTATGACTTTTTTTACCTTAAAATTTAAACTAATTTTTAATGATTTATCCCAAAATACCTTTAGCGCAAAGCATTATCCAAACTTGTTTGAGCAAAGGAATCACAACAATAGTAATTTCGCCAGGTTCTCGTAACGCACCGCTAACAATTGGTTTTTCGAGCAATCCTGCTTTCAATTGTTACAGTATTGCCGATGAGCGTTCGGCAGCTTTTTTTGCACTTGGAATCGCACAACAAACTAAGGAACCGGTGGCTTTGGTTTGTACATCAGGATCCGCATTGTTGAATTATTACCCTGCTTATGCCGAGGCTTTTTACAGTCAGATTCCATTAATTGTGATTTCGGCTGATCGTCCGCAAAGCAAGATCGATATTGGTGATGGACAAACCATTCGACAAGAAAATGTATTTGCTAACCACTCTGTTTACAATGCTAATTTACAGGAAGAAGTTTCGATTGAAAACGATATAAAAATCAACGAGGCAATTAATGCAGCAATTGATAAAAAAGGTCCCGTGCATATCAATGCTCCTTTTGAAGAGCCTTTATATGAAACGGTTACGGAGCTTTCAGTACAGACAACATTTATCGCTTCCGCAAAAGTAAACAAGACAATCGCAACTGGAGATTTAGCTGATTTTGCAAAAATCTGGAACAATTCAGCCCGAAAAATGGTTTTGGTTGGCGTTAATGATCCCAATGTAGTAAGTGATGAAACGGTTCAGGCTTTGGCCAAGGACAATTCTGTTGTGGTATTGACCGAAACGACATCGAATTTGCATCATCCTACATTTATCAATAATATCGACACGATAATTACCCCTTTTACAGATCAAGATTTCATGGATTTTTGTCCTGATATTTTGGTAACTTTTGGAGGAATGATCGTTTCAAAAAGGATTAAAGCTTTTTTAAGGAAATACAAACCCAAACACCATTGGCATATTGATTCTTTAAGAGCTTACGATACTTTTGGGATATTAACGAAGCATTTTGAGGTGGAAACGAATGTGTTTTTTGATGCATTCTTACCACTAACACACGATATCGATAGTGATTATTTTGCAAAAGGGCAAGCTTTGAAACTTTTGCGAAAGCAAAAAAGTGAGGAGTATTGGTCAAAGATCTCTTTTTCCGACTTTAAAGTTTTTGAAAAAGTAATTCCAAATTTACCTAAAAACAGTCAATTGCAAATTAGTAACAGCTCCGCTATTCGATACGCACAATTGATTGAAATTGATCCTTCTATCGAGGTGTTTTGCAATCGAGGAACAAGTGGAATCGATGGTAGTACCTCTACAGCTATTGGAGCGGCTGTTGCCAATGGAAAGCAAACGGTTTTTATAACAGGTGATATTGGTTTTTTATACGATAGTAATGCGTTATGGAATAACTACATCCCCAAGAATTTCAAGATTATATTGATTAATAATGGAGGCGGTGGTATTTTTAGAATTTTACCAGGTCATGCAGAAACGCCTGTATTTAATACTTATTTTGAAACTTCACATTGCTTAACAGCCGAACATCTCGCCAAAATGTATCGATTTGATTACCTGATAGCGCATGATGAAGCGACTTTAACAACTGGCTTACAGCAATTGTACGAACAGAATGAAAAACCTGTTATATTGGAGGTTTTTACACCAACATTAGAAAACGACAAAATATTATTACAATTCTTTAAAGAATTGATATAATAAGGACTCATTTTTAAGGTTTTAGCGCTGAAAACTGAATTTTGCTGTTTTTTATCGTTTTTTTTGAGGTTTTAGTCCATTAATGCCTTAATTATCTTGATTTTAATGCATTTGTAAAGAATTATTTTATAAATTTGAGAGAAATAGAGTAATAACAAATAAAATAAAAAATACTATTTATGAGTGCAAGAGAAGATTTAATTGTAAAGTATGCTGCGGATTTAAAAGATAAATGTGGCGTTAATCCGGATATGGATTTATTGACAAAAGTAACTATTGGTTGTGGTCCTTCAATCTATAATAAAGATTCATCGACAGTTGCAGGAAGTCAACAATCAGAATTGGATACAGTGAAAAATAATTTTTTAATTAAAAAATTAGGTCTTACAGACGGTCCAGAATTAGATGCAGGAATTGATGCAGTTATTGAAAAGTACGGTCGCTCAAATGCAAATAAATACAGAGCTGTAGTGTATTATTTACTAGCGGTTCACTTTAAAAAAGAAAGTGTTTACAACAAGTAAATAATAGAGATAAAAATAAAAAGCGCCTTTTGGGCGCTTTTTTTATGGGTTGTAGTACAGTTATCGAATAGGTGTAGGGAATAGCGGTAAGCTTGCGTGACCTAATTCATCTATAGATTGCACGGCAAATAGAAAGTTATCCTTAGAATAAGGAATAGTTGCTTTTGTATCCTGAACAAAGATTGATTTTTGCCAATTGGTATCAGATGTTTCTCTGATTAATATTTGGTAGCCATATACTTTTTTGCCTTCTGGCGCTTTCCATGCTAAGGTAGAAAAGTTAGTCAGGTCTTTTACTTCGATTCCCACAGCAGTAGGTGCTTTAGGTGCCCAAGCTAGATTAGCCAAAGTAGCCAAATTAGATCCTGCAATTTTACGCAAATACTCAAAATCCATGAATTCAGGAAGATCGCCGTACTTAATATTGTTTTCGGTACGTAAGTCTTGGTGCTGGTGGTCGTGGTTTTCGTTCATTTCGCAAAAACGAATTGCTGTAAAACCATTTTGGCTAAAAGGCGTATGATCACCGCCTCGTAAAAAGCGATCGTTTCTATAGACAAGATTGACCTCTAGTTGATCTACATATTGATCTGTAGTGGTTTTAATGTATCTTGCAAGTAAACGGGAAGGGCTATCATTGTCTCTATTGATTAGTTTTCTCATTTTAGCTTCGTCTTCGGTTTCTAGGTAAGGAGTTGCCTCACTAAAAACGCGAACCTTAGTATTGTCTCTTAAATTAGTACCGCTAGACAGACTGTTTCCTATCATGTCATTGTTTAACATGGCAACAATGTTCCAGTTTTCTTTTTTGGCTATTTCGGCTAGATGGCGCGCACCGTATAATCCTTGTTCTTCGCCGGTCACAGCAACAAATATAATAGTGTACGGGAAGGATCGCTTGCTCATAATTTTGGCTAGTTCCATCATAGCAGCTACTCCAGAGCCATCATCATTAGCTCCTGGCGCATCCGATTTGGCATCCATTACGTCCGTAACGCGGGAATCCAAATGGCCGCTGATGATTAATACACGATCATCATTAGGGTCGGTTCCTTTTAAAGTTCCCATCACATTGCCGAGTTGGCTGTCTTGCGCAATTCTTTTACCATCGGCTTTGATGGTGAAATAATCAACGGTAGCAGTAAGTCTTCCATTTGATTCGGTTGCGTATTTTTCGAATTCTGATTTCACCCATTGTTGAGCCGCTCCAATTCCTCTAGTTTTACTTTTGGTATCACTTAAAGTGTGTCGGGTTCCAAAAGAGACTAGTTTTTTAACGGTGTTTTCAAGGCTTTCGGCTTTTATCTCAGCAACCATTTTCTTGATTTCGGGGTCGTCATTGGTAATTTGGGCCACTGTAATTTGGGTACAAAACAGGACTGCAAAAAGAAAAAGAATAGGGTTTGTTTTCATTTTTTGAAGTTATTTATTTTTTAAAGTCTAAAAATAAGTAAAAAAAGAGAAGTAATTGTGGTCTCAAGGAGTTTTAATACTTGTTTAAGGAGTTACTGTTTTATAATTTACGGACGTTCTGGGTTAAAAGCGTGCTTGAAAAAACGAAATGTTTTGGCACAGCCCTGATGGGAGTGACTATCCTTTTTTGGCTGGGGTTCAGCCAAAAAGATAGTGCGGACAGCAGGAGGATTGTGGTTAGGAATAAGAGTGTTATGCTTCTAAAAGGTAAAATAAAAGTAAATTCTAAGATGGGATGAGTTTACTATTTTCAAACTTCGTACCTTTGCCGCTTAGAAAATTGAATAAAATGATTGAAATAGGAAAATACAATACGCTTACAATACTTCGTGACACCCAAGTTGGTTTATTTTTGGGAACTCCAGATACTGATCCTGAAGGGATTCACGATGTGCTTTTACCTAATAAATATGTTCCAAATGAATTTGAAATAGGTGAGGAGCTTATTGTTTTTGTTTATTTAGATCATGAAGAACGTCCCGTTGCTACTACATTAGAGCCTTATATATTATTGAACGAATTTGCGCTTTTGCGTGTGAATTATGTGAATCAAGTAGGTGCTTTTATGGATTGGGGAATGGAAAAAGACATTTTGGTTCCGTTTAAAGAGCAAGCGCGCCCGATGGAAAAAGGGAAACGTTACTTGGTGTACCTTTATATGGACGAAAAAACCAACCGTTTAGTAGCTTCTAGTAAAACCAACCAATTCTTGAAAAACGATGAATTGACGGTTGAAAAAGGAGAAGAGGTAGATTTAATCGTTTCGCATATCACGGAATTGGGTATAAATGTGATTATCAATGAGCGTCATAAAGGGTTATTGTACAAAGATGAAGTGTATGATGATTCGATAAGAACGGGAGATCGTATGCGTGGATACATTAAAACGGTGCGTCCTGATAATAAAATTGATGTGGCTTTGCAAATTCAAGGGTACCAAAGCATCGAGCCTAATGCCGATAAAATTCTAGATGAATTGAGAGCGAGTCGTGGTTTTTTAAGGCTGACAGATAACTCACATCCTGAAGATATTAAAACGGTCTTGAAAATGAGTAAAAAAACCTTCAAGAAAGCGATTGGTGCTTTGTATAGAGAGAAATTGATTGAAATAAAAGAAGACGGAATTTACTTGGTTAAAGAATAAAAAATTCCATTTTAGTATAGAAAAAAGAAAGACTAATCGGTTATCCGGTTAGTCTTTCTATTTATAACGCCTTTATAAAATGGGCGTTATGATGTGATTTTTTGCAAAAGCGTATTTTTACTACTATTGCATTTGTGTCTTTGCCGTTTTTTAATAAGTAAATAAAATTGAGGCTCAAATTCACTTTATAGCCATTGGTTTTTTATAATTACGTGTAGATTTTACTTTTTCATTTTACAGATTATTGATTAACCAAGTATGGTAATCTACGCTTTAACCACAGGGGTTACTATTGAAATATCCTTATTTTGTTTACTATTTTCCCATTGGGCTCTTTTTCTTCGATTTTTAATTTGAGCATCGTGCAAAAAAGAGTGGTAAAGTGTTTTAAATTTTTCAAAAGCATTCTTTTTTTAGGTTAATAATTCAGTGAACTAATTCAATCAATCAACATCATTATGTAATGGTATGATACTGATTAGCAATAGTTAAAGATAATAAATCTTTTTGTAAATGGTGTGATAAAGTTTCAAATTTGTTTTATTTATGACTAAAAACAAGCGACCAATAAAATTTTACTTACAGATAGACTTGCTTACAATTGCTTAATGTGTAAAAAATGATTTATTTTTACACTATAAAATTAAAAACTCATAAAATGGATTGGATAACTGCAAGAGAATTTGAAGATATAACCTATAAAAAGTGCAATGGTGTGGCGCGAATCGCGTTTAATAGACCAGATGTGCGTAATGCTTTTAGACCTAAAACGACAGCCGAATTATACCAAGCTTTTTATGACGCTCAGGAAGACACTTCGATAGGAGTGGTTTTACTTTCGGCAGAAGGGCCTTCGTCTAAGGATGGAGTATACTCGTTTTGTAGCGGTGGAGATCAAAACGCACGTGGACATCAAGGATATGTAGGTGAAGATGGGCAACACCGTTTGAATATTCTAGAAGTACAGCGTTTGATCCGTTTTATGCCAAAAGTAGTAATAGCCGTAGTTCCAGGATGGGCTGTTGGTGGTGGTCATAGTTTGCATGTAGTGTGTGATATGACACTGGCAAGTAAGGAACATGCTATTTTTAAACAAACAGATGCTGATGTAACAAGCTTTGATGGTGGTTATGGATCGGCTTACTTAGCTAAAATGGTAGGACAAAAGAAGGCACGTGAAATTTTCTTCTTGGGACGTAATTATTCGGCTCAAGAAGCTATGGATATGGGAATGGTAAATGCCGTGATTCCTCATGCTGAGCTAGAAGATACCGCTTATGAGTGGGCTCAAGAAATTTTAGGAAAATCGCCTATGGCTATTAAAATGCTAAAATTTGCTATGAATCTTACAGATGACGGAATGGTGGGACAACAAGTTTTTGCTGGTGAAGCAACTCGTTTAGCCTATATGACTGAAGAGGCTAAAGAAGGTAGAAACGCATTTCTTGAAAAGCGTAAGCCTAATTTTGAGAAAAAATGGTTGCCATAAAAATAGTTTCAGGTTTAAAGTTTAAAGTGGTTTCAAACGCTTTAAACTAATAAACTTTAAACTAATAAACTTTAAACATTAAACTAAAACATTTAAAATGAAACATTGGATTGAAGCGGCTCGTTTGCGCACATTGCCTTTATCGGTATCAGGAATAATTGTAGGTAGTATGTATGCCTTGCGCCCTACAGATGATTATGAAACGCCCACTGACGTATTTAGTTGGAAAGTGTTTGGTTTTGCTATTTTAACCACCTTAGGGTTGCAAGTACTGTCCAATTTTGCCAATGACTACGGTGATGGAGTAAAAGGAACTGATAATGCAGACCGTGTGGGTCCTATGCGCGCTATTCAAAGCGGACTTATTTCGCCGCAAGCCATGAAAACAGCTATAATCATAACATCGGTGCTTACTTTGTTCTCGGCGATCTTATTGATTTATTTTGCTTTTGGAGATTCTAATTTATTTTATTCTTTCTTCTATTTAGCCTTGGGAATTGTAGCAATTGCCTCAGCAATCCGTTATACAGTAGGAAGTAAAGCTTATGGATACCGTGGTTTTGGAGATGTGTTTGTATTTATCTTCTTTGGACTAGTAAGTACCTTAGGAGTGAATTTTTTATATTCAAAAGAAATTGATTTCGAACTTTTTTTACCAGCAACGGCCATTGGTTTTTTGAGTGTTGCGGTTTTAAATTTAAACAACATGCGGGACGAAGCATCTGATCGAAAATCAAATAAAAACACAATTGTAGTTCAAATTGGCGGTGCGAAAGCCAAGAAATACCATTATTTCTTGATTGTATCTGCTATGATTTTGGTGTTGTTATTTGCTTTTTTAAGCGAGTACCGTTGGGATCAATACTTATTTGTGCTAGCATTTATTCCTTTAATCAAGCATTTAAGTACAGTTAGTAAAAACAACGAGCCTAAGCTATTAGATCCTGAATTAAAAAAAGTAGCACTAAGTACTTTTGCTTTATCGATACTTTTGGCACTATGTATGGTATCACTAATTCAAGATCTATTTGTAAACTTATTTTTAGGAGGTCGATAAAAAACATAAATTATGAAAATTACTTATTACGGACACGCATCTTTAGGGATTAAAGTAGGAGGAATGAACGTTTTGGTCGATCCTTTTATTACTGCTAATCCATTGGCGGCACATATTAATATCGAAACTTTAGAAGCCGATTATATTTTAATAACCCACGCACATGGCGACCATGTTCTGGATGTCGAGTCTATTGCTACTAGAACAGGAGCGGTCATTGTCTCTAATGCCGAAATCGCGGCTTATTATGCTAACAAAGGCTTTACATCACATCCTATGAATCACGGCGGAAGTTAGACATTCAATTTTGGAAAAGTGAAATATGTAAGTGCTATTCATTCTAGTTCCTTTCCTGATGGGACTTATGGCGGGAATCCAGGTGGTTTTGTAATTGAGGGCGAGCATAAAAATATTTATATCGCTGGTGATACGGCCTTAACAATGGATATGAAGTTAATCCCAATGCGTACCAAATTAGATTTAGCAATCCTCCCTGTTGGCGATAATTTTACTATGGATGTCGAGGATGCGATCATCGCTTCAGACTTTTTGGATTGTGATAAAATTTTAGGGTACCATTACGACACCTTCGGCTATATCAAAATTGATCACAAGCAAAGTATTCAAAAGTTCTTCGATAAAGAAAAAGATTTAATGCTACTAGAAATAGGTGATAGTATCGAATTGTAAATTATAAAAGTATGGAGCTATTTCCAGCTATTCGTTACAATCTTTTCTTGTTTTAAAGAAAAACAAGAAAAGGATTTTCACTGCTATCTGGGCTAGGGCATTTGTACATTTAAATAAACCATACGTGAAAAAAATAATTTTACTGCTATTAATTAGCATTTTTTACCAGACGGCTTTTGCGCAAAAAGAAGGCTATTGGGACAAAGAGCGAGCGACAACCAAAGAAATTACTGTTTTGGCTGGCGAGAAAATGATTGTCAAATCGGATGATTTCCCTGTAGGAACAACTGAGTTGATCTATCGCATCACTATTCTTGATGAAAATCAACAATTGGCAGGTAGTTTAGTATCGCTTTTAAAAGCCATTCCAGACCCTACAGGAATCAGTCAAGGATCGGCGGGAGCTGTTTTTATCATGTCCAAAATTTCAGGAAGTGACAAATGCAAATACGCTGTTTTTTCGACAAACGACCTGGCGACTGCGTATCAAAAAGACGGTAAAACAGATAAAGCTTGCGTGTATCAAGAAGTACCGCTAAGCAAGGACGCGAGACGATTGTCTATTGATAAATCGAGCTGTTTGCAGGCAAATACTGCCAATTTATGGTTTGGTTTCGAAAGCTCCAATTGGATCATGAAGCAAAAAATCATCTTGGAAGTAGTGCCGTGGGTAGATACTAAACTTAGTAGAGGATGGACTTTAGAAAACAGAAAATACGTAATCAATCAATGCAAAACATCCGCTTTGGCTAGAAAACTTAGTAGTTCGGATGACTTTTGTATTTGCTTAGAAGAAAAAATCCAAAAACAATATAAATTTCAAGAATTCCAAAAACTATTAGCAATAGAACAAGCTAAAGCGTACAAGGATTATGGGAATAGTTGTTTTAGCGAAATGAACGGTTCTAAGGCTGTTTTAGATAATTTACGCCTACAAGCCTCTAATTTTAGTAAAAAAGGGGATTATGGCAACGCAATTGCGCAATACAATGCGATAATCAATGATGGCAAAGCCTCAGCCTTGGATTATAGTGCAATTGGTTATACTTACCTTTTAACAAAGCAGTACGGTAAAGCAATCAAGGCATTGAAAGAAGGGGAGAAGCTTGACGATACTGAATTACTAGTCAAACTCAATTTAGCGCATGCCTACTTATTAAATGACGATTACAGAGCAGCTAAAGCAATCTATAAAGAATACGAAACGCAAAATGTAACCGATAGTGTAAGTTGGATTCAAAAAATAAACACGGACTTCGCTACATTTAAAAAACTAGGATTACCATCAGCTGATTTTGATAAAGTATTGAAGTTGTTAGAGCGATAGGCTTCTTTATCATATAAATCATTTAAGTTTAAAGTATGGATCGTAGTAGTTGTTTTTTGTATTGGTATACTTTGTGTGGTTACTATTATCAAGAACTTTGCGAGAAATATTCTCAAATGACTTATATCTTTAAAAAAAAACATTTAGTTCTTGCTTAACGAATCATTATTTTTAAAACCCAATCATAGAAAATGAAAGCTACCTATCATAAATACCTACTCGATTTTAAACGTCCTTCAGGAACATCTCGAGGCGTATTGACTCAAAAAGAAACTTGGTTTATTGTTCTGGAAAAGGATGGTAAAAAGGGAATAGGAGAGTGTGGCATTTTAAGAGGTTTGAGCATTGATGATCGACCGGATTATGAAGCCAAATTAAAATGGACTTGCGATAATATTCATTTAGGCATAGACCATCTTTGGGAGACATTAATCGAGTTTCCTTCGATACAGTTTGGAGTCGAAATGGCCTTTCAATCTTTGGTGAGTGAAACACCGTTTGAATTGTTTCCGTCTGAGTTTACTAAGGGGAAAAAATCTATACCCATTAACGGACTCGTTTGGATGGGGGACCCTTCTTTTATGAAAGAACAAATTGAAGAAAAGTTAGCGCAAGGTTTTAGTTGTATAAAGTTAAAAATTGGAGCGATTGATTTTGATAAAGAATTAGAATTATTAGCCTTTATTAGGGCTAATTTTAGTCCAGATCAAGTGGAAATACGAGTGGATGCTAATGGTGCTTTTGATTCAAACGAAGCTTTAAATAAAATAACTCAACTATCTGAATTTAAATTACATAGTGTCGAGCAACCGATTCAAAAAAACAATACTGACAGGATGGCAGAGCTGTGTAAAACGACTCCTTTGCCTATTGCTTTGGATGAAGAGCTGATAGGGGTGTTTTTATTCGAAGAAAAGGAAAATTTACTACTTAAAATAAAGCCTCAATACATCATTTTGAAACCTAGTTTTGTGGGTGGTTTTAAAGGTACGCAAGAATGGATTTCATTAGCCGAAAGGCATAATATTAGATGGTGGATCACTTCGGCTTTAGAGAGTAATATTGGTTTGAATGCAATTGCACAATGGACCTTTTTACAAGATAACATAATGCCACAAGGACTGGGAACGGGAGCTTTGTATACTAATAATTTTGATAGTCCGTTGCAGGTTTCTCAGGGGCAGTTGTGGTACGATCAAACTAAAAAATGGAGTTTTGATTTTAAGGATTTATAAGTCTTTTATCTAGTCGAAACTGACTGGTAGTAGACCTAAAAAAAAACGCGTTTTATAGCAATAAAACGCGTTTTTTTAGGTGAATTAACCTTTGGTATAAATAAATTGAGTCTGTTATAATTTAGCATAAACGGCTAAATTGATAGAGGGTGCAAGTGGTGCGTTGTTGTTTCCAAATGCTCCAAATGTAGAGAAGTTTGCACCATATTTATTTTGAATAAATTCATAATTAAATTTTAGACCTACTGCGTTATAAGTTTGGCGGTCTAGGTATGATGGCCATCTATTGTTATTGTTAGCAAAGGCGCTTTCTTTTGCAACAGGATTTTTAGTGTCTAGAGCAAATATTAAATGTCCTTTTGGGATGATTTGGTACCCAACTTCAGCACCCATCTTAAAATAGTCCGAATAGTCATTGGTCATATATCCATAACCTACATTGGCAAAATAATACCATTTTCCTGCGCTAGAACCCGCACTAACGTATGGGATAAATGAACTAGCATCAAAATCAGTACTTAGACCTGTACTGCTGTCAAATTTAGAGGTATTGGCTTGAAATTGCAAACCGGTGCTTATTTTCCAGTCTTTGTCGTATAGTTTGTACTTAAGACCTAAGGTTATATTCCCTAGTCCTGAAAGGTTTTGCGTTGTGTTACTAGTTGTACCAGTGTAACTCGCAAACTTCATAGGTATAACAAGTAAAGCTTCAAGATTATTAGTAATTCCGTATTCACTATATAGTTGTGTAGTAACGTCACTGTAATCACCATCTATAGCTACTTTGTTTCCATCGATTTGTGCTTGGTTGTAAAACAATCCAGAAACTCCTAGTTGAACATATGCTTTCCCTTTTTCTTTTGTCCAAGGACCTTGAGCATTTGCAAATTGTAAACCGAGTAGGCTGAATAATAGAATGTATTTTTTCATAATAGTTTGTTTTAATGATCAGACGTTCCTTTTTTGGTTTCCTGACAAATTGAAGTAAAAAAAAACCGTTTTAATTTTTAAAACGGTTTTTTGGTGGCGTAATTGAGTTGATTATTTCATTTTTTGAGCAAACTTCCCAATTGTCATTCCTTGTACTAAAATGGAGAAACATACAATTACATATGTAATGGTAACCCAAATGTCTTTATTATATTCTGGATTGATCGATAAGGCAAGAGCAATAGAGATTCCGCCTCTAAGACCTCCCCATGTCAGGATTAGAATTGTTTTTTGTGTTATTTTTTCTTTCAATCGCACGGCTATTGACGGAATGTAAACCGAAATGTACCTTGTTGCTAATGTGATAAAGAGTATGATAATTGCCGCGAAAAGTATCTTTTGATTGGTTTGAATTACTAATAATTCTAGCCCGATTAAAACGAACAAAAGAGCATTTAGTATTTCATCAATCAATTCCCAAAATTTGTCTACATACTCGGCTGTTATGTCAGACATTCCGTGAATTTTTCCGTGGTTACCAGTAATTAAACCAGCAGCAACCATAGCTAATGGTCCAGATACATGTGTATAATGTGCTAGTGTGTAACCACCCATAACCACTGCTAGTGTGATTAAAACCTCTACTTGGTAGTTGTCTATACTGGCAATTAGTTTGTAACCGATATAACCAATTACAATACCTAGCACTAAACCACCTATGGCTTCTTGACCAAATAAGAGTAAAATACTACTAACGTTTAGATCCGCTCCTGGCTTAGCTAATTGTAGAATCGTAATAAAAACAACTACCGCTACACCATCGTTAAATAAGGATTCACCAGCAATTTTTGTTTCTAAGGACTTAGATACTCCTGCACTTTTTAAGATGCTTAGAACGGCAATTGGGTCAGTAGGGGAGATTAGTGCTCCAAATAGCATTGCATGGATTAGTTCTACTTGAACCCCCATGAAGTTTAGTAAATAATAAGAAGCAAACCCAATGATAAAAGTACTGATTAGTACACTTATAGTTGAGAATAGTAAGATGCTTAGTTTTTCATTATTTAAATCTTTAAATTTGATATGAATTGCTCCAGCAAAAAGCATGAAGCTTAGCATGCTCTCTAGTAATAATTCACTAAAATTGATGCTGTCCATTTTTATAGCAATGTCTTCTTTAAATGAAGGGAAGTAGTATCCCATAATAAGAATAAAGAAAGAGAAAATTAAAGACACAAGCATTAAGCCTATGGCATTAGGGAGTTTTAAAATTCTGAAATTGATATAAGCAAATCCAGCTGATAATACAATCAGTATAGAAAATAGGTGAAATAAGTCCATTATTGTTTATTAATATTTATGTTAAAATCGGGTGCTTGTACAAGATGAAAAGTCGCCGAAGCCATTTTTACTTGACCGTTTGAAGCTTCAATTTGGGTTAAGATTTTAGTGAATAAGGCTGTTTTTGTAGCCCTTCTTTTTTTATAACCTACTACATAACGTAGCGTATATTCGGCCCAGTTATCATTTGCAACTAGCGAAATCATAGGTTCTGTTTGTGCATCTTCTAAGCGGTATTTGTTTTGTAGTGAATGCCATTTTTCTTTTGATGTATTGGTCAAATCACCTGCAACTTCTATTCCTATGTTTAGAATGAGTTCTTTAGCCATGTCGTAATTACTTCCATATTGAATAGGAATCTTGATTTCGTCCCATAAAAAAGGAAAATCTCCAGAATAATTAAACACGGGTTCTTTGAATACATAACTATTTGCGATGAGTACAATTCGGCCGTTGTATAAGTCACCGTCCACCCATTGTCCAGTTTCCATAATGGTAGTTCGCAAAACGCCTATGTCCATAACATCTCCTTTTATACCTCCTAATTGTACGCGGTCTCCAGTGTCATAAAAACCACCAAACATAATAGCTAACCATCCGGCAAACGACGCAATTACTTCTTGCAAGGCAAAAGCGATTCCTGCACCAGCGACCCCTAAGGCTACAGTGAAACCTCCTAGTTTATCACTAAAAACAACCGTTAGAAAAACAATTGTGAGTAGGTAGCCAATGAAAGAGCTAAGCTTTTTGGCTTTGTATCTGTTGTCATTGTTTTGTATTTTTACAAATAGCCTTTTTTGAAGTACTTTTATAAGGGTCCAGATTAAAGCAACGCCCACAAGAAAGGTGACAATTTTCCCCACGGTGGGATTGTATAGGTATTCTTGGATTTGCTCTTCCATATCTTATTTATTGATGTGTAATACTCTTTGTGGAAACGGAATTGTAATTTTATTTTCTTTAAATAATTCAAATATTTTTATTCGCATTTCGCTTTTTATATTTTCAACTCTAAAAACATCTTCTGACCAGAAGATGATACAGAACTGTAAAGAAGAATCTCCAAAATCCGTAAAGCGTACAAACGGGCTAGGGCTTTTTAATATACCAGTTTGTTGGTCGACCGCTTGTTTTAAAACCTGCATCACTTGTTTAACATCCGATGCGTAATCGACCCCTACATGTACTTCAAATCGAGATGCAAGATCATTATGTGTCCAATTGATTAATTGATTAGAAGTTAAACTTGAATTGGGTAAAATAATGTATTTATCATCACGAGTTAATACAGTTGTTGTTCTTAAATTGATTTCTTTTACGATACAAATAAGTCCATCAGCTTCAATAACGTCATTTACTTTCACAGAGGAATCAACCAGTAATATAATTCCAGAAACAAAATCACTAAAGAGATTTTGCAATCCTAAACCTACACCCACCATCAATGCTGCCGAACCGGCTACAAGTACAGATAAGTTAAATCCAAACAGTTGTAAGCCTGTTAAAATAGCGACAACAATGATTAAGTATCGTACTAAATTGTAAATAGAGTATCTCTTGGCAATATCAATTTTCTCTACTCTGTAAATTGTTTTTTTAGCTATTTTTAAAATGATAGCTGTGACAACAATAAAAGCAAATAAATTTAATAGCGTAATAACTTTGATGGTGAATTGTCCATCTTGAAAAAGAGTATAATTTAATAGCTCGTTCATTAGTTATTTGAAAAGAAATTAATTTTTATTTTGAAAAAGAGAATTACATGATCAATCGCACGCCACCAAGTTCTGAAACTCGGTATGAGAAACGATCTCCTGGAGAACCAATAAACATAAAGTTTTTTGGGATATTCCATTTTTCGGATAATTCGTCAATTATTTTTGGACCAAACTCACCTTCTAATTCAATGAATTCAATATCAATTTCTGGATAAGCACGGTCTAAAACTTTTAAATCGACAATCAATGAATCATTGGATGTGCCATCGTTCTTAACGTTTACAATTTTAAGTTTCTTAGTCGATTCGTTATTTTGAACATATTGCATTACTTTATTCAGTATCGCAACATCATCCCCTTTGGTAAAAAACACCAGCTCTTGCATATTGATTTTTAGGTTCATTTTTAATAAATAACGATTACTAAAAATCACCATTTTACGCAATGGCTTGTAGAAATATTCCAAAGCACTGATCAAAACGTGAATTAAGAACGAACGATTAAGCATGATTGCAATAAAAAGTAATGAAGGAACTAGGTATTTGATGAAGGTATAAAATGAATCTACATTCAATTGTATATTTCCTACAAAGGCAGCTACAATTAATGATACAGCAACCACAACGGCAATTCCTCTTGCTTTTTCTGGTCTTGGTAATTTTTTACGTTTGAATTTTAATAATAAATTTCCAATTCCGAATAATCCCATTACAGCCAAGAACGAGAAGGTATACACACCTGCTAATGCAATGATATCCCCTTTTGTAACAAATAAAACAGAAACACATAGGATTAGGAAAGTGATAATTATTCTATAGTTAGAACCTCTACTGTTTTGTTTTAAAAAGTAATTGGGTAAGATTCGGTCTAATGTCATACGGTTTAACAATCCAGAAACCCCAACAAATGAAGTTAATACAGCTCCACAAAGTACTAGTACAGCATCGATTGAAATTAAATAAGCCAGCCATGATCCACCAGTCGTTTCACCTAAGAAAGCAAGTAATGACTCTTGATGCTCTCCAACTTGAGCTAATGGAATAATACAAATAAGCAATAAAGCAATTACGGGATTGAAAAAGCTAACAATAGCCCACATGTTGCGAAGTGTCTTTGGGAAAACGCCAATTTCTTGCTCTTCTACAAAGTTAGCTGAACTCTCAAATCCAGAAATCCCTAGCATGGCTGCCGAGAAACCTAAAAATAAAGCATTAACGATTGTGCCAGAGGTTATGGGTAAACTCCAATTTAGATGAAAAACATCTAGTCCGTTCATGAAAATAAACCAAACGGAAGCTACGACTAGTAAAGTTAAGGTCGTTAAGTGTGTAATAAAAATAACTACCGCTACAATCGCCGATTCTCCTATTCCTATGATTGCTAATCCAGTAAAAAGCAGTAGGATTATTACAGTTGCAATTGTGATATTGATGCCAGGAGCAATATTATGTAAATAATGCATTCCTTCTGAAGCAGAAATTACCGCCGTTGCCATGTATGATAGGACTGTCAATGTTGCCGCTACTGAGGCTAGCCTTTTTGAAGAGGTGTTCAAAAGAACGTTATATGCACCACCGTTTAATGGTAAGGCACCTACTACTTCTCCATATATTTTTCTAAATAAAAATAATACAACAGCAACTAGTAATAATGAAATCCAAGCGTATTGTCCAGCATACATGATAGTTAAGGCTGATACGTAAAGACAAGAGGAACTAATGTCATTCCCGCATATCGCTGTTGCTTGTAATTCGTTTAATTTTTTATGTACTATTTCTTTCATTATTTTTTAATTTTAACTCACTAATTATCTTCGAATATGGATTGCAAGATAAGCATTTGTAGGACAATCTCAAATAAGTATATAAAATCCTTTTTTGACTCAATACCGATCTCTGAATGGAGTATGAAAGGGTACGAGGTTGTTTTTGCTATTACCGTAATTGAATTTTGACGAAATAAAAACAGGTTAAAATAATTGATTAGTGTTTAATGTATTGATAACTAATGCTATATTTAATGTTCTGTCAATTTAGACTCGTTTTTTTTAGAGATGCGAGATCTAATTCATGAAAGAGAATGGAATTTAGGTAGAAAAAAGTGATTATTGATCCAAAAGACGGCGATGGTAATTAATTTGACCTAAATGGTAGGCAAGGTGAGTCGTTAAGTGGATCAGCATAAATTCAGTCGAAGTTTTTTGTTCGAAAACGATGATAGGGTATTCTTTTTGAAGATCTTCTTCGGTCAGGGAATTTAAAGTTGTGGTGATAGTCGAAATTGTACTGTCAATTTGTAGCAGTAAGTCTGATGTAGCGATGTTTTTTAAGGAAAACTCCAAAGGTCTGTTTCTGATATAATCCGTTTTTCCTAGAGCACTACCAATGTAGGCATTGAGATTTCCTACTAAATGCAGGCATAAGTTCCCTGCCGAATTTGATACTTGTTTGTCAACAGCCCAAATTTGAGCATCGTTTTGGTACAATTCAATTTCGACCTTCAATCGGTTTAGATCGCGATTAAATAATGTTTGTAGGGTAGTTAGGCTCATTGATCACTTTTTTTGATATTGTTTCAATGACAATAAGGCATTATCGTGAATTTTTTTATGCATAAATCCAGTCCAACCTAATAACAAGCCAGGAAGTCCTAAAGCTTGTTTGGACCATTTCCAGATGTCAAAATCATCAGTGTGTTTTATGATTAAACCGTCTTTAAAATGAAATTGCGCACCCACATGGTTAATGACCTCTCTATTGGTTTTGCTAAAATTATAGGTAGCAATCCACTTAGCAGAACCTAAATATTGATCTGCTTCTATATTAGAGAATTCAATTTTGATGTTGCCTTTACTTTTAGCGATAAGCATTTTCCACATATCACTAACTTGGTCGCCCATTAATAGTCCAAAAACAGGATCTCTAAATTTGATCTCAGGATGGTAGCATTTACACATCGTTTCGGCATCTGCATTTGCAAAGGCGGTATAGAATTTAGTAACTAATTGTTGATTTTCGTTCATGTCAAAAAAGAGTGAGCAGTAAAACTACTGTTTTTTTTGTTAAAACGGTAGAAAGGCCATACAATTTGTAGGAATAGAGGTGATTATTTGTCAGTGCTATAGCAAAAGCAAAAAAAAACAACTCTCTTAGTGCATAAATTGCATTAAAAGAGCTGTTTTGTAATCTCAGTTAGGTACTAAAATGGTGCAGTGAAAACTAGTTTTCTGAGTTTTCTAAATGTTTTTTGGCACTGTCAATTTTAGACTTTCCTTCGGCTATTAGCTCTTTGCTGTCTTTTTTTAACGTCTCGTATTTCTTAGAAAGAGTTTCAATCGAAGATTCGTATTTGTCTTTTAAATCGTCAGCATAGTCTTGGCTTTTGCGTTTGATTTTTTTTCTAGTTTTTTCGCCTTTATCTGGAGCGTATAAAATTCCTAATATTGCTCCTGCTGCAAACCCGCTTAAAACTCCTAGTATTACTTTGTTATTTTTCATGATGTTTGTTTTTATATGTTATTATTTTATAATCTTTTTCCTTGAATGATTCTTAGTAAAATAGCAATGATTGCAATTACTAAGAGAATGTGTATTATGGAACCTAAGCTGTATGCAAAGAATCCAATTGCCCATAAAATAACCAAAATGACTGCTACGGTGTAAAGTATGTTGTTCATGCGATTTTAATTTAATAAGTTAGTACAAGTTTCTGTTTTTTAGATACTTCAAAGGTCATTAAATTAGTAATCGAAGCTGTTATACAACTTTATTTAAATGTTATAGTATTTACACTTTTAGCGTTGCGTCGTTATAAAATATGCTCTTATGGCATAGTCAAACCGGCATTAAATTCAGTATTGCTTATTTATAAAGCCTTTATTTCTTTGGCGGTTTCGTAGTTCTTTTGATTTGTATTGTATTTAGACTCAAATTTCGCTGTTTTATTGTAGGCTGTGAAATTCCCAAACGGACTACCAAATTTGGTGTAGTTTCCCTTTATATTAAAACGAACAGCATCAATATTGGTTGTTTTTAATTTGGTCATTTCTGAATTTGAGAAATTATAATACCCAATGATCGTATTGCCATTCATGGCAGTGTTCCCTTTATCAGAGCAGGTTATTATCGTATTATCAGTTAAATACACATAAACCGTACCAGAAACGAGAAATTTTGGATTTGTTGTTTCAACTGCAATTTTTAGGATTCCATTAGTGTCTGTTTTTGCAATTTGAACATGAACTATACCTGTTAGTGCGTAAGTATCTGAAATAAAACTCCAATCTGGAGTTGCTTTGTAGTTTTTACTTCCGGTTAGCGTCATCGAGTTCTGACTGGATGCGGCTACAGAAATGAGGAGTAGGAGCAGAAGGATTTTGTTTTTCATTGCTTTCTTTTGTTGAATACGGTTGTGGTATTATTGCTTTTTTTCGAATAAATCAATCCAGTCCATCGACTTGATTCCAGCTATTTTATTGGTATCATCCATATAGACTCTTAGTTCTTTGTTGGCTACTTTTTTCGAATAAAGTGCCTTGTATCTAAAAATCAGGGTGTTTTTATCAGCATCTTTGTAAATTTCGATCAACTGTAAATCTTTAAAAGTTCCATACCATTGGCGGTATTTTGCGCAAGTTTTGGATAGCTTTTCTAAGGTAATGTTGTTGATAACGGATGTTGTTGCCTCAGCTTCTGTAAAAGGTTTGAATTTTGAGGTATTACAAGTCATTAAAATACGCTTTCCTAATTCATAAGCTCTGTCTTTTTGAAAAGAACTTGTTTCAGACAGGGCAATTTTGACGGTTTTAGCTTCCTCTATAACGGGGGTGTCTATTTTTTTTGATTTACACCCAACAAATACAATGATACTCAAGGTTAGAATTAATTTTTTCATTTGGGAGTATTTAATTTTAAAAGTAAGTTAGGATCAGGGCAGTTTTCTAAATAAAAGGCCAAATCGTTCTTGCTACACACTCCAGGGTAATCACCTAATTTGCCTTGGATGTCATCAATAATTTGAAAGTGTAAGTGTGGAGAATAATCGCCATTAACGGCTGCTGCTCCAAGTGTAGCAATTGTTTCTCCTTTTTTGAAAAATGCTCCAATTTCTAGATTTTCTATAGATTCTAACGATAAATGGCCGTATAAAGTATAAAAAACCTGATTTTCGACCTTATGTTCTAGAATGATTGTAGGTCCATAATCACCAAAACCGCTGTTGTAATTAAAACTATGAACGTTACCGTCTAGCGCCGCTAGAATAGGTGTTCCTGCTTTTATCCATAAATCAAGGCCAATATGCATGTTGCGCTCGTCTATTGCATCGTCTTTAAAAATGGTAGATCGCTTGTACAGATTGCGCTCTTCATTGTATCCACCAAAAGCTACTTTGGCATTGTTCTGCGCTAAATAACGTTCTATATATGTTTCGAATTCCGTTGACGTTCCCAGTGATTCCTCTAATAGTTTAGCATTCGAAACGGATAAATCTAGTGGGGTGTATTGGTTGAGCGATACCGCATCGGCAATTACTTTAACGTCTGGAATGGATTGTAATAGTTGTTCTAAAGCTGTCATTTTGTGGTGTTTTTGTAAGGTTGACTAAAATAAAATAAAAAAAGCCAACTTAAAAAATTTAGGTTGGCTTTATAACTTTTATTTAAGATTGTATCTAATATAAACTTGGGAATTTTGAAGGGTTTACTTCATTCATCATTGCGTAAACTTTTTCAAAGATATCTTCGGCAGAAGGTTTAGAGAAGTAATCTCCATCTGTTCCGTACGAAGGTCTGTGTGCTTTTGCTGTTAATGTTTGAGGCTTACTGTCTAGTTGACTATAAGCATCTTGTTGTTCTATAATTTGCTGTAAGATAAAAGCCGACGCTCCACCAGGTACATCCTCGTCTATTACAAGTAAGCGGTTGGTTTTACTAATGCTTTTTACAATATCTTGATTAACATCAAAAGGCAATAAGGATTGAATATCAATTACCTCACAGCTTATTCCTAGTTCTAATAGTTCATTGGCAGCTTGTTCAACTAATCTCAATGTTGATCCATAAGAGACTAAGGTGATATCCGTTCCTTGTTTAAGTGTTTCTACCTGTCCAATAGGAGTTTTAAACTCTCCATAATTCAACGGCATTTCTTCTTTTAAGCGGTAACCATTTAAACATTCAATTACTAATGCAGGTTCATCACATTCTAATAATGAATTGTAAAAACCAGCTGCTTTAGTCATATTTCTAGGGACTAAAACGTGGATTCCTCTAACAGCATTGATAATCATTCCCATAGGAGAACCAGAATGCCATATTCCTTCTAAACGGTGTCCACGGGTACGAATAATAAGTGGTGCTTTTTGTTTACCTACAGTTCTATATTGTAATGTAGCAAGATCATCACTCATAATCTGGATTGCATACAGTAAATAGTCCAAGTATTGAATTTCGGCAATAGGACGTAATCCTCTCAATGCCATTCCAATTCCTTGACCTATTATGGTTGCTTCGCGGATACCTACATCGGCCACACGCAATTCGCCATACTTCTCTTGCATTCCTTCTAAACCTTGGTTTACATCTCCAATATTTCCAGAATCTTCACCAAAGATTAATGCCTCAGGGTATTTTGTAAAAATAGCATCAAAGTTATCACGTAGGATCATTCGACCATCTGTTTCTTCTTTTTTGTCAGTAGAGTAAACTGGTACTACTTCTTTGGCAGAAAACACATTTAAATCGGATTCAGAATATAAGTGACTGCTAAATTTGTATTGGTTTTTAGCGGTAAAGTCAGTAATCCATTGTGATAATTCATTTTTACCACTTTCATTAAAGATCAGTCGCAATGTTTTGCGAGCAGCTACTAAGATCTCTTTTTTCAAAGGATCTTTAATGCGATTTAAAGTCGAGGCGTGCTTCAAGATAGTGTCTTTGTTGGCACTTGTTTGAGCAATATTGTTTAGTAATGCAACCAGTTCTTTTTGTTCTTCAACAATCGGTTGGATAAAAGTAGTCCATGCAGCTTTTTTAGCTTCTAGGACTTCTTTTTTAGCATTGTTATCAATTGCATCTATTTCTTCAGGTGATGCAATATTGATTGCGATCATCCATAATTTCATTTGTCGAATACAGTCAAACTCTTTTTCCCATGCAAGACGATCAGCATCTTTGTATCTCTCGTGAGATCCTGAGCTAGAATGTCCTTGAGGTTGTGTTAATTCGTTTACATGTATTAATATCGGAACGTGTTTTTCACGAGCAATAGCCGATGCTTTTTCATAAGTAGCAATAAGGTCAGAGTAGTCCCATCCTTTTACTCTTAAAATCTCGTATCCATCATCATTTTTATCGCGTTGATATCCTTTTAAGATTTCTGATATGTTCTCTTTAGTTGTTTGGTGTCTCGCGTGTACTGAAATTCCGTATTCATCGTCCCATACGCTAACAACCATGGGAACTTGTAATACACCAGCAGCATTAATTGTTTCAAAAAACAAACCCTCGGATGTACTTGCGTTTCCAATTGTTCCCCAAGCAACTTCGTTTCCATCTACAGAGAAATTCTCTTTATTAGGAATGCCAGGTACTTGTCTGTAAATTTTTGAAGCTTGTGCTAAACCTAGTAAGCGTGGCATTTGCCCAGCAGTAGGAGAGATGTCAGCACTAGAATTTTTTTGTTTCGTTAGGTTTTTCCAAGAACCATCTTCGTTTAAACTATGTGTAACAAAATGACCTCCCATTTGTCTACCTGCCGACATGGGTTCTTGTTCTATATTTGTATTACCGTATAAACCGGCAAAGAATTGTTCTATTGTTAATTCCCCAATCGCCATCATAAAAGTCTGGTCACGGTAGTATCCCGAACGAAAATCTCCGTTCTTGAAAAACTTAGCCATAGCCAGTTGAGGCACTTCTTTTCCGTCACCAAAAATACCAAACTTAGCCTTACCGGTCAGTACTTCTCTACGACCTAATAAACTACATTCTCTACTTGTGATCGCGATTTTGTAATCGTTTAAAACTTCGGTTTTGAAATCTTCGAAAGTTAATGTCGAATTTAATTTTTCTTTTATCATAATTGAAAAGGATTACTTAGCGGGACAAATTTAATTAAAAACTGTCTATTATCATAGTTCCTTGAAATAAATATAATTTAATTATTAACAAATAAAATCCCTTATAATAAATAAAATATCAATAATAATTACTAATTACTTAATTTTGTTAAATATAATTCAATATAACGATTTGAAACTATTTAATTAAAACCATTTTCTATTAAATAAATTGAATAATATTTTTGGTGATAAAGTGATAATAAAGCGAATTTTTTCATTGTAATTTTTCTGACCTACTTCCCAACCGTTTGACGAATAAACGGGGAAGTAGACCTCAAAGTAGTCAGTTACTAGGTTCAAGCGTATTCCGCTATCAAATAAAAAGGTTTCTTTTTGGTATTTATTTTTAAGTAGCCCGATGTCGCCGTAGGCTTCTATAAAGTTCCAAATGGTATAACCTCCATTAATAGTGCTGATCCATTGATTGGCAAATGGTGTCGCAAGTCTTGATTTAAATCCCCCTTCGGCAAGAATTAATTGCTGGCTAAAAAAGCCGCTGTCTTCGGATCTACCGTAATAATTGTAATCAAATAAATAATCGGTTGGTCTATCTAATGCAAAGCTAAAATAATCAGAGTTGGTGGTATTGTATAAAAAAGCACCAGCATATAAGCGTAAATTGATTTGTCTATTATTTTCAAATAGTTTGCGGTACTCCAGCTCTGTTGCAAGTTTTCCAAAGTTACTAGTAACTTGTGCATCGCCCATAAAAGCGAGATGTTTGGTTACTTCTGTTTTAGTATCGTAATATTTGGCATTGAAAACGGAGTAATTGATACTAGAATTATTAACCACAATTTTACTTTCGTCTTTATTAACGACTACTTGTCTTAAAAGCAGCAACTGTTTTCTATTGTCTCTAAAGTTTGCTTCTCTAAATCGGAAACTTATGGTAGGGTTTAACTTTAAATAAAAAGCATCAGGAGCATAGTGAAAATAAGATCCAGAAAAGGCATATTTTATATTGTATAAAGCGCCATCCCTATAGTTTTGATTAACAGATAGTCCGCCTGAACCAGAGAATGTTTCTGTTTTAGTAGAATAGGCAGGGTTGATGTCAAATATAAAGGGTTTCTCTAAGATGGTTTTATTATGCAAGCGCAAGCCTGGCGAAAAGCCATCATATAGATTGTAACCTAGGCTAGGCACATACAATATTTGATTGTAATACGGATCTTCTAGATCTTTCATGAAAACAAACTTAATTGGTCTGTTATTTGGAAAAAAAGATTTGAGCGACTTCCAGTTGTTTCTTAAATTGTACTCAGGAACTTCATTTTTGTAATTAAGAATGATTTTATCGGCTTCATTTCGGCTCATCCTGTATGTACTATCATTAGCAGTAGGTTCTAGCCATTTTTTAAAAACCACATCTCCCTTTTTTATACCATATACAGGAACAGGAACAACAATTCCAGTTTTGTTTTTGAGAGAAAAATAGATGGAATCTTTAGTTCGTGCTACTTTTGCAAATTTGTAATCGACTACAGCTCTTGATTTGATGATGGTTTCAAAAAACCAATTGATATCCTTCGATGCGTTGGTTTTTAATAGGTTTTCAAAGTCAGCGGCGGCTGTTTGTCTTTCTTTGTTCAAGCTGTAAAATTGTTCTACACTATGGTCAACAGCTTGTTTTTCTAGATAACTATCCAAAAAGCGCAAACTCAGACCAGCTCTATACTTGCTGGCAATTTGTTCGTTGAATTTTACAAGTGTGTTTTTTGGATCTCCCAAGGCTTGGTCAAGGTTTTTGCGTGCCATAAGCATATAGAAATAGCTGTATTGCTCGTTAAAATCCAAGTTGGTTAAATGAAAGCTTTTTAATAATTTAAAATTTGCTGCGCTGCCTAGCATTTTGCTGTTGGGATGGTTTATGTCAATGTATTTCATCATCGTATAGACTTGGATAGCGTCATACATCCAGCCTTCCTTTCTTATGTCTGCGCGCAAACTGTTTTTTAAGTACACATTCAAATAGGTCTTAAGAAACTTAATTTCAAAAGTAAATTCGTCTGAGAATGGACTGATGAATGAAGGCAGTTGATTGAGTCCATAAAAAGGATTTCGATCATACTCTGTTTGTGAAACCACAATTTTTTCAAACGGATAAGTGCCAATGTGCTCGTTTACGTAATTTATGATGGAATTGATAACAATAGATTGCTCAGGAATACTGATTTTGTTTTCTTGAAAGTTGGTGATCACTTCAACCGTATTGCTTTTAAAACTCTTAAAACTAGTTATGGGTTCAATAAAAAGGCTAAAATTCACACGATTTTTGCCGCTAAGTCTGTAAACAGCAAAGGCATCATCAGTTGTTGGTTCCGTAGCATTCAAATCAGTAGTTACAGCCAGTCCTTTGGGTACTTTTAATTCAATATCAAAGTTTGATACCGCATTTGCACTATCATCAAGATTTTCATTGGCATATTTAACAAATTGGTGATTGATATAACGGGCAGGAGTGAGGTACCATGTTTTAAGATTCATACCGCCAGCAGTATCATAGCCGTATCTCGTAAATTTGTCCGAAGGTATCTTTACGGTATAGGTGAGATGAATGGTCGTTTTTTCATTGGGAGCAAGCGGTTTTCTTAACGTTACTAGAATCACATCGGGATCGTCATCTGTGCGCAGCCAGCTCAAGAACAGTTTTTGATCATCAATTAAGGTAAGGTTATCTGTACGTCCTCTTTCTTCTTCCTTGGCCAAATGAAACCCACGATAAAACTCATCCGAAAAGCGTTCGGCCAGTGGAGATTTTACATTTGAGTAGCCATTGTTCCAGTCGTTCAAAACAACGGTGTTCAAAACATCATCCGATTCATTAAAATAGTTTATTTCTTGTTGAACCGTTAGCATTTTAGTGTCCATATTAACTTCAACAACCATTTGGGAACGGTGTTGTGCGTACTGTTGTATAGAGGTCAATAGACAAAAAGAAATAAACGCTATTTTAATACCTATTCTCATTGATGTATAGCTGTTTGATTAAGATTCCAATATACGCATATTTATAAGAACTTTAAAAATAAGGCATAAAAAAAGAGCTGTTCGTACAACTCTTTTAAGTATTAAAAATTAGGTTCTAATTTGTATTTTTTATAGAAGGTATCCAGTACTTCTACTACCTCGTCTTCGGTATCGACGATTTTAATTAAGTTCAAATCGTCTGGCCCCACCGTATGTTCTTTTTCAATTAAAACAGTTTTGATCCAGTCAATCAATCCAGACCAGAAACTTTTCCCAACTAATATGATAGGGAACTTCGCAATTTTTTTGGTTTGTATCAAAGTCATCGCTTCAAATAGTTCGTCCATTGTTCCAAAACCTCCTGGCATCACCACAAAACCTTGAGAATATTTAACAAACATTACTTTTCTAACAAAGAAGTAATCAAAATTCAAATTCTTATCACTGTCAATATAAGGGTTAAAATGCTGCTCAAAGGGAAGCACGATATTCAATCCTACCGATGTACCTCCGCCTAGATGCGCCCCTTTGTTTCCGGCTTCCATAATTCCAGGACCACCACCAGTAATCACACCATAGCCCGCTTTGCTTATCTTGTAGGCAATGCGCTCTGCAAGTAAGTAATATTTATCTTCTGGTTTAGTACGCGCCGATCCAAAAATAGACACACACGGACCTATACGTCCCATGTTTTCGTAACCATTCACAAACTCGGCCATGATTTTAAAAATCGCCCAGCTGTCATTAGTTCTTATTTCATTCCAAGTTTTTTGTTTTAAGTGGTCTTGAATCACTTTATCTTCGTCATTGTCAAAATCTTCTAATCTCATTGTATGTATTTTTATACTATTATTATTTGGAGCTATTTCCTGCTTTTCACTATATCTTTTACTTGCTAAAGGAGCAAGTAAAAGGATGCCGTTTCAATCAGGGCTATAAATCCGGAACACTAAATTACGTTTTTTTTCAAAAAAGGAAAGGTTTCTCGATCCTTATTTTTTTAATTTAGGTAGGTTTTTTCCAGTGATTTAGCTAATTACTTTGATAACCAGTCTTTTAAAAATATAGTATTTAGAGCTATAGTACTAAGGCTAGTTTTAGAATAAAGCTTTTATTTCTTTTTCTAATGACAAACCATATTCATAACCATATTGATAGATTTGGTCGATGCGCTTGATGTCAAAAAGACCAAACTGACTCATATCTGGTGGTTCAATAAATAAGTCACATTTCCCTTTTTTATCCTTTACAGAACTGCTTAATGATAAGTGAAAACTGCGATCCAGTATGTTGTTCATGTGAATCTCTGTTAGTTCGGTTTTTATAGAATTCACTGATATGCCAATAATTTGCTCGCATTGATGTAATAATGGTTCAATAGGGAAATTGTCTAAAACACCCCCATCTACATAATAAGTGTTGTTGTATTGGATAGGCTGGAACACAACTGGAACACAACTGGAAGCCATCAATGACTTTGAGAGATCACCAGATGAAAAATAAACAATTTCACCTTTTAAAATATCAGTTGCTGCCACATGAATAGGAATGTTTAATTCAGAAAAAGAGTTGGTAGGAAAGTACCTAGCGTAGATGCTTTCAAATCCTTTCATAGAAAAACAGCCTTGTTTTTTAAATAAGATATTAGAAAAACTAAAAAAATGTCCTTTTTTAATGATCGACAAAATCTCAGCAATTGAATATCCTTTGGCATAAAAGGCTGCGGCAATAGCACCAGCACTGGTTCCTGAAAGGATAGAGGGTTTTATTCCAAATTCTTCTAAAGCTTTCATAACACCCAAATGAGCAACACCTCTAGCGCCGCCACCAGACAACACTAAGCCTAATTTATGTTTCATAACTGTTGATTGAATAGATGAATTGTTTTGGACTAAATTAAGTAATTTTTTAGTTTTATCAGGTAATAGTTTAAATATGATTTAAGGAAATATAGATGGTTTTTGCTACAGTTAAAGAGCGGTTGTATAAGTTTGTTGCTTATAGTAGGCTTTGTCCATTCAAGTCGTTTGTGAGAACAATGCTTAAGTGATCCAAAAACGGTCGCACAGTTTGATAGATACTATTTACTTTTAAAACCAAATCAGGCGCCAGAATTTCGGCATCTGTAAAACTGTGACGTAGTATGAATTGTTTGTGTCGTATTAAATCAATGGCTTCGTGATCCTTAGGGAAACCTTTGGGGAATGTGGGTACTTGATTACCAGTCAAATCGCCAAAATTATCTTTGATAGGTTTTGCATGGAGTAGTTTGCGCCATAGGGCAGGGTTAAGTTCAATGTCTTTCCTGATTCTTTTTAAATCCTCAGGGTTAGGAGAGAAGAAGCCGCAAGCCAAGAAGTTATTCCCCGGTTGAATATTCATATAATAGCCACCTCTTTTCGCTTTAGAAGAACGTTGTAAACTAAAGGCAAAGCGAACTTTATACGGTAGTTTGTCTTTGCTAAAACGCACATCGTTGTAGATACGGTACAAGCTTTTCTTGGCAGAGGCATTTTCGATCGCGTCGTGTGCATTCATAAGTTCAATCAGTTGCGCTACAAAATTGATCATGTTGTTTTGTGCATCAAGATAGCTCTCTTTATGATCTGCGAACCAGTCTCTATTGTTGTTAGTAGCTAAGTCGTTCAAAAAAGAAATGCTGCTTGGAAGTATTGCGGTATTGTTCATTTTTAATTGTTGTCTAGATGGCTTTTCAATTGGAGATTTCAAACACAGACTTCATCATGAAGTTCTCATGTCTAGTTATGGAAGTTGTAAATATAATCAAACTTTCATTTTAGTTAACTTGTTATTGAAAAAGCGCTGTGATTTCGAAATTTTATTAATAGATTTCATTAGGTTATTTTTGAACTATAAATACCATAGCCCCGATAGCAGCGATATTCTTTATGTTCTTTATTTAAGAACATAAAGATATAGCGTCCCGAAAGCTTTCGGGAGCGGGAAGATGCCTCTTATTATTAAGAAACTGACAGTTTGTTTTTATGATTTTATCAATGGCAGTAGGGTAAGAGTGTCAGGATGGCAGATTATTTTCCGCCATTTTAACAAAAACTGACAATTGGCAAGGGGGTTTTGTGTTGGCACAAAGATTGCTTTACAGTCAGCAAGTAATAAAAACGAGTATACATTAAATTAAATATATTAAAAATGGGTAAAATAATCGGAATTGATTTAGGTACGACAAACTCTTGTGTTTCTGTAATGGAAGGTAATGAAGCAGTTGTTATTCCTAATGCAGAAGGAAAAAGAACTACACCATCTATCATCGCTTTTGTTGAAGGTGGAGAAATTAAAGTGGGAGATCCTGCAAAAAGACAAGCGGTAACAAATCCTACCAAAACAATTGCTTCTATTAAACGTTTTATGGGACAAGGTTTTGGTGAAGTTTCGGCTGAAGCAAAAAGAGTTTCTTACAAGATTGTAAAAGGAGACAACAATACACCACGTGTGGATATTGATGGTCGTTTATATTCTGCTCAAGAATTGTCAGCAATGACGCTACAAAAAATGAAAAAAACTGCTGAAGACTATTTAGGTCAAACAGTTACTGAAGCAGTTATTACTGTTCCTGCTTACTTTAATGATGCACAACGTCAAGCGACTAAAGAAGCTGGTGAAATTGCAGGTCTTAAAGTAATGCGTATCATCAATGAGCCAACTGCTGCGGCACTTGCTTACGGATTAGATAAAAAAGGAACGGATCAAAAAATTGCTGTTTACGATTTAGGTGGAGGTACATTTGATATTTCTGTTCTTGAATTAGGAGACGGAGTTTTTGAAGTATTATCTACAAATGGAGATACGCACTTAGGTGGAGATGATTTTGACCACGAAATTATTGACTGGTTGGCTGACGAATTTAAAGCTGAAGAAGGAATTGACTTGCGTCTTGACCCAATGTCATTACAACGTTTAAAAGAAGCTGCTGAGAAAGCGAAGATTGAATTATCATCTTCTACTGAAACTGAAATCAACTTACCATACGTAACGGCTACAGCTTCAGGACCTAAGCACTTAGTTAAAAAATTATCTAGAGCTCAATTTGAAAAATTAACTGATTCATTAGTGAAACGTTCTATGGCACCAGTGGCTAGAGCGTTGAAAGATGCAGGTTTATCTGTTTCTGATATTGACGAAGTTATCTTAGTTGGTGGATCTACACGTATGCCAAGAATTGCTGAAGAAGTTGAAAAATTCTTTGGTAAAAAAGCGTCTAAAGGAGTTAACCCTGATGAGGTTGTTGCAATTGGAGCAGCTATTCAAGGTGGAGTTCTTTCTGGAGATGTAAAAGATGTATTGTTACTTGACGTTACACCTTTATCTTTAGGTATTGAAACTATGGGTGGAATTATGACTATCTTAATCGAAGCTAATACTACTATTCCAACTAAAAAATCTCAAGTTTTCTCTACAGCTGCAGATTCTCAACCAACTGTTGAACTTCACGTTCTTCAAGGAGCTAGAGCAATGGCTGCTGATAACAAAACTATTGGACGTTTTAACTTAGACGGTATTCCACCAGCACCAAGAGGAGTTCCTCAAATTGAGGTTTCTTTTGATATTGATGCAAATGGTATCATCAAAGTTTCGGCAACTGATAAAGGAACTGGAAAATCTCACGATATCCGTATCGAAGCTTCTTCTGGATTAACATCTGAAGAAATCGAAAGAATGAAACAAGACGCTGAAGCTAACGCTGAGTCTGACAAAGTTGCAAGATCTAGAGCTGAAAAATTGAACGAAGCAGATGGAATGATCTTCCAAACTGAAACGCAATTGAAAGACCTAGGAGATAAATTAGCTGATGATCATAAAGTTGCTGTAGAATATGCATTGACTGAATTGAGAATGGCTCACCAATCTCAAGATATTCCAGCTATTCAAACTGCACTTGATAACATCAACGCTGCTTGGAAAACTGCTACTGAAGCTATGTACGCTCAAGGAGAACAAGGTCAAGCTGCTGCAGAGCCACAAGCTGCTGCTCAAGGAGATGATGTTGAAGACGTAGAGTTTGAAGAAGTAAAATAATTTTTTATGTAGAGACGGACAGCAGTCCGTCTTTAACATGAAAAAGACAGATTATAGTCCGTCTCTACAATACATACAAAAACCGTTCACTTATGGAGGGCACTGAAAAAGTGTTTCTAATAAATTAAGACCTAAAAAGGAGTAGATATCTATTGATTTCTACTCCTTTTT